>CAVJHG010000010.1:0-66947 GCA_963649335.1 bacterium
GCGGGAACTGGTCGTTCGCTTCAATCGTCAGGTTTCGGAGGTAGATCGAAGACTCATCGATAAGAAGGAGGGTGACCTCGCTTATCAGACTGCTTCTGGGATCCAGGAGCTTCTTGGAAGCGCCTTCCTGTGTGGAAAGAACCAGAAAGAAGAGGAACTGGAGCGCCAGAGAAGACAGCAGATTGCAGAGATTCAGGAGGCATGCAAGGCTTACCCGGGCTATGTGACCTTGAATCTTACGAAGCAGGAAATGCAAACCCTTGTAAAAGGACAGCTGCAGGCTGCCAGAGACAAGGCTTTTCAGAGTGCCATGAAGATCTACCGGATGCGCGAAAAGCTTGGAGAAAGACCGGTGAACCCTCTGGAACCGGCAGAAATGAAGCTTTTGCTTGGCATGGCGCTTTCACAGGTCGTGACGGAAAAGGAAGATATAAAGGATACTCTGGAGCTTCAGATCCGTCGCTTTGAGCGGGAGCAGGCGCTGAAGGCAGACGAAAAGCTGAAAAAGGATCTGGATCTTCTGGATATCGAGGAGCTTCGTACGATGCAGCCGGATGCGCTCCGTCTCTATGTAGAGAAGCATCCGCAGCAGTGGCAGGGGATGAATGAGGCAGACCGAAAGAAAGCTCTGAAGGCTCTGACGAGACTGATGGAAAACATGCAGGAGATGAGTACGCTTTCTTACAAGGGACTGATACAGGGACTGACAGAGGACGAGGCAGCACTGTTCCAGAAGCGTCTCGAGGAGAATCAGAGAGTCTTCAGCAGAAACTGTAAGCTCCTCGATCGACTCCGTAAGGGATTCCCGGAAGGAAGTGCGATGGAGGAGGGCTTAAGGAAGCTGAATATGCGTGGTGAACTCAACGGCTTTGGAGTGAAAACCGACCTCGCAGAGCGAATCAGAGGAAAGCTTCAGGGACAGGTACGAGAAGCGAACCAGCAGGAGGAAGTAAAGCCCATCGAGCTGATTTCCGAGGAAGAGGCCTTTTACGAAGCCCTGCAAAAATTTCCGAAGAAAATGAGACTTCGACTCAGGTCTGTATTTTTACAGAAGAAGCCTTCCAAAATGATCGAGCGCAGATCAGACGGAGCAAGCTTTAGTCTTCTGCGTCTGCTGGAAGGTTTTCAACTCCTGACAGATCCAGCGGATAAGGGAATAGCCGTGAAAACGACAGTCAGGTTCCAGGGCGATCAGATAGAGCTGATAAGGAACAAATACGGGATCGTGACCATGAAGATCGAGAATCACGAAATAACCCTGCCCCATACAGCCTCCTATTGGCTGGAAATCCTGGAGGAGGATCTCTGTGTCCATTTTGACCGCTATTACGGAGAATCTGCGAAAGAAACTTTACTGAGCCAGATAGAAAGAGACGAAGCAAACCTGGTAGAAGATCGAAGAAGCCGTGTGCTCTACGAGCGTTTCCTGACATCTCAGATCGGAGTGAGAGCGGAAGAGCTGACGTCCCTTACAAACGGGCAACTCCGGGGACTGACAAGGTTATACTGCTCCCCCGAGCAAGTGAGCAAGGAGCAGGTTCGCCAACATATCGAGAACATCAATGCACAACAGAACAATCGCATCCATATCAATTCCGAGGCAGCCGTCGAGAACCTGATCGCCTTAGAGAATCTGAAGAGAAGAAAAGAAGCGCAGGTTACCAAGCAGGAAAACAAGCAGGAAAACAAGCAGGAAGATGCCCTGGAGGTCGTAAATGATCCGGAGAAATGGACCAAGAAGCAGCAGTCCTACCTGAATCTGATGGGAGAGCTCTACTTTTCGAGTAAGACAAAACTAACTCTTGATCAGAATGCGACTTATACGGTCGACCGCCTGAAAGAAGTACTTCAAAATAACAAGCAGGATTTCTTTACGGTGGCGCAAATGACTCTCGCAGAGCGTACAGAGATGGCATTCCGTCTGAAGCCCTTCCAGCAGGAGTTTGAGCAGGCTGTGACGGTTTTCAACACCTTTCTGAATGCCCTATCTATGCACTTTCTGCTTCAGTGGATTGCCTTTCCGACCGCAGAGAATCTGGAAGATGCCCTGGAATCCGGTGACCTCGATCGGATGCTGACAAATGCAGCCGGAAGCATGGAGGCAGCGGTAAACGGAGTCTCAAATTTTGTCCAGGGGCATCTGGATGATTGTGTAAACAATATGGAGGAAGACGAAGAGGACAAGGACAAGACGATCCACGATTATACGCTCGCCGAGCTGGTGGAAAAGAGTGTTACCGGAAACGATGGAGAGGGTGCTTTCAATAAGCTGGTACTCTCCCGCTATGTGAGCAACGCGTCCCCGGCAGAGCGCCAGAAGATGGTAGCCTGCGCCCTGAAGAATGTACCGAAGCTGACGGAGAAGGACGTGCAGTCTGAGAGAAGCATCGCCATCGTTACAGGTAAATTTATGGCGGGCTACATAAAGGGAGCAGGACCTCTGCTTCACAAGATGATGCAGGGGCTGCCTATCAGCTCCATGCCCATCGAGATGCAGGAGATGGTGAAGGATGTGCGATCCAACCTGATGCAGATCGATGAGGATATCGTCGATGCCCAGCTGCAGCAGATCATCGATGAGTCAGGCGGAGAGATCCATCATATCGAGAAGGTCAAGGTGTTAGGTTCCGCTTCGGTAGGTCAGACTCTTTTAGTCAAGGTCTACGAGTCTGCCAACAGCAAGGGCATCGAGAAGGTTGTGAAGATCCTGAAGCCGGATGTCCAGAATACTCTGGCCCGGGAGATCAAATTCATGGAGAACTGTGCAAAAGAGGTCGACAGAAGGGCGGCCGAGAAGCTCAGAAACAATGGGGCACAGCAGGCACAGGCACAGGCCGAAGGAGAGCAGCAGGCACAGGTAGAGGAACAGCAGCAGGCTCAGGTCCAGGCTGAAGGACAGCAGCAGGCTCAGGCACAGGCCGAGGAACAGCAACAGGCTCAGGTGGCAGAGCCTGCCGGTGGTATGTTGAAAACTTTCCGCGGAAAAACCGCTGTAATCCTCCGCGAGCTCGATCTGAGACTGGAGGCTGATAATGTAGAGAAGGGTAAGATTTATGAGGACGAGCTTCTTCACATCCGTTCTATGCGGGTCGATCCGAAGACAAAGAGCACGATCCATACCCTGGTGCTTGAGAAGGCACCTGGACAGTCTGTCGACAATTATATGACAGATATGAATACGAAGCGCAAGGAGATAGAGGAAAAGGTCACTGTCGTGAAGGAGGGCGAAAAGATGGCTTCCGTCTACGGAACCGTCCTTGAGCTGCAGAAGCTGAAGAAGGAGCTGGTGACGAAGAAAAAATATCTTGTCAACCTGACCCAGAAGTGGCTTGATGAGGCAGTCTTTAAGAGTGGCTTCTTCCACGGAGACCTTCATGCTGGCAATATTATGATGGATGATGATGGTGTCACCATTATCGACTACGGCAATGTAAATGTACTGGCAAAGCGGAATCAGAAGAATATCTTAAACCTTCTGGCGGCTTCCATGCGCTTCAATGAGGAACGTGTGCTCGCTCATATCAAGGATATGCTTCGAGACTCTCCAGAGTCTTATCAGATCTTCGAACAGAAGGAAGCGGAGATCCGTACCGTTACTAAGGACATCATCAAAAAAGAGGATGGCTCCCCGGTTGACAAAATCCTTGTGGTCTTCCACGAGCTCCAGAAGCGCGAAATCGAGATTCCGGCAGGCTTCTACAATTTTATCCAGTGCTTTATGCGAATGATCGGAACCATGGCGGACTATAATGCCGTGATAGACAATGTAGATCGCAGCATCGCGCGCGTCATGGAGAGAAGACGCTTCGGCAGTGTGCAGGACGATCCGGAGGTACAGGTCATGTCCCCGATCGTGGACAACATCCTGGGTCGGAATTTCTATGACCTCAAGGATACGGAAAGCCTGGATACGGTTGTCGATAAAGCGATAAATTCGACCGAGTATAACCCGAGTCATTTGCTTGGCTACTGCGAGACGGTAAATGATTTAACCTGGAAGGATCAAGAAATGAATGAAGATCATTACCAGGATTCACAGGTCACTCGTGTTCAGGAGCGGGCGACGCAGATGATAGGATTCCTCTTTGCTGATCAGAAAACAGGAGAGCTTATGATTCGGATCGCGCGGGGAGCTCAGATTAACTTCGAAGATTATAAGCTGATCAAGATCTGCTATGAGAGCTATATGAACAACCTCACAACTTATATTCCTAGCTTCACGGAAAACAGAACAAATGGTCGCCTGAATGATAAAATTGGTGTCTGCCGCAGCGAAATTGGGATGATGCAAGAGACAATTTCTAATTGTAACATTCTAAAAAATGTCTTCGTGCAGGAAGCTGAGCGAAGTAGGAGGGAGCTGAGGCAGCTAAACGGGCAGGACAAGGTAAATAAGGAGCGGTATATAGCGACGCAAGAGCAGCAGATAGCTAAGTTGAACCACGATATCGATGTGGCAAACGCTGAGATCGCAGCGCAGCAAGAGCAGATTCAGAAGTTTGAAGCGAAGAAAGCGGAAAATATGCAAAAGGCAGAGCAATTGCAGCAAAGATCCAAGGCCTTTGATGCTCAGATCCAGGAAGCCTTTGCCCAAACAAACGAGGAAGACCGCACCTTCAACGCGGAAGCTGTTCTGGACGCCCTGAACAAGGGTATCGATATTTTACGAGAATTTGTAGTATCCTTCGGAGATGATGAATACGAACAGACATTCCTGCGCGAGTTTTTTAATTACAACTTAAATCCTGTTCAAGCCCTTGATGACGAAGATGTACTTCCTGTTTTGACAGAAGAGGAGAAAGCGCTTCGCAGACAGAAGAACGAGGAGGCAGAACGCTGCAGGGAGAGACTGATCAATTCCGCAAATGAGGTTCATCAGCAAAGTAATCCGAAGTCCTATAAGGACAAGGTTGTGGATGCAGTTTTGAATCGCGAGACGCGGACGACCTTTGGCAAGACACTGGCTTCATGGTTTGCCGATGAAAAGGCGGAGGGAGGAGCACTTCGCATTGCCTACGAGGCAATGGCGCAGGCCGGAGCCGATGCGGAGCTTACAAAGGAGTCACCTGCGGTGGTAGCCTTTGTGGAGGCCTTCCTCACGAGCTTGAAGAGCCGTATCACTGCCATCGAGAAGATCACAGCTGAGAAAAATGGAGACGAAGACGCCGCCCAGGCAGCTCTGGTAGGTCTTGTGGCAGGAAATCTGATGCGAGTCCTGCGAACGATAGGTTCCCTGGATTATATGGGTATTTCGTACATTCGCCAGCAGAAGCTGAGTCAGGATGAAAAGAATGCAATTGAGGCAGACAAAAAGGTCAGAAAGACGAGCCGCATGAAGCCGCTCTTTGATTCGTTGAAAACTGTGGAGCTGAAGCAAGCTACGCTGGATTTGAAATTCGCATCGGGCACATATACGCGACTTATCACCATGAGCCGGGATGAAAACCGGGATGAGATAAGGCAGGATGAAATCAGAAATGCCAAGGAGAACCTGGAGAAGGCAATCCAGAATGTTATGGCCAATATTGCCAAGCTGAATTTCAAAAAAGCGGAGAGAAAAAAACTGGAAGAACATGCGGCGAAATATCAGGATGATCCGACGGCAGAAAACCTGCTGGCATTAATCCATGAGGCCGGAGTATATCTGAACAGTGCATTCGAGGGAACAAGCTATGGAGATACAGCTCCCAATCCAAATCAGATACAGGATGAGCCACAGTATTTAAGTCAGGTCTTCACTCCGGAACTGACTAAGCTGACCATCCTGCCGGAAGATGAAATCTTGAAGCTAAGCTATAAGAAAAAGATGGGACAAGACGGAAAGGAGATATCGCTGCTTGACCGACTGAAGGCAGGCGAAAAAATTGAGTGGATTAAGAATGAATAAAGAAGGCAGAAAGCTAATAGCTAACAATAAAAAAGCATATCATGAGTATTTTTTAGAAGAAGAATACGAAACAGGTATAGAGCTGCATGGTACAGAGGTTAAGTCCATGCGTATGGGTAAGTGCTCTATCAAGGAGGCCTTTATCCGTATAGATAAAGGCGAGGTGTGGATATACCAAATGCATGTGTCACCCTACGAAAAGGGTAATATTTTTAATAGGGATCCACTTCGTCCCAAGAAGCTGCTGCTGCACAAGTCAGAGATAAACAAGCTTCTTGGGAAAATAAAGGAGACAGGTTATACCATAGTTCCAGTTGAGGTATATTTGAACAATGGTCTTGTTAAAATGAAGATTGCTCTTGCCCGTGGTAAGAAGCTCTACGATAAGCGCGCAGATATCCAGAAAAAGGATATGAAGCGGGAAGCCCAAAGAGATTTTAAGGTTAGAAACTTACGATAATATGGCACAACATTTTACTTATATTTTGCGATGTGCAGATGGTTCGCTTTATACAGGCTATACTACTGATGTTCATAGGCGTTTGGCTGAACATAATGGCAAGGGTACTGGCAAGGGAGCTAAGGCCACTCGTATGAAGCGACCAGTTGCACTTGTCTATTTTGAGTGCCATAGCAGTAAGCAGGCTGCCATGAGTCGAGAATGGCATATAAAGCACTACAGCAAGGCTGTAAAAGAAAAGTTGATAAAGGACAATCAGATGATGAAAATAATTTTGGCATCAGGATCACCTAGGAGAAAGGAGCTGCTCCTTCAGGCAGGAATAGACTTTGAAGTGATTACTTCTGATATAGATGAGGTATGTGAAGCGACCGAGCCTGGTCAGGTGGTAATGGAACTTAGCATGCAAAAGGCTCTTGCTGTAGCAGAAAAATGCCCAGGCCAGGTGGTCCTTGGAGCAGACACTGTAGTGGCTATAGATGGCAATATTCTAGGAAAACCAGCTGATGAGGCTGAGGCCTTTAACATGTTAAGTCTTTTGTCGGGAAAAAAGCATATGGTTTTTACAGGGGTTACTATTATAGACAAGAGCAGACAGGCTCATGTTTTTTTTGAATCAACTCTTGTAGAGATGTATGAACTGACAGAAGAAGAGATACGGGCCTATATAGCCACAGGTGAGCCTATGGATAAGGCTGGTGCCTATGGCATACAGGGAAAGGGTGCTACCCTGATAAAGGGCATTGAGGGAGACTACAATAATGTGGTGGGTTTGCCTTTAGCCAGGGTATACAGGGCTCTGAAAAAATATATTTAGTTAAAGTTAATTTGATGTACTGGTGCTGTCATTTTATAGTGGAAGCGATTTTTCGCCTGTAAGTAGTTTGTTTGTAATTTTTAAATGGAAAATTATCATGGCAGCTCCAGTAACAATCCAGGTGAATGAATAGATATATACTACCTGTTTAAAGTCGGTGAATTGTCCAGACATTGCAAATATATAGGCCAGTCTGATACCGCAACAACCTATAAGGGTGACTATTGCAGGAAGCATGGATTTTCCCATGCCGCGTAATCCTGCACCGGTTATTTCGTAGGTGGATGTCAGTGGCTCAAGTAGGGTAATATAGGTCATGCGAATCATGGCAAAATAAATAACCTGTGAATCAGATGTAAAAAGGCCTATAAGAGGGTATCTTAAGATATAAAAGCTGACAGAAACCATGGCACAGAAGCCAATGGATGAGGCCATGGCACATTTGATTGACTTACGACAACGATCATATTTGCCTGCAGCGTAGTTTTGGCTGATAAAGGTCATGTAGGCCTGGGCAAAGCCATTTACCACAAAGTAGGCCATGTATTCAAAATTAAGGGCGGCAGAGTTGCCGGCTATACAGTCAGAACCAAAGCTATTGATGGCAGTTTGGATGATTACATTGGAAAAAGAAAAGATGGCTCCCTGTATTCCAGCAGGACCTCCAATTACAAATATTTTTTTAATATAGGCAGCTTTTAAGGACAACTTTTTCAGGTCCAGATGAAGCATGCCTTCTTTTTTTATAAGTACTATGGTAACAAGGAGGGCGCTGACGCCATTTGAAATAGTGGTAGCCATGGCTACACCATCAGCACTGCGGTTGCAGAGGACAACAAAGAATAGATTTAGGATAACATTGAGTATTCCTGAGATGACAAGACATATGAGGGGCGTCTGGGTATCACCAATGGATCGGAGTATGGCAGAGCCTATATTATAGATCATGATAAAGGTGATTCCCAGGAAATATATACGAAGATAAAGAACCGCCATACTTAGGATATTGTCTGGTGTAGAGAGGGCTATAAGAACAGGCTCTGCAAGCAAAAGCCCAATAAAGGTCATAATAATACCTGAAATAATAGCGACTGAAAAGCTAGTGTGAACAGCATCATTTACTTCGTCATGCCTTTCTTGACCAATAAAAGAGGCAATCATGACATTGGCGCCAACAGAGATGCCGGATAAGAGAGTAATAATTACATTGATAACAGGAGCATTGCTTCCTACAGCAGCCATGGCGTCGCTGGATGCAAATCGGCCAACTACAGCTGTGTCGGCTGCATTGAAGAGCTGTTGTAATATGGAAGTAAGGGCAAGAGGGATGGCCATAAGAGCTAGTGTCTTAGAAATGCTGCCATTTAACATATTTACTTCTTTATTTTTATTTGAAAAGATGCTCATTATTTGTCCGCCTCCAAGGAGTATGTTGTATGTATTTTTTTATAGTTTGAATATGTATAAAGAATACAAAATAAATATAAATTAACATTGATTATAATAGTCTTTTAGAGGGTAAAATTCAAACATGAGAATAGATTAGGCCTTAATAAATTATAAGCTGTTGTATTTTTGTTAGACGAAAAAAACATATTGACAAGAAAGTTAGGCTATGCTAACTTATTTAATGGTTAGGCAGTTCTAACCATGTGTAAATCATAAAAGACTCCTTTGACAACTGCTGGTGGGATTTGCGTCCCACTTGTCGAAGGACGAATTGGAAAGGACGAGGAAAAGATGTATTTAGAAATTGAAAAGGTATATGGCAGAGAAATCTTAGATTCAAGAGGAAATCCTACTGTTGAGGCAGAGGTTACTTTGATTGATGGTACCGTAGGCAGAGGAACAGCTCCATCTGGAGCATCTACTGGTGAGTTTGAGGCATTGGAGCTGAGAGACGGCGATAAGTCACGCTATCTCGGAAAGGGAACTACTAAGGCAGTAAATAACATCAACACCATAATTGCAGAAACACTTATTGGCATGGATGCATCTGACATTTATGCAGTTGACGCAGCTATGATCGCAGCTGATGGAACAAAGGACAAGTCTAAGCTTGGAGCAAATGCAATCCTTGCAGTTTCTATTGCTACAGCTAGAGCTGCTGCAACAGCCCTTGATATTCCTCTTTATAGATTCCTTGGTGGTATTCAGGGAACAAAATTACCAGTTCCAATGATGAATATTTTAAATGGTGGAGCCCATGCAGATTCTGCAGTTGACACCCAGGAATTTATGATAATGCCTGTTGGTGCACCAAGCTTTAAAGAAGCTCTTAGATGGTGTGCAGAGGTGTTCCATTCTCTAAAGGCTCTTATCAAGGAGATGGGAGACGTTACTGCTGTTGGCGATGAGGGTGGATTTGCTCCAAATAAGCTTACATCAGATGAGGAGGCTATCGAAAAGATTCTTGAGGCAATAAAAGCTGCCGGATTTGAGCCAGGAAAAGATTTTATGATTGCTATGGATGCAGCTTCATCAGAGTGGAAGTCAGAAAAGGGTGTAGGTTACTACAAGCAGCCTAAGTCAGGCAAGGAATATACTTCAGCTGAGCTTATTGCTCACTGGGAGAGCCTTGTGGACAAGTACCCAATTATTTCTATCGAGGATGGTCTTGATGAAGAGGATTGGGAAGGCTGGAAATTAATGACTGAGAAAATTGGTCATAAGGTTCAGCTTGTAGGTGACGATTTATTTGTTACTAATACAGAGCGTTTATCTAAGGGCATTGCACTTGGTGCTGGTAATTCTATTTTAATTAAGCTCAATCAGATTGGATCTGTATCTGAAACCTTAGAGGCTATCAAGATGGCTCACAAGGCTGGATATACAGCAATATCATCACACCGTTCTGGCGAGACTGCTGACACAACAATTGCAGATTTAGCAGTAGCTCTTAATACATGCCAGATTAAGACAGGTGCTCCTTCAAGATCAGAGAGAGTTGCAAAATATAATCAGCTTCTCAGAATTGAGGAGGAGCTTGGAGTAGCAGCTTGCTACCCACAGATGGATGCTTTTAATGTGAAAAAGTAGTAAAAATCTTGACGAATCAGAGTCAAGGTGGTATTTTAAAATGACACGTTTCCTTTGAAGCGTGTCATTTTTGGGCTAGTCATGGTTTCGACAGGGGTCATGCAGCGGAAGAAGCGAGTCCCACGCTAATGGGTTAAATGGGCAAATTAAATTTAAACGCTGAAGATAATTTAGCAATCGCAGCCTAGTGCTGCAGTCGCTCTTGGTGCACCTACACATTAAGAATCCGACTTCGACCTTGTAGGAAACGACGCTGTCAAAGCTTTGAGGCAGTGGGCGTATCATGAAGCTACTAAAGCAGTAATCCAGCCGACGGGAGTGCTGTGGAGGGAATGTCAATTCGTAGGCTACACTCGTAGAAGGGCCGGGAATTGGTCTTTGGACACGGGTTCGACTCCCGTCTAGTCCACTATATTAAAAAGGCTTGAAATAGCGTAGTTTCTAAGGAGAAACGGCTATTTTAGGTCTTTTCTTTTAGGATTAAATAAAAATGCGAGGAAATAAGACAATGAAAAAATTTATCTCATGGAACATCGATTCCATTAACGCCGCCTTAACATCCGAGTCAGCAAGGGCTGTGTTATCCAGAAATGTTTTAGAGACAATAAAGACAGAAAATCCAGATATTATAGCCATTCAGGAGACCAAGCTTTCAGCCACAGGCCCCTCAAAAAAGCATTTAGAAGAGCTGGAAAAATATTTTTCTGGATATAATATTGAGTGGGTTAGCTCTATGCCACCTGCACGTAAAGGCTATGCAGGTACCATGATCCTTTACAGAGAAGGGATGGAGGCAAAAAAGTTTTGCCCGAGAATTGGAGCGCCGGATACTATGGATGATGAAGGCAGACTGCTTACTTTGGAGTTTGAGGATTTTTATTTTGTAAATGTATATACACCTAATGCAGGAGACGGATTGAAGCGTCTTAAAGAAAGACAAGAGTGGGATGTTCATTATGCTGATTATTTAAGTGAGCTTGACCAGAATAAGCCTGTCATAGCATGTGGTGACTTTAATGTGGCGCATGAAGAGATAGATCTTGCAAACCCAGCTGCTAATCATATGTCGGCAGGATTTACAGATGAGGAGAGGGAAGGCTTTACAAATCTTTTATCAAAAGGCTTTGTAGACACTTTTCGTTATATCCATGGAGATGTAAAGGATGTTTATTCATGGTGGGCACAAAGAGTTAAGACTAGTAAAATTAATAATTCTGGATGGAGAATTGACTATTTTCTGGTAAGTGACCGTATAAAGGAAAAGGTTGCAAGATCCGGTATGCTGGATTCTGGAGAGAGACAGGATCATGCCCCTCTCATATTGGAGATAGAATTGTAAGAGTGTAGAAGATACAATACTTTTTTGATACTTTTGGATTGTAAGATTTGCCAAAAACCTATATATTAGTAGGTATAAGTGTTTTACATCAGAAAGAAGGTCAAAAATGGAATATTCATTAAATACTAAATGCGTTCAGGCAGGTTATACTCCAGGCAATGGAGAGCCTAGACAGATACCTATTATTCAGTCAACTACTTTTAAGTACGACACAAGCGAGGATATGGGCAAGCTCTTTGATTTGGAAGCCAGCGGTTATTTTTACACTCGTTTACAAAATCCTACTAATGATACTGTAGCTGCTAAAATTGCTGCACTTGAGGGTGGTTCTGCTGCAATGCTTACTTCATCCGGTCAGGCAGCCAATTTTTTTGCACTCTTTAACATCTGTGAGTGTGGCAGCCATATAGTTGCTTCCTCATCAATATATGGAGGCACATTTAATCTCATCTCTGTTACCATGGCAAAAATGGGCATCGAGGTTACATTTGTATCTCCTGATTGTAGTGAAGAAGAGTTAAATGCAGCCTTTAAAGATAATACAAGAGTTGTTTTTGGTGAGACTATTGCCAATCCAGCTCTTACAGTTCTGGACATTGAAAAATTTGCCAAGGCTGCACATGCTCATGGTGTGCCCCTTGTTGTTGACAACACATTCCCTACACCGGTTAACTGTAGGCCTATAGAGTGGGGAGCAGATATTGTTACCCATTCTACCACTAAGTATATGGATGGCCATGGTGCTGCAGTAGGTGGATGTATTGTAGATTCAGGCAATTTTGACTGGATGGCTCATGCTGATAAGTTCCCAGGACTTTGCACTCCTGATGACAGCTATCATGGCATCACTTATGCTGAGAAGTTTGGCAAGGAGGGGGCTTTTATTACTAAGGCTACGGCTCAGCTTATGCGTGATTTGGGCAGTATTCAGTCTCCACAGCATGCCTTTATTTTAAATCTTGGTCTTGAATCCCTGCACGTACGTATGCCTCGTCATGTGGAAAATGGACAGGCTGTAGCAGAGTTTTTGGAAACACATCCAAAGGTAACTAAAGTTAACTACCCAGGTCTTAAGTCAGACAAATACTACGATATTGCTAAAAAATATATGCCAAATGGTGGTTGTGGTGTTGTATCCTTTGAGCTGGAGGGTGGCAGAGCATCGGCAGAGAAATTTATGAAGGCATTGAAGCTGGCAGCTATTGAGACTCATGTTGCAGATGCCAGAACCTGTTGCCTTAATCCAGCCACATCTACTCACAGACAAATGAGTGATGAGCAGCTTATTGAAGCTGGTGTACCTGCAGGACTTATTCGCATTTCTTGTGGTCTTGAGGACAAGGCAGATTTAATTGCTGATTTATCTCAAGCCCTTGATACTATTTAATTATGTCAGGTACAGAGAGTATTAACAGACAATATACCAAGTCTTGACTATAAGGGAAAAATGATATTTAATAGGTTTAGTTAGCTATGACTAACTGAACCTATTTTTATATTGGAGGGGATGCTTTATGAAATATATAGTACTTAGGGGACTACTTATCCCATTTCTTGGTACATCACTAGGGGCGGCATGTGTTTTTCTTATGAAAAATCAACTGAACCAAAGATTACAAAAAATCCTTACAGGTTTTGCCGCTGGTGTTATGGTTGCAGCATCTGTATGGTCGCTTTTGATTCCATCTATCAATATGAGCAGTGTAGATGAAGTTTCCTCTTGCTTTCCTGCTGCGGCAGGCTTTTGTGCTGGCATGATTTTTCTTTTGATTTTGGATTCTCTTGTTCCTCACATGCATATGGATGAGAGCGTAGAAGGTCACAAAAGTGACTGGAAAAAAACAACAATGATGGTTTTTGCAGTAGTCTTACACAATATTCCAGAAGGAATGGCTGTTGGAATAGTATATGCCAGCTGGCTCAGTGGTAATTCTGGAATTTCAGCTACAGCAGCCCTTGCTTTAGCCCTTGGCATTGCCATACAAAATTTTCCAGAAGGGGCTATTATTTCCATGCCTCTTAAAGCAAATGGAGTTAGCAAGGGCAAAGCTTTTTTATATGGTATTTTATCTGGAGCTGTAGAGCCTGTAGCTGGATTTTTAACCATTATTTTATCTGCATACATTATTGTGGCTTTGCCATACCTTCTCAGCTTTGCAGCTGGCGCAATGGTTTATGTGGTGGTGGAAGAGCTAATTCCTGAGATGGCAGAGGGAAAGCACTCAAATATAGGAACCATTGCCTTTACTGCAGGATTTGTTCTAATGATGGTTTTAGATATAAAATTGGGGTAATTTTACTGTGCCTGCCTTGTAGAAAAATGTCTTCCGTGGTAATATTTACATACTTGATTTGGAGCTTATGAGATATTAATGGCTAGATATAATAGAAGACAATTTTCCGACGAGGAAAGAATTGCATATAGAAAAAAAAGAAAAATGCTGCGTCGTATACAGATATTTGCCGAGTTTGGAGCTATACTTCTTGTTATAGTGGTGGCAGCATTTTTTGTTGTTGGTAAATTAAATAATAAAGAGTCTATTACAGCAGATAATGGAGAAGCAACAGAAACAACAGAGACATCCTCTGAGGAGACGACTTCGGATACTGATACATTTTCAGGTCTCAAGCCTTCAGCTAATGCCTCCGCCGATCCTTCAATAAGCCAAGAGGATGAAGCATCAACTGAAGAAGAGAAAGTGGTAGAGCCCTTGTTTTTTGCTTCAGAAAATTCCGATACTGTTACTATTGACTTAGGCGATGTAATAAGTCCTTACGCTATTTTGATTAACAATGACAGTGATACTGTTGTTGCTACTAAAAATGCTTACGACAAGATTATTCCTGCATCTATGACTAAGATTATGACAGTATATACAGCCGCAAAGCATATAGATGCAGATAAGTTAGATGATACCGTAACCTTGTCCAAGGAGGCTGTGGATTATTGCTATGCATCGGGCTGTTCTACGTCAGGCTTTGTTGAAGGAGAGACAGTTACTGTTAGAGACCTTTTTTATGGCACCATACTTCCTTCAGGAGGAGATGCTGCAACTCAGCTTGCCATGTATGTTTCGGGAGATGTAGATTCTTTCACAGCTCTTATGAATGAAGAGGTTAAGAATCTTGGTTTGTCAGAAACCACTCATTTCAGCAATCCAATTGGTTTCTATACGGAGGACAATTACTCCACCTGTTATGATATAGCTATGATTATGGAGGCGGCCTTGGAGGATGAGCTTTGTAGCCAGGTACTTACTACCAAGGTTTATTATTCTACTGCTACCAATATTAATCCTGAAGGCATCGTTATCTCAAACTGGTTTTTACGCAGGATAGAGGACAAGTCTTTTGGTGGCACCATAAATGGAGCAAAGACAGGTTATGTAGATGAGTCAGGTTCTTGCGCTGCCAGCTCAGAAACAGCTGACTCTGGCACACACTATATTTGTGTTACCGCAAAGTCCACCAGTTCATGGAATTGCATTGCAGACCATGTGGCTATATATTCAAATTATGCAAAATAATAAAGCTCGATTATTCCAATTATTGGGATAATCGAGCTTTTATAGTTTTATACGTAGTTTAATAATTTATCAAAGGAGTCAACATAGGCAACAGGATTATACTGTTCAAGTACATCCATATCTCTGAAACCATAAGTGCAAAGGATATAGTCTAGACCAGCGTTAATACCTGTTTGGGCGTCTACTTCTGAGTCACCTACATATAGAACCTTTGACTTGTCAGTAACACCAAGAGAAAGCAAGGCCTCATTCACTCCATCGGAAGCAGGCTTGTGGGCTCTTTTTCCATCGTCTCCGATAATTACCTTTACCCAAGGATAGAAGAAATCCTGAAGTAGTGAATCACTGGCGGTTTGTCCCTTATTTGTAACGATTGCAAGCTTTATGTCCATTAGGCTTAATGCTTTTATAGTATCAAGTACTTTAGGGTAAGGGCCTGTCTTAATAAGATTGTGGGAGTTATAGTAGCTGACAAATTCTTTGAAGAAGTTATCAAAATTGTTTTTATCAAAGCTATCTGATACAGCACGCTCAGCTAATTTGCCAAGACCATTACCTACCATTTTTCTTACTTCATCAACTGAGTGAAGTGGCTGATTATATATGGCAAGCTCATGATTAATGGCATCTGTCAAATCTTCAAGGGTATTAAGGAGTGTTCCATCCAGGTCTAGTAGAATAGTTGTATATTTCATGGTTTTTTCCTTTCGCATCTTTTTCTTATACAGTTATAACATTAAAAATTTTAAAGTAAATACTTGTTTCGTTGAAAATGCTATTTACTTTTGTTATTCTAAAATATATGAGATAAATAGGGGTTTTTATGAAAAGCTTTTTAAAATATTTTATTACATCAGTAATATCGATAATAGCAACACTTGCTATAGTATATGGTATATATCTCTGGGCCAGACATTCAGGCACTATCATTGTTGATACTAGTAATTACTACACATCGGAGGATGTGGAGAATATGGTAGAGGAAGCAAAGGCCACCAGTCAGCAGGATTTACTTTCTTCTATTAGGGCATCATTAGAGGAAGGTACTTCAATAATCACCATGCTTAAGTCCTTCTATCCGGATTATCTGGTTATAGCTTCTGGCAACAAGTATAATTGGGTTCAAATAGATGAGTCTATTGGTCTCAATGATTATGACATTAATAACCTGCAGGTGGACGAATCAACTGGCATATATTCTTATGTAGAGGATGGCAATGTTACATCAAAAAAAGGCATAGATGTATCCAGTCATCAGGGTGACATAGACTGGCAGGCTGTGGCCAGTGATGGTGTGGAATTTGCCTTTATCAGGGCAGTTTATCGAGGCTATGGATCTGGCAAGATTATGGTAGATGAAAAGTGCCTTGAAAACATCGAATGTGCACATGCTGCCGGTATTCAGGTGGGGGTATATGTTTTCTCACAGGCAATAAGTCAGGCGGAGGCTTTGGAGGAAGCTTCTACATTACTCACTCTATTAGATGGATATACATTGGACCTTCCTGTAGTATTTGATATTGAGTTTATAAAGGGAGATGCGGCCAGAACAGACGCTCTTACCACTGCAGAAAGAACTGATATTGCCATAAGTTTTCTTGAGGCTGTGTCAACTGCAGGATATGATACCATGATATATCACAATACAGAGATGGGTGGTATGGGACTTGATTTAACTAGGCTTACAGCTTATAAAAAATGGTTTGCAGGCTATAATAAGGAGTTTTATTGGCCATATGAGTATGATTTCTGGCAATACTCAGAGACTGGTTCTGTAGCAGGTATAAATGGCAATGTAGATTTGGATATTTGGTTTGCTAATTAGTCAAAAGGTCAGGTGATTTAATAGTCACCTGACCTTTTTTCGTATATTTATGATAGAAGAACCTTTGCTAATCTATCATTGTCTTTAGGATTCATAAAACAGAAGCGTATATAATTTTCTCCCAGATAAGGGAAGGTAGAGCAGTCTCTAATCATTAGCCCCTCTTTAATACATTTGTCAAAAAGCTGACCGGAGCTAATAGACTCATCTATTATCTGAAGCAGCATAAAATTGCCAGAAGGCATATAAGGCTTGAAGCGTTTAGATGCAGCAAAAAGGTCATACATCCTTTTTCTTTCGCCGGAAATAAGTGCTCTTGTTTTTTGAATGTAGTCCATGTCAGTAAACATCAGTGTTCCTGCAACTACGGCTATGGAGTTTATAGTCCAAGGATTTTTGCGCTCATTCATTTTTTGCATAAGGCGGGCATTGGAGCATATAGCATAACCAAGTCTAAGTCCTGGTGCAGCAAAAAATTTGGAAGTTCCACGTAAAATAACTATATTTTCGTAGGTTCTGGTAAGAGGTATGGCAGAAATACTGTCTACATCTTCAGCGAATTCTACGTAGGTTTCATCTACCATGACGAATATATCATGCTCCTTGCAGGCATCTAAAATAAGGCGCATTTCTTTTTTAGAAATGGCAGAGCCTGTAGGATTATTAGGATTACAGAGGACGATGAGGTCGATGTCTTCATCCAGTTTGCTGATAAATTCAGTAGTATCAAGCTTAAAATCCTGACTTTCTTTTAGAGGAAAGTAAATGGTAGAGCCACCACCTAAGGCAATTTCTCTTTCGTATTCAGAATAGGTAGGTCCTAAGATAAGAGCCTTTTTAGGATGCTCTATCTGTATAAAAAGAGAGATAAGCTCAGTGGAGCCGTTGCCTACGATTACATTTTCTACCTCGGTAGAGCAGTAGTTTGCTATAACCTGTCGTAGGCGAACATAGTCTCTGTCCGGATAGCTTGTGATACAGTCTATGTGGGAAGCAATGCCTTCTTTTAGCTTTGGTGAGATTCCAAGAGGATTGACGTTGGCTGAAAAGCTAATGATGTCCTCTTTTTTTATACCATATATTTTTTCTATTTTTTCCAAATCACTGCCATGGAAATGGTCCTTATGTTTTATCATATTAAAGCCTCCTTTTTGCTAAGGTATCTTGATTTTTTAGATTATATTCTTACAAACAGATATATTTTATCACTGCATAATAAAAATATCTATGAATAGTTATTTGGCTCTTTTGAAAACACAAGATGTTGTGCTATAATTTATGATAAATATGCTAGTACTAGTATGCAAAGGTGCATGGAGGATAAGTTTTGAGAAAAAGGATCTATCGTATTTCCGAAGATAAATTCGATGACTTAAAACCAAATATTGTTTTCGAGAGGGAAGAGCTTGAGGAGACCTGTTATTTAGGACAGGTCTTTAAGGGTGTGCTTTCTTTTACTTCAGATAATGACGTTGCAGCTCGCGGCCTTATTTATTGTGATAATCCTTATGTCACACTTTCTTCTTCTCATTTTGACGGGGTTAATGTATCTATAGAGTATACTGTCAAAGATATTTCCTGTAAGTTGGGAGAACAGCTTAAAGGCTCCTTTACCATAATAACAGTAGGTTTGGAGAAGAAGATTCCCTTTACCATTACATACATTAAAAAGCCACTCAATACTTCTACCGGCATAGTTAATACATTACAAGAGTTTGCAGATTTTGCCCAAAGTCGATTTTCAGAGGCAGTAGCCTTATTTTATTCGAAGGCATTTGCAGACTGGCTCATTGACTTTGATGAGCATACAAGGCTTTTGTATAGGGGCTTTAAGAGCAATGCAATTTCTTCCCACAATTTGGATGAGTTTTTGGTAGCCTGTGGCCTTAAAAAAGCCATGTCCTTTGACTTAGAGGAAAGAGTAGACAGCTATTATGGCCTTACAGGCAATATCCGTGGCGAGGTGGAAATTACAAGATCTTCCTGGGGCTTTATTGATATAGCGGTTTCTTCTGATGCTGATTTTGTTTCCGTAGAAAAGGATCATATTACTTCAGATTTTTTCCTGGGCTCAGTTTTTTCTATGAATTACTATATTCATAGTGAAAAAATGCATGCAGGTAAAAACTATGCCAAGATATCCTTTGATTTTAGGTGCTTTCACAAAGAGATTACCATTATAGCCACAGCCACTCCTGAGGGTCTTGTTTTAGAGCATCCTATTCATGAAAAGAGAAAGCTTATTTTTAATCTTTGCAAGTTATATGAGGATTTCAGGCTTAAAGCAATTCCTGTAGGAACATGGGCTAAGGAGAGCTTATCCTTGTTGGATCAGCTCTCGGATAATGCTTTGGATGAAAATTCCATTTTGCTTTTCAGGGCCCTTATATATATCACCAACAAGCAAAATCAGGAGGCTCTTTGGATTATCACTGATTTAAAAAGAACCATTGCTGACAAAAAGGGAACTCAATGGGCCTTTTTGCTATATTTGTGTACATTGATAGAAAGAGAAGAATCCTATGTAGATCGTATTACAGATGATATAGAGATGATATTCTCTAAAAATCCAGACCAAGTTATTCTTTTTTGGATACTTTTGTTTTTGCGCAAGGATTATCTTACTAATCCTACAGCCAAGCTGCGGGATATAAAAAAATGGGTTGCAGCTGGGCATAAGAGTCCATTTTTGTATATTGAAGCCTATTATATTTATTTGCAGGATCCATATTTTATTACTGAGTTTGACGATTTCACCCTTACCATTCTAAATTGGGCAAAAAAGCGAGGTGCCCTTACAAAAGACATTGCCCTGCAGATGGTTCATGTTTTAGAAGGTGAGAAAACATATAATCCTAAGGCTTTTTCGCTGCTTACAGCATGCTATCAGATATATCATGAAGAAGAATTGCTTTCTTCCATGGTTACCTATTTTCTCAAGGCATCAATGGTCTATCCTTGCTTTATGGATTATTATGAGGCAGCCATCGATTCCAATCTCAAGGTGGCAGGTCTTTTTGAGGCCTATGTCAATTCACTGCCATTAGGATATGAAAAACAGCTTCCAGACCTTATTACTATGTACTTTAAGTACAATAATTCTCTGTCTGCTGATAGGAAGGCACTTCTTTATGCCAATATTATTTTATATGCCCATAGGGATACCGATACTTTCCATGAGTATGAAAAGATAATAGAGGACTTTGCATTAGAGCAGCTTAAGCTTAAAAAAATTGATTCTAATCTTGCTGTTTGTTATCAGCTGCTTCTTAAAAATGGAGTTTTTGACAAGAAGGTTGCGGAGCTTTTGTCGGATCTTATTTGTCAAAAGAAGATAGTTCTTTTTAATCCAGATATAAAAAGGGTTCTTCTGTATCAAAAGGAGTTTAAAAATCCTTTCGTTGCCCAGGTCAAGAATATGGTATCTCAGGTAACTTACACATCCAGTGAGACCATTATCTTTTTAGAGGACAATGCAGGGCATCTTATTGTTGACGATTCAGCTTATATAATGTCTGATCTTTTAGAAGCAGAAGAATATATGGACAGACTAAGAGAGCTCGCACCTGGTAACTTTTACTTTAAGCTTAATACTTTTCTAGGCCAAGAGCATGAAAAAGCCAGCCAAGCAGACGTAGAATGCTGTGAGCTGATTTTGGATGATAATCGTATATATCCTAGTTACAGAAATAGTAACTATATGCGCATCATTCAGATTTTGAAGGATGCCGATAAAGAAGAGCTACTTTTAACTCATTTTATGGAAAAAGCTGATTTAAAACAGCTTAGGGCTCCAGTATTAAGTGAGTTGCTTGTCATCTTTACTCATTTTAGCAAGTTTGAAGAGGCCTTTTATTTGATCCAGCATACTAATTGTTCGGATCTTGCCTCAGAGATTCTTGTTAAAATATGTCAATTTATGATAAATAAGCTTGGTGATGAAGCAAATGATTTTTTGACTATTTTATGTGCACGTCTTGTTCAAGAGGGCTATCTGCCCAGGGACATTATTTTTTACATGCTTAAGAATTATTCTGGGGATACTGACACCATGATGACAGTATTCAAGGAAGCTTTTGCTGCGGGATTTGATACAGTTGATTTTGCAGAAAAAATCATTGTTCAAAACATATACAGAGATTTTCTGAGCCCGGATATAATGCAGGTGTTTGATACATATATGGTGCGAAAGACCAATAAAATGATAGTAGAGGCCTTTCTTACATATGAGGCAAGAGCTTATTTGACAGATTCTTTTGCTGTAGACGAAGCTATTTTTGCTTACATTAACAACAGGTTAATAAAAGGGGAGCTAGTCAATGACTCCATGCGCATAGCACTTTTGAAGTATCTGTGCACCTTGCAAAATGCTTCCGACCAGGATTTATCTGTGCTTGATATGCTTTTGGCTGACTGTGTTATTCGTAACCAATATTTTGCATTTTTTCAAAATGTAGCCGAGCCTTTAAAGATAAAATATCACCTTTATGACAAGCAATTTGTGGAGTATAAGGATAAGCCTCATCAGGCTCTTAAGATTAATTATTCTTTAAATGGAAGTACAAATATCGTCGAAGATATGACTGAGATGTATGATGGCATTTATGTTAAGCAATTTATTTTGTTTTTTGCCGATCAGCTTGAGTTTAGTATTTACAAACAGGGCGATAATACAATATTGCATTCAGGTCAGATTCTGCAGGGGGATGATATAGTAGCACCTTCAGAAGGTCGATTTACTATGATTAACAACATCATCAAAAGTACAACCTATCAAAAAAAGGACGACTTGGCTGCCTTGCTTAAAGATTATCAAGGACTTGATGCTATAACAGAGGATTTATTTACGATAATGTAGGAGAACTATGACTGCTGTAAAGGACATTTATTTGGGCATAGATTTTGGGCCTGAATCCACCATACTAAGTATTTACAATCAAAATATGGCAGAGCCCCAGACAATTAGTACAGTTCTCGGGGCTGAAAATTATGCCATTCCTACAGCTTTGGCAAAAAAGAATGGCTTAAGTCAATGGTATTTTGGACATGATGCCAATTTACAAAGTAGTCTAGGCCAGGCAAGTCTTGTAGAGGATTTATACAAAAATGCTTATGACGATACTAAGCTTGTTGTCGCAGGGGAGTCCTATAGTGCCAGACAGCTTCTTGTTATTTATTTTAAAAAGCTTTTATCCATGCCAAGCATATACTCGGTAATGGACCGGCTAAAGAAGCTTATTGTGTGCATTGACATAGTAGATTCTACCATTATAGAAGTGCTGCAATATGTGGCCCAGGAACTAAATATCGGCCAGGATTCACTGCTGATTATTGATAAAAAAGAATGCTTTTATTATTATGCCTTGTCCCAGAAGCCTGACCTTTTTACTTACAATGTGGCCCTTTTTGAATATTCTAAGGAAAACTCCTTTTCTTTTATTCTTAGCAGAAACACTGCAACAAAGCCTCAGGTTGTTACAGTGGATAAGCAATCGAATGATATGACCTCTTGCAACGACCAGGATTTTTTGAATATTGCAAAAAGTACCTTTGGTAATAAGGTGTTTTCAGCTGTATACCTTGTTGGAGACGGTTTTAATGGAGAGTGGATGAAGGAGTCTCTGACATTTCTTTGCAGGGGACGTAAGGTCTTTTTAGGGCAAAATCTCTACTCCAAGGGAGCTTGTTATGCAGGTCTTATTAAGTCCACTGACAAGGATTGGCCTTTTATCTATATTGGTGATAATGATCTTAAGTTTAATATTTCCCTTAAGCTAATAGATAAGGGGGAGTATACTTTTTACAGTCTTTTAGAGGCCGGCAGGAGTTGGTTTGAGGAAAAGGGTGAATGTGAGGTTATCATAGACGGCAATTCCGAGGTAGAGCTATATATGCAAAAGCCAGAACAACGAATGGCCACTACCCAGGTCCTTGAGCTGATAGACATGCCAGAAAGAGAAAACAGAACTACCAGGGTTCGTATAGAGGCAGTGCCTTTGTCAGATGCTTCTGTTAAGATAAATATTACAGATTTGGGCTTTGGGGAGATATCCCCTAGCTCTGGTAAAAAATGGGAGCATACCATAACTATTTAAGCAGGCTATATTATGAGTACACTTATTTATTGTAAAAATTCCATAGCAGCTAATCCCTTCTACATAGAAGAGGGGGCTTTGAATGTATATTCCTTGGAGGAGCTTAGTTATTACATTTTAAACAATTCCTATTCTCTTTCAGATTCCTTTAAGAGCATTGAGCTTTGTAACTGGATCGGCAGAGAATTGCACTTGCTTGACTTGTCATCTGAGCTTGTTAATTTGATTTCATCCAACGTAGCATTACACATTTTTGCAGCTCATATTTTAAATGCTTCCAATTATGCTTCAGATGCTGAAAAAAAAGAGGCGATAAAGATTATATCAGCCTTTGAAAATAAGTCACCCTTGGAAAGGAAAAAGCTGAGGGCTGACAGGCTTATGGCTGCTGGCAAAATATCAGATGCTATATTTGAGTATGAAAGCCTTCTTTCAGATGAATATGTCAAGTCCATTACTAAAGCAGAAGAGGGACTTTTATATCATAATTTGGGATGTGCTTTTTCAAGGCTTTTTTTCTGGAGCAAGGCTATTACATGCTTTGATGAAGCTTACAAAAAAACTCAATCAAAGCAATCCTTATATTGCCTGTTTTTTGCCATTAAATGCAGCAGAAACAGTGATGCTTTTACTTCTTATGTGGACAGGTATCAGGTTTCAAAGGAGACCATAACAGAGATAGAGACTACCATCAATGCAGCAACAGGTAAGGCTGTCATAATTGATTTTGATCAAAAAATAAATCAGCTTTTATCTTCAGAGTCTTTATCCAGCCAGTTATATGATTATGCGGCTATTTTTACTGGACAGATTCGTAATGATTATACAAAGATGTGTCGGCTATAGTATTCAGGAGACTTAAAGTGGGGCTTTTTTTCAAAAATAAAAAAAGTAAAGAACAATTAAAGGCTGAGAAGTTAGATGATGCATTTTCGCGAGTCTATAATCAGATTGATGATATTGACTCTTGGTCCGATCCTAAAAAATTAGAGCACTATATTTTGGACTCCTGTGAGCAGATTATTGCTTCTACAAAGGAGATGGAGAGGCAAAAGAAAGAGTATCGGCTTGTTACAGCTTATCTCAATGATATAAAAACCATTGAAGATTTGAATTATGATGCTTCTCGAGAGCTTAAAAACACAGCCATGAAAATACGTGAGCTTGAAGCCAGCATAGCTGCTGCAAGACAGGTACGTTACAATCTTACTGAAGAACAGTTTGAGGTAATATCTTCCGACGAAAATCAGATGCCGGAGATTATTAATCGCTTACTTTCTGATGAGAGGTATCAATCAAAAGTAAAAAAGGATATGGCTTATCTGGAAGGTGAAAAGAGCAGGTGGGAGATTGAAAGAGATGAGCTTAAGGGCCAAAAAAAGCTTTTAAAACAGATTGGCACGGTTGTTCTTACCTCCTTTACAGCATTGATGTTGCTTTTGTTTGTTATTGCAAGCAGTGCCCAGCTAGACTTAAGCCTGCTTATGATTATTGTATTTTTTATTTGTGCGTTTTTTGCATTTGTTATTTTTATCAGGCAAAATTCTATTACAAAAGAAAGCCGGGCTGCCTTAATCAGACTAAATCAAAACATTAGTCTATTAAACGTTCAGCGGATGAAGTATGTTAATGTAACCAATGGTATTGAATACCAAAAGAACAAGTACATGGTCCAATCAGCAGCAGAGCTCCAATATATTTGGGAACAATACATGGATAAAATTCGTGATAATCAACGATTTCTTAAAAATAACGATGATTTGGAATTTTATAATGCAAAGCTAAATAGACTGCTTTCCAATATGAACCTGAAGGATGTAAGTATATGGCATAAGCAGCTTAATGCTCTTATTAACAGCACAGATATGGCAGAGTGCCGCCATAGACTTGTTGTGAGACGGCAGAAAATAAGAGAACGAATAGAAGATAATAAGAAAAATGTACAAAGCGAGCGTAATGAGATAGACAAGCTTATGCTTGAGCATGAGCATTATATACCAGAGATACAGGAGATTATTAAGTCTGTAGATAAGCTCTGTGGTACAGGACCAGAGTCTTCAGCATCATAATAAAAAGAAAGCGGGAATTATGTTTTTTTCTTAGCTCAAAAAAAGCGTACAGGAAATTTTCCTGTACGCTTTTTCGTATCATATTATTTAAGAACAAAATCCATATATACTGGATTGTGGTCTGAATATTTAAATGCGGTATCCAATACCTTGCTTTCTACAACCTCAACATTGGAAGATACTATAAATCCATCGATTGTAAGAACAAAGGTATCCTTGCTGTAAGGTGCATCAGCATTTCTGCAGGAAGGAACTGGACTTCCTTCATCAAAAGGCGCCACAACAGTAAATTCGTCATCTAAAAGCTCTGTAGGAAATGGAGAAGCCCAATTGTCGGAAATAGTACTTGCTGTAGAAAAATACTGGCTGTAATCTCCCAGCAAATCCTTATTCATATCCCCACCAGCAATTACATAGTTGCCTGAGGCTACTTCTTCAAGCATGTCTTCATTTAACATTTTGACCTGGTTTTCTGCAGTGGAAGGATCGGTAGTATAGGCTGATAAGTGAACATTGTATACTACAAGCTGCTTGCCATTGTCGGTGTCAATATAATTTTTGGCATAACAGCGGTCCAAATCATAGAATTTAGAAAAGCTTTCCTCGATAGGAAGGGACCGTCTGATACAGGAATTAATAGTATAATCTGAGAGGGTCATGAGTCCTGCATTTGACTTACCATGAGGCTGTGTTAGTGGATAGAAGAGGAATGGACTGTCATAATTTTGAACCCAATTGTAGGAAAGGGAGTCCCGACCATTTTCAGCCAAATTATCAATTATCAAATCCTTTTCATTTATGTGATAGGTTCTGGTAGCATCAACATCCACTTCCTGAAGAAGCATTATATCTGCATTAAGGTCTGCAATATAATCCATGGACCCATTGATGTTTTCATTTACCGCCTCTTTTGAAAATGCCCATGACTCAGTGCCTCCATCCATAAAAAATGAATAGTCATCAGAATAGGCTCCGAAGCCTAAATTAGCAGAGGATATGCGATAGGTTTCATTAGATGCTATGGCATCTTTGTTGGCCAAGCCTTCTATTTCGATAGAAAGATTATCCTCCAGGCGATAGTAGCTGGCATATGCATAAATAAAATAACCTGCAATAATAAGAACTATAATTATTAAAACAATTAACATGATTTTTACGATCTTTTTTACCATAAAATGCTCCTAATATTAATTTTGGCCAAAGCCTTTCTCACATTCTATCATATATTGTAAATTTTTTGAAAAATATTTGTAAAATCACCCCTGATAATTTCAATAATTTGTGGTTTTTGCATTAACAATGAGTTATAGTTTATATATAAATTTAATAAAAATGGAGTTGCAAATGATAGAAAAAATTAAAAATTCAACAGAACTTCAGTTAAATACTAAATATTTATTTGCCCATGGCTTTTATTGGATGACTATGTGCTGCAGTGTCAGCTTTGCATCGGCATATCTTACAGGTATGGGGTATTCTACAAGCAGCATTGGTTTTTTCCTTGCTGTGTCATTTTTGCTGGCTACATTTCTTCAGCAAATCATCTCTACAGCAGCAGATAATGTAAAAATTATCAATGTCATTGAGATAACAGCAGGGCTTTCTTTTTTACAGGCTCTTACATTTTTATTTCAAGTTGGCTTTGACAGTAAAAATGCTGGTCTTGCTTTTTTATTTATATGTAATGTAACAATTGTTACTATATTGCAGCCATTACTTAATGCCACCAATTTTTATATAAAACGACATGGCTTTACCATGAATTTTGGTCTGGCACGGGCTGGAGGCTCCTTCTTCTTTTTTATTATCAGCATTATAGTTGGTAATCTTATGAATCTTATTTCTGTCAAAGCTGCACCACTTGTAGGATTTATAATTACCCTGCTTCTTGTGGCAGACCTGCTTTGGATAGATTATGATTTAAAGGGCCTTAAGGCTAAGACTTGTGGTCATGAATATGATCCTTTTTTGGGTGATGCTAATAATGACTTTTCTTTAGAATTTTTAAAAATTTTTATTGCAAAATACAAATCCTTTTTTATTTTTCTTTTAGGCCTTATTTGCTATTATTTTGGACATGTAGTTATTAATAACTTTTTTTATCAGATTGTTGTCAACTGTGGCGGCAATACAGGAGATAATGGTGGTATTTTAGCTGTTCAGGCTATCGTTGAGCTTCCTGCTATGATATTTTTTGACAAATTGCGAAACCGTTATGGAACGCGGATACTTCTTTCTGTTGCCGGTATTGCATTTGTTATTAAAATAATACTTACTGCTATGGCCACAACAGTAAGTATGCTATATGTTAGTGTATTATTTCAGTCACTATCCTTTGCTATTCTTATCCCTGCTGCAGTTCATCTTGTGGATGAAATAATGGATGTTAAGGATGCTGTTAAGGGCCAGGGATATTTCACAATTGCCCTGACCATTGGCAATTTGTTATCAAGCATTATAGGCGGAGTTCTTATTAATCTTGTTGGTGTTACTGCAGTTCTTTGGTTTGGAACTATTGTATCCATTGTTGGTGCTGTAATTTCAATTTATGGACTTTTCAGAATTAACATAAAAAATCAAATATATTGATAGATTTTTGAAACTATAACTGCTAAAATTTAAATATCTACTAAATTTGAGCAGAGGTTTTTATATGGCAGTTTATAAGGTCGGTGGTTTCATATTTGACAATGAAAAAACAGCAAAGAAGGCTGCCAAGGAACTTAAGGCTACTCAGTATATTCTAGACCAACTCAAAAATGCAGATGATGCAGCTGTACTTAGCATTTATAAGCGACTGCTTTCTCAGAATATATTTGAGACAGAATTAGGCCTGGCTTTTTTAAAGCAGCTGGAAGATAATCTTGTGGCTTCAGGGCTTTTAGAGACAAAGATGAGTTCCGTTAGTCATGAAGAGCCTGAAGTCCAAGTAGAAAAGACAGCTTTGTTTGAGCCTTCCTCAAAGGAAGTGGGGCTGAAAAATAATATTAAAATTAGCAGCGCTAAAACAAAGAAAACCAAGTCAAAGAAAAAACTCAAAGGCCAACCCACTATAGAGGAAAGGTATAAGCGCCTTTGTATTATAAATAAAATTTTGATTGTAATATGCATTGGTCTTCTTATTTCTATAGCAGCCATGTTTTATATTAACTCCACTATTAATAGTCCAACAATATTGAACTATGAGGAGCAGATATTAAATAAGTACTCTAACTGGGAGCAGGAGCTTAACAAAAGGGAGGAAGCCCTTCGCCAGAAGGAAATAGAGCAACAGAATAATTAACTATCAAGGATGAGGGAAATGTTATGACAAAAAGTAAAATTCTTGTGGCTGATGATGAAAGCCGTATGAGAAAGTTGATTAAGGATTATCTTGTTAAGGAAAATTATGATGTGGTAGAGGCTGAAGATGGAGAGCAGGCTCTTGATGCTTTTTATATGGACAGTGATATATCGCTTATAATTCTGGATGTCATGATGCCGAAGGTAGATGGTTTTGCTGTTTTAAAAGAAATCCGTGAGATATCTTCAATTCCAGTTATTATGCTTACTGCTAAGGGCGAAGAAAATGACGTATTAAATGGCTTTGAACTTGGTGCTGATGAGTATATTAATAAGCCTTTTTCTCCAAAGATTCTCATGGCAAGAGTTAATGCAGTCCTTAGAAGATCTTCAGATGAAGCTCCTACCAAGACTATTGTAGAAGCAGGTGGAATTTCTCTTGATGTTGACGCTCATGTTGCTACCAATGATGGCAATCCAGTAGATCTTTCTGTCAAAGAATTTGAGCTCTTATATTACTTTATTAACAACAAGGGTATTGCTCTTTCAAGAGAAAAAATCCTAAATCATGTATGGGATTATGATTACTTCGGTGATGCCCGTACAATTGATACTCACGTAAAGAAGCTTAGAAGTAAGCTTGACGACAAGGGCAATTACATCAAGACTATCTGGGGAATGGGATACAAATTTGAAGTTGACACAAAAGCCTAATAAAATAAATCGCCAAATTGTAGGTTTGATGACAGGTGTAATATTGATAGCAATGCTACTTTGTTACATAATCACCACCTGCTTTTTAGGCGATTTTTATTTGTATAAAAAAACTTCAGAAATGAAGAAGCTTTATAATTCTTTGGAAAAATATTGCGCTGACGGAAGCTTGTATGATGATAATTATGGCAGTGAAATTTCTGCTTCCTTATCAGACATAGGTGCGACATTAGTGGTTATTAATGGAAACAATGAAGCCTTGATTTCAAATGTCAATGATACAGCTGATCTGCTAGAAGAATATGCATATTTTAAGTCACTGTCTAAGCATTCTGATATTCTTGCAACAGGCAGTGGCTATAGCTTGTATTTGGATACATTTTTAGATTCTGCTGATTCTTATATTGTTTTAACAGGCTATCTTTCTGATGGAAATGTTGCTTTTGCCAAGCTATCCGTAGAAAATGCAAGCTATATCACTTCTGTTACAGATACTTTCCTTATTTACGTAGCTTTGGCGGTAGTGGCCCTTGCAGCCATTATTACATACTTTGCAATAAAGAGATTTACCAGACCTCTTTACGACATAATTAATATTACAAAGCATATTTCAAACTTTGATTTTAATACCAAGTATAAGCCTCAGCCTATTTATAATGAGCTAGATGATTTAGGTGAACACGTCAATGAGATGGCTATTACTTTGGAAAGAGCTATTTACCAGCTGAGAAAGGCCAATGAAAAGCTGAAACGGGATATTGAGCTTAAGGACGAGGCGGAGAATACTAGAAAAGAATTTGTATCCAATGTTTCTCATGAGCTTAAGACTCCAATTGCGCTGATTCAGGGTTATGCTGAAGGTCTTCAGGAAGGAATCATGGATGACGAAAATAGTCGCAAGATTTATCTGGATGTCATTATAGATGAAGCCAATAAAATGAACAGACTTGTCAGGGAAATGCTTATTCTCAACCAGCTTGAAGCGGGCCAGATGAATCTTGATATGGTGGATTTTAATGTTACAGAGATGATAGACGGTATTGTTGACAACAACAAAATCTACTTTGAAGCTCAAAATATTTCCTATTCTTTTATTAACAAAGAGGAATGCATTGTTCATGCCGATGAGTTTTTGGTTGAGCAGGTTATTACCAATTTTATAAGTAATGCCATTCATTATGTTATGAATGAGAATGTCATCAATGTAAAATATGAGTTCATTAAAAAAGGCAAGGTTCGTATAAGTGTATTCAATTCAGGCAATAATATTGCAAAAAAAGATATAAAGCATATCTGGGAAAAATTCTACAAGGCTGATAAGGCGAGAAGCCGAGAGTATGGAGGGTCAGGTATCGGTCTTTCTGTAGTCAAAGCTACTATGGAAATGTTAGGGGAAAAGGTTGGAGTAGAGAATAAGCCGGATGGAGTGGAATTTTGGTTTGAACTTAGTCTCAGCAAAAAGGCCAAAATTAATGATGAAATATAGAAGTAATTTTGATTTTATTTGAAGTGATGTTTTTTTAGATGTTTTTGGATAGCTGTGAAAATTCATAGAATTTTCAGATTTGTCGCCTTGAATGTGCCTTTATTTAATGCTAACATTTACCTATATTTGAGAGAAAATGTATATAGAGGAGAAGACATGAGAAAACGCATAAGTCTCTTTCTTCTTGTGGCAGCTTGTTTATCCTTGGGACTTACTGGATGTGGCCAGACAGTCTATACCATGACAGAAGATGAGGAGACAACAATAGCTCTTTATGCTGCCAAGATAGTTACCAAATACAACATAAATCAGACAACTGGTATATGCAATGCCAGAATAAAAGCGGGAGAGCTTGAGGATGCCTCTGCTAACGAGGATACAAGTACATCAGCTGTCTATGATGAAAGTACTGGTGAGCTTGTTGCAGCTGATAATACTTCTTCTGATGCAGGTTATTCCTTTACAGATGCTATTGGCATTGCAGGTATGGATTTTACCTGTTCTACTTTTGATGTGTGCACTGAGTTTCAGGCTTCTAAAAGCTTTATTCTTACAGAGCAGGCCGGCAAGAAATATGTCATAGTCTATATAGATGGAGTTAATAATTCTTCCGAAAATATCGATTTTTCGTCCTTAGGGGAACGAACATATACTTTGTCTATTAATGGCTCTGCAAGTGCTGATTCACAGTTTACTATGTTAAGTAATGATCTTACGTCTTATTCGGATATTGTTACAGCCAGAGATAGTAAGTCATTTGTATTGGTATTTCAATTTGCAAGTTCTGCTGTAGAGGATATTACATCTTTACAGCTTAATGTTACAAGCGATGGCTCTACTCGAGCCACTACTTTATAATTCTTTGGTGAGAGGAGACAAACCATGGATACAAATATTTTATTGGAGTCTGGAACTAACGAATTGGAGGTTCTGGAATTTAAGGTAGGCAGCAATTATTATGGTATCAATGTTGCTAAAATCAGAGAGATTTTGTTATACCAACAGGTCACCCCACTTCCTAATTCTCATCCATGTATAGAAGGTATATTTATGCCAAGAGATATAATGATTTCAGTTATTTCTCTTCGCAAATGTCTTGGTATTACAGAGCCGGCTGACACAGACGGACTTTTCATTATTACTAATTTCAATAATTTAAATACAGCCTTCCATGTAGATGAAGTTCTTGGTATTCATCGTGTTTCCTGGGAAGATATCATTAAGCCGGATGCTACTATATCTTCTGATGAGTCTGGAGTATCAACAGGTGTTATTAAGTTGGAAAACAAGCTTGTAGTTATTCTTGATTTTGAAAAAATTGTTACTGATATCAATCCTGAAACTGGACTTAAGGTATCTGACATGGATACATATGAGGCAAAGGACCGCAGTAAGTCACCTATTCTTTTGGCAGAGGATTCACCACTACTTTCAAAGCTTATTGTAGAGTGCTTAAGAAAGGCTGGTTACACCAACCTCATTATCAATATGAATGGTCAGGAGGCTTGGGATAAGCTTGTGGAGCTCCATCAAGCCGGCACAGTACTTAATGATGTACATCTTATTATTACTGATATTGAGATGCCACTTATGGATGGCCATCGCCTTACCAAGTTAGTAAAAGAAAATGATACCCTTAAAAACATTCCGGTTATTATTTTCTCATCCCTTATCAATGATGAGATTAGAAGAAAGGGAGAGTCTCTTGGAGCTGATGCTCAGCTAACAAAGCCAGAGATTGGTAAGCTCATAAGTGTAGTTGATGATCTTATTGAAAAATACGAAAGCGCAAGACGATAACCACAAAGGGATGTGATACCTCACATCCCTTTTGTAAAATTCGGAGGATTTTATGTCACAGTCAGAGGACTATTTAGACAGTTTACTTAATTCCATATCGGCCCACAAATCTGAAGGGGACTCTTTGACTGATTCTGGGGCAAGCCTTGTTGCAAAAAATAACAGCAAGAGACTTGACCCTGAGGAAGACTTTCTTGTGGCAACTGGAATTAGCAGTGATTCAAATCGTAAAAAGAAGAATTCTTATTCCAATTTAAAGTCTGCTTTTTCAGAAAATGATTTTTTAAAAGAGCTTGACCTTGATATGGATTCTTCTGAAGCTGATGATTTTATAGCAGCCTTCGAGAAGGAATTGGACCTGGGTGAGGATGACTTTTTAAAGGAAAGTCAAGATTCTTCTAAATCTACTGATTTTGTGGATGATCTTTTTAATAATATTTCAAATATTGTTGATAATGAAGAATCAGATTCTTTTGATTCGCTGATTCATAAAGAGGATGATTCTTTAGCTGATTTCAAGCCAGATGGATTTGATTTGGACTTATCTGCAGGTTTGGCAGAGAATTCTTTAGTTGCGGAAGATATTTTGGGTACTAAAGAAGATTTGTCAGAAATGACAGCAGATAAAGAACCTGGCTCAACCGCTGATTTGTTAGACAAGGTTAATGATGAAGTAGATTTGTCTTTGGATCTTTCTGCTGAGACTAAAGAGGCAGCGGAAGATCCGTTGGCAGAATTTGCACCCGATGAGATGGATGCAATTGACGCAAAAGAATTTCCTTTACAAGATGATGCAGAGCTTGATTTAGATTTAAGTGATTTGCTTTTACAGGATGATGAGGATTTAAGTGATATAAACTCGCTGCTTGATGGAGCAGAAGAGCCTTCTGGTATAGACGTTTCTGTTGAGTCAGAGTTAGATGTATCTTTTGACCAAGGGGACGCTGATAAAAAAGGCAAAAAGAGAAGAAAGAAGAAAGAAAAGGGCGAAAAGAAGCCAAATCCTTTTTTGCAAAATTTATATCATATTGTTTTTGGTGAAGATGATTCCGAGGAGGCTGAAGAAGCTAAAAAGACTAGGGAAGCTAAGCTAGATGCAGACGGCAATCCAATAGAAGATTCAGGAAAGACCAAGAAAAAGGAAAAGAAAGAAAAGCCTAAGAAGGAGAAGCCTAAGAAACAAGCAAAGCCCAAAAAGGTAAAGCCAAAGAAGACTCCAAAGCCAAAGAAGGTAAAAAAGCCTAAGGAACCAGATAATTCTCCAAAGATTCCGCTTTCTATAATTGCCACTTTTTTGATATTGTCTGCTTCCATTATAGTGGTTGTATTACTTGGCATGAATTATATGGGAGTGCAAAGACACATGTCACAGGCCAGGGATTTATTTAATTCCCAGGACTATATTGCTGCATATGAAAAGCTAAATGGGCTTGATTTAAATGATGAAAGTGATATTCTTGTTCGTAACCAGGCTAGAACCTTGGCTGATTTGCAGCAATGCCAGGATGAGTATGAGACTTTTTATAATAATGGCATATATGATTTTGCTTTGGATTCATTGCTCAAGGGCTTGGGGCGTTATGAAAAATTTAAAGATGATGCTTCAGAATATGGCATAGCAGATGAATATGATGCATATGGACAACAGATTATAGATGAGTTAAGCTCGTCATATAACTTGTCTTATGATGAGGCTATGAATATTTATAATCAAAAAAACAGACATTACTATACTGTAGAGCTTAGAAAGGTGCTTATAAAGCTGGGACTTGAGGATGATAGCAATACTTGATTATGATGCAGGAAATATTAAAAGCGTTGAGAAGGCTCTTGCCTCTTTAGGGCAGGAGACCATTTTAACTCGTGATTTTTCTGAAATAAAAAAAGCAGACAAGGTGATTTTGCCAGGAGTTGGTTCTTTTGGTGATGCAATGGCTCACTTGAAAAAATATGAGTTGGATAAGGTGATTTATGAAACAGTAGCTGAAAACAAACCATTTCTTGGTATATGCTTAGGCTTGCAGCTATTATTTGAGTCATCAGAGGAAACACCTGGTGTGGAAGGTCTTGGAATATGCAAGGGATCTATTGTTAAAATTCCGGCAGAGGATGGCCTTAAAATACCACACATAGGTTGGAATTCTCTTAATTTTCCATCTGAGGGAAGACTTTTTAAGGGCATTGATCAGGGCTCTTTTGTATATTTTGTTCACTCTTATTACCTTAAGGCTTACGATGAGGCTATCGTAAAGGCAACTACAGAGTATGGCGCTCATATCCATGCATCTATTGAGCAAGGTAATGTATTTGCTTGCCAGTTTCACCCAGAGAAGTCATCTACTGTTGGTTTAAAGATACTTTCAAATTTTGCTTCGTTGTCATAACTAAAGGATTATATATGTTTACAAAAAGAATTATTCCATGCCTGGATGTAAAGGATGGACGAGTAGTTAAAGGTGTTAATTTTGTAGATTTAAAGGACGCTGGTGACCCAGTAGAGATTGCTGCTGCCTATGATAAGGCAGGTGCAGATGAGGTGGTTTTTCTCGATATTACTGCTTCAAGCGATGGCCGCTCTACAGTGGTTGATATGGTTCGCAGGGTTGCGGAGAGACTTTTTATTCCATTTACGGTAGGTGGAGGCATACGTACTGTTGATGATTTTAAGGTTCTTCTCAGAGAAGGGGCAGATAAAATATCAATAAATTCTGCTGCAATAGATAATCCACGCCTTATAGCGGATGCAGCCGACAAGTTTGGAAGCCAGTGCGTAGTTGTTGCTATAGATGCAAAGAAAAGGGCTGATGGCTCAGGCTTCAATATATATAAGCATGGTGGCAGGCTTGATTGCGGTATTGACGCTGTAGAGTGGGCTCTTGAGGCTGAAAGGCTTGGGGCTGGTGAGATACTTCTTACATCCATGGATCAGGATGGCACTAAAGCTGGCTTTGATATTGAGCTTACATCTGCTATTTCTTCGGTTGTAAATATACCAGTTATTGCTTCTGGTGGTGCTGGTACAAAGGAGCATTTCTTAGATGCCTTGACCTTGGGTGGCGCTGATGCTGCTTTGGCTGCCTCACTTTTCCATTATAAGGAGCTTGAGATAGAGGATTTAAAGAGATATTTATCTGAAAATGACATCTCTGTAAGGTTATAAATTATAACTTTAGATGGCACATACTCTTAGTTCAAAGGAGTGATTATATGAGTCTTACAATCAATTCATCAAATTACAGTTCCATAGCAGGCTTGTTTTCTTCTTCATCATCAAGCTCTTCATCTGCCGGCATTGAATCCTTGCTTGGAGAATATTCTTCAATTAAAAGTGGATCTTACTCTAAGCTATTAAAATCTTATTATGCTAAGTCTTCATCAAGTGAATCAACATCTGCTACAGAAGACCAGGATACAGCAAAAACTGCATATTCTAAGGTGCTCTCAGCTTCAGAATCTTTATCCACTGCTACAGATACTTTGCTTGAAAAAGGAAGCAAATCCATTTGGAATAAGGAAACTACAACAGATACAGATGGAAATACTACAAGTGATTATGATAAGGATAAAATATATTCCGCCTTATCTTCATTTGTCAATGCTTATAATGACATGGTTGACAGAGGACAGAAGTCTGATAATACCGGAGTATTGACCCAGACCGCTGCCATGGTTACTTTGTCTGCTAAGACAGCATCTACTTTGGCACAGGTGGGCATATCTATTACGTCTTCTAATCATTTGTCTATTGATGAGACATATTTTAAAAATACAGCGGATATGACCACTGCAAAAAGTCTTTTCAATGGCACAGGCTCCTATGGATATTCTATAGCTTCAAAGGCTTCAACTATCAGCTCTTATGTAAAGAGCTCCTTGGCTGACATTACTGGCCTCAAGTCTTATACAAGCAAGGGGAGCTATGCACTTTCTTCTTCTGATGCACTTTCATCCCTGACTACAAGTGTTTAGTAGGTTATAAAAGCTTTTTCTTGACATTGTTTTTTTTATATGATAAAAATTATTTTGTTATATGACTGACGGAACGTGGGATTAACCACATGGGAGTATAACCGATAGTATGCCGACCGTCTGGGCGATTTGCCTGGACGATTGGCTTTTTTATTTTTATTTTAAGAAAGGAAATCTTATGATTACAGTTACCACATTATCTCAGGAGCTTTTATCCACATCTTATCCTGGACGAGGCATTGTTATCGGTAAGTCACAGGATGGCACTAAGGCTGTTACAGCTTATTTTATTATGGGCCGTTCAGAAAATTCCCGTAACAGAGTATTTGTAGAAGAGGGACAGGGCATTAGAACTCAGGCTTTTGATCCAGCTAAGCTTGAAGATCCATCTCTTATTATTTATGCTCCAGTAAGAGTTCTTGGATTTGATACCATTGTAACTAATGGTGATCAGACAGATACTATCTATGATTATATGAAGCAGGGTGAGACCTTTGAGCAGACTCTCAGACGAAGAGAATTTGAGCCAGATGGCCCTAATTTTACCCCTCGTATTTCTGGTAAGCTTCATGTAGAAAATGGCAGCTTTGATTACACCATGTCTATTTTGAAATCTAACATGGGAGATGATGCATCATGTAATCGCTACACCTTTGATTACAGTAATCCAAAGAATGGACAGGGCAGATTTATTCATACATATATGGAGGACGGCAATCCACTTCCTTCCTTTGAAGGTGAGCCTACTCCTGTTGAGATAAGCGGTGATATAGATGAATTTACTCAGATGATTTGGGAAAATCTCAATGAAGACAACAAGGTTTCACTTTTTGTTAGATTTATTGATATTGCTACTGGTAACTTTGAATCACGTATTGTTAATAAGAATAAATAAGGAGCGATTATGAAGGAATTAGAACTTAAGTATGGTTGCAATCCAAATCAGAAACCATCACGTATCTTTATGGAAGAAGGTGAGCTTCCTATCAAGGTGCTTTCAGGAAGACCAGGTTACATCAACTTTCTTGATGCTTTCAATGGATGGCAGCTGGTATCAGAATTGAAAAAAGCTACTGGCCTTGCTGCTGCAGCTTCATTTAAGCATGTATCACCTGCAGGTGCTGCTGTGGGCCTTCCTCTTTCTGAAGTAGAAAAGAAAATATACTGGTGTGATGATATGGATATGGAATTTAGCCCTCTTGCAAATGCCTATTCAAAAGCCCGTGGTGCAGACCGTATGTCCTCATTTGGCGATTTTATTTCACTTTCAGATGTTTGTGATGTTCCTACGGCTCTTCTTATAAAAAGAGAGGTGTCTGATGGTGTTATAGCACCAGGATTTGAACCAGAAGCTTTAGAGATTTTAAAGGCTAAAAAGAAGGGTAATTATGCTGTTATAGAGATTGACCCTACATACGTTCCAAAGCCACTTGAAAGAAAAGAAGTATTTGGAATAACCTTTGAACAGGGAAGAAATGAGCTTGTTATCAATGATGATTTCTTTTCTAATATTGTTACAGAAAATAAAGAGCTTCCAGATAAGGCAAAGATTGATTTGGCTATATCTATGATCACCTTAAAGTATACCCAGTCCAATTCTGTATGCTATGTTAAGGATGGTCAGGCTATTGGTATTGGTGCTGGTCAGCAGTCACGTATTCATTGTACACGACTTGCTGGTTCAAAGGCTGATAATTGGTGGCTGAGACAATCTCCACAGGTGCTTGGGCTTGAGTTCGTAGATGGTATTAAGAGAGCTGACAGAGATAATGCCATTGATTTATATATTGGCGATGAGTACGAGGATGTCTTAGGGGATGATGTTTGGGAAAAGACCTTCAAGGTGCGTCCAGCTGTATTTACCAGAGAAGAAAAAAGAGCTTGGCTGGATAAGCTGACAGGAGTATCTGTTGGTTCTGATGCATTTTTCCCATTTGGTGACAATATAGAAAGAGCTCATAAGTCTGGTGTTTCTTATGTAGCCCAACCAGGTGGTTCTGTAAGAGATGATAATGTTATTGATACCTGCAATAAATATGGCATGGTTATGAGCTTCACTGGAATCAGATTATTCCATCATTAATTAATACAAAGAGGTGCTAGACTATTAGCGCCTCTTTTTTATATATTGACCAGGTCAAATTTTCTGGTAAATTCATTTGGGTAAGAAAGCCCTGTTTTTTCTGTAAGAACAGCATTATAGATGTTTGCAGCCCTTAAATCTATTTGACTTGTATACTCATTTGGCCCTGTGAAAAGTGGAAGAGAAGCATTCTTTTTGATAAGGGACAAAAGACTGCTTCCGTTTTTGCTGAAGCCCAAAAGCCTTAAATGATTTATGTAGTCATTGTTTTTTGCAGTGTCAAAGGCTTCTGTGGTTATACCTAGCAGTATATGGGTAAGTATGCGGTTGATTCTTGAATAGGTATAATTTTTAGTTTTTAATAGAGAGCAGTATTCTGAAATAGATGTAAACTGGCCTTTTGTTTTATTGATTCTGTCTGATATATCTGAGTTTGCATCTGCATAGTAAGAAAAATCATTTTGATTATCTAAAATAAAGTGTAAAAGCAGAGAAAGGTCGTCCTGTTTTATAAATGTATTATCTTTTATAATATCGATTATATTATCGGGAAGTCCTGAGCAATTACCATCTTGGCCTAAGGCTTTTCTGATAGCTGTTGCTGAACTAAATACTCCAGTTAGCTGGCTTTCATTATAGCTTCCACCTTCTCTTTTTAGTGTTTCAATTTTAATTGGCAACTTATTTTCTGCGATTGCCATAGCATATTCTAAGCCTAAGATGTTATTGGGATTAGATATAAGTTCGGGGCTGATTTGACTTTCAAAAAAGTCACTTCTGGCCTTTGCATAGCTTAGGCCATTTGCTACTTTTTGACTAACAAAATTATTGAATTCCTGAGACTTGCTTTTATCAATAATAATCTGAGCTGCTTTAGTAAATGCTGCTGTATCCCCTGCCTCTGATCCAAATAAAAGAGTATCTACGAGACCTGTCGAGTTTAGCAGCCTTACCCCACAGGTGGCATATTCTTTGGCTGATGATGTTGCAAAAATAGTAGGTATCTCAAAGACTAAATCGGCTCCATTTATCAGTGCCATTTTGGCTCTGGTATATTTATCAAAGCAGGAGATATCCCCACGTTGAGTAAAATTACCTGACATGGCAATTATTATGTAGTCAGCCTTTAAAATATTTTTAGCATAGTCTATCTGATATTTATGACCATTGTGAAAGGGATTGTATTCTGCAATAATTCCAACTACTTTCATGTTTTTTCTCCAAATAAAATAAAAACTGTAACAAATGTATGCTATATTATACATTAAAGCCACTTGAGATGGTATTTTTTAGTGGTATAATATTATCTGTTGAATTATGTTTCGTATAATTTATACAAAGAAAGGAATTATAAAATGAAAATCTTAGTTATTAATTGTGGTTCTTCATCTCTTAAGTATCAGGTTATCGATTCTGAGTCAGAGAATGTTCTTTGCAAGGGCCTTTGCGAGAGAATCGGCATTGACGGTCGTATTGTTTACCAGCCAGCTGGTGGCTCTAAGGAGTCTACAGATATTCCTATGCCTACACATAAGGAAGCAGTTGCAGCTGTTATTGATGCCATTACTAATTCTACTAACGGTGCTGTAAAGTCTCTTGATGAGATTGATGCTGTAGGTCACAGACTTGTGCACGGTGGTGAGAAGTTTGCTGCTTCAGCTCTTATTACAGATGAGATGATGGCAGTTGTAGAAGAGTGTAATCCACTTGCTCCTCTTCACAATCCTGCAAATATAATCGGTGTTAATGCTTGCAAGGATCTTATGCCTGGTAAGCCTATGGTAGCCGTATTTGATACTGCTTTTCATCAGACTATGCCTGCTAAGGCTTACATGTATGCTGTACCTTACAAGTATTATGAGGAAAATGGGGTTCGTCGTTATGGCTTCCACGGTACATCACACAGCTATGTTTCAAAGCGTGTTTGTGAGATGGATTCAGCTATTGATCCAAAGAACTCAAAGATTATTGTTTGCCACATCGGAAATGGAGCTTCTTGCTCTGCAGTATTAAATGGTGAGTCTGTTGACACTTCTATGGGACTTTCTCCACTTGAAGGTCTTGTTATGGGAACACGTTCAGGTGATATTGATCCTTCTGCTGTTGAGTATATGGCAAAGTGTGATGGCCTTGATTTTGCTGGTGTTATGAATGTTCTTAATAAGCAGTCTGGTCTTCTTGGCATATCAGGTATTTCATCTGACTTCCGTGATATTATTGCTGCTGCAGCTGATGGTAACGAAAGAGCTCAGCTTGCAAAGGACATGCTTGCATACAGAGTAGCTAAGTATATTGGTTCTTATGCTGCTGCTATGAACGGTGTAGATGCTATTTGCTTTACAGCTGGTCTTGGTGAAAATAACGCAGCTCTTCGTGCAGAGGTTTGCTCTTACCTTGGCTTTATGGGTGTTGAGATTGATGATAAGAGAAATGATGTTGCCGGTGAGGAGCAGCTTGTATCTACCGATTCATCAAAGGTAAAGGTATATGTTGTACCTACAAACGAAGAGGTTATGATTGCTAGAGATACCGCAGCTATCGTTTCAGCTATGTAATTAGCTAAATTGCATATATTTTTAGTAAAATATACAAAAAATGTTTGACAAGCCAATAGTGGCTATGTATAATTGACAAAGTGTGAATAGGAGATATATATGAGGCTTTCCATTAAGGATATTACTTCATCACCAAACAAGAAAAGATATGTCCCAGTTAGCTGTGATATTACAGATTTTTCTTATATGGGAGATAAGTTTTCTATTACACAAGCCAAGCCATTTGATGTTTGTTTATCTATGATTGGTACTGGTAAGCTACAGATTACTTTTGATACTGAGGTTTCTATCTTAGCTTCTTGTAATCGTTGTTTATCAGATGTGACACTTTCTATTCCTATTTCTGTAGACGAAACCGTCACTGTCGCAGAGGGAAAAGTTGTTACAGACACTGATATTGGTCCATATTCATTTGTTGATGATGAGGATATTGATTTAGATGAACTTATATTAAGCGAGATCTTAGTTAATTTCCCGGCAAAGATTTTGTGCCAGGATGACTGCAAGGGATTATGTCCTGTCTGCGGTAAGAATCGTAATATTTACGATTGTGACTGTGATACCACAGTTTTAGATCCTAGAATGGCACAATTTTTAGATGTCTTTAATAGCTTTAAGGAGGTGTAAATAGCATGTCAATTTGTCCAAAGAACAAATCTTCTAAGGGTAGAAGAGATAAGAGAAGAGCAAATTGGAAGATGAGCAATCCTACTCTTGTTAAGTGCAGCAAGTGTGGCGAGCTTATGGTTCCTCACAGAGTTTGCAAGAACTGCGGTTCTTACAACAAGAAGGAAATCATCGCTGTTGATTAATTTGCGATTTTAAGTCCCTCGATTTTATCGAGGGACTTTTTTCATGCATTAAGACTTGTAGATTGATTTTTTGTGTTTGAATTATACCTGTATTTAAAGTATACTTTTTAAAGATAACCACTTCTTGGAGCAATTGGAGAATGTGGATTTTTCTTAATGAATTAAAGGGAAGGGGCTTATATGACAGAGTACACAACAGTAGCTTTAGATGCCATGGGTGGAGATAATGCTCCAGGTGAGATGGTAAAGGGCGCTGTAGAAGCTATCAATGAAAATGCTTCTATCAAGGTTATACTTGTTGGAAAAGAAGAAGCAATTAATTCAGAGCTTTCTTTATATCAATTTGATAAGGACAGGCTGACTGTACACAATGCCACTGAAGTTATCGAAACAGCAGAGCATCCTGTTATGGCAATAAAGCGTAAGAAGGATTCTTCTATGGTGGTGGGCTTGCATTTATTAAAGGATGGCCAGGCAGATGCCTTCGTTTCGGCTGGCAATTCAGGAGCTCTTCTTACAGGAGGTCTTGGTATTATAGGCAGGATTAGGGGTATAGAGCGTCCTCCATTTGGAACGATTTTTCCTACCAAATCTGGAGTATGTTTTTTGGCTGATTCTGGGGCTAACGTAGATTGTAGGCCAAGTCATCTTGTACAATTTGCCAAGATGGGTTCTATCTATATGGAGCATGTTGTGGGAATTAAAAATCCACGTGTTGCCATAGTAAATATAGGCGCTGAAGAAGAAAAGGGCAACGCTCTTGTTAAAGAGACCATGCCTCTTCTTAAGGAATGTACAGATATCAACTTTATTGGCAGCATCGAGGCTCGAAATATTCCAAATTCAGAAGCAGATGTTATTGTTTGCGATGGCTTTGTTGGCAATGTTATTTTAAAGCTATACGAGGGATTGGCATCTACCCTTATTGATGTTATAAAGACTGGCCTTATGAGTACTTTTATCAGCAAAATAGGTGCAGCCTTGGCCTTGCCTGCATTGAAGGGGACTTTAAAGACCTTTGATGCTACTGCTTACGGCGGAGCACCACTTCTTGGATTAAATGGCCTTGTGGTTAAAACTCATGGCTCAGCCAAGGCAAAAGAGGTTAAAAATACTATTGTGCAATGTCAGACATTCAAAAAACAAAACATTAATGAAAAGATTAAAGCAAATATAGTAATAGAAAATAAAAAGGAGGACTAACAATGGAGTTCGATTTACTTAAGGAGATTATTGCAGAGGTACTTAATGTGGATGCTGGAGAAATCACAGCAGATACTACTTTTGTAGAGGATCTTGGTGCAGATTCACTTGATGTATTTCAGATTATCATGGCAGTAGAGGAAAAGCTTGACCTTGAGGTTGATACAGATGCTGCAGAGAAGCTTTCTACAGTCGGTGATGCAGTAGAGCTTATCAAAAAAACAGTAGCTGCAAAATAATATTCGCCAAGCGATGCGAGTAGGATATTTTATCCTACTCGATTTATTTCTGTGTAAAGGCATCTTGTCTTTACATAGAAATAAGTTTTTCGCCTGGTAACAGGAGGTTAAAATGAAAGACTTATCACATTTTCAGGAGTTAATAGGCTACAAGTTTAAGGATGAAAGCCTTTTAACTCATGCACTTACCCATTCTTCATTTGCTAATGAAAACCATCTCAAAAAGTTTTCAGATAATGAGCGATTAGAGTTTTTGGGAGATGCAGTCTTAGAAATAGTTTCCAGTGATTTCCTTTACAAGAATTATCCAGATTTAAATGAAGGTCAGTTATCCCGCCTCAGGGCAAGCCTTGTGTGCGAACCAACACTGGCTTTTTGCTGCAAAGATATTGACTTGGGAGATTATGTACTTTTATCGAAAGGAGAGGATATGACAGGGGGCAGAGGCCGTAAGTCTATTCTTTCTGATGCCTTTGAGGCTATTATTGGAGCCATATATCTTGATGGTGGTATGGAAAGAGCTTCCCTTTTTATCCATACATTTGTATTAAATGACATAGAGCATAAGCAGCTTTTTTATGACAGCAAGACCAGACTTCAGGAGGTTATTCAGGCCAATTTTAAGGACCAGCTTCACTATGAGCTTGTTTCTGAAACAGGTCCTGACCATGCCAAGGAATTCAAGGTAGAGGCTTATGTAGGTAAAAAGCTCTTGGGTTCAGGAGTTGGTTCTACTAAAAAGGCCGCCGAACAGGAAGCTGCCTATGAAGGGCTTATGCATCTTCATAAGCAGGAATCTATAAAGATAATTTAGGTCAGGGGAATGTAATGTATCTTAAGAGTATAGAATTATACGGATTTAAATCTTTTGCACATAAGATGAAATTCGAATTTCATAATGGAATCACAGGTATTGTTGGTCCTAATGGTTCTGGTAAAAGTAATGTAGCTGACGCTGTTCGTTGGGTTTTAGGTGAGCAGTCTGCCAAGCAGCTCCGTGGCGCTTCTATGCAGGATGTTATTTTTTCCGGTACAGAAGCTAGAAAGCCTTTAAGCTATGCCTATGTAGCATTGACTATGGACAATTCTGATCATGTGCTGCCTATTGACTATGATGAAGTCACTATAGCACGTCGCGTATATCGCTCAGGCGAAAGTGAGTACCTTCTCAATGGAGCTCCATGTCGATTAAAGGACGTAGCAGAGCTCTTTTATGATACTGGTATAGGTAAGGAAGGTTATTCTATTATAGGACAGGGCCAGATAGAGAAAATATTATCGGGTAAGCCGGAAGACCGTCGTGAGCTTTTTGATGAGGCTGTTGGTATTGTTAAGTTTAAAAAACGTAAGGCGGCATCTGTTAAGAAGCTTGAGAATGAGCGTGAAAATCTTGTCAGAGTAAATGATATTTTATCTGAGCAGGAGCGACGTATAGGGCCTCTTGAAAAGCAATCGGAGGATGCCAAGCAGTACTTAAAGTATAAGGAGGATTTGAAAAAGATAGATGTTAACTCCTTTATGCTTGAGGTTGACAGACTCTCTGCAGAGCTGGATGAGGTTGAAAAAAATAGAAATATAGCGGACACACAGCTAGAAGAAAATAAAAAAGCCCAGGAAGATATCAGAGTAAGCTATGATAAGCTTGAAAGTGAAATAGCTAGCCTGGAAGAGCATATTACAAAGCTGCAAAAGGATCAGTCCGATTCGGTTCTCACAAAAAATAAGCTTGAAAATGAGATCCTTCTTTTAGAGGAGCAAATTCGTTCTGCCGGTGCATCTGAGGCATCTCTTGCCAAGCGTATTTCTGACATAGCTGAAAGTCAGATAAAAAAGGAAGAAGAATTAAATAATTACCTGGAAGAGAAAAAAGCTCTTGATGAGACATTACGTCAGGCTCAAGATCGTTTAAATTCAGTTAACAATGAGTATCATCAGTTGCAGACTATTATTTTGACTGATAATGAGCAGATTGATAAAGACAATAAAGAAATAATGCAGCTTCTCTCTGACAGGGCTTCTATTAAGTCCAAGGAACAGCGCCTTGAGACTATGTTGGAGCAGACTAATATACGCAAGGCCAAGTTAAATCAGCGCTTGTTGGAGCGTAAAACAAAAGAAGCTGATTTTGATTCTGCAGTTGAGACAGCTGAAGAAGAATTCAAAAGGGCTCAGGAAGAAGTTATAGCTCTTCAGGAAAAAGAAAATAAATTTATAGAAGATAATAAGGCTTGGAAAAAGAAGTCTATAGATGCAACAGAAAAGCTTCAGGTTAAGAAGGAAGAATTTACTCGTGCTCAAACCAGACTGGAATCTTTGAAAAATATAGCGGAACGCTATGAGGGCTATGGCAACTCAACCAAAAAGGTTATGGAGCAAAAGGGTAAGATAAAGGGTATAGAAGGCCTTGTGTCTGATCTTATTCATGTTGATAAAAAATATGAGGTTGCAATAGAGACAGCCCTTGGTGGTAATATCCAAAACATTGTTACTGCCGATGAAAAATGTGCCAAAGAGCTTATCAATTTCCTTAAGGTTAACAAGTTTGGCCGAGCTACATTTTTACCACTTACTGCAGTAGATGGCAGAGGTAATTTTAAAAAGACTGAGGCTCTTAGTGAAAAGGGTGTTCTTGGACTTGCCAATGAGCTTGTGAAATGCGACTCAAAGTTTGATGGCGTGGTAGCTTATCTCCTTGGCAGAGTTGTAGTTACTGATCATATTGATTCTGCTATAGCTTTGGCTAAAAAGTACAATTATTCATTGCATATAGTTACCATAGAGGGAGAATATTTAAGCCCTGGTGGCTCAATGGCGGGTGGTCATTTTAAGAATAATTCCAATCTTTTGGGCCGAAACCGTGAGATTGAGGAGCTTGAGAAAAAGGCTGCTAATATTTCATCTGAGATAGAAGAACTGAAAAACAGACTAGCAGAAATTGAAACTGCTCAAGCCCTTTTGGAAGATGACAGAGCAGATAACTCAAGTAAACTTTCCGATGCAAATATTGCTCTTAATACTGCAAAGATGAATTTAAACAGGGCAAGTGAGCAGAAGAAGGAATCTCTTATTGCTTATGAAGGTTTGTCAAAAGAAACAGCTGAGCTTGAAGACCAGTTGACAGAGATTGCATCTGGTCGCAAGTCTATCGAAGATGAAAAGAAGGCATCTTCAGACAGAGAAGCAGAATTAAAGGCAGAGATAGCAAGACTATCTGCAGAAGTAGATGAGAAAACCTATATGGAAACTTCTGTAGCAAGATCTATGTCTGAAGTTCAGATAGAGGAGGCATCTGCCAGCCAAAAGGTAGAATTTGTTCAGAGCAATATTGACAGAGTAAGTGCTGAGATTGCAAAATGTAAGTCAGATATTGAAAGCATTAATAGTGAAGCTATTATTTCAAAGGAAGAAATAGTAGAAAAGCAGCGCCACATAGTAGAGATTAAAGATACTATTGCTGCAGGTCAGGATACATTTACCAGACTTGAAAAAGAAATAGAAGAAGCCAATCTTAAAAAAGAAGAGCAAAATAAGTCTCATAAGGATTTCTTTAACAAAAGACAGGAGATATCTGATCGAATTGCTGATCTTGATAAGGAAATATTCCGTCTGGATTCAAAACGGGACAAGATTAACGACTCCATTTCATATCAGAATAATTATATGTGGAATGAGTATGAGCTAACCTATCACAGCGCTGAAGAGTTAAAGGATCCTGCTTACAATGACTTGGATCAGATGAAAAGGGATGCTTCCAAAATTAAAGATGCAATCAGGCGCATGGGCAATGTCAATGTCAATGCCATTGAGGAGTTTAAGGAGCTGTCAGAACGCTATAATTTCTTGAAAGGACAGCATGACGATCTTATAGAGGCCGAGGCAGCCTTAGTTAAGATTATAGATGAGCTCGATGAGGGCATGCGCAAACAATTTGCAGAGGGCTTTGCATCCATTCAAAAGGAATTTGATAAAGCCTTTAAGGAGCTTTTTGGCGGTGGTAAAGGAAGTCTTGAGCTGGTAGAAGGCGAGGACATATTGGAGACCGGCATTCGAATTATTGCACAGCCACCTGGAAAGAAGCTTGTAAATATGATGCAAATGTCTGGTGGTGAAAAATCCCTTACAGCCATTGCACTTCTTTTTGCAATCCAAAATCTGCGTCCGTCACCATTCTGTTTGCTTGATGAGATTGAGGCAGCCTTGGATGATGCCAATGTTGACAGATTTGCCAATTATTTACATAAGCTCACCAAGAATACTCAGTTTATAGTTATTACCCACAGGCGTGGAACCATGAATGCTGCAGATAGATTATATGGTATTACCATGCAGGAAAAGGGCGTATCTACCCTTGTTTCAGTTAACCTTGTAGAAGCACAATTGGACGATTAATATGGCAGAAAAAGTATCATTTATTAAAAGGCTTATAAATGGCCTTGCTAAAACTAGAGACAATTTTGTAAAATCCATGGATTATATTTTTCGTGGTTTTACCAATATTGATGATGATTTTTATGAAGAGCTTGAAGAAGTTCTTATTATGGGCGATATTGGTGTTCTTACCACAGAAACTATCCTTGATGATTTGAAAGAGGCGGTCAAAAAAGAACACATTAAAGAGCCCGAAGAATGTAAGGAATTTCTTATTAATGCTATCAAGGAGCAGATGGATTTAGGTCCAGCAGCTTTTGACTTTGAAAATCGTACCTCGGTAGTTCTTGTCATTGGCGTCAATGGCGTTGGCAAGACTACTACCATTGGAAAGCTGGCGGGCAAGCTGAAGGCATCTGGCAAGAAGGTTATGGTGGCTGGTGCTGATACCTTTAGGGCTGCAGCTTCAGATCAGTTAAAGATGTGGGCTGACAGGGCAGGAGTTGATTTTATCGGAGGACCTGAAGGGTCTGATCCTGCTGCTGTTGTATACGATGCTGTTCACGCAGCAAAAGCTCGTGGTGTAGATGTGCTTTTGGTTGACACAGCAGGTCGTCTTCACAACAAGAAAAATCTTATGAATGAGCTTCAAAAGATTAATTCAACCATAGAAAAAGAATTTCCTGAAAGCTATAAGGAAACTCTTATTGTTCTTGATGGCTCTACAGGTCAAAATGCCTTAGTGCAGGCAAAGGAATTTTCCGAAGTTACTGATATATCCGGTATTGTTTTGACCAAGCTTGACGGCACTGCCAAGGGTGGCATAGCTATTGCCATTCAGTCTGAATTGTCCATACCGGTTAAGTATATCGGTGTAGGAGAAACCATTGATGATTTGGAAAAATTTAATGCTGATGATTTTGTAAATGCTTTATTTTACGTAGGAGATTAGAAAAATGCTTACATTAGACAAATTTGAGGAAGCCTCAAATATCGTTACTCAGGTAACCAATGAAACCAAGCTTATGTACTCTGATTATTTTAGTGATAAATCAGGTAACATGGTATACCTAAAGCCGGAAAATATGCAGCTGACAGGGGCATACAAGCTGAGAGGAGCTTATTATAAGATATCAACTCTTTCAGATGAGGAGAGGGCAAAGGGCCTTATTACAGCTTCTGCAGGCAATCATGCCCAGGGTGTTGCCTATGCAGCTAAAAAATACGGCGTGAAGGCTACTATAGTTATGCCAACCACAACACCTCTCATTAAGGTAAACCGCACCAAGAGCTATGGTGCTGAGGTAGTTCTTCATGGAGATGTTTATGATGAGGCCTGTGCTAAGGCTTATGAGCTTGCAGATGAGCATGGTTATACCTTCATCCATCCTTTTGATGACTTGGCTGTTGCAACTGGTCAGGGCACTATTGCCATGGAGATTTTCAAGGAATTGCCTCTTGTCGAATATATTCTTGTTCCAATAGGTGGTGGTGGACTTGCTACGGGTGTTTCTACTTTGGCTAAGCTTCTCAATCCAAAGATCAAAGTGATTGGTGTTGAGCCATCGGGAGCAGCCTGCCTGAAGGCATCTTTGGAAAATGGCAAGGTTACAACACTTCCTTCTGTAAATACCATAGCTGATGGTACAGCTGTAAAGACACCAGGAAGCAATATTTTCCCATACTTACAAAAAAATATCGATGAGATTATTACTGTAGATGATGATGAGCTTGTTACAGCCTTCTTGGATATGGTAGAGAACCACAAAATGGTAGTGGAAAATTCTGGTCTTCTCACAGTTGCAGCCCTTAATCACCTGAAGTTCAAGGGTAAGAGAGTAGTATCTGTGTTATCTGGCGGGAATATGGATGTTATTACCATGTCTTCAGTAGTACAGCAGGGCCTTATTTTCAGAGACAGAATATTTACAGTTTCTGTTCTTCTTCCGGATAAGCCTGGTATGCTTGCTAAGGTATCACAGGTTGTGGCAGACCAGCAGGGTAATGTTATTAAATTAGAGCACAATCAGTTTGTTACTACCAATCGATCTGCTGCTGTAGAGCTTCGCATTACTATGGAGGCCTTTGGAACAGAGCACAAAAACCAGATTTTGTCTGTTCTTGAAAAAGAAGGATATAAGCCAAAGCTGGTAAGAACTTCGCTTTAATTAAGACCTAGCTTATGATTTGATTTAAAATAATGCTGATTTTATCAATTTGAATCAGGATTGTAGGTTAACTTTTATTAATGCTAATACGAGTGAAATTTCGATTTTTGAGCTTAAATTTAGAAGTGTCAAGTATTTTTACTTGACACTTCTTTTGCTGTATAGTATATTAGTCTTCGGCGATTAAGGAGAGATATGGGAGATAAGATATATTCAGGATACTTATATGACTTTTATGGTCAGCTTTTGACTGATCATCAACAGGATATATATGAGATGTCTATATTAGAAGATTTATCTTTATCCGAGATAGCTGCCACATTGAGTATATCTCGCCAGGGTGTACATGACACTATCAAGAGATGTGACAATATTTTGTTAGACTATGAAAATCGACTTCATTTAGTCGAAAAATTCATGCATATCAGACACTCTGTTGAGCGTATCAACGAACTTACTCAGACAGGCAGTGCAGATTCTCTTTCAGAGATAGCTGTTTTGTCAGGAAAGATTTTAGAGGAGCTATAATATGGCGTTTGATTCACTTTCTGAAAAGCTGCAGGGAGTTTTTAAAAACTTAAGAAGCAAGGGAAGACTTACTGAAGATGATGTTAAGGCTGCTTTAAAAGAAGTCAAGATGGCTTTGCTTGAGGCCGATGTTAATTTCAAGGTTGTAAAGCAATTCACCAATACTGTCACTGAGCGTGCCATTGGTGCCGATGTGATGAATGGTCTTAATCCTGGCCAGATGGTTATCAAGATTGTAAATGAAGAGCTTGTTAATCTCATGGGTTCGGAGACAACTGATATTACCTTCGCTACAGGTGGTGCCATTACTACTATCATGATGGTAGGTCTTCAGGGTGCTGGTAAAACCACTACCACAGCAAAGCTGGCTGGTAAGGTTAAGCAAAAAGGCAAAAAACCCCTTCTTGTTGCCTGTGACGTTTATCGTCCAGCTGCCATAGAGCAGCTGCAGGTCAATGGCAAGAAGCAGGATGTAGAGGTTTTTTCTTTAGGAGCTTCAGAAAAACCACTTCATATAGCAAAAAGCGCTATGGACTATGCTAAGAAAAATAACTTTGATGTAGTTATTTTTGATACTGCAGGTCGCCTTCATATTGATGAAGATATGATGAACGAGTTGTCATCTATCAAGACTAATATAGATATTACCAATACTATTCTTGTAGTTGATGCCATGACAGGTCAGGATGCTGTTAATGTTTCATCTACCTTCGATGAAAAGATAGGTATAGATGGTGTTATTATTACAAAGCTGGATGGTGACACCAGAGGTGGTGCAGCTCTTTCTATTAAGGCTGTTACAGGCAAGCCTATACTTTATGCTGGTATGGGAGAGAAATTATCCGACTTGGAGCAGTTCCATCCAGATCGTATGGCAAGCCGTATACTTGGTATGGGTGATGTTTTATCCCTTATCGAGAAGGCTGAGGCAGAGATTGACAAGGACGCAGCGCTAGAGCTTTCAAAGAAAGTAAAAAAAGCTTCCTTTGATTTTAATGATTATCTTACATCTATGGCCCAGATGAAGAAGCTTGGAGGTCTTTCCTCTATACTTGGTATGATGCCAGGCATGAATGCTTCACAGATGGCGCAGCTGGAAAATGCCGTAGATGACAAAAAGTTGGCACACATTGAGGCCATTATTTTATCAATGACTCCTGCAGAGCGGGAGAATCCTAAATTACTAAATCCTAGCAGAAAGCACAGAATAGCGGCTGGAGCTGGTTTAGATATAGCAGAGGTTAATCGTTTCATTAAGCAATTTGAGCAATCAAAGAAGATGATGAAGCAGATGCCAGGTATGATGGGCAAGAAAGGTAAAAGAGGCGGTATGCGCTTTCCGTTTTAGCTCATAAATTATTATTTTTTATTTCTAGGAGGAAATTAAGATGGCAGTAAAGATCAGACTTAGAAGAATGGGTCAGAAGAAGAGACCTATCTACAGAATCGTAGTAGCAGATGCAAGAGCACCTCGTGATGGAAGATGTATCGATGAGATCGGTACTTACGATCCAAATGTAGAGCCAGCAGCAGTTAAGGTTGATGCTGAGGCAGCAAAGAAGTGGATGGATAACGGAGCAAAGCCTACTGAGACAGTAGCTAGATTATTCAAGCAGGCTGGTGTACAGTAGTCTATTACTCGAAAGGAAATGAATAGTGATGAAAGAATTAGTTGAAGTAATTGCTAAGTCACTTGTAGACAATCCTGAAGAAGTTGTAGTTACAGAAAAAGAAGACGACAGAAGCATAGTTGTTGAGCTTCAAGTTGCACCATCAGACATGGGCAAGGTTATCGGAAAGCAGGGCAGAATTGCAAAAGCTATCCGTGCTGTTGTTAAGGCTGCGGCTTCAAAAGTTGACAAAAAAGTCATTGTAGACATCGTTGACGTAAACTAAAATTAATCCAGTCGTTAATAGCGACTGGATTTTTTATTAGAAGAAATGAATAGTCATCATTCTGTTAAAGTGCTAAATTAATGAAGAATTGCACTATAATTAAATCAATAATTAACTATGCTAAAGCAATAAAGCTTTAAATGAATAATAAAAGTGCGTAAAATAAAGCTTTCGAGAGAATTAAGCGAATAAATATTTGCTAATATGCATAAATATACTCGTTGAATGATTGGTTAATTCTTTTTATAATATGTAGGCGTGCAAAAAGCAAGGAGGCTCATGCCTTGTTTTTTTTATTGCTTTATATGTCCGTCAATGAGATACATTTGTTTTTTAATTTATGATTTATAGATTACCTTATGACCACAAACAAAAAAGAAAAAACAGTTTTATTTGCATAGTCTATTCTTTATGCGAGCTCCTCATTTTTGTATTGGCTGGTTTGATTAATCAGGATTCATCCAGGACCTTTTGGATTGTATTTCCTTATTTATTTTTATTTTTACCTATAGCATTTCAACTACTTGGCGCCATTAATTTGATCCTATCAGATGACATTATGGCGGAGAAGTCTTTTAATAACAGTTTAGGTAGGATAAAGACTAGTGCTAGATTATTGATTGTACTTTCTGTCATTAATCTTGTTTTAGACATTGTATTTATTCTTTTACATTTTGGTCAAATCGCTATTTCTTCTGAAATTATATATATGGTTTGCATTGTACTTATTATTATTGCAAGCATAGTATTTGGCTTTATATTTGATAAATTGTTTGCTGGTCTGATTAAAGAAGACTAGATACTTTTTGATTTATTATTCCTTTTGGAATTATAAATATAATTTTTTAGGAGGATGCTTTATATGAAGGCAAAAAAAGTTATTTCCCTTCTTCTTGTTGCAGCTATGTCACTTTCAATGGTTGCTTGCGGAAGCGGAGATAAAGGTTCAAGCAGCGATAGCAGTGCTTCTTCTGATAACTCATCTGCAAGTGGAACACCACTTGTTATAGCTTCAGATGCAGTAAGCCAGAAGTTTAGCCCATTTTTCGCTGAGTCAGTACCTGATGTTAATGTTGTTGACAGAACTCAGCTTCTGCTTCTCAACAACGACAGAGCAGGTAATTACATCTATGATGGTGTTGATGGTTATACCGCTGAGTACAATGGTACTGAGTATACCTACTACACACCAGCCAATATCGATGTACAGGAGTATGATGATGGCACTATGTCATACGAGTTTACTCTTCGTGATGATCTTACATTCTCAGACGGAGAGCCTGTAACAGCTGATGATATTATTTTCTCATTTTATGTATTCTGTGATCCTACATATGATGGAGCTTCATCAGTATATTCTGCTCCAATTGTAGGTATGGATGAGTACAGAAATGGTACTTCTATTCTTTCAACTCTTATTGCAGAGGCAGGAGAGGATAATACAGATTATACTTATTGGACAGAAGAGCAGCAGACAGCATTCTGGGATGCAATCAAGGACGGCGGTGTTGCTTTCGCTCAGGAGATTGTTGATTACTGTGTAGAGGCAGGATATGCTGCTGATTCTACTGATGTTGCTACTGCAGCATCTGCATGGGGCTATACTCTTGAGGATGGCGCTACAGCAGAGGATTTCATCAAGGCTATTGGTGAGAACTATTCTTGGAGCTTTTCAGCAATGGAAGCTGAGTCAGCTGGTTCAGCTCTTTCTGATCTTCTTCCAGAGGATGTATATGCATATTCTACTACTGGTGTAGAGACTGGTGATTCAGCAGATTATATCTCAGGTATTGAGAAGACTGGTGATTATTCAGTAAAGGTTACACTTTCAGAGGTTGATGCATCTGCAGCTGAGAGACTTGGCATCTACATTGCACCACTTCACTACTATGGTGATACTTCTCTCTATGATTATGATAATCATAAGTTTGGTTTCAACAAAAATGATCTTTCACTTATCCGTGAAAAGACACAGAGCCCAATGGGTGCTGGTGCTTACAAGTTCGTAAGCTACGAAAACAAGACTGTTTACATGGAGGCAAATGACAGCTATTATCTTGGTGCTCCTAAGACAGCTGAGCTTCAGTTCAAGGAGACATCAGAGGCTGATAAGTTCTCAGGTGTAGTACAGGGTACAGTTGATATTTCTTCTCCTTCTATCTCAAAAGAAGTTCTTGCACAGATTTGTTCAGAGAACTCTAATGGCGAGATTACTGGTGATAAGGTAACTACTACACTTTATGACTACAGAGGATATGGCTATATCGGTATGTGCGCAAAGAATGTAAAGGTTGGAGATGATTCTTCATCTGAGCAGTCTAAGGACCTTCGTAAGGCTATAGCTACAGTTCTTTCTGTATATCGTGACGTAGTTATTGATTCTTACTACGGTGACGCAGCTGATGTTATTAATTATCCAATCTCTAATACATCATGGGCAGCTCCACAGAAGTCTGATGCAGACTACAAGGTTGCTTTCTCAGTAGATGTGGATGGCAATGATATCTATACTGATTCTATGACAGAGGACGAGAAGTACGCAGCAGCTCTTGATGCAGCTCTTGGATATTTCGAGGCAGCTGGCTATACAGTAGAAGATGGCAAGCTTACAGCAGCTCCTGCTGGTGCTAAGCTTTCATACGAGGTAATGATCGGTGGCGGCGGATCAGGTGATCATCCATCATTTGGTATCCTTACTGCTGCAGCTGAGGCTTTCAAGACAATTGGTTTTGAGCTGACAATCAACGATCTCTCTGATACTTCAGTTCTTTGGGATGCTCTTTCAGCACAGACAGCTGAGCTCTGGTGTGCTGCTTGGCAGGCAACAATTGATCCTGATATGTTCCAGGTATATCACTCAGAAGGTGGTTCAGCATACCAGTATGCAATCTATTCTGATGAGCTTGATCAGCTTATTATGGATGCTAGAACAAGTACAGATCAGTCTTATCGTAAGGCTGTTTACAAGGAGTGTCTTGACTTCATCGTAGATTATGCAGTTGAGATTCCTGTATATCAGAGACAGGAAGGCACAGTATTCTCTTCAGAGAGAATTAAGACTGAGTCTATCCCAGCTGATACTACATCATTCTATGGATTCTTAAGTGAAATTGAAAACATTGAGATGAACTAGTCTGATTTTTTCCTGCAGGTCACTTGTCTGGCCTGCAGGTTATATATCTTTTAAAGGTATTTTATGTTGGGATGAGTTATGAAAGCTTGGTTTAAGTGATATCATCGTCACTTCATAAAATACCTTTATTAGTGTAAAAGGAAAGGAAATATGTCATGAAGAAATTTGTGATTAAAAGATTATTATTATCGATAGTTATACTGTTTTTCGTATCGATGATAATATACGGAGTAATGAGGAGCATGCCTTCTTCTTTCGTGGAGCAGCAGGCTATGGCTCTTTCTCAGAAACCTGGTGCAAAAAGCTATCAGGAGTGGTTAGATCAGCTTAACGGCCAGTATGGTCTTGATACAGGTATTGTTCAGGGCTTTTTTACATGGCTTTCTAAAGCTGTTCGCTTTGACTTTGGCGATTCATGGTATTACAACCAACCAGTACTTGAGAAGTTTGCAAGTGTTATATGGTATTCATTTGCCCTCGGTCTTATAGCTTTTATATTGGAGATTATAATTGCAATACCTTGTGGTATTGCTGCAGCTAAAAAGCAATATTCTGCTACTGACTATACTATTACAGTTCTTGGCTTGTTAGGTATTTCATTGCCAAGCTTTTTCTTTGCTACAATACTTAAATGGGTATTTTCGGTAAAGCTTGGTATATTTGATTTATATGGCATTGTTGGTCGTAACTATCAGTCCTTGTCTACTATAGGCAAAATAGGAGATATGGCATATCACCTGGTGCTTCCAGTTGTTACTCTTACAATTGTGTCTATTGGTTCTCTTATGCGTTACACCCGTACCAACATGCTTGAGGTTCTCAATGCTGACTATATTCGTACAGCACGTGCCAAGGGCTTGCCAGAAAAGCGCGTAGTTAATTATCACGCCTTTAGAAATATCTTAATTCCTATTGTTACCCTCTTAGGCGGTACACTCCCTGGTCTTTTTTCTGGTGCCATGATTACAGAGACACTGTTTCAGATTCCTGGTATTGGATATACCTCATACCAGTGTGTAGTACAGGGTGATATACCATTTGTTATGTTTTATATGATGTTTTCTGCAGTACTTATACTTCTAGGCAACTTGATTGCAGATATACTTTATGCTGTAGTTGACCCTCGAGTAAGAGTCAACTAGGAAAGGAGAAGAAATGGCAGACGAGAAGACTACTACTTCATCAGAAGTAAAATTAGATGACGCCAATCGTGTCCAGGTTCTTTCTCCTGGTATGATGGTTGCTAAAAGATTTTTTAGAAATAAACTGGCTATTGTGGGCCTTGTTATTATTGTATTTATGTTCCTTTTCTCATTCCTTGGAGGATATATCATTCCTTATTCAGAGAGCCAGGTATTCTATACAAGCGAGGAAATGAAAAAAGATTATGCTGGAGCTACAAAGATATCTGATCTACAGCTTTTTACTGATAGCTCAGCAGAACTTCCAAGTGATATCAATTCAAAGCTTATTCTTGCTATAGGAAAAGGAGAGGCTACAGTTGAGACAAGAGATGGCAGTATTTTTGATCTTACAGAAATAGCTGCAGATACTTATACCTTATCTCAAAATGGTGTAGATCTTGCCATGGCATGTAAGCTGCAGGTATCAGCTGTTGATGCAAATACCAAGCTTGATTTTGATTTTTATCATGAGCTTCTTGTGGCAATGGCTTCTGATGCTACAGAGATTACTGTAGCTGGTACAACCTATACCATTTCTGAGCACAAGGGTGGAGCAGTTGTATCTACTGCAGATGGAAGTACCTATGCTTTTGTTTCATCTTACATTATCAATCCAACTGAGTCAGGAACCTTCCTTTCCTTTGATTTTAGAGAAGCTTGCATAGATGCCATTGCTGCTGGAGAGGATTCTTTTACAATAACTGGAGATGAAGGCCAAGAAGAATATCTTATAAGCAACAAGGACGGTCAGTGCACCATTCAAAGATATGAGTTTACAAGAGTTATTGATTCTTATGCATCTCCATCAAAAGAGCATCTGATGGGTACAGATGCAAATGGAATGGATTTGCTTGCCCGCCTTATGTATGGTGGTCGTATATCACTTCTCATCGGTTTTGTTGTAGTTGTAATTGAGCTTGTTCTTGGCGTAGTTGTAGGTGGTGTGGCAGGTTACTTCGGTGGCTGGGTTGATACTATCCTCATGCGTGTAGTTGATGTAATATATTGTATTCCCTCTATGCCTTTATACCTTATTATTGGTTCTATCATGGATTTTTATAAGGCATCATCTACCACAAGAATATATGCCCTATGTATAATCATGGGTGCTATAGGCTGGGTAGGTATTGCTCGTATAGTTAGAGGACAGATTCTTTCTCTTCGTGAGCAGGAATTTATGATTGCAACAGAGGCTACTGGTATCAGAGTATCTCGTAGAATATTTAAACACCTGATTCCAAATGTTATTCCTCAGCTTGTCGTATTTGCTTCAATGGGTATTGGTGAGGTTATTCTTGCTGAGTCATCACTTTCATTCTTAGGCCTTGGTATTAAGTATCCATCAGCTTCTTGGGGATCTATTATTAATGCTGTTAACGACTCATATGTTATGACCAATTACCTTTTTGTATGGGTTCCTGCTGGACTTCTCATACTTCTTACAGTTTTAGCATTTAACTTTATCGGTGATGGTCTTCGTGACGCATTCGATCCAAAGATGAAGAGATAGGAGTTAATATGGCTAAGAAAAATACAAATTATATCTCAGCAAGAGATTCTAGAAAAATTGCAAAAGAGAATCGAAAGATTACTGCTGAGTTTGAAAAGAAAAGAAATAGAAAAGTAATTCCTGAAGAAGAGTATGTTACTAGCATGAAGGACCCTAACAACTGCGTAGAGTTTGATGATGTACATACATACTTTTTCACAGATATAGGTACTGTTAAGGCTGTTGATGGTGTTTCTTTTAATGTACCACAGGGTAAGACTATTGGTATCGTAGGTGAGTCAGGCTGTGGAAAGTCTGTTACATCTCTGTCCATGCTTCAGCTTGTACAGCGTCCTTCCGGACAGACTGTATCAGGTGAGATACGTTTTAATACAGGCGAGGAAGCTATTAATGTTGTAAATGCTCCAGATGCTAAAATGCAGGAGCTCCGTGGCAACAAGATGGCTATGATTTTCCAGGAGCCTATGACAGCCCTCAATCCTGTTTTCCGAGTAGGAGACCAGATCGATGAGGTTATTGCCCTTCATCGTCCTGAGATGTCAAAGGAAGATGTAAAGGCACGTACCATCGAGATGCTTGGTATGGTAGGTATAGCCAATAAAGAGGGTGTTTACTCCATGTACCCACATGAGCTTTCAGGTGGTATGAGACAGCGTATCTGTATTGCTATGGCCTTGGCCTGCGATCCAAAGCTTATTGTAGCAGATGAGCCTACAACTGCTCTTGATGTTACAATACAAGCCCAGATACTTGACCTCCTTCGGGATTTGAAGGATCGCATTAATTCATCAATCATGCTTATTACTCATGACCTTGGTGTAGTAGCTGAAATGGCTGACTATGTTGTAGTTATGTATGCAGGTCGCGTAGTAGAAAAAGGTACCGCTAGAGAGATTTTCAAAGATCCAAGACATCCTTACACTATAGGTCTTATGAAAAGTAAGCCAGTAGTTGGACAGAAGGTAGATGAGCTTTACTCAATACCAGGATCAGTTCCTAATCCTATTAATATGCCGGACTATTGTTATTTCAAGGATAGATGCGAGATGTGTGTAGAAGGCTGTGATGGAGCATTCCCTGAGGAATACTATGTTTCAGATACCCACATGGTAAGATGCTACAGATGTGCAAAGGAGGGTGTAAGACATGAATAATTCAAGCGAATATATCTTGGAAGTCAATCACCTTAAAAAATATTTCCCTATAAAGGGTGGCTTCTTTGGACAGGTAACAGGCAATGTTAAGGCTGTTGATGATGTCTCTTTTAAGATTAAAAGAGGCACTACCATGGGTCTTGTAGGTGAGTCAGGCTGTGGTAAGTCAACCACAGGTCGTACAATACTTCGCCTTATCGAAAAGACAGAGGGAGAGGTTCTTTTTAATGGAGTAGATGTTAATTCCTTGTCCAAAAAGGAGATGCGACAGCTCCGTACAAAGATGCAAATAGTATTTCAGGATCCATATTCATCTCTGTCACCTCGTCTTCCAGTAGGAGAGATTATCGGTGAAGCAGTAAAAGAGCATGGCCTTATTCCTAAAAATGAATATGATGATTATATTTCTAAAATCATGAAGGAATGTGGACTTCAGGAATTTCATAAGGATAGATATCCTCACGAATTTTCTGGTGGACAAAGACAGCGTATATGTATAGCTAGAGCCTTGGCATTGAATCCAGATTTCATCGTTTGTGATGAGCCAGTTTCAGCCCTTGATGTGTCTATTCAGGCTCAGATTATAAATTTGCTTCGTAAGCTTCAAATGGATAGAGGTCTTACATATCTTTTTATTTCACATGATTTGTCAGTAGTAGAGCATATTTCTGATACTGTGGGTGTTATGTATTTGGGTGGTCTTGTTGAGACTGGTGAAACAGCAGATATTTTTGAAAATCCACTCCACCCTTATACAAAGGCTTTGTTTTCAGCTATTCCAATGCCAGATCCTGACTATAAAAAGGAGCGTGTTATCCTTGAGGGAGATATTCCGTCTCCTGCCAACCCACCTAAGGGTTGTAAGTTCCATACTCGTTGCAAGGAGTGTATGGGCATTTGCAAGGAAGAAGTACCTCAGCCTAAGGACATGGGCAATGGACATGTAGTTGCATGCCATTTATATGACTAATACTATGGATAATAAATACAGCTTTTTGAGAAAAATAGCACAGAGTCCTTCTAGTGATAAACTAGAGGTAGTTTTCAAGTCTCTCAGCCATGAGGGACTTGAAGTCTATATGAAAGAGGAAAAATCAGGTTATAAGATTGTGTCTTGCTGGGATGATTTTTTAAATAATGACATTAAGGACAATACTCTTTATATAGCTGCTGCGGATATGGATTTTGCTATTTCAATATTAAAAGACCAGCAGTTGGAGAATCTTGTTCCAGAGGATATTTTTACTGCAGATTCTTATTCAGATACTGATAGAATAATGGAAGCCTATTATAAGAAGAGAAGGTGGACACTGATTGAGGTTCTTGTTATAGTAGGAATTGCTATTATATTTATGCTTATTAAAAACTAGGAGGCTTGTTTGGAAGAATTATTTCAAGTAGGAGCAATTACACAGACCCACGGAATTAAAGGAGAAGTCAAGGTTTTTCCTATGACTGATGATGTGTCTCGATTCAAGAATATGAAGGAAATTCTTTTAGACGCAGGCAGAGAGGGCTATATAAGTCTTGAAGTAGAGACAGCTCGTCCTCAAAAGAATCTTGTTATTCTTAAATTCAAAGGAATAGACAACATTAATGATGTAGAAAAATATAAGGGCAAGGGTCTTTATGTTACAAAAGAAAACAGAGTTAAGTTAAAAAAGGATGAGTATTTTATTGCAGATCTCATCGGCCTGGATGTTTACACTGATACTAATTCGGATATTGTTTTTGGTCAGGTGACAGACGTCATTTCTACTGGTGCCAATGATGTATATGAGATAAAGTGTTCTGACGGCAAAGAAGTGCTTATTCCAGCTATCAAGGAATGTATTAAGTCTGTTGATGTGGAAGCTGGCAGAATAGACATTCATCTATTGAAGGGCCTTGTGGAGGATTAGCATGAAATTTTATATACTAACTCTTTTTCCTGAGATGATAGAAAATGCCTTAAATACAAGCATTATAGGCAGGGCCAAGGATTCCGGATACATTTCATTTGAAGCAATCAATATAAGAGATTACACCTTAGATAAGCATAAAAAGGTAGATGATTACCCTTATGGCGGAGGTGCTGGGATGGTTATGCAGGCCCAGCCAATTTTTGATGCTTATCAGGCTGTGTGTAAAAAGGCTGGACATCATGTTCGCTGCATTTATTTAACTCCTCAGGGACAGTTATTCAAGCAGCCTGCTGCTAAGTCTTTAGCAATAGAAGAGGATTTATGCCTTCTTTGTGGTCATTATGAGGGTATTGATGAGCGTCTATTGGAGGAAATAGTTGATGACTATTATTCTATAGGTGATTATGTACTTACAGGCGGAGAGCTCCCTGCACTTGTCATGATAGATGCCATATCCCGTATGGTGCCAGGTGTTCTTACTAATTCCGAATCTGGTGAAGATGAGTCCTTAGAAAATAATTTACTTGAGTATCCTCAATATTCTCGACCTGAGACATGGAATGACAGAAAGGTTCCTGCAATACTCTTAAGTGGTGACCATGCCAAGGTAGATGCATGGAGAAAAGAGCAGTCTATTGCCAGGACCAAAGAGCGAAGACCTGACCTCTATCAGGCTTATTTAGAAAATAAAGGTTGATTTAATATAATAAACATGGTATTATTTACAAGTTGCTAAAAGAAGAGATGGTCCTCTGTGATTTTTATCATAAGAACGTCGCGTATATTTAGGAGGAAATCATGAACGCAAACGAGATTATTAAGAACATCGAAGCAGCAGAGCTTAAGTCTGAGCTTCCAGAATTCGCTATCGGCGACACTGTTAAGGTATACGGTCGTATCGTTGAGGGTAACCGTACACGTACTCAGGTATTCGAAGGTACTGTTATTAAGAGACAGGGCGGAAGCAACCGTGAGACATTCACTGTACGTAAGACTTCAGGCGGTGTTGGCGTAGAGAAGACTTGGCCACTTCACAGCCCTAATGTTGAGAAGATCGAAGTAGTTAGAAAAGGTAAAGTACGTCGTGCTAAGCTTTACTACCTCAGAAATCTCACAGGTAAGAAGGCAAAGGTTAAGGAAAGAATCTAATAATTCTTACATGCACAAAACAGTCACTTTACAGTGGCTGTTTTTTTTGTAATTAAAGAGAAATTGATGTATATTATTTAAGTAGAATATATAGAATATCTTTTAAGGAAATGATAAATGCTTTTAATAAAAGATAAGCCGAAAAGACGATCAATAAAACGAAATAATGATGGCCTTAATTTTCGTCGCAGACGAAGAAAAATAGATTTTAGTAATTTAAAAAAAATATTACTTCTGATAATAGAACTCTTGCTTGTTATATTTTTAGCTTACTTTGTTGTAATTTCTTTTGGTAAGCAGGTAGAGTGTTCTAATGAATCCATGGAGCCAACTTATTCATCTAAGGATACTGTTCTTGTCAACACGATTCATTATTCATTTCATACCCCTGAGGCAGGAGACGTTATTGCTTTTAAGCCCAAGTCCAATGTTACAGCCAGCTACAGTATCAAAAGAGTTGTGGCAGTGCCTGGAGACACAGTCCTTATTGAAAATGGACGTTTGTATATCAATGATGAAATATACAAAGACTCCTTTTCATCTGAGCAAATAGAAAATGCTGGAATAGCCACCACAAAACTTACTTTGACAGATGATCAATACTTTGTTTTAGGTGATAACAGAAATAATTCGGAAGATTCCAGGTACGAATCTGTTGGATTCGTATCAATTGACGATATATTAGGAAAGGTATGGATTAAATATCCATTTAGTTAAGAGAGGCAAGGATGGAATTTCAATGGTATCCTGGTCATATGACCAAAGCAAAAAGACAGATGGCAGAGGACATAAAGCTTATAGACCTGGTGGTTGAGGTTATAGATGCAAGATGTCCATTTGCTAGCCAAAATCCAGATATAAATACTTTGGCAAAAGACAAGCTTAGACTTGTACTACTTAATAAGACTGATTTAGCTGATAAGAAGGCTACGGCAGCCTGGATTGATTATTTTAAAGGCCAGGGCTTTTATTGTGTAGAGCTTGACTCTCGCAATAGAAAAAATATGAAGGCTGTTCAAGCTACCTTAGACCAGGTATGTGCAGCTAAGTTTGAACGAGACAGGAAAAGAGGTATTAAAAACAGGCCAGTTAGAGCCATGGTGGTGGGAATACCTAATGTGGGCAAGTCCACTTTTATCAATTCATTTGCAGGCAAATCCGTAGCAAAGACAGGTAATAAGCCTGGAGTTACCAAGGGTAAGCAGTGGATTAAGCTTAACAAATCTGTAGAGCTTTTAGATACACCAGGTATTCTCTGGCCTAAATTCGAGGATAATACTGTAGGACTTCATCTTGCCTTTATTGGCTCTATTAATGATGCCATTATTGAGACTTCGGAGTTAGCTCTTGAGCTTGTAGACTTTTTGAAAAACAATTACAGTGGTGCATTATCCGCCCGTTATCAGATTGATGAGAGTAATGCTAATCATGATATATTATCTGAGATTGCCGAAAAAAGATCCTTTCTAAAAAAGGGGGGCCAGCTTGATTATGATAAAGCTTGCAGCGTTCTTATTGATGAATACAGAAGTGGAAGCTTAGGCCTTATTAGCTTGGAATTACCACAGTCTATATAATTATATTTTTCTGAAGTCAAGACTGTTAGCTAATCTTCTTAAATGCTTAAAGAAGAAGGATTACAAGTAAAAAATAACTAAAAACCAAAGGGACATAATATGAATACCACAGATTTTGAAAGTCAGGAAAAAGATATAGTAGATAATATAAATGCAGCTAGAAAGCATTTAGGAGACAGCGCTGACTTTGAGTATGATTTTAAACAGGATTTAGATTATAAAGAGGCGGAAAGTGATGATACATCAAAACCTTCTGCTGGAAAAGAAATCTTGTCTTTGATTATTAACATTTTAATATGTTTTGTCATTGTATTTCTTATAACACATTTTGTAGGGCAACGTACTGTTGTCAGCGGGCAGTCAATGTGGGATACTTTAGCTGATGGAGATAATCTTATAGTTGATAAAATATCCTATGATTTTCATGATCCTGAGCGTTTTGATGTTATAGTTTTCCCATATCAATATGAAGAAAATACTTACTACATCAAGCGTATTATTGGTCTTCCTGGAGAGACAGTCTACATTGATGAATTCGGAAATATCTACATCAATGGTGGTCTTCTTGAAGAAAATTATGGAACCGAGACAATTTTTAACGCTGGATTAGCTGGAAGCGAGATTGTGCTTGGAGACGATGAGTATTTTGTCTTGGGGGACAACAGGAATAATAGTACGGACTCCCGATTTGAGGATGTTGGCAATATTAAGGGTGAAGATATTGTAGGTAAGGCATGGCTTAGGATTTATCCATTTAGTAACTTTGGTTTAGTAGATAAGATTGAGTGAGTTATGGAAGAAAAAAAGATATCAGACATTCAAAAACAATATAAAGAAACAGATGATAGCCTTTTACAGGACTTTATAGAGCAATATATTGCTGATGGTAGGCCTGGAGTTTCAAAGATTATTGGTCAAGCTCAAAAAAAGATGGAAAAGCTTAGGATAGAGCGTGAGCGCATGGAAGCCTTGAAATTTTATGAGCACAAATACCAGGATCATTATGAGTACATCGCAGGTATTGATGAAGTAGGTAGAGGCCCTCTTGCAGGACCAGTTATTGCCGCCTGCGTTATTTTACCAAAGGATTGTGATCTTCTTTATATTAATGATTCCAAGAAGCTTTCTGCTGCAAAAAGAGAAGAATTGTATGAAAAAATTGTCGAAAAAGCCATATCTGTATCAGTAGGCCTAGCTACGGAGAGATGTATTGACAATATTAATATATTGCAAGCCACTTATGAAGCAATGAGAAAAGCCATTGGAGAAAGTAAGGTAAAACCTGATTTACTTTTAAATGATGCAGTTACTATACCTGGTGTGGATATTAAGCAGGTAGCTATTATAAAAGGCGACGCCAAATCTATTTCAATTGGTGCGGCCAGTATCATAGCCAAGGTTACTAGAGATGGCATGATGGTTGCCTATGATAAAATGTATCCAGGATATGGTTTTGCAGCCAATAAGGGCTACGGTACACCTGAGCATATAGAAGCACTTAAAAAATATGGACCATGTCCTATTCATCGGAGAAGCTTTATAGGCAATTTCATATAGGTATTTTTATGAATATTAATAGCGGGATAAATCAATACAATGCGCATATGTCAAATAGCCTTCATGCATCTGTCTCGTCTAGTCAGTCATTGACTGGAAATGCTTTGTCCCAGCTGCAGGAAGGTCAAGTATTTGAGGGAACTGTTAGCGGAATTGAAAATGGAAGAGTAAGACTTTCTCTTGTAAACGGTCAAGTAATATCTGCAAAGCTGGATTCTTCGGTGCTTTTGCAGGAAGGTCAATCTTTGTTTTTTCAGGTAAAAAGCAATGAGAATTCATTGATACAGATACGACCTGTGTCAATAACTAATCAAGGCTATAATCCTACTCTCATTAATGCTCTTGAATCAGCAGGATTGGCAGTTTCTGAAAGAAGCATTACAATGGTTGATTCAATGATGAATGAATCCATGCCTATAGATGCTGAGAGCCTTGGCAACATGAATCGACTTCTTTTATCGAATCCAAGTATAGAGCCTTCCGCCTTGACTCAGCTTGTAAAATATGGTTTTCCTGTTACGACAGAAAATGCAAATATGTTTAATGCCTACGCTAGTGATTCGGCTAGTATAAAAAGCTCTTTTGGTCAGATAGCTCAAGGATTGTCAAAATTATTTGCTTCAACAGACATCACAGCAGAGCAGGTAATTTCACTTAATAATTCTATTAATGAGTTATTAAATAAAGAAAATGATACTTTTGTAACAGGACAGACTTTTTCAAATATAGTTTCAAGTGAGGCTTTACAGAAGAATTCAGCATCAAATGATATGCCAGGGGTATATGCAAACCCAAATTTACAAAATGTAGAGCGGACTGACGCCTTAAAGATTAATTTATCTGAAATTGCAAGGAATGAAAATGCTATTGCAGCTCCTTTAAATGAGGAGGCAGGGTCTGATTCTATCTCATCTGTAACCTTGATTAATAATATTCTTACAAGGAAGCAGGGGGCAAATTTTGTATCTTTATTATTAGGGAAGCTTTACGGCTTTGATAAATACTCAAATAACTTGTTTGATGAAAAGGGCGATTTCTTAAAGTCTGCCAATACCACTAGCTTGTATAAAGCACTTTCAGAGTATTTAAATGGCAATTTTTCCATCGATAAAACTGCTTTAAATGATGTTTTTAATAGCAGTGCTTATAAAAAAATACTTACCTCGCTACTTCTTGATAATGTATCTATTAATCCAGAAGAATTAAAGGAAGAAGGGGCAATTTCTCGGCTTTATAGTAAAGTTTTAGGTCAAACAGAAGCTCTTAATAATATTCTAAAGGACATAAATAATACTGCCGCAGATACAATCAAAAACCAATTGCAGCTTGTTCAGGATAATATCCATTTTATGGAGTCTGCCAATCAGATGTATTCATTTATTCAGATTCCTCTTAAGATGTTTAAGCAGAACAGTCAGGGAGCTTTGTTTGTGAGACAAAATAAAAAAAGCTCATTTGAAGAAGGGCAGGAAATTACAGCTTTTTTGCATTTTGATATGGAATATTTGGGCTCTACGGATGTCTACATACGCATGCAAAATACATCAGTTTCTTGCAACTGGAATTTAAGTGATATGGCCTCCCTGCAGCTTATAGAGGATAATATAGACATTTTAAA
>CAVJHG010000011.1:0-64519 GCA_963649335.1 bacterium
AAGCATCCTAAAAAGGGCAGGCACAGCAAAATATAAAGCGTAAAGTGCTGTCCTATTTACACTTTGGTATACACTATTACCTAAGGGAACAAGCAACAAAAAAACGAGAAATCTTACTCTCCCGTGCTGAGTATAGCGCATGCGATAGTACGGGAGAGTGTAGTTTTCTCGTTTTTGTTGCGATGTGACCGTAGGTGTTTAGTGGAACTTGGATAGCACGACCCTCGCGTATATTTTGCGTGACTGAACTTTTAGGATGCAATAGAAACCCCCAGGGGTCATCCAGCCATGACGTATTATTTAAACTGGTTGCAGGCCTCATCGTAGTGGTAGTCTATTGTCTCAAGGCGGCGCATAATGTCTTCTTTGTCCAGGTGCTTGTCGTCTGCCATAGCGTCTAAGCTGTCATAGTGGTCTCTTAGGGCTGTGTTTACTACAGAAAGTAACATGACTGGGTCTTTTGGTAGGTTCATTTTTAATCTCCTTATAAATAAATTCACTGAATATATTTTAAAATGTATATACAAATGCTACAATATAAATTATGAAAAAATTTATATCTCTAATAATCAAAATTATACTTATTTTAATAATCATTGCCACTGTAATTTGGTATCTTTTTGGCAGTGATGGGCCTTTGTACGACAAAGGACAGCTTTTTTTGCAGGATTTTAATTTCGAGCTTGCCTTGCCATTTCAAAAGGATAAGGGAGAGGATTCTTCATCAGAAAGTCAGGGCCTTAAGCCATCTGATACAGAAGAGGTAGAGGTTGAAGAAACAGAGCCTCTTGTAGAGGAGACAGAAGAGGTAGTGGATGAGACTGCTACCATAGTTTTTACAGGGGATGTGGAAATAAGCACCTATGTCCAGGCCAAGTATGATGCTTCTGGCATAGAGGGAATTTTGAGCCCTACCTTACTTTCAGAGCTTCAAAATGCGGATGTTACAATGATAAACAACGAGTTTTGCTTTTCTACTAGAGGCACTCCTGCAGATAAGCAATACACCTTCCGTGTGGATCCAACCTATTCATCTATTTTGACCGACATGGGAGTAGATGTGGCAGGCCTTGCCAATAACCATGTGCTTGACTATGGAAAGGATGCTCTCACAGACACATTTTCTACACTAAATAGTGTTAATGTGGACTATGTTGGGGCTGGTAACTCCATGGAAGAGGCCAGCAAGATGGTTGTGAAGACAGATGCCAAGGGCAGAACCTATGGCTTTATGGCATCTAGTCATATTATTCCTGTAGCAGGCTGGGATATACAAAATAGTCAGCCTGGTGTTTTTACCTTTTACGATGATACTAAGCTTCTTGAAGCTGTTAAGGCGGCCAGCAGCCAGGTGGATTTTCTTTTTGTCATGGTACATTGGGGCAAGGAGCATACCACTGAGCTTGAGTCTTATCAGATAAATGAGGGACATGCCATTATAGATGCAGGTGCCGCTTCAGTTATAGGTATGCACAGCCATTGCCTTCAGCCTATGGAGTATTACAATGGTCATCCTATTTTTTACAGTCTTGGCAACTTTATTTTTAACCAAACAATTACATCAGGGGCAGCAGTGGCATTTGACTTTGATGCCGATGACAACATGACTGTTAGAACTATTACTGTCACTGCAGAAGATACCTATACCCATGAATCGGAGGCTGAAATAGAAGAACGATGAATATAGAACTGCTTATCGGCATTCAGACAGCTTTGGTAATCATATCCTTTGTGGCGCTTTTTGTTATGCTCTTTCGAGACCTCAGAATGCAGCAAAGGCAGCTTGAGCACGCACTTTTTTCCTGTGCCATAGCCAATATAGGTATGCTTATCGAGCTAAATGCTGAGGGCTCTTTGGATATGATGATAGCAGGCAGAGGTATACAGATTATAGGCGTATGCTCTTTTATGATTTCTCTTATAGCTCTGGCCAGCTACGTGTCAAGATTCAAGGTGCCTTTGTGGTTTACTTCGGCTATTTTTGTTATTGATTGCGTGGTGGTTGCTTCTTATTTTTTCGATGAAGGCAATGCTCTCTATTATTCCCGGATTGATATAAAAAATTATAAGGGCTATCTCTATTTGCATGGCACCCCGGGCCCTGGAGGTATAATCTTTTGGGTAATAGGTGTTATTGTGCCATATGTGGCCTGCTTTGCTATCGCTTGTTCCTCTTTGTTTCAGGATAAAAATAAGGCCAGAAAAAAGGATTTTTTGTGGCAGGTATCTATGTATATTCTGGTACTTATACTTGTGGCTGCCCATTGGTTCGGCGGAGCTGTGCCTTTCTACAATCCATCCTTTTTAATTCTAACAATTATTTTTTCCTATCTGGTTTTTTCCCGTTGGAGATATCAAAATGTGGATGTGGTGGCGGCAGCAGCCCGTACGGCTATCGATTCCATTGATGCAGGGGTTATTACCTTAAATGAATATAAGGAAATACTCTACTATAATGAGGCTGCTAAAAATATTGTTCCGGCGGTGGAGTATCTATCCGGACTTCCTATTAATAGACTTTCCATTGAGCTTCCTCTTATAGAACCAGGGGAGCAAAAGCAGATACAGCTTGAGGGCAGAACCTATCAGGTATCGGTTACTGATATTGTTCCTGATAAGAAGAAAAATGATATTCACGGTTATGCTATTTTGATAAATGACATGACTGAGACATATGATTTGATTGAAAAACTCAAGGCGGCTCAGAAGCGAGCTGACGAGGCCAGCCAGGTTAAGACCAAGTTTTTGGCTAATATTTCCCATGAGATTCGTACCCCAATGAATGCTATTATGGGTCTGGCTGATCTTATCATAGAAGAGAGCAGAGGTCGCAAGGTATACGATATGGCTGTAACTATCAAGAATGCAGCCACATCTCTTTTGGATTTGGTCAACAATGTGCTTGATATCTCAAAGCTGGAATCAGGCAAAATGAAGCTGCAGGAAAATAGCTACAATCTTGACATGATGATAAAGGATGTGGCTGACGTTATGCGTATTCCGGCTACTCAAAAGGGCCTGGTGCTCAAGGTACATTTGGACGACACAATGCCTTGTGTCCTAAATGGTGACGAGGGTAAAATCCGTCAGTGTCTCATTAATCTCATTAATAATGCCATCAAATTTACCGACCAGGGAAGTGTATCACTGGATGTTTCAGGTATAAGGCGAGGCAAGAAGGTGGCGCTTACCTTTATGGTTATAGACACTGGTGCAGGTATAAAGCCTGAGGATAAGGCTAGAATTTTTGGCGAGTTTGAACAGGTAGACCAGATTGTCAATAAGGGCAGGGAGGGCTCTGGCCTGGGTCTTGCCATTACCCGTCAGCTTGTGGAGCTTATGGGTGGAGTTATAGATGTGGAGTCTACCTATGGAAGGGGCTCGACTTTTACCATTAGGCTCAGTCAAAAAATAATTAACGATGTGAATATTTCCCAGATTAACCAGCTGGTTGATGATATAGTGGAGGAGCCACGAATGTTTGAAGCTCCAAATATTCGTCTGCTTTTAGTAGATGACAACAAGGTCAATCTCATGGTGGCAAAGGGATTTTTGGAATCTTATCAGCTGCAGATAGATACTGCTACATCAGGTGAAGAGGCAGTACATATGGCTGCTGCCTGTGACTACAATATCATTATGATGGATCACATGATGCCAGGTATAGATGGAGTTGAGGCTGTCCGTCGCATTAGAAAATTTTACGATGCCAAGGACTATCATCCATATATTGTAGCCCTTACTGCCAATGCCTATGGTGGCATAGAGAAGATGTTTTTAGCCAATGGCTTTGATGATTTTATCAGCAAACCAATAGAAAAGGAAAAAATGCACCAGGTGCTATTGAAGGCTATTGACGATCATGACAGACATTTTACTGACCAGGTCCTGACACCGGAGAATTATACTGAAGACCAGCTGGCGGAGCTTTTCATGGAAGGAGTTGATGTAAGGGCAGCATTATCCTTGCATCAATGTTCACCAGAGGAGTATATGGAGCTTGTAGAAGTGTTTTATATGGAGGGCATGGAAAAACGTCCTCAAATGCAGGAATACTTTGAAAAAAAGGACTGGAAGAATTATTCTATATTAGTACATGGACTTAAGAGCTCTGCTGCCAATCTTGGAGCCAGCATACTTTCTGAGCAGGCAAAGGCCCACGAATATGCTTCCAAGGATATTGAAAATGTAGCGGAGGACTTTATCATAGAGGATTTTGGAGCCTTGGATTTGGCCTATGAAGATATTTTGTCGGAAGCAGGCCAGCTGCTTAACAAGTATCAGGCAAGACAGGTAGAGGTGGTGGATAACAGGCTGCCAGCCCTAGAGCCAGATGCCTTACTTGACAAAGTCCAGGAGATAGTTCATTTATCAGAGGATTTTAAGTCCAAGGAGGCTGCAGAGCAGGTAGATAGGCTTTTGCAGCATAAGCTGGATGAGGAGACAGAAAAGATTTTGAACACTGTCCGTATGAAATATAAGCTTTATGATGATGATAGTGCAGAAGACTTGCTGCATGATTTGATTTTACAGCTGACACATAAGACAGCAGAGGAGGAATAAATGTACGAGAAGATGAAAATTATGGTTGTTGATGATAATACAGTCAACCTGGCTACCATAGAGCAGGAGCTAAAGGAAAAATATGAGATAGTTCCTATGCTGACTGGGCGTCGTGCCATTAAGTATCTTTATCGTGAAAAGGTGGATTTGATACTTCTTGATGTGCAGATGCCTATCATGGACGGTATTGAGACCTTAAAGGAAATCAGAACTCTTGAAAATGGTATTACTGTTCCAGTGGTTTTTCTTACTGCAAAAAAGGATGCTGCCACAGTCATAGCAGGCAGTCAGCTTGGCATTATGGATTACATAACAAAGCCCTTTGATCCTATTGATCTGGAAAATCGCATTGAGCAGGTATTTAAGCGCCTTGGAGTTCTTCCAATGGAGCAGGAGGAGCTTTATAATGCGGTATCAGATATTTGCCGCTATATCAAAGAAGGCAATGTAAAGCCAGCCATAGCCAAGACTGATGAAATGCTTCGCTATCAGATAGATGAGGAAATATCAGGACGAATGAGGGTGGCAAAAAAGAAGCTTGAAGCAGGCAATTTGGACCAGGCCAGGAGTGCAGTTGAGCGTGTCCTTACCTTTATAGACCAGTCTATGGATGACGGCACTAAAAATATATATCCACCAATTTCCTTGTCAGAAATTTCGGCACGTCTTCTCTATACTCAGGATGATATAGTTAATTTCAAGCTCCATGACGCCGCTGATAAGCTGGCAGGTCTTAAGGATTTTGATATACCAGAATCTATACGCAAGTCTATTAGCCTTGCCATGGAAAAGCTAAAGGAATATGACGAGGAGGAGGCTTTGGATATTATCCAGGAGGCTCTTGATGCTTTAAATGAGGAGATGGGCAGGCAGCATCCAGTTAAGGAAGAGGATAAAGCTGGCTCAGGCTATCGTGCAAAGTATTTTAATAGAAACAAGCGTTAAAAGTGTTTCAAAAAGAAAAAAATGGTGTATATTATCTGTTGGGTAGTCGAAACTAATCACAGGATTGCTCATTTTTTATTGAAGAAATCGCCGATTGGTGGTTTTATATAGTTTACATTAAAGAAAGAAGAGGAATTAAAAATGGCAGGATTTGGACAACTTATTTCGATCCTCAAGAAGGATCCAAAGAAAATTGTATTTACAGAGGGTACAGACCCACGTATTCTTGAGGCATCAAGCCGTCTTCTTGGTTCTGATTTCTTACAGCCTATTCTTATTGGCAAGGAGTCTGAAATCAAGGCTGTTGCTGAGGATATCGGTTTCAATATCCGTGGTGCAGTTATCATTGACCCAGACAATTACGACAGATTTGACGAGATGTGCGAGCTTTTCTGTGAGCTTAGAAAGAGCAAGGGCGTTACTATGGAGCAGGCAAGAAAGACATGTTCAGCTCCTAACTACTTTGGCACTATGCTTGTAAAGATGGGTGTTGCTGATTCCCTTCTTGGTGGTGCTACATACTCTACAGCTGACACCGTTCGTCCAGCTCTTCAGGTTATCAAGACAAAGCCAGGCAACAGCATCGTATCTTCATGCTTCATCATGGTTCGTGATCATGCTACAGGTGAGAACGAAGTACTTGCTATGGGAGATTGCGCTATCAATATCAAGCCTTCAGCAGCTGAGCTTGCTGAGATAGCTGGTGAGACAGCAGAGTGTGCAAAGATTTTTGGTATCGATCCAAAGATTGCTATGCTTTCATACTCTACACTTGGCTCAGGCAAGGGCGAGGATGTAGATAAGATGCGTGAGGCTACTGCTCTTGTTAAGGAGAAGTACCCACAGCTTACAGTTGATGGTGAGCTCCAGTTTGACGCTGCTGTATCTCCACGTGTTGCTAAGACAAAGTGCCCAGAGTCAGCAGTAGCTGGACATGCCAACACATTTATTTTCCCTGACATCAATGCAGGTAATATCGGTTATAAGATTGCTCAGCGTCTTGGTGGTTTTGATGCATATGGCCCTATCCTTCTTGGTCTTAATGCACCTATCAATGACCTTTCTCGTGGCTGCAATGCTCAGGAAGTATATTCTATGGCTATTATCACTGCTGCACTTGCATAATAGTTGCTTTTTCGGAAGAAATAATCAATATGGCGTCACCCAAAAGGGTGGCGCTTTTTTAAGTGAAGCCTGCAGTTTCCTACAGGCATATTCTATAGTAAAATAGGTTGCAGTTTATTACATTTGGCAGAAAGGAAATTTTATGAGCGTTTGGATGCTTAACAGAAGAGGAGCTGATTTTAAGGGGCTGGCTGCAAAGCTGGGGGTAGATCCGGTTCTTGTTATGCTTATGGTAAATAGAGGCATAACAAGTTTGGAGGACATGGAGCATTTTTTGCATCCTACTTTAAATTTTTCAGACCCACATCTATTAGCAGATGTTGATTTGGCCTGTGAGCTTCTTATGTATGCCATAGATGAGGGCACCCATATAAGAGTCATAGGAGATTATGATGTGGATGGTATTATGTCTACATATATCTTAGTGACAGCCATAGAAGATTGTGGCGGCCTAGTAGATTACAGCCTGCCCCACAGAGTAGAGGATGGCTATGGTATTAATCCTGCTATGGTGGAAAAGGCTGCTGCCGAGGGAGTGGGTCTTATTATCACCTGTGATAATGGCATAGCTGCGACTCCCGCTATAGCAAGGGCTCGTGAGCTGGGAATAAGCCTTATTGTTACAGACCATCACGAGATACCTTTTACAATGGAAGGGTTAGAGAAAATATACCACCTGCCTGAAGCTGATGCCGTGGTAGATCCAAAAAGGGAGGACTGCCCATATCCTTTTAAGGAAATCTGTGGAGCCCAGGTGGCCATGAAGGTGGCCAGCTGTCTTTATGAAATGATGGGGCTGGCGGCATCCCTTGCAGATAAGTTTTATGTGTATGCAGCCATGGCCTGTATCTGTGATGTTATGGAGCTTAGGGGAGAAAACAGAGATCTGGTTTATCATGGCCTTATGGCTTTACCTCAGGTGAAAAATATAGGAATGCAAGCCTTGATTGAAGCCTGTGGACTTGAGGATAAAAAAATAAGCGCATATACAGTAGGCTTTGTACTTGGACCATGCTTTAATGCTACAGGCCGTCTTGAAAGTGCAGAGCTTTCAGTGGAGCTTTTGAGAGAAATTGATATTGAGAAGGCTAAATCCTTGGCAAGCCAGCTTGTTGAGTTAAATGAAGCCAGAAAGGCACAGACAGAGCTTGGCATAAAGGAAGCCTGTGATATGGTAGAAAACGGTGATTTAAAAAATGACAGAGTCCTTGTAGTGTATTTGCCGGATGTAAATGAATCGGTAGCCGGAATTGTGGCAGGTCGGCTCAAGGAAAAATACTATAGGCCGGTTCTTGTTATTACAAATAGCAAGGAGGGGGCCAAGGGTTCAGGCCGGTCAATAGAGGCCTACAATATGTTTGAAGAGCTGTCGGCTGTAAAGGATATTTTTACCAAGTTTGGCGGACATCCAATGGCAGCTGGTATATCTCTTCCTGTAGAGCGTATTGATGAGCTGAGGCAGAGGCTTAACGAGGGCTGCAGCCTTAGTCAGGATGATTTGCAGGAAAAAATCCTAATCGATATACAGCTTCCATTGCAGTATCTTTCAGTTGCATTGATAGAATCCTTTGGCCTCTTAGAGCCCTTTGGTACTGGCAACAAAAAGCCAGTTTTTGCCTTGAAGGACCTGGTTATAAAAAGAGCCTTTCGCATAGGAAAAGAGAAGCAATACTTGCGGCTTGATATTTTGACAGAAGGCGGCGGTAATATAACTGGCCTTGTATTTAATAGGGCTGCAGATTTTGAGACAGCACTAAGTGACCGCTATGGAAAGCTGGCTTTTGATGCCTTGCTTAAAGGAAGCTCTGTCGGTCTTAAGGCAGATATAATATATGATGCCCAGATTAATGAATACAATGGAAACGAAAGTGTTCAGATCATTATTAATGATTTCAAGCTGAGATAAGAGCAGATTTTATTAGGGTATAGATGGGGCTATGAATGGTAACAAGGCCAGATGATTTTAAGGACTTTTGGTTGAAAGTGCCCTAATTTTGCTTTACTATTAAGGTAGTATGCAAAAAATGGCATAGAAGGAGAATGAAATGATTAATAAGGAAGAGTACACTTTTGATTCAGCTGATGGACATTCAAAAATACACTGTGTCAAGTGGATGCCTGAGGGGGCTCCAGTGGCAGTGCTTCAGCTGGTACACGGTATGGTGGAGTATATCGAGCGTTATGAGGAGTTCGCTAACTACTTAACCAGCCAGGGCTGGCTTGTGGCAGGTCATGACCACATAGGCCATGGCCATTCAGTTAGCAGTGATGATGAGCTTGGTATTATGACACCGGACCATCCATCGGACTGCATGGTAGAGGATATCTATAGTCACTACCTTATCTTACAGGATAAGTATCAGGGTCTGCCTCATTTTATTTTGGGACATTCTATGGGCTCTTACATGACTAGAAAGTTTTTGTCCGTCAAGGCAGATAAATTATCAGGTCTCAAGGGAGCTATTATCATGGGCACAGGCTTTGAGCCTATAGCCACCTGCAATGCAGGTCTTGCTGTTATTGCAGTGCTTTCTGCCATCAAGGGCAAAAATTACAGGTCTGCCTTTGTAAGAGATATGACATATTCTGCTCCATACAAGAAATATGATTGCTATGGCAAGGACTACAGCAATTCATGGTTGTCTAAAAATACTGAGTCAGTAGAAAAATACTACCATGACAAGTATTGCACCTTTATGTTTTCTCTTAATGCTTATAAGGGCCTGGTGGAGGCCACCAAGTATGACGCTTCCCCAGCTAATATGGCTCTTATGAGAAAGGATATGCCTCTTCTTGTTATTTCTGGAGCAGATGATCCGGTAGGAGCCTGCGGTCAGGGCACCAAGAAGGCGGCAGATGCATTTAAGGCGGCTGGAGTGACTGATGTTACCTTGAGACTGTATCCGGGTGACAGACACGAGATACTTAACGAAACAGACCGCACTACTATTTACGCAGATATATATAATTGGCTGCAGGAGCGCATGTAATATGGATTCCATGGACCACCTGATTACCCGTTCTATCAGGTCTTACTACAAAAACAAGATATATGCACCTGTCATATTCTTGATTTTCTTGCTGGCGCTGGCATTTATTCTGCCTATAAAGTCTTTGCTTTTGCCAAAGACCTATGGGGTTGATGATGCCGTCAGCTTGCAGGAGATGTACGACAAAAATGAAAAGTTTGCCAGGTTTTCTTTAAACAGTCTTTTCTTTACTGGATATACCAACAAGTGGCTTGATCAAACCAAGGGATATTACTATTACACCCTTCTTAATGGAGAGTGTGTGGTAGTGCTTCTTGATCCTTCCACATGCAATCAGGGAGAGCCTACCATTGATTCCTTGGAGATAAAGGCCATGATAGATACCAACTCAGTGGCGGCATCTACCATGCTTTCCAATCTTGCTACTGATCTAAACTGGAATGAGGAAGGCATTATGTCTGCAGTATCAGGTTACATACTGTCAGAGCCAGATGCCACAGGTCTTTATAGCAGCCTGATTGAGGTCTTTTATATCATATTTGGAGCCTACAGTATTTTAAGTATTGTATTTTATGTTCTGTGGATGGTTTTTCCAGTTCTTAGTCCTCCGGTACTTAAGACCAGCGGCTATGGTAAGCCCTCAGAGATACTTGCACAAGCAGAGGAGGAGCTGGCCACATTGCCCCAGCTGGCTACAGAGGATATGTTTATCACTGAGCATTTTTTCATAGAGCTGTCAGACTATGGTGTGGCTTTGGTGCCTATTGATGCCATCATATGGATATACAAGTATTCCACTATGCACACATTTTTGTGGCATTATTTTTCCATTACCTATACCCTCTATATCACTGCAGGCAAGCGGCACAATATTAAGTGTCCAAAGAACATCAAGTCAGATATAGATGGTGTAATTGATTATTTGGCTGAGGCCAACCATGATATTTTGGTGGGCTATTCGGAGGAAAATCGCCTTAAGGTGGAAGAAATCCAGGATGATTTTGAAGGAGTTAAAAAGCTTAAGGATTTTTTGTCTAAGCGGGTATAACAGGCTCTTATTTAGTTGGGGATTTTTCTTTATATATGTGGCTTTAGGTTAGCCTGAAGTACCTTTTTTATTGGAGTTTATATGGAAGCATACACTTTTTTCGCTTCGGTTTATGACAGGTATATGGACAATATACCTTACGAGACCTGGCGGGACAATATACTTTTTCTTTTTAAAAAATATAATATGCCCATGGAGATAGTTTGCGACCTGGGCTGCGGCACCGGGGCCATGACTCGCCTTCTTAAGGCTGCAGGCTATGACATGATAGGCATTGACATGTCTTACGATATGCTTATGGAGGCTCAGGCTCATGAGGCTTCAGAGGGGATACTTTATCTCTGTCAGGATATGAGGTCCTTTGAGCTGTATGGTACAGTAGGAGCTGTGGTGTCATTGTGTGACAGCATAAATTATCTGACCACTCAAGATGAGCTGTTTACAGTTTGTAAGCTGGTTAATAACTATCTTGACCCCGGCGGGCTTTTTATTTTTGACATCAAGACTATTCATTATTTTGAGGTTTTGGGTAAAAGTACCATAGCAGAAAATCGTGAGGCCGGTTCCTTTATTTGGGAAAATGACTACGATGATAAGACTCGGGATAATGCCTATTTTCTTACCATGTATGAAGAAAATGATGAGGGCACCTTTGACAGATATGAGGAGGAGCACTTCCAGCATGCTTTTACAATTGAAGAGGTAAAAGCTGCCATAGAAGCAAGTGGCCTTAAGCTGCTTGATATCCTAGATGTGGATACCATGGCTTTGCCTACAGACACAAGTGACAGATTATATTTTATTGCAAAAGAGGTAACAAAATGAGTGACTATATAGTTCGCGCCACTGGCGCAAATGATGCAATCAGAGCCTTTGCCATCACAAGCCGTGATATGGTAGAGGAGGGAAAAGACCGCCATGGTACATCTCCTGTTGTTACAGCGGCATTGGGCCGTATGCTAACAGCTGGTTCCATGATGGGAGTTATGCTTAAGGGTGAAAAGGATTTGGTGACACTTCAAATACAGGGCTCAGGTCCTATGAAGGGCATCACTGTCACTGCTGATTCCACCGGACATGTAAAGGGCTTTCCAAATGTAGCAGTTGTAGATCTACCACCAAAAAATGGCAAGCTGGATGTGGGTGGAGCCATAGACCTTGGCATTATGCGTGTCATCAAGGATATGGGCCTTAAGGAACCATATGTAGGCACTGTTGAGCTCCAGACTGGTGAGATAGCAGAGGATTTGACTTACTATTATGCTGTGTCAGAGCAGATACCATCTACAGTTGGCCTTGGTGTTCTTATGAATAAGGACAATACAGTTAACTGTGCTGGTGGCTTTATTGTGCAGCTTATGCCTTTTACACCAGAGGAGGTTATCAATCAGATAGAGGAAAATCTTAAGACTCTGCCTTCGGTGACAGATATGCTGTCATCAGGCAAGACACCTGAAGACATGCTTGAGACTGTGCTTGCTGGTCTTGATATCTCCTTTATGGAAACCTATGAGGTGGGCTATCGCTGTGACTGCAGTCGACATAGAGTAGAAAAATCCTTGGCATCTCTTGGCAAAGAGGATATGGATGAAATCATAGCTGATGGCAAGCCAGTTGAGGTTAAATGTCAGTTTTGTAATCAGGCCTATGAATTTTCTATTGATGAGCTGAAAAAATTGAGGCGCAAGTAGCCTTTACTCCTCTTTACTAAGTCTGGAGGCTTATTGGTCAGCTGATAGAGCTTTGGGTGAAAAAAATACAAATTGTGAATAACTTATAATCGAAGGACGAGAAAATGAAGGACGGATTTATAAAGGTAGCAGCAGCAAATTGCAGAGTATCTGTAGCTGATGTAGATGCCAATGTAAAAGAAATACTAAGTACTTTTAGTGAAGCTAGTCAAAATGGAGCCAGGATAGTAGTTTTTCCTGAGCTTTGTCTGTCAGGCTACTCCTGCAGGGATATGTTTTTCCAAAGCTCACTTATAGCAGCTTGTAAGGACGCTTTATGCCGGCTTACTTCTTTAAGCGCCAGCTATGATACTCTTATGGTAGTAGGGCTTCCATATGAGTATGCAGGCAAGCTTTACAATGTGGCAGCCTTTATTCACAGGGGAAAAATCCTTGGCATGGTGCCAAAGAAGTTCTTGCCTAATTATCAGGAGTTTTATGAGGCAAGGCAGTTTACACCAGGCTTTGATGAGGCAGTAGAGGTGTCTGTCAATGGCTTTACTACCACCCTTGGTGCAAAGCAGCTTTTTGTATGCGATACCATGCCACATCTTGTGCTTGGAGCAGAAATATGTGAGGACTTGTGGACTCCATGTCCACCATCTACAGGACTTGCCATGGCGGGAGCCACTATTATTGTCAATCCGTCTGCTTCTGATGAGGTCACTGGCAAAAATGCTTATCGCAGACAGCTGGTTGCAGACCAGTCTGCCCGCCTTTATGCAGGTTATATATATTCATCAGCTACCGATTCAGAGTCTACTACAGATGTAGTCTATTCTGGTCACAATATTATTGCAGAGTCAGGCTCTGTTTTAAGTGAGAGTCCGCTTTTTTCTCAGGGCATTATTTACAGCGAGATAGATGTTGATAGCATTATTCAAAAGCGTATGCGCATGTCTACCTATGGCACTGCACCTGAGGATTACTTAAAAGTACACTTCAAAATGAAAGAGCAGGACACAGCAATTAGTCGCTTCATAGATCCACAGCCCTTTGTCCCATCAGACGAGACAAGACGTGCAAAGCGCTGTGAGGAGATACTTGATATCCAGTGCAGAGGCCTGAAAAAAAGACTGGCCCATACTGGCTGTAAGGCGGCAGTTATTGGTATATCAGGAGGTCTCGATTCTACACTGGCCCTTCTTGTAACAGTGAGAGCTTTTGATATGCTAGGCCTTGATAGAAAGGGAATCATAGGCATTACTATGCCAGGCTTTGGCACTACTGACAGGACCTATGATAATGCGGTTTCTATGATAAAGACCTTGGGGGTTACCTTTAAGGAAATATCTATAGTGGATGGTGTAACAGGCCACTTTAAGGATATAGAGCATGATATGTCAATCCATGACGTTACTTACGAAAATGGCCAGGCAAGAACTCGTACCTTGATACTTATGGACATGGCAAACAAGCATGGAGGCCTTGTTATAGGTACAGGTGATATGTCAGAACTGGCCTTGGGCTGGGCTACCTACAATGGAGACCATATGTCAATGTACGGCGTAAATGTGGGAGTTCCAAAGACTTTGGTTCGCCATCTGGTGTCTTACTATGCTGACAGCTGTGGTGATGAGGCTTTGACATCTATACTCCTTGATGTTTTGGATACCCCTGTATCACCTGAGCTTTTGCCACCAGAAAAGGATGGCACCATATCTCAAAAGACAGAGGATTTGGTGGGACCTTATGAGCTTCACGATTTCTTTTTGTATCATCTTATGCGCTTGGGTGAGAGACCAGGCAAAATATACAGGCTTGCACTTTTAGCCTTTGCAGATACGTATGATAGTGCTACTATACTGAAGTGGGAAAAGACCTTTTACCGCAGGTTCTTTTCACAGCAATATAAGCGCAGCTGCCTGCCTGATGGACCAAAGGTGGGTTCTGTTTGCTTGTCACCACGAGGAGATTTGCGTATGGTGTCAGATACATCATCAGCTCTGTGGTTAAAAGAATTAGATATGATTAAGGTAGACGAGGAGTAATATGAGTAAGAACGTAACAAAGAAAAGTGGGGGATTAGGAAATAAGACCGCAAAGAAGGCCGGCCTTAGTGCTTTGATACTTGTGGCAGCCCTCGTTCTTATATATGTAGTTTTGGGCTTTTATTTTAACAGCCACTTCTATATAAGAAGTACAGTTAATGGAGTTGGCACATCCTTTAAGTCGCCGGCTGGAGCCTTTAAGGCTATTACAAATGATGCTTCAGATTTTACCATTACCTTTATAAAGGAGGATGGCAGTGATGGAGCTGTAGTTACATCTGATCAGGTTGGTCTTTCAGTGGACTATGAGGTAGATGATGTGGCTGCCCTTTTAGATGGTCAAAATGGCTTTGCCTGGGGCTATTATCTTATTAAGGGTAAGGCCTACAATACAAGCCAGGGCAATACATTTGATGAGGCTTTGGTAGATCAGGTGGTGGCTTCCCTTGACCTTAACTATGCTACAGATATTACTGAAAGCCAGTCGGCTGCTATTTCTTTTAATAGTGACAGCGGTGCCTTTGAAATAACAGAGGAAGTATATGGAAATGATATAGACAAGGCTGAAGTAAAAAAGGCTCTTATTGATGCCATAGAAAATCTCCATAGCCAGATAAAGCTTTCAGATGGAGATTGCTATGAAAAGCCAGCTACCTTGGCTACTGACGATGATATAGTTGCAGCCTGCGACACCTTAAATACATACATGAATAGAAATATTCACTATGACTTAGGAGAGGGTATAACAGAGGAAATTCCTGCTGCCACCAAGGCTACCTGGTTTACCTGGGATGATGATTTTACAGTATCATTTGACAGGGATGCCATAGGGGAGTTCGTTAACTCTATGGGCGAGAAATACAATACCTACGGCAAGGCCAAGGATTTTACTACTACATCAGGACAGCAGATCACAGTGGGTGCGGGCTCCTTTGGCTGGAAGATAGCCTATGATGGAGAGATAGATCAGATCATTACCGATTTGCAGGGCAATGAGGATGTTACTCGTGATTTTGTTTACCTTTATTATGGCACCAGCCATGGAGATCATGACTATGGCAACTCTTATGTAGAGGTTAATTTGTCAGAGCAGCATGTGTACGTATATAAGGATGGACAGTTGGCGGTTTCTACAGATTGTGTAACCGGCAATGTACTTAATGGTCACGGCACCCACACAGGCTGTTATCCTATAGCCTACAAACAAAAAGACGCCACCTTGCGTGGAGACAATTATGAGTCTCACGTTAATTACTGGATGCCTTTTAATATGGGAGAGGGCTTACATGATGCCACATGGCGTTCAAAGTTTGGAGGCACCATATATCAGGGTAATGGTTCTCATGGCTGTGTCAATTTGCCAAAGGCCAAGGCCAAGGAGATATATGAGACAGTTGAGGCTGGTTGGCCAGTATTTGTATTTTACACTGGCGATACCGAGGCTCAGATTAATAAGCTTTTAAATCCTCAATACGATGTTATCGATTATATCAATGCTATTGGTGAGGTTACTCTTGATTCTGAGTCTGCGATTACCTACGCTCGTCTCCATTATGACGCCTTAAATGACGAGCAAAAGACTCAGATAACTAATTATGACCTTCTTGTCAATGCAGAAAATACTCTGGCTGCTCTAAAGGCCGCAGCAGGAGCTGCTACAGATGCTACAGGTACAACAGACACTACAGGTACGACAGACACTACAACTCAAGCACAATAAGGAGAAAATATGTCAGGCTGGACAGATAATGTAAGAAAAGTAATACCATATACACCGGGAGAGCAGCCAAAGACTGCTTCAGTTATCAAGCTTAATACCAACGAAAATCCATACCCACCGGCACCGGGAGTGAAGGATGCCATTGCAGGAGTGCCTATTGACTCTCTTCGCAAATATCCGGATATTACAGCATCTACACTTGTGTCTGCCTTGGCTGCTTATCACGGCCTTTCAGAGGACCAGCTTTTTGTGGGAGTTGGTTCAGATGATGTGCTTGCCATGAGTTTTCTTACATTTTTTAACTCTGAGCGGCCTGTACTTTTTCCGGATATCACATATTCCTTTTACGATGTGTGGGCAGCCCTTTTTCGCATACCTTATGAGACAAAGGCTCTTGATGAGTCTTTTAAGATTGTGGTAAGTGATTATGAAGGACCATGTGGTGGTATTGTTATCCCAAATCCAAATGCCCCTACAGGTATAGCTGAGGACCCATCCTTTTTTGAAAAAATAATAGCCGCTCATCCAGAGTGTGTAGTTATAGTGGATGAGGCTTATGTAGACTTTGGTGCAGAAAGCTGTCTGCCTCTTATCAACAAGTACGATAACCTTCTTGTAGTCAGGACATTTTCAAAGTCCAGAGCCATGGCAGGCAACCGTATTGGATATGCCTGTGGCTCTCCAGCTTTGATTAAGTACCTGTCTGATTGTAAGTTTTCTTTTAATTCTTATACCATGGATACCATTACTGTTGCAGCAGGCTGTGCTTCTGTGGCAGATGATGCTTATTTCAAGGACAGGGTAGAGGCGGTAAAGACTACCAGGGAGTGGACTAAGGACAAGCTTAGGACTCTAGGATTTTCTTTCCCAGATTCTATGAGCAATTTTATTTTTGCCAAGCATGAAAAAATGTCAGCTTCAGATATTTTTGCTGCCTTAAAGAAGCGCAATATATACGTAAGACACTTTTCCAAGCCTGAGCGCATAGCAGATTATCTTCGCATCACAATAGGCACTGATGAGGAGATGGCAGCTCTTGTAGATGCACTGAAGGATATTTTGTAAGAATTTTTTTATATTTGGCGGGCTTATTAGGGGAGATCCGCAACATATAAGGTATATAAGTATAGTAAGGAGACATTATGGCAAGTTCTACAGCCTGTGAATATTGTAATAACTTTGTTTGGGACGAAGAGGACGAGGCATATTATTGCGACATGGATATGGATGAAGACGACTATAGCAGATTAGTTACCAGTCATTATAGTCAGTGTCCATACTTTGTGTCAGGAGATGAGTACAAGGTGGTAAGGCACCAAATGTAATCTTTTATCAGGTTTTATCTGATTTTTGAAAAAATTGTGAACATTCTATCAAATACCATACATTCAAAAACAAGTGTGGTATATTCAATATATGTTTTGATTTATATGAGGAGGAAAAGGTGAAAAAGTTTAAATCTAGCAGATTATTTAAGTCCGTGGTTGCAGCAGCACTTGCTCTTGCAATGACATTTTCTACCAGCATCAGCGCAGAGGCTGCAGTGGCTGGTATCGATGTATCTAAGTATCAGGGGGCTATTAACTGGGCAGGCGTAGCTCAGTCAGGTATGTCCTTTGCATTTATCAAGGTGGGCTCTACCAATAGTGGTATTGATCCTTACTTTGCAGCCAATGTAAGGGGAGCTCAAGCAGCAGGTGTTCGTACAGGTGTCTATATTTATTCTTACGCCACATCAGTTGAGGCAGCGGCTCAGGAGGCAGCTCTTGTGCTTCAGTGGATAGATGGCTACAACATTAATTATCCTATAGCCTTTGATATTGAGGACAAGTGCCAGAAGGGTCTTGATGCCAATACAGTTACAGCTATGTGTAATACCTTCTGCAGTATTATCTCAGCAGCAGGCTATACCCCAATCGTTTATACATATGCCAATTTCTACAAGACCCATATCACATCAGCTCTTGCATATGAAAAGTGGATTGCACAGTACAATGATCATTGCGATATCCCAGGCTTTGCTATTTGGCAGTATTCATCAGCAGGTACTGTAGGCGGCATTGCTGGACGTGTTGATATGAATGTGGCTTCAAAGGATTATGCAGCAGTAATTCCACAGGTTGGCTTTGTTCAGGCAGATGCAACTAATCTTTTCCTTTTCAATAACTATCGCAGACAGTTTGGCTGGGTAGATATAGCAGGCAACTTATATCACACAGATGAGGCAACAGGTATTGTTACCACAGGCTGGTACGCAGATGCTACTGGCACATATTACTTTGGCGAAGGTGCAGCTGCTTCAACTGGTCTTGTAGCCATAGACAAGGGAGTATATTACTTTGATGAGAATCATCATCTTTATCTTGGCTGGTTGGATCTGAATGGTTTGAGATATCTCTTCAATCCAAACGAAAATGGCAAGATGTACACAGGCTGGTGGCTTGACTCTGCTGGCGCTCATTATCTGGATACTACAGATGGCCACATGGTTACAGGCGTAGCCACTATCGATAAGTCAGTATATTACTTTGATGCCAACGGTATTATGCAGATTGGTCTTCAGACAATTAACGGTAATACATACTACTTCGGTACAGATGGCAAGATGCAGACAGGATGGCAGACAATCGGAGCAGGCCGCTACTATTTTGGCACAGATGGAGCTCTCTACAAGGGTCTCTTACAGCAGAAGGATGGAGTATATGGTCTTGATGAAAAGGATGGCCATCAGTTAGTTAATACAGTAGCTAGCTTATCAGGTCTTAACTTTGCATTTGGCGCAGATGGTAAGCTGGTTGTTAACCAGGTAGTTCAGATAGGCAATATGCTTTATCAGACAGATGCAACAGGCGTAGTTGTAGCTCAGGCTCCAGCTCCTGCAGCAGCAACTGCAGCACAGAAATAGTTATAGTAAGCAAAAGGTCCCACCCCTTAGGCGTGGGACCTTTTAGTACAATAAAAGTGTAGTTGTTAGAGAGTAATTAACTCTGACATCTGCACTTATTTTTTTATAATAAAATAAAAATCCCAAAATCGGGTTAGTGCCGACTTTGGGATTCTTTTTAAAATAGATTATTTATTTCCTGTGAACTTCTCTTCGCAATACTTGCAGCGATAAACTTCATTTTCTTTATCTGTAAGAATGAAAATCTGATCAAGCTCCTGCTCGATAGAAGTGATGCAACGAGGATTCTTGCAGGAGATAACATTTTTTATCTCCTTAGGTAGTACCAGCTGGTGCTTTTCTACAATGGCATTATCCTTGATGATATTGCAGGTGATGTTGTGATCGATAAAGCCTAGGATGTCCAGATTAACCTTTTCAATAGGACATTCTATTTTGATAATATCCTTGCGGCCCATTTTGCTGGACTTGGCATTCATAATCATGGCTATGGTGGAGTCAGAACCCAGGTCATCCAGGTGCAGGTCATTATATATGGTCATGGACTCGCCAGCCTTGATGTGGTCAAGGACAAAGCCTTCATTTATTCCTGATATATTTAACATATTATCTCCTTATACTAGTTCAAGCAGGGTCAATATAAGTGCCATTCGTATGTAAACACCATACTGAGCCTGGTCAAAATATGCAGCTCTTGGGTCATCATCCACTTCTACGGATATTTCATTTACTCTTGGCAGAGGGTGGAGCACCATCATGTCCTTCTTGGCAAGAGACATTTTCTCAGGGGTGAGAATAAAGAAATTCTTCAATCGGATATAGTCTTCCTCATTGAAGAAGCGCTCCTTCTGTACACGGGTCATATAGAGAATGTCAAGCTCTGGCATAACTGCATCCAAAGAATCTACTTCCTTGTATTCGTAGCCATTTTTGTCCAGAACATCCTGGCGAATATATTCAGGTACCTTTAGCTCTTCTGGAGATATAAGTACGAACTTAATGCCTGGGTAGCGAACCAAGGCAGAGATAAGAGAGTGAACAGTTCGTCCAAATTTCAAATCTCCGCAAAGGCCGATAGTCAAATCCTTAATCTCTCCACGGAGTAAACGAATGGTGAAAAGATCTGTGAGGGTCTGAGTAGGATGTTGATGACCACCATCACCGGCGTTAATAACGGGGATTTTGGAATGAATTGAAGCAACAAGTGGAGCGCCTTCCTTTGGATGACGCATGGCACATATGTCAGCGTAAGAAGAAATAACTCGAATAGTGTCGGAAACACTTTCGCCCTTTGCAGCTGAAGAAGAATCAGCAGATGAAAAACCAAGGACGGAACCGCCAAGATTAAGCATGGCAGCTTCAAAAGATAATCGTGTACGAGTGGATGGCTCGTAAAAACATGTAGCCAGCTTTTTGCCATGGCACTTCTCAGAGTACTTGTCAGGGTGCTCCTTGATGTCTGTGGCCAGGTCCATAAGCTGCTCCAATTCCGCGCTGGAAAAATCCAGAGGGCTCATTAGATGTCGCATAAAACCTCCTTGAAATGTAAGTACAGTTCAAATGTTGTATTGTGTGACCTATTATGAAAGTGTGTCTTTCCAAGGTCACCTTATTCTATCACACTTATTTTAAAATAAAAGGGTTTATGCTAAGATATTTTTTATGAAATATGCAGATATTATTATAGATATATCTCATGAGAGATTAGATAAAACATTTCAATATATTATCCCGGATGACCTTCTAGAGGATGTCACAGTAGGCTCCCAGGTAGTTATTCCCTTTGGTAAGGGCAATCGGGCTATTACAGGCTATGTGGTGGCCATAAGGGATAAGCCTTCCTTTGATGTGGCAAGACTTAAGCCTATAGCCCGCATTAATAAAGGCAGCATACCGATTGAGTCTCAGCTTATTTCTCTGGCTTATTTTTTAAAAAGCCACTATGGTTCTACCATGAATCAGGCCTTAAAGACAGTTATTCCTGTGAAAAAAAAGCAGGCAGAAAAGCTGAAAAAGGAGATAAGCCTGGCGATTCCTGTTGCGCAAGCTAAAATAGAGCTTAATGAGCTGCTTACCAACAAAAGGCATGCTATAGGCAAGGAGCGACTTTTAAGAGAGCTTCTTACTGTAGATGTATTAGAATGGGAGCTAGCGGTGAAAAAGCTGCAGATACCTACAACAAATATCAGGGACTTAGAGGCCAAGGGCATAGTAAGGGTTGAGGAGGTGCGTTCTTTCAGAAATCCGCATTTGAGCTCTGATACAATAAGGCCTCAGGTGCAGTTAAATCCCGCCCAACGAACCTTGGCAGATGACATCAAAAGAGATTATGACAAGGGGCTTAGGCAGACCTACCTCATACATGGAGTTACTGGCTCTGGCAAGACCGAAGTCTATATGGACGTCATGGAGCATGTCCTTGCAAAGGGCCAGCAGGTCATAGTTCTTATTCCGGAAATTGCTCTTACCTATCAGACTCTTATGCGTTTTTACACTCGTTTTGGAGATGCAGTATCTATTCTAAATAGCCGCATGTCGCCGGGAGAGCGCTTTGACCAGTTTGAAAGGGCAAAAAGTGGGCAGATAAGCATAATGGTTGGGCCTCGGTCAGCACTTTTCACACCTTTTGAGAGGCTGGGCCTTATCATAATAGATGAGGAGCATGAGCCTAGCTATAAGTCGGAGGTTATCCCCCGTTACCACGCAGTGGATACTGCTGTCTACAGAGCAAAGCTCTCCCAGGCTTCAGTTATTCTTGGCTCTGCTACACCATCTGTGGATAGCTATAGCAAGGCTCTCAAGGGAGAGTATAAGCTATGCACCCTGATGAACAGGGCCAGAGGCCAGGACATGGCAGCTACCTCTATAGTAGATTTGCGGGAGGAGCTAAAGTCTGGTAACAGATCTATGCTTAGCCGTAAGTTGCTCACCCTTATGGACGACCGTTTACAGAAAAAGCAGCAGATTATGCTCTTTTTAAACCGGCGTGGTCTCATGGGCTTCGTTTCTTGCAGAGCCTGTGGCCATGTGCTAAAATGTCCGCATTGCGATGTGGCCCTGCACAGTCACAGGGACGGAAGCCTTAAGTGTCATTATTGTGGCTACACCAGGGCTATTCCATCCACCTGTCCAGATTGTGGTTCTTCCTATATAGGTGGCTTTAAGGCAGGAACCCAGTCCTTGGAGGATGCGGTAAAGAAGTTTTTTCCAAATGCCAGGGTTCTTCGCATGGATGCAGATACCACCTCCGGTAAAAATGGCCATGAGGAAATTCTGTCAGCCTTTGCAGCCCATGAGGCGGATGTGCTTATTGGCACCCAGATGATAGTAAAGGGGCATGATTTTGCCAATGTCACCCTGGTAGGGATTATTGCTGCTGACATATCCCTCAATGAGTCAGACTACCACAGTGGGGAGCGTACCTTTCAGCTTCTTACCCAGGCGGTGGGCAGGGCTGGTCGAGGCAGCCTTACTGGAGAAGCTGTTATTCAGACCTATCAGCCAGACCACTATGCAGTTGTGGCGGCGGCAAAGCAGGATTATGCCAGCTTTTATCGCCAGGAGATAGCCTACAGGCATTTGCTTTCCTATCCTCCATGCTCACATATTTTAGGCATTCAGGTGTCATGCGACAGACAGAGGGATGCTTATGAGCAGGCAGATATTTTGGCAGATTTAGTTAAGAAAAATAATCCAGGACTTATGATACTTGGCCCTCAGGATGCTTCCATCAGCAAGCTGAAGGACCTGTACCGCAGGGTTATTTATATAAAGGATGATGATTACGACAAGCTTATTGCAGCCAAGGATACCATAGAGCAATTTTTGCTGCAGCAGAAGGCTTATCGCAATACATCTACATGGTTTGATTTTGATCCAATTAATACATTATAAGGAGTAAATTATGGCACTTAGAGAGATTAGAGTGGTAGGAGACGATTGTTTAAAAAAGGTGTGCAAGCCGGTAAAGGAAATGACTGACACCCTGCGGACACTTATTGATGATATGCTTGATACCATGTACGAAGCACAGGGCGTAGGCCTTGCAGCACCTCAGGTAGGCATCCTTCGGAGAATTTGTGTTATCGATGTGGGAGAGGGCCCTATTATACTTGTCAATCCGGAGGTTTTAGAGACCAGTGGAGAGCAGACAGGCTACGAAGGCTGTCTTTCGCTTCCAGGTAAAAGTGGTGAGGTTACCAGACCAAACTATGCCAAGGTAAAGGCATACGATGAAAATATGGAGGAGTATATCATAGAGGGTGAAGAGCTTTTGGCGAGAGCCCTCCTTCACGAGATAGATCACTTGGATGGTCATATGTATATGGAAAAGGTTACAGGTGAGCTCTATAACAATGAGGACCTCTATGCGGAGGAAGAGGACGCGGAAGAAGAGTAGTTTATCTTTAGGAGTGGAGTTTTTTATGAAGATAGTTTTTATGGGTACACCGGATTTTGCGGTGGAGACACTTAAGGCTGTAGTTGAGGCAGGTCATGAGGTAATACTTGCTGTCACTCAGCCAGATAAGCCAAAGGGTCGCAGTGGTAAGCTTGTCTATCCTCCGGTAAAGGAGTGGGCATTGGAGCATAATATTCCTGTATATCAGCCTGTCAAGATAAGAGAGCAGGAGTCTGTGGATTATTTGGCTGATTTTCAGGCAGATGTTTTTCTTGTAGCAGCCTTTGGACAGATTTTGCCAAAGGTCATACTTGATATGCCCCGTCTTGGCTGTGTCAATGTACATGCCTCACTTTTGCCAAAATACAGGGGGGCTGCTCCTATTCAGTGGGCTGTTATAGCTGGTGAAAAGACAACAGGTGTAACAACCATGATGATGGGAGAAGGCCTTGACGATGGAGATATGCTGCTTAAATCTGAAATAGAGCTTGCAGCCGATGAGACAGGTGGCTCGCTTTTTGATAAGCTGGCTGTAATAGGCGGTCAGCTGGCTGTCACTACCATAGAGCAGCTTGACGCAGGCTTAATCAATCCTATTCCTCAAAATGAGGCAGAGGCAACCCACGTAGGTATGATCAAAAAGCAAATGGGGCTTATTGACTGGACAAGGCCTGCAGTAGAGATAGAGCGTCTTATAAGAGGACTTAATCCATGGCCTTCGGCATTTAGCTATTTGGATGGAAAGACAATCAAGCTCTGGAGTGCCTCGGTGGAAGAAAAATCAGGAGAGCCAGGCACTATTATATCTGTTGAAAAGGGTGGCTTTTCGGTGGCATGTGGTCAGGGCTCCCTTTTTGTTACAGAGCTTCAGCTTGAGGGCAAGAAGCGCATGATGGCGGCAGATTTCCTTAGAGGATATCAGCTGAAAGAAGGACAGAGGCTAACAGATGGCAGGGATTAATATCCGTGAAATAGGGCTTGATACCCTCATAGAGATATTGGAGCATGGTCAGTTTTCCCACATTTTCTTAAGACAGGTGCTGGATAAGTACTCATATTTGGAAAAAAGTGAAAGGGCTTTTTTGACACGCCTTGTAACAGGCTCTATTGAGCGCAAGATAGAGCTGGATGCTATTGTTGATTCCTGCTCCAAGACAAAGGTAATTAAAATGAAGCCTTTGATTCGCACCATTATGCGAATGGGGGCCTATGAAATATATTATATGGATAAAGTACCTGCTTCTGCTACCTGTAATGAGTATGTGAAGCTGGCCAAAAAGCGTGGCTTTTCAGGGCTTTCAGGCTTTGTAAATGGAGTGCTTCGCTCTATTGTCAGGGCAAAGGACAGCTTTGTCATTGATGATGGGGCCATCAAATATTCTCTGCCAACATGGTTATATGACATGTGGTGCAAGGATTATGGAATAGAACTTACCCATGAGATCGGGGCAGGCTTTTTTACAGAAGAAAAGCTTTGTGTCAGAGTCAATGAAGCTGCTATTTCTGTACTTGATTTTATTAGCCTTCTTGATAAGGCAGGTATCCAGTGGGACAAGAGCCAGGATTTATCTACAGCCCTTTATCTTTCAGGCTTTGACAGTGTGACAGCAATACCTGGATTTAATGAGGGGTATTTTTATGTACAGGATTATTCCTCCCAGCTTGTGGCTCATAAAGCCATGATAAAGCCAGGGGACAAGGTCCTGGATGTCTGTGCTGCTCCTGGAGGCAAGGCCCTTCATGCAGCATCAATTGCAGGGGAAAATGGCAAGGTTCTTGCCCGGGACTTAAGGCCTGCCAAGGTAGCCATCATTGAAGAAAATATAGCCAGGGCTGGGGCATCAAATATTACAGCCCAGGTCTGGGATGCTACAGTTCTTGATGAAGAAAGTATAGCTTCATATGACCTAGTTATTGCAGATTTGCCTTGCTCAGGTCTTGGCATTATTAGAAAAAAGCCTGATATTAAGTATAATCAGACAACCGAGTCACTTGCTTCTCTTGTTAGTCTTCAGGCCCAGATACTTGATGTAGTGCAGCAGTATGTGGCTGTGGGAGGAATCCTTTCTTACTCAACCTGCACCATTAACAAGGATGAAAACGACCGCCAGGTGGCATCATTTTTAGACAGGCATCCATCCTTTGAGCCAGTTACTTGCCAGCAGTATTACCCTGACAAGTATCACGATGGATTTTTTATTAGTATTATGAGGAAAATACGCTAGTGGAACAGACACTAATAGATATACGATCACTTAATATGACTGAGCTGACAGACTTTGTAACAAGAGAGTTGGGTCAGCCCAAGTTTAGAGCCAAGCAGCTTTATGGGTGGATGCATCAGCACCTGGCTCTTTCCTATGATGAGATGGGCAATATTCCATCAGCTTTAAAGGAAGAGTTAAAGGCTAGATGCGACTATAGACCTCTTGAGCAGATAGATTTACAGATAAGTAAATTAGACGGCACAAGAAAATACCTTTTTGCCCTTGAGGATGGGCAGATGGTGGAAAGCGTGTGGATGAGCTATAAGCATGGCAATTCTGTCTGTATTTCTTCCCAGGTAGGCTGCAAGATGGGCTGTCGTTTTTGTGCCTCTACCCTTGATGGCTGGGTGAGAAATCTTACAGCTTCAGAGATGTTAGGTCAAATATATGCCATATCCCGTGATACTGGTGAGCGAGTGTCTAATGTTGTTGTTATGGGGACCGGGGAGCCTATGGATAATTATGACAATATTGTTCGTTTTATCAGGCTTTTATCAGATGATCAGGGACTTAATATATCCCAGCGCAATATCACCGTATCCACCTGTGGTATAGTGCCTCGTATCCGCCAGCTGGCAGATGAAAATCTGGCAATTACCCTTGCTATATCCCTTCATGCCCCTAACCAGGAAAAGAGGATGGAGCTTATGCCAATAGCAAAGACCTATAACATTCATGAGGTGATAGATGCCTGCCAGTATTATTTTGATAAGACAGGTCGTCGTATTTCCTTTGAGTATTCTTTGGTTGGAGGGGTAAATGACACAGAGGAGGATGCCAGACAATTGGGGGCTCTTATAGGTCATCTCAATTGCCATGTCAATCTGATTCCAGTCAATCCTATCAAGGAAAGAGACTACGTGTCACCAAGCCATGAGCGGGCTCTTGCCTTCCAAAAAAAGATTGAAAAATACGTGAATAATGTTACTATTAGAAGAGAAATGGGCCGGGATATTGATGGGGCCTGTGGACAACTTAGAAAGCGTCATATTGACACTTCGAAAGGGATTAATTAATGAAAAGTATTGCATTGACTGACGTAGGTGCCAGGCGTGCTCAGAATCAGGACAGCATATTCTATAGTGACTGTCCTATAGGTGCATTACCAAATCTGTATATAGTAGCCGACGGCATGGGCGGGGAGCTGGCTGGCGACTATGCTTCCAAGGCGTGTGTGGAGGCAGTTATAGAACAGGTTGCACGTTCAGCAGAGTCTTCCCCTATTAAGGCTTTAGAAGTAGCTATTCAGGAGGCCAACAGTTTAATATATCACGAAGCAAGAAGGGACCCAGGCAAAAATGGCATGGGTACCACTTTTGTTGCGGCTACAATTATTGATGACCACCTTTTTGTGGCCAATGTAGGTGATAGTAGGCTTTATGTTGCCAACAAAAGCAAGCTGACCCAGATAACAAATGACCACTCCCTAGTAGCAGAGCTTGTCAGGTCAGGAGTGCTTGCTGCAGACGAGGCCCAAAAGGATAGCCGTAAAAATAAAATTACTAGAGCTATAGGCGTAGAACCACAGGTTGCTGTGGATTATTTTGATGTTACATTAACTGGCTCGGAGCTTATACTTTTGTGCTCCGACGGATTGACCAATATGGTAGATGACAAGGAGATTTTTTCTATACTTACGTCATCAGATAATATAGACAATAAGGCTGCTAGGCTCATTGAGATGGCCAACAACAATGGCGGCAAGGACAATATATCAACAATCGTTATTGAAGTAGAACAGTAAGGAGCAGGTATGAATATAGCACAGGGTGCATTTATTGCGGATAGATATGAAGTAATAAGTAAAGTAGGCGCAGGCGGTATGTCTGATGTGTACAAGGCCAAGGACCATATTTTGGGTCGTGAGGTTGCAGTTAAGATTCTTAAGGCTGAGTTTTCTGAGGATGCTACATTTGTAGCCAAGTTCCGTACTGAGGCCCAGTCAGCAGCAAGCCTGGAGCATCCAAATATTGTCAATATCTATGACGTAGGCTCAGAGAATGGCATGTACTTTATTGTTATGGAGTACGTAGAGGGTATTACCCTAAAGACCTACATAGAAAAAAAGGGTCAGCTCAATTTCAAGGAGGCTATAAGTATAGCAATACAGGTAGGTCGTGGTATTGAGGCTGCTCATTCCAAGGGCATTATCCATCGTGATATTAAGCCACAGAACATTATTATTTCTACAGAGGGCAAGGTAAAGGTTACTGATTTTGGTATTGCCAGAGCAGCTAGCTCCAACACTATTCATGCAGATGTGATGGGTTCAGTACATTACTCATCACCAGAGCAGGCAAGAAGTGGTTTTGTAGATGGCAAGAGCGATATTTATTCGCTGGGTATTGTTATGTATGAGATGGTAACAGGACGTGTCCCTTTTGATGGAGATTCGACTGTGGCCATTGCTATACAGCATTTGCAGGAGGAGATGGTAGCACCATCAGCTTATGCGCCAGATCTTCCTATTTCCTTAGAGAAGATTATTCTTAAGGCTACCATGAAAAGCCCTGACAGAAGATACAACACTATTTCTGATATGCTTATCGATTTAAAGAAGTCTTTGGTTAGCCCAAATGAAGACTTTGTCAATATAGTAGATACCAACAATTTGGCCAACACCAGGGTGGCTTCCCAGGAGGAGCAGGCCAGCATCACAAAGAAGGCGGCTGAGGCACTTCAGCTTGATTTTGTTGATGAATATGATGGCAAAAAAGAAGAGGCTCGTAATTTCAATGCCAATCGTAGAGATTTTTACGATGATGATGACTACGATGATGGCTATGATGATGACTACGAAGAGGATGAAGATAATGGAAAGTCAGACAAGATAATGACCATCCTTGGCATAGTGGCAGGCATTGCCATTGTGGTTATTCTCATAGTTATCTTGGGTAATGTCTTTGGTCTTTTTAATTTTAGCTCATCAAACAAGATTGCTATGATAGATGTAGTCGGTGAGGAGTATGAGACAGCGGTTACAGATTTGACTAAGGCTGGCTTTGATAAGGAAAATATTACTGTGGAGTACCAGGAAAGCTCTACCTACAACGATGGCATAGTTACCGATCAGTCTGTGGACGAGGGCAAAAAGATTAAGGCTGATGCAGAGATTACATTGACTGTAGCAGGCAGTGGCGACAGTTCAGACTCATCCTCAGATAGCAGTGACAAGTCTTCAGACAGTTCGGATTCATCAGACTCATCATCTGATAAAAAGGATTCTTCTACAGAGACAAAAACAGATAGCTCTAGCTCAACTACTGATACCACTACAAGTAAAGACACTACTACAACAACTACCACCACAACTACTGATACTTCTTCAAGCAGCAGCGCAAAGACTGTTAATGTACCAAGTGTAGCAGGTCTTAGTCAGGCTGACGCTACCAATACCTTGCAAAATGCCAAGCTTATTGTAACAAGTGTTACCAGTGAGTATTCTGACAATGTAGAAGAGGGCAAGGTTATCAGCCAGTCTATAGCTGCAGGTCAGCAGGTTGCTGAAAATACCAATATTACCTTGGTTGTCAGCAAGGGAAAGAAGGCTGAGACATATACTGTATATTGCATTAATCCATATGCAGATGATGCTACATATACACTAGAGACAGGCCAGACTGGTTCAGTTAAGGGCAGTGGCACTGTTACAGTTAACAATTCTCCAAAGGCTCAGCTGTCATGTACCTTCTCTCATACTGTTACAGACGAGACTACTGGAGAAAAGAAAACAGAAGAACAGACTCTGACATTTACAGGAACAGCCAATTAATGACAGGTAAAATAATCAAAGGAATTGCCGGATTCTACTACGTTTATGTAGCAGGGTCTGGCATTTATGAATGTAAAGCCAAGGGAGCTTTTAGAAAAGAGGGCATTAAGCCCTTGGTTGGGGATGATGTGGAAATTGACATAGTAGACGAGCCTGGCAAAAAGGGCAATGTGACTACTATATTGCCAAGAAAGAGTCAGCTTATCAGGCCGGCAGTGGCCAATGTGGATCAGGCCCTTATTATCTTTGCAGCTACATCTCCTGAGCCTAATCTCAATCTTTTAGACCGCTTTTTATGCATGATGGAGGAGGCAGAGCTTCCTGTTGTCATATGCTTTAACAAGATGGATTTGGTGGACCAGTCCTTTGAGACTAGCATGCGTTCTATTTATGAAAAGGCAGGCTATAAGATGCTTTTTGTATCAGCTCATGAGGGCAGGGATATAGATGCCATTCATCAGGTATTGTCTGGCAAGACTTCTACAGTGGCAGGTCCTTCTGGTGCCGGCAAGTCATCCATTACTAATCTTCTTACAAAAGGAGAGGTTATGGAGACGGGAGCTCTTTCTGAGAAGATTGGTCGAGGTAAAAATACTACCCGTCATAGCCAGCTTCTTCCTATAGATGCCGATTCATATCTTATGGATACACCTGGTTTTTCTTCTATTTTTGTGCCAGATTTAGAGCCGGTGGACTTGACCAGGCTTTTTCCGGAATTTATAGAGCCTTCCTGCGATTGTCGTTTTAGAGGCTGTCTTCATAATAAGGAGATAGGCTGTGCTGTCAAGGAAGCAGTAAAGATAGGTCATATTGCAGAAAGCCGCTATGAAAACTACCTGCAGATACTAGGCGAGATGATTTCGCAGAAAAAATATTAAGCTATTCTATTATAAAGGGGATTTTGTCATGAAATGTTTGGCACCATCTATTTTGTCAGCTGATTTTGGAATACTAAAGGACCAGCTTGAGGCTGTGGATGCAGCAGGAGCTCAATATGTGCATTTTGATGTTATGGATGGTATGTTTGTGCCTTCTATTAGCTTCGGCTTGCCAGTTTTAAAGTCTATTCGCAAATACTCTGACAGGGTATTTGATGTCCATCTTATGATAGAGGAGCCAGGCCGCTATATCAGTCAGTTTGTTGAAGCAGGGGCAGATATAGTTACCGTTCATGCTGAGGCCTGTAAGCATTTGGATGCTACAATAGCTCTTATTAAAAGCTGTGGGGCCATGGCATCGGTAGCCATCAATCCAGCTACACCTCTTTCGGCAATAGAGCATGTACTTCCTATGGTGGATATGGTTCTTATTATGACAGTTAATCCAGGCTTTGGAGGGCAGACCCTGATACCTTACACCTTAGACAAGGTTAAGGCTCTTAGTGATATGTGTGCAAGTCGTGGCATTAAGATAGACATAGAGGTAGACGGTGGTATTAATATGGATACTATCGATTTGGCCCTTGAAGCCGGCGCTAATATTATTGTGGCTGGCTCTGCTGTATTTGAAGGGGACGCCGAGGACAAGGCCAGGGCTCTCTTGGAGAAGATGTCATGATTACTGTTATTGTAGCCGGAGGCTCATTGGACCTAGACTTTGCTGGGGCTTTTTTTAGAGAACATGCTCATGAAGATAAGATAATTATTGCCTGTGATAAGGGCTTTAGTCATTGCCTTGATATGGGCATCAGGCCAGATTATTGCATAGGTGATTTTGATTCCGCAGGAGAGGAGCTTTATAAAAAAGCCTGCGACATGGGGCTTCCCGTCACCAGACTTAATCCCATTAAGGACGATACGGATGCCGAGGCTTCAGTGCATTTTGCCATGGAAATGGGCCAGGGGGATATCTATATATTGGGCGGTACAGGAAGCCGCCTTGATCATGTGGCAGGCAATATTGCCCTGCTTTCAGCGGCCAATAATCTGGGCCGACATATTTTTCTTATTGATGCAACAAACAAAATATACATGCTTTCACCAGGTAGTAGTCATACCATTATTAAAAAAAGGCAGCATGGCAGATATGTATCCTTGTTTCCATACATGGGTCAGGTGACTGGACTTAGCCTGAAGGGCTTTAAGTATTCATTATCAGATGCAGTTATTACAGGCTTTAATACCTTAACTGTCAGCAATGAGATAGTGGAAGAGGAAGCTGTAATTTCCTTTGACACAGGCTTTCTTATAGTGATGGAGACTTCTGATTAAGGCATTGTATGGTATGGGTTTTGCTGTTTAGAAAGTTGGCGGCTTTTGGGAGAATATATGAAAACAGAGTTTATTATTGACAATTTAAATAATTATCAAAGTCATAACACGCGAGAGTGGCTTTTGACCAATGGAATAGGTGGATATGCAGGCTCCACAGTAATTAATTCTCATTGCCGCAACCATCAGGGTTATCTTATTGCCAGCTTACATGCTCCAGTAGAGAGATATCTTTGCTTTTCTAAGACTGAGGAGAGGCTTATATCTGGCAGCCGCATATATGACATATCCTGCAATCAGCACAAAAAGGAGGGCCGCACCCAGATACGTCAGGGTAATGTTCATCAGAAGCGCTTTAAGTATGATGGTACGGTGGAGTTTATCTATGATGCAGGTGGTCTGCGACTGACCAAGACCATTGCTCTTGTCTATGGACAAAATAGAGTGGTTATATCATATCTTCTTGAAAATAATGGACCGGCAGCAGGTGTTGTTATCACTCCTCTTGTTAATTTTAGAGACCATGGGGCTCATCATAGCAAGGACGGTCTTTTAAAGGAGCTTCCGCCTAAGGCTTTTTCTGATATAACTGATAAGCAAAATAATAATTGTGGCTTTTGCTATAGCCCAGTTTCAAGACCTGATGTGAGAGTTTCTATGCAATTTTGTGGAGGCTCTATGCAGCCACGTACCAGCCATGTGGATGAAGACATGGAGCTTGTATTTGAGCAGCTTAATGAAGAGGAAGGCACAGACTGCCATATGAAGCCCTATGACTTTGTTCTTCAGGTGCCTGCAGGGGGTGTGGCTAAGGCATCTTTGGTGTGCACAGTTGACATAAGAAAAAAGGGCCAGAGAACCTTTAAAAAGATAAGCCCTATTACCGAGGAAACTTCCTTTGAAGCAGTAGAGACAGCCAGAGATAGAGCCCAGACTCTAGTGGACAAGGCTGGCTATAGTGATGAGCTGGCATGTGCCCTTACCCTTGCAGCAGACGCTTTTATTGTAAAAAGAGCTTCTACAGGACTTTCCACTCTTATGGCAGGATATCCATGGTTTGCCGATTGGGGCAGAGATACTATGATAGCCTTTACAGGATTGACATTAGACACCAAGCGCTTTGATGATGCCAGGGAGATACTTCTTTCCTTTGCAAAATATATTAAGGATGGTCTTATTCCAAACTGCTTTCCAGACGATGGAAGCCAACCAATGTACAATACAGCAGACGCATCTCTGTGGTATTTTTATGCTGTATATAACTATCTTCAGTATGTGGATACTCCTGAGGCCTGGGCCTTTGTGGAAAAGGATATCTATCCCGCTTTGATGCAGATAATGGGAGCCTACCGTAAGGGCACAATCAATTCAATCGGTATGGATGATGATGCCTTAATGAGGGCTGGCAGTGATAAGGACCAGGTGACATGGATGGATGTGAGGGTAGGAGATTGGGTGGCAACTCCACGTCATGGCAAGCCTGTGGAGATAAATGCCCTTTGGTATAATGCCCTCATGACTATGGAATATATATCAAGAGGCATTGCCAAACGCAGCCACAACAGACCGGAGGATTATCTGGCTTATGCCGGAGGCTGTGCAACCCTTGCCACCTGGGCAAAAGAATCCTTTAATGAGCAGTTCTGGTATGAAGAAGGCGGCTATCTCTACGATGTGATAGATGGAGAAAATAAAGACACTTCACTTCGACCTAATCAGATATATGCCATAAGCCTGCCTTTTACAATGCTTGACGACACTAAAGCTATGCGGGCATTTGAGGCGGTAACAGACAACCTGTATGTAGGCCTGGGACTTAGGTCCTTATCCCCTGATCATGTGGACTATCACGGCATATATCAGGGCTCTCTTAAAAAGAGAGATTCAGCCTATCACCAGGGCACAGCCTGGTCCTTTCTTTTGGGAGCCTACATGGAAAGCTGCCTTAAGCTGGGAGGCTATAGTGTAAAGGCTAAGCGTCAGGTACTTGCCATGATGGAGCCTATTAAGAAGCACTTATTTGAACATTGTGTGGGATTTATATCAGAGATATTTGATGGAGATGCGCCCCATAGTCCTCGAGGCTGTTATGCCCAGGCCTGGAGCGTGGGAGAAGTCTTAAGGGGATATTTGCTTTATCTTCGCTCGGTAGATGAAGACCAATAGGGGAGTAGCTATTACAAAATTGTGATAGAAAATAGCATAAAAGAAAAAAAAGCTGGCCTATGGCCAGCTTTTTTACGTAATAGAAATAAATTCAGAAAAAATATTCTTGGTGAGCTTATAAATTTCGCTGCCTCTTGGTCCCATTTTTCTGGCGAGAGAATTATGAAAGCCTTCCAAGTCATTGCTGTCTAAAAAGGCAGCATACATCAGGCTGTATTGATTTGGCTGTAGGTTCATTTCCTTGACAGCTAAGCGTACTTTTTTCTTTTCAGACTCTGGAAGAGTATTCTTTTTTGTGCTTTTAGTGCTTGATGTGGCTTTTAGGTTTGTTTTATCCTTGGACGTATTGTCCATGGCCACAAGCTTGGTGTCAGTCTTGGTGTCAGTCTGGGTAGAAGCATCGCTAGCATTGTGTCCAGCATTTATAGCTGGTTCAGTTATTGCTGGCTTATTTTCTGACTTTTCTTTTTTCTTTTCAGAAGATGACTTATTAGATTTTTTAGACTTATCCTTTTCAGCCTTCTTTTTAGAACCTTCCTTTTCTGTTTTGTCGTCAGCTATTTTTTCAATTTTCTTTTTAGAAGATTTCTTTTCTGTCTTGTCCTCTGTTACTTTTTCAACCTTCTTTTCAGCTTTCTCTTCTAGTACTTGCACGGCCTTATTTTTTGTGGCTTTTTTTTCTGGTCTGTCGTTGGCTATTTTTTCAGATTTGTTTTCAGCAGCCTTGTCAGCCTTTTTCTCAGCTAATTCTTTGGATTTTTTTACACTTGTTTTATTATCGCTGGCAGCTTTATTGCCCATTGTTTTGTCGGTGTTTTTTTGTTTTTTTTCAGGGCGTCTGTTAGTGGCTGGTGCCTTAATGCTTTCATCAATGGCGGCCTGGCGGCAGATAGTAACCCCTTGTTCGGTCCAAAACTCCACTACTGCATCATAGCCCATGTCGTTGGAAACTATAACAACAGAAGAAAAATGCTCCTTGCCAAGCCTCATGCCAAGATAGCTGACTAAGCGAAAATCCAGGTAATTTTTGGCTGAACGCTCGCACTTTTCGATGGTAGAGCGGCAGGCAGCTAAGTGAATCATCTCCAAGCTGTTAAAGGAGATAGAATTGTTGTTGGAACCAAAAAAGATAACCAGCTCGTCAGTCTTGGTAAGATGGCTTAAGCCAATAAGACCGGTATCTGATGTATTTTCATAATCAATAAGATAGAGACGGCCAGAAGCTTTAGATGGTTCATCAGCTGTCACAATATCTTTTTTATTAAAACCAAATAATCCCATAAAAGGTAACACCTCGTAATTTAAAATTTAACCCGGTGGTCGAAATTTTCCTCTTCTAAGCCTAAGCGAAGCTAGGTAGTAATAATTTCGACTCGGTGGGTAGAGTTTTTTATTTTATCTGTAAAAGACTTATACAGTATAACAGTTTTTCATGGAATTGTGTCAATGGATATAAGTAGGAAATACAGAAAATGCAGGTCAGAGTTTTTTCTAGTACTACTGGAAGCTGTTGGCTTTCTAATTACATTTATTTCACACAAAAAACACAGTATTTTTATAAATAGATATTTATTTCTGCTAATGAAAGTGCTTTAATAATTCTGAAAATCTAATACTGCGTTTTTGATGCAAAAATGATTGCTTTGACTAAAGCATTCATCTTATTATAATTATGAAAAGTCCTCTAATATATAGAAATATATAGAGAGAAAGAGAGGCATTTATGATACATCATCTTATAGATAATAAAAAGAAAGATATTGCAGCTGAAGGCAGCAAGAGTGCTGGAATGAAAACAAGAATAAGCCGCTTTATGGCTTTGATTATAATTGTTGCAATAGCATTATTTGTTGGAATCGGCTTTTATAGTCAGTATGTATATTCGCTTATAGAGGAAGAAAGCTCCTCCAATCTTTTATCTACATTCAATCAGATTAATAATACCTTTACCCTTTTTGCAGAGCGCAACTGGAATTATTTAAAGGACTGGGATAGTAACCTACAGATACTTCAGGAAAATGGGGATGTGGATTCGGCATGGATGGAATTTTGTTCCACAAATAACTGGGATTACGATAATATGTATCTTTTCAATAACGATGGAGACTATATTACCGTTGACGGAAACCGAGGTACTACATCTATCATAAGCGGCATTTTTACAGCGGATTATGAAAAAGGCAAGGCTCTGGCTAGCAGCTACTATACACAGGATGGCACAAGAAAGGCTGTCTTTGCAGTTGATTTGACAGCTGGCATTGTGGTGGATTCGGTGGAATACACAGGTCTTGCCGTTTCCTATCTTAATTCTACATTGGAGAACCTGCTTGTGGATGAAATATATGATGGTCACAGTGACTGTTATATTGTTGCTGGAGATGGTACTGTACTTTTGTCCCTGGAGCCAAAGACAGAAGTAACGGATCATATCTATAATATGTATGATTTTCTACAGAACAATATCTCAGCATATGATACATCAGCGGATGACATTACTTCCCCTATTAAAAGCTTGCAGACTGGTTCTTTGAAATGTACATACAATGAGAATGATATTTATCTTGTTTATCAGCCGGTGGGAATAGAAGACTGGTCTATTGTAGGTATCATAGAAGAGGACGTGGTGGATTCCGGACTACAGAATATAGTTCGCATCACTGTGATGTTTCTCATAGCTTTTTGTCTTATAGGCTTTGGTCTCGTTATTTACATAGTTATTGCCATTGCAGAGGGTAAGATTACGACTCAAAAGATGGAGCACAATACCTTAAGACATAAGGCCCAGCTCAGCCAGCAGCTTTTTGCAGGCTTGTCTCAGATTGTAGAGCGATATGTGGTGATAGATTTTGAGACAGGATATTATGAATATCATGAGCAGATTGAGCCAGAAGGTAAGTATCCTCCTTCTGACAAGTACACAAACCTTTTAGAGGAGCTATCCCGTCGCTTTGTTATTACGTCGGGAAATACCAAAATGAAGATGGGGAGTATGCTTTCTGAGACCTATCTTAGAAATGTCCTTAAAAAAGAAGGAGACATGGTCAAGTTTGAGTATGCATCCAGAGACAATTTGTTGCATAAGCAGATGTATATATTGCCATTGGAGTGGAATGATTTAGGAGAAATAAAGAAGATAATCTTTGTTGCCATGGATATCGGAAGACAGGTTGAGCTGGAAAATCAGGTTAATACAGATGACCTTACAGGTCTTTTTAACGAGAGGTGCTTTAGTAGTGCTCTAGTTAAAAAGGACGAGGAAAAGCAGCCCTTTACTCTATTTTATCTTGATTTGGACCGATTTAAGCCGGTTAATGATACATATGGACACGATGTAGGCGATAAGCTTTTAAGGAGCGTGGCAGAGCGGATTTTAGCCTGCATTAGAGACAAGGACCAGGCCTTTCGTATTGGTGGAGATGAGTATGCTGTTATTATCAATGCCGACATTAGCAATGAGAGAAGAGAGGAAATGGTGGCAAGCCTGAAGAAGGCTATTTCTACTCCATTTGATATTGATGGCAATGTTATAAGTGTTGGCACCAGCTGCGGATATGCCATATATCCACACGATTCTCATGTACCGGCCCAGATCCGTATATTGGCCGACAGGCGTATGTATGAGGATAAAAAGAAAAATCACAGTGAAAGATAAAGGTGGTTAGAGAGGTAATTATGAAAAAGGTAAAGACAAGAGGATTAAATATTCAGACCAAGCTTATGCTGTCAGTAAGTCTGGTTATTTTACTGATATGTGCATTGATGGGAGTAAATTCTTACTCACGTTTTAAGGAAAATATGGTGGTCATGGGAGTAGAGGAAGCTGATATGGCAGCTACAGTCACCCTTGCTACCTTGGATGGAGATGAGATAGCTTCCATTAAGGCAGGCAGCGAGGGTAGTGATACTTACAATGAGGTATTAGAGCAGCTGAGGCATATGCAAAAGCAGTGCAATATAGAGTTTTTATATACTCTATATACTGATGGCAGCAATGTGTATTATGGAGTTGATTCAGATGATGGCGATACACAAGCACAGCCGGGTGATACATTTAAGGATGGCACTTACGAGGAACTTGCAGATGTATTTGCAGGTCAGGAGTATGTGCAGGATTATATAGACCATACAGAGACAGATGGTGATTTAATTACTGTATATAAGCCTGTGACTGATTCTACGGGACAGGTAGTGGCCATTTTAGGATGTGATTATAACGCAGGGGCAGTGTCATCTGCATTAGCAACTGCTGTCACACGTACTCTTGAGATAAGCTTTGGATGTCTTATAGCTGGTATTGTGGTTGTATTTTTTATAGTTCGTGGTATTACAAGGTCAATGAAGCTTGTCAATGACAAGATATACGAGCTGGTTCACAATGAGGGTGATTTGACTCAGCAGCTTGAGGTAAAAAGCGGCGATGAAATGGAGCTTATAGCTGACAATATCAATGAGCTTTTGGATTATATCCGCACCATTATGCTGGGCATAGCATCAGGCTCTGACAGACTGACATCCTCTTCTAAAAATATGGTGGAAAGCTTACAGTCTGCAGATTCTAATATTATCGACGTGTCAGCCGCCATGGAGGAGATGAGCGCTGGCATGGAGGAGTCAGCAGCTTCCCTTAACCAGATAAGTCAGTCTATTGAGGATGTATTCCATTCAGTGGAAAATATAGCAGTCAATGCACATGAAGGCTCGGATTATTCTGGCCAGATGGAAAAGAGAGCAAGCTCGGCAAAAAATGATGCCCTTTTGGCTGAACAGCAGACTAAAGAAAAGACCGACAGTATTTCACAGGCCTTGAGGGATAAGATAGAGCAATCTAAGGCTGTAGAGCAGATATCTGAGCTGACTGCCAATATTATAAATATTACAGATCAGACTAACCTTCTGGCTCTCAATGCTTCTATCGAGGCCGCCAGGGCAGGTGAGGCAGGCAGAGGCTTTGCTGTTGTGGCAGATGAAATAGGTAAGTTGGCTACTAATTCAGGTCAGGCAGCAGAGGAAATTCGCAGGGTAAGTGCAGAGGTTATTAACTCAGTAAACGAGCTTGCAAAAGAGGCAGAGGAGATGATTGCCTTTATAGAGACTACTGCTACAGAAGGCTTTAAGGGCTTACTCAATATGAGTGAGATTTATAGCAAGGATGCAAGCTCAATGAACGATATGATGGTGCAGTTTTCTGCTACTTCTCAGATGCTTTCTGAGACCATGGAAAATATTAGAGAGTCAGTAGCGGCTGTCAATATTGCAGTGGAGGAAAGTGCCCAGGGTATCACAGAGGTAACCCAGGCATCAGTAGAGCTGTCCAACAGCGTTGGCAGCATCCAGGAGGAAGCAAACGGCAATAATGATGTGGCTGGAGAGCTTTCTAATGAGGTCGGCAAGTTTAAGCTTCAATAATTTATAAGAGGGGCCATGTGGCCCCTTTTTTGTTACTATTCATATTTTCTTTATCTAAATGGAAAAAAGAGTTCACTCGGATATCTGGTTCAGATGGGACTATGAATGACAACTTTTTTCTCATGCATATAGGGCAGGCTTTACAAGGCTTTGTTTGGAATGATATAATCAGACAGATTGTGTTTTATCGTAATTTAATTAAGGAGATTTTTAGATATGAAGCTAGGTATCGTAGGACTTCCAAATGTAGGCAAGTCTACACTTTTTAACTCACTTACTAAGGCTGGTGCTCTTGCAGCCAACTATCCATTTGCTACAATTGATCCAAATGTAGGCGTGGTATCTGTACCTGACAAGCGTCTTACAGTACTTGGAGATATGTACCACAGCAAGAAGGTTACACCTGCCACCATCGAGTTTGTTGATATAGCAGGCCTTGTAAAGGGTGCATCTAAGGGTGAGGGCTTAGGAAATCAGTTTTTGGCCAATATCCGTGAGGTAGATGCCATTGTTCATGTAGTGCGTTGCTTTGAGGATGCCAATGTAGTTCATGTAGATGGCTCAGTAGATTCTCTTCGTGATATCGAGACTATCAATTTAGAGCTCCTTTTTTCTGATATGGAGGTTATGGAGCGCCGTTATTCTAAGACAGAGCGTTCAGCCCGCATGGACAAGACTCTTCAAAAAGAAGCAGCTATGCAAAAGCGTCTCCTTGCTCACATGGAGGCAGGCAACATGGCTAAGACCTTTGAGCTTGCAGATGAGGATGAGGAGGCTTATTTCAAGGAGTACAATCTTCTCACAGCCAAGCCTGTTATTTATGCTGCCAATGTAGAGGACGATGATTTGGCAGATGATGGTGCAAATAATGCCAATGTGGCAGCTGTAAGAAAGTACGCTGCAGAGGAAGGCTCAGGAGTATTTGTTATCTCAGCTCAGATAGAGCAGGAGATTTCTGAGCTTGAGTCAGAAGAAGAAAAGCAGGAGTTCTTAGAGGCTATGGGCCTTGAGGAGTCTGGTCTTGACAAGCTTATAGCAGCATCATATTCATTGCTTGGTCTCATTTCATACCTTACATCTGGTGAGGATGAGACAAGAGCATGGACTATCAAAAAGGGCACAAAGGCTCCCCAGGCAGCAGGCAAGATTCACACTGACTTTGAGCGTGGCTTTATCAAGGCTGAGGTGGTTAGCTTCGATGACCTTATGGCTTGTGGCACCATGGTAGCGGCCAAGGAAAAGGGCCTGGTTCGTATGGAAGGCAAGGAGTATGTAGTGGCTGATGGAGACATTATTAACTTCCGTTTTAACGTGTAGTTATTTTAATTCTCCCGGAGCCTTTAATTTAAGTGTTTGCTTAATCCGTAAATGGGTCGAAAATGATAAGCTCACCTTATTTTACATATAGAGGAGTGACATTTTGACCACTGAGTTAAAATATTTAGTAAATATAGCTTTAATTTTAAAAATGATGTTAGACAAGAGGCTACTTTTGGTTTACACTAGGGATAGTAAGATTATTGTGGATTTTTAAGGAGGAGATTATGAAAATCACAAATATCAAAGATACACAGGCATTTTTTAAAGTAATCGACAGCTGCCAGGGCAAGATAGAGCTTGTTACAGGCGAGGGCGACAGACTCAACCTCCGTTCAAAGCTGTCTCAGTTCGTTTCACTTTCTACTATTTTTGCTGCAGATCATACTGAGATTCCAGAGCTCGAGCTTATCGCATATGAGCCAGAGGATTCAAAGAAGCTTCTTGAGTTCATGATGAGCCAGGATTAATAAGACCAGTTATCTTTGGTCTGCAAATAACCAGACTTTTTACAAGGAGGCTATTTGGGGCACCCCGCTTCAGATAGTCTCTATTTTTTACGCAAAGAAAGAGGACATATAAATGCGAGCATACGAGAGATTACTTAATTATGTAAAAATATATACTACCAGTGATGAGGAGTCTGCTACAGTTCCATCAACAGCCAGACAGTTTGACCTGGCCCATATGCTGGTAGAAGAGCTGCAGAATATGGGAGTTACAAATGCCAAGGTGGATGACAAGTGCTATGTATATGCCAACATACCCGCTACTCCAGGCTACGAGGACAAGAAGGCCCTTGGCTTCATAGCCCACATGGATACTGCTCCAGATTTTTCTGGAGAAAATGTTAATCCTATAATTGAAGAAAATTATGATGGAGGGGATGTGACCTTAGGCAGGTCAAATGTGGTCATTAAGGCAGCTGATTTTCCACATCTCAAGAGTCTTGCAGGCCGTAGCCTTATTCATACAGATGGCACTACTCTTCTTGGTGCAGACGATAAGGCAGGTGTAGCAGAAATCATGACTATGGCAGAGCAGATACTTTCCTCTGATATACCTCATGGCAAAATATGCATAGCCTTTACCCCTGACGAGGAGATAGGGGCAGGAGCAGATCATTTTGATGTGGCTTATTTTGGCGCTGATTTTGCCTATACTGTAGATGGTGGCGCCGAAAATGAAGTGGAGTACGAGAATTTCAATGCTGCAGGAGCTACGGTAGATTTTAAGGGCGTTAATATTCACCCAGGTGATGCCAAGGATATTATGGTCAATGCCGCTACAGTTGCCATGGAGTTTAATAATTTGCTGCCAGCTGACCAGGTTCCAGAGAAGACTTCAGGCTATGAGGGCTTTATTCATTTGACTGACATGACCGGTGATGTAGCCTCTGCCCAGCTAAAATATATTATTCGCGATCATGACGCTGGTCTTTTTGTAGAAAAAAAGCATATTATGAAGGAGGCAGTAAGCACTATCAATGCCAAGTATCACCCAGATACCTGCACTATAGAGATAAGGGATCAATATCAAAATATGCTTTCTCAAATTGAACCACATATGTTTTTGATTGATTATGCATTTAAGGCTATGAAGGAGGCGGGACTTAATCCTGAGGCTGTAGCTATCCGTGGTGGCACAGATGGAGCTAGACTTTCCTTTATGGGCTTGCCATGTCCAAACCTTGGTACTGGCGGATATAATTTCCACGGTCCTATGGAGCATATTACTGTAGAGGGCATGGATTCAGTTGTTGAAGTACTACTTGGAATAATAAAGCAATTTGCAGACAACTAATTTTATGCAAAATAATGCATAAAGAATCAAAAAAGCTAGAAAAATAGGGCTTTTAAAAGTGATTAAAAGATGATACAATCCTTGGGTCGACTGGAAAAAGCAGGGTCTTGGTGTATATGCTTATGCGGTTTTACTTTTCCAGTTAATTATATGAATGCGAGGTTTGTATTATGTCATCAGAAAAAATAAAGGAATTGGCCATTGATGTTGTTATAGATGCTATCAGTGGTCTTCTTATTGGTGTTGCCCTTTATAATTTTGCTGCGGATGCCCTTTTCCCATTGACAGGACTTTCTGGTATTGCCATGATTTTCTATCAGTTTTGGGGCTTCAAGATAGGTATTGTCACTATTTTGCTCAATATACCACTTATTTTCTTGGCCTACAGTATCCTGGGCAAAAGGTTTATGCTCAGGTCCTTCAAGACCATGGCTGTAGGGGTTGTCATGATGGACTTTGTGGCACCGGCGCTTCCTGTTGTTAAGATGGACGATGCCTTCCTTAATGCCTTGGTTGTGGCTGTACTAACAGGTATTGGCTATGCTATTATCTATATGCGCAATTCATCTACTGGCGGCATGGATTTTGTCATGATGATTATCAAGGCGAAAAAGCCTCATGTTACTATGGGCCGTGCCTTTTTTATGGTAGATGTGGTTATTATTGTTCTTGATACCCTTACCTACAATCATTCCTTTGAGGGCCTTTGCTATGGTCTTCTTATCAGTTATGTAGGCTCAGTTGTGGTGGATAAGGTTATGATTTCTGCAGATTCCGGTATGATGTGTATGATAGTCACCAACAAGGCAGATCAGATAGCCCCGGCCATTGATGAGGCGGTAGAGCGTGGTTCTACTATTTTTACAGCAAAGGGTGGCTTCAAGGGTGATGAGCGCCAGGTAGTTATGTGCGCCTGTTCCAATAAGGAGATGTATCAGGTCAATCGTGTAACTAAAAAGATAGATGTTGATGCCTTTATTGTTATTATGGAGTCCAAGGAAGTATATGGAGAGGGCTTCAAGAGGTTCAAGGGCTAAAGCAATTTTTAGGCTGTTATTAAGCAGAAAAATAGGTCTTTATTATATTATTTTGGAGGTATTATGACTGACAACAAAATATGTGTGCTTGGGGTAGCAGGGGGCTCTGCTTCCGGCAAGACGACTATTATCAACAAGTTAGAGGAGTATTTTGGAGAGGATATAGCCATTATCTGTCATGATGCCTACTACAAGGCCCACAATGATATGACCTATGATGAGCGTACTAAGCTCAATTATGATCATCCAGATTCCTTTGAGTCAGACAAGATGGCGGAGGATGTTAGGCAGCTTTTAAAGGGCCATGCTATTCACATGCCAGTATATGATTATGTTAACCATAACAGGTCTGAGGAAACTATCCTGGTGGAGCCTAAAAATGTCATCATTATGGAGGGCATTCTTATTTTAGAAAATAAAGAGCTCAGGGATTTGATGGATATCAAGATTTTTGTGGATACAGATGCAGATGAACGTCTTATGCGTCGTATCAAGCGAGATACTGTAGAGCGTGGCCGCAGCATTGAGTCCATTTTATGCCAGTATTCAGATACAGTTAAGCCTATGCATGAGGAGTTTGTGGAGCCATCCAAAAAGTATGCGGATGTTATTATTCCTCGTGGTGGTGAAAATGAAGCTGGTATAGATATGCTTATTACCTATATGACCAAGAAATTAACTAGTAATTAGAGGGAGAATTCCTAGCTTTTGGCCAGGAAGTTTAATCATAAATAATTAAATGTATTATTGTAGGAGGGGATTATGCACGAACTTGGAGTTGTATTTCATATTGCCCGTCAGGTAGAGGGCGTGGCTGAAGAAAATAATGTATCTCACGTCAGCGAAGTGAAAATGCAGATAGGAGAGGTTTCTACTGTTATTCCAGAGCAGCTTGAGGACTGCTGGAACTGGAACTGCAAGAAGTCAGAGGTACTAAAGGATTGCAAGCTGACCTGGGAGCGTATACATGCGGTAACCTTTTGTGAGGATTGCAAGCAGGAATATGGCACAGTAGAGCACGGTAAGACTTGTCCACATTGTGGCAGTGACAATACCTATCTGGTTACAGGCAATGAGGTATTGCTTAAAGAAATCGTGGTAGATGAGTAACCATTATTTTTCTTATAGCAGGAAATATATGTTGGTTTTTGAGTTTAATATATAACTATAAGAAGCAGGTTGACCCAATTTCTTATAGTTATGGAGGCATTATCCTTTCACTTAGCTTGATGCTTCACATAGCAAAAGCCCCAGGTGGCTGAGACCTGGGGCTTTTCTATGGATAAAAATCCATAGGCGAGGGCTATTGGCTGAAATAACCCTCAGTATGAAGGGAGAAAATATATGTTGGTCCGGATGACCGGGAAAAAAGCTAATATCGAATAGGGCCTCCAAAGCCCCCGAAGCAACAGCAGTTACAGAAAAGATTGAGAAGCAGCATGGTAATGCACCATCGGCCAGCACCAGCGTATGGCCTGCTGTAGCCATATGAATTGCTAGTAGACTGATACCAGTCACTGCCCCAATTAAGGCTTTGTTCAAACTGTCTGTAGCGAAAGTTGCCAGGCTCCAAGGCAATGGCACGTTTTATGCATTCTCTTGCATCAGCAAGACGCCCCATGCCCTGGTAAGCGATTGCGGCAAAATAATACCATTTGCCATTTCTTTTTTCGTCAGGCATAGATAAAAGAACATTGATAGCCTGACTGTACTGTCTTGCATTGATATATGTGGCAGCTGCTCTAAGCTCTGGTCCATCATATTCATATCCTGATGAATAGCCGGAAGAGTAGCTGTTATTGCTATTGTAACCATATGAAGAGCCAGTAAAGGAAGGCCCTCCATTTTGCTTTTCGTCCATAATCTGCTTGTAAGCAGCCTGGACTTCCTTGAATCGCTCTTCAGCCTGAGCTTTGTTAGGATTGTTTATATTGGCATCAGGGTGATATTTACGGCTGAGACTCCTGTATGCCTTCTTGATTTCCTCATCGGATGCTCCTGGGGTAAGCCCCAACACCCTGTAGGGATCAGCAGTCATTATTGTTTCTCCTTGTTATTACGCTTTTTATCTTTGAGCTGCAGGTACTCGTACCTGTTCCATACTCCAGAATAAATGATATTGCGTAAAATATCTATATTTTCAACAATGGGAAGCCTTTCAAAGGACTTGGCACATTCAGCCATAAGAGACGTAAGAGTAACTCTGATAAAAGTCTCATACTCCTTTGGTGTTTGCTTTTTCATTGAAGCAAGGGGGTTGTAGCTGCCTTTTTTCTCGTCCTTTTTCAAGTCGTCGTAGGCATCTATAATGTAAATAAACTTGCCTAGGTAAAAGCCTATTGAGCTAAGTTCTGCCTTCCATTCGTCGTCTTTCCAGTTAAAAAGCTCTGCAAGCATATCTCCAGTGTAGCTTGCCACTAAATCTATATTGGTTTCCCCTATAATCTCGGCGTCTGACAGCTTGTCGATATAATTTTCTATAGCTGCGGCCTGGCGGGGATATTTTTCTTTTAATTTATCATAGCATGAGCTGATAGAGCGGGCGGCTGTAAGAGCAAGCCTGTTGCTGTCATCATTGTACTTATCAAGCAAACTGTAGTAGGAAAGCATAATATCCATGGCGGCTGCATATTCTGTAGCCTGACTTAGATACCCGTGCTTTTGAAAGACGGGATGGATAATGCACCTGAAAGCCTTTGTATCACTTGGTACTTCATATAAGGATTGCAGTAAAATTGCTAAAAAACAAAGGTCATAGTTTAAAAGAAGCTGTCCCTTGAAGCCGGCCTGTTTATGAAGTTCCTGGCAGAGGCCACAGTAGAAACGCTGATAGGTAACCTTATCATCATCTGATAACTGCTCTCTGTGTGCATTGACATATCCAAACAAAATTACACCTTCTTAATAAACTCATGCTTGCATTTGTTGCATGTTACCTGAATACGACCTCGTCCCTTTGGAGCTCGCAGCTTTTGCTTGCATTTAGGGCAGTAAAAAATAGCATATATCTTTCTCTGCTCATGGTCGTATTTTATTTTGGAAAAGGATTTTCTTATCTTGAAAATGATAGATGAGAAAAAGCCTCGGATTTTTACAGTACGCTGTAAGAATCGCTGGTTCTCATAATACCGCTTCTGGTAATTGCGGGAAAGGCAACGCCAGAAGCTGTATATGAGACAAATCAGAGCCAACAAGTATAAAAGCCCTGATTTTGTAAACATGGTGACAATCATAAGAATAAGTGCCAACCAGGTAAAGAAACGTCCCATGGCGTCGAAGCCGGTGCGCCCCTGGAAAAACTGTGCCATTTTGTACTTGAAATTGTTCATATTGTCACCTCGTACTTTGCAAGCTTTTGTATCAAAGTGTGATACCTATTGTCGCGTGGTTGCTTGCGAGATACCTTTACCATAAAGGTCAAAGGAGCCTTAGTCAACCGCTGAGAGCCTTTCTTAAGAAAAGTTTTAGATTTGTTTTAGATTGATAAGATGGAACGGTTAGTTTATACTTACTTTAGTTCAAGACCTTGCACTGGCCTTTGAAATATGCTACCATTTTTTAGAAGATAAAGGGGGTAAATACCTTGAGAACATTTATAAATGAATCAGCAGAAAATTATCTTGAGACTATATTAGTCTTAAGCAAGAAGCTTCCAGTAGTCCGCTCGGTAGATATTGCCAATGAGCTTGATTTTAAAAAGTCATCAGTCAGTATCGCTATGAAAAATCTACGAGAGAAGGAGCAGATTACAGTTACTGAAGCAGGATATATATATCTCACTGATTCTGGTCGTGAGATAGCAGAGATGATCTTAGAGCGCCATGAGCTTATTTCCCAGGCTTTAATTAAGCTTGGGGTTGATCCTGAGGTGGCCAGTGAGGACGCCTGCCGTATAGAGCATGTTATTAGCAAAGAAAGCTTTAATGCCTTGCGTCAGTACCTTAAGGACAATCATCTGGATTAGTATATTATTGGCCCTTATGTTAGTAGGCCGCAGAGATCTATTATCAGTTTAAATGAATGAGCCAGTGGGTTTCCCCTGGCTTTTTTTGAAAGGAGTTATGTATTGGAAGAGGAACAGAAGGAATTAATTATACAGCAGCTTAGAGATGCTGGCTGTCGTATTACCAAGCAGAGGCTTGTGATACTTGACATTATCTTAAATTCTGACCCATCCTGCTGTAAGGAGATATATCGTGAGGCAGTCAAGGTGGACAAGTCTATAGGTTCTGCTACTGTATATCGTATGGTCAATACCTTGGAGGAGATAGGTGTTCTTAATCGCAAAAATATGTACCAGGTAGATTGCAGCAACTGTGCTAACGTATGTCCTGATGCAGACTGTGATGATACCTGCCAGGGTACTTCCTGCGCAGCCTGTGAGACTAATGTAGTTATTACCTTGGACGATGATTCTAAGATAGTGTTAAATAAGGCTGATTTGGCAAAGATACTTGAGGCTGGTCTTGAAGCTACAGGCAAGCTTTCAGGTCATTCCATTGCCAGAATTGCCATGTAATTGCCTATGCTTTTTTGCCAGAATTATTGAAATATGGGCATTTCTATAGTATTATGAAAAGGCTGTTTGGGGCTTTCCAGGCAGCCTTTTATGGTTATTATTTTTAGTATAAGGAGATACATTATGACTCAGTCACGTACACACAATTGTAACGAGCTGCGCCTTGCAGATGCTGGCAAGCAGGTTACATTAGTTGGTTGGTTCGAGAATATCCGCAAGGTATCCAAGAACTTGGGCTTTGTTATCCTTCGTGATTTCTACGGCACTACACAGGTAGTTGTTGAGACCGAGGATATGATGGCTGTTATGGATTCCATCAATAAGGAGTCTACCATATCAGTTACCGGTACAGTTAGGGAGCGTTCTTCAAAAAATGAGGCCCTGGCTACTGGCGAGATAGAGGTGGTTCCATCATCTATAGAGATACTGGGCAAAAATATTCATGCTGAGCTTCCATTTGAGATCAATCGTTCAAAGGAAGCAGATGAGAATACCCGTCTTAAGTATCGTTATCTTGACCTTCGTAATCCAGAGGTTAAGTCTAAGATTATTCTCAGAAGCAAGATAGTAGCAGAGCTGAGAAGTGCCATGATAGCTCATGACTTTTTGGAGATTACTACTCCTATTCTTACCTGCTCATCACCTGAGGGAGCTCGTGATTACTTAGTTCCTGCCCGTAATCATCCAGGTAAGTTCTATGCTCTTCCACAGGCACCACAGCAGTTCAAGCAGATTCTCATGGCATCAGGCTTTGACAGATATTTCCAGATAGCTCCTTGCTTCCGTGATGAGGATGCCAGAGCAGACCGTTCTCCAGGAGAGTTCTACCAGCTTGATATGGAGATGGCATTTGCTTCTCAGGAGGATGTATTTGCAGTAGTTGAGGATGTGCTTCCTCCTATTTTTGCCAAGTACGGCGTATATAAGTCAGCTTCACAGGCTCCATTTGTTCGTATACCTTACCTTGAGGCCATGGACAAGTATGGCTCTGACAAGCCAGACCTTCGTATTGATCTTGTTTTGCAGGATGCTACTTCAGTTATGGCTGACTGCGGCTTTGGCCCATTTGAGGGCAATGTTGTAAAGGCTATTGTTGTTGATGGCTTTACTGCTACCCGCAAGCAGATTGACGCTATGATAGCAGAGGTAGAGGTTGCCACTGCTCAGAAGACATACTGGTTCAAGCTTGACGAAAATGGAGAGCTTGTAGGTGGTATTGCCAAGTTCCTGCAGGAGCGCAAGGAGGCTGTTATTGAAGCACTTTCTCTTAAGCCTGGTGATTTTGTTGGTCTTGCTGCAGGTCCACTTCTTGTGGCTCAGAAGACTGCCGGCGTATTTAGAAAGCTTCTTGGTGCAGCTGCTGAGGGTCATATGAAGCAGGATACCTATGAGTTCTGCTGGATAGTAGATTTCCCTATGTATGAGATTGGTGAGGAGTCAGGTCAGCTTGAGTTCTGCCACAACCCATTCTCTATGCCACAGGGTGGTGCTGAGGCTCTTAAGACTCAGGATCCACTTAGCATTTTGGCTTACCAGTATGACCTGGTATGTAATGGCGTAGAGCTTTCATCTGGTGCTATCCGAAACCACGATCCAGAGATTATGATAGAGGCCTTCAAGCTTGTAGGTCTTGGAGAGGATGATGTAAAGGCTAAGTTCCCAGCTATGTATTCAGCCTTTACCTATGGTGCACCACCACACGGAGGTATTGCTCCAGGTGTTGACCGTATGGTTATGCTTATTGCTGGTGAGGAGTCTATCCGTGAGATTATTCCTTTCCCAATGAATAAGAATGCCCAGGATATTATGATGGATGCCCCTGCTACCGTAGAGCAGAAGCAGCTTGACGATGTACATATCGCTATCGTAATGCCAAAGGAAGATTAATCTTTTGTTCTAAGCCTTAGTGAAGGCAAGGAATGGTTGACGAAAAAAAATAAAAGTGGTATTATCCACATCTAATAAGGCAAAGAGGCTTTTTGGTCTCTTTGCTTTTTTTTATATATTTTTTTATAAAAAGGATGGTGGCTTATATGAGAAAAATGGAAACCAATGATTGGATTATATTGAATAACATTATCTACAAAATATATACCACTGAATATTTGGACGATATGCGCTATGAGCTTCTTAATCAGCTTAAAATGGTGTTAGACTTTGATTCTGCTGATTTTTATATGGCCTCAAGTGAGGAGGGAAAGCTTTTGTGTAATCCAGTGACCTATAATTGCGACGTGGATTTGTCAGAAATGTATGAGGATTTAGATTACAGTCGTGGCATTGTGGCCAGTGGCAAGATGCTTATTTACAGGGAAACAGACATTATCTCAGATGAGGCCAGAGTAGAAACTGACTATTATAAAAAGGTCTATAAGCCCAATAATTGGCATTATGCCTTGCAAATAGTTATTGCCAGACACAAGAAGTTTTTGGGGGCAGTAACATTCTATAGGACCATAGGCAAGGAGGACTTTCAGTATGACGATATATTTGTCCTGGATATACTAAAGGATCATCTGGCATATCGCCTGGAGCAATATTATAAAACCGGGGAAAGAGGAACCCAGAAGCTGACTGTAACTGCGGCGGTGGAGGAGTATGGCCTGACAAGGCGGGAACACACTATACTCAGATGCCTTATGTCCGGGGAAGATAATGCAGCAATATGTGAGAAGCTGGTGATTACGCCAAATACTCTCAAAAAACACATACTCAATATTTACCGAAAAATGGGTATAAAAAATAGGGTTCAGCTCTTTAAAATAGTCAAAGAGTTTGAGTAACTACTACTTTTTAAGTAGAAAAATGGCAAAGGAGTATTATTGAATTAGCTATTTTCTTGCGCTATAGTCTATAAAACAAAACTTAGTGAAAGCAAAGGGGCTTGTCCGATTATGGACAAGCCCCTTTTGTTAGTTAAAGTAAAAGGAGGAAATTATTATGAAAGAACTTGTAATACTTATCAGACCGGAGAAACTTGAGGATGTAAAGAAGATACTTGATGATATCAACTGCGGTGGTATGACCCTTTCTACAGTAATGGGCTGTGGTACTCAAAAGGGTATTTCATCAGACACAGAGGAAACCGTAAATGAAATCAGAGGCTTTAAGACAACTATCAACCTTCTTCCAAAAATCAGAGTGGAGGTAGTGGTAGAGGATAAGGACCTTGATGTTATTATCGACAAGATTAGAGAGACCTGCGCTACAGGTCATGTAGGAGATGGAAAGATTTTCGTGAGAAATATCGAAGATGCCATAAGAATCAGAACTGGTGAAAGAGGAGCCAAGGCCCTTTAAAAAAGTCTTGGCAGCTTTAACTTAGTCGGGACGATGAGTCTTTGCTTAGTTAAATGCAAGGGAGTCTTGAACTTTATAGAGATCAGTACAAATGAGGTGATTCAATGGCAAAAATAGTAGAGATAGAGGGAGTAAACAAGGTCTATGGCAGCAACCACGTTGTTAAGGATTTGAATCTTTCCATTGAGGAGGGAGAATTTCTTACACTTCTGGGTTCTTCAGGCTGTGGCAAGACTACAACCCTCAGAATGATAGCAGGCTTTGAGGAGCCTACCACAGGAAAAATAATGGTGGAGGGAGAAAGGGTAGAGGACAGGGAGCCCTTTGAAAGAAATGTAAATACAGTATTTCAGTCTTACGCACTTTTTCCCCACAAGACCATATATGACAACATAGCTTATGGACTAAAGATGAAAAAGGTTCCAAAGCCAGAAATTAAGGAAAGAGTTTCAGAGATGATGGAGATGGTTCAGCTTTCTGGATTTGAAAAAAGATATCCATCAGAGCTGTCTGGAGGCCAAAGGCAAAGAGTTGCTATAGCCAGAGCTCTTATCAATAGACCTAGGGTACTTCTTTTGGATGAGCCCCTGGGAGCCTTGGATTTGAAGCTTAGAAAGCAGATGCAGCTGGAGCTGAAAAGATTACAGAAGAAGCTGGATATTACCTTTATCTATGTTACCCATGATCAGGAGGAGGCCCTTACCATGAGTGACAGGATAGCAGTAATGCATGATGGGGTTATAGACCAGCTGGCAACTCCAACAGAGATATACGAGCACCCTGCTACAAAGTTTGTAGCTACCTTTATTGGTGAGACAAATATATATGATGGATGTATTACTAAAATTCAGGATGGGATAGCAACAATCACTCTTGAAAATGGTGCAGTAAAGGTTAGCTGTCCAGACGACTTTTCTCTTTTGGAATATGCCACCATATCAGTTAGACCAGAGAAAATGAAATTTTCTACAGAGCCGGTTGAGGGCTTTGAGCTGGTAGCCCAGGTTAAGGACTACGTATATGTAGGCTCAGTGCTTAAGTGTATAGTTTCACTGCCAAATGGCAATGAGCTAAAAATAGAGCGTTTGGCAGGTCAGGAGCTTCCACCAGTTAACAGCAAATGCTATCCATATTGGAAGCCAGAGGATGCAGTGCTGATTCACAACGAAAGCCATTATATATTTGAGGCCCTGAAAAATATCAGGCTGGCTTAGGAGGTGGGTTTTATGCATAAAAAATCAAAGCATGAATTTAGAGCAAATACCCTGCCGGCAATGCTTACAGTAGGACCTGTTACCATAATTATGGTGCTTCTTATAGCTGTACCCCTTATATATGTGGCGGTAATGAGCTTTTGCTCCATAGATGAATTTTATAATGTAACCTATGATTTTACCCTGGACAATTATGTGAGGCTTGCCAATGCAGATTATTTAAAAATATATGCCCAGTCCATACTTATAGCCTTTCTTACAACCCTTATTTGTATTTTGGTGGGATATCCTTTTTCCTATATTATTGCCAGAACAAAAAGCAAAAAGAAAAGGATTCTTTATATGCTGGTCATAATTCCATTTTGGACCAATTCCTTGATCAGAATATATGGCTGGAGATCTTTTTTGGGCAGCAGTGGATGGCTAAACAGTCTGCTGCTTAAGCTGGGAATTATAGCAGAACCCTTAGATCTGCTGTATAAAAATGGAACCACCATACTTGGTATGGTCTACTGTCTGATACCTTTTATGATTCTTCCACTTTATACTGCCATAGAAAAACTGGATACTTCCCTGCTTGAGGCTTCCAGCGACTTAGGAGCAAGACCTGTCAGCACCTTCTTTGAGGTGATACTTCCTTTGACAGCCTCTGGTATTTTCTCTGGTAGCTTAATGGTATTCATTCCTTGTCTGGGTTACTTTTTCGTATCAGACATCTTGGGAGGCGGCAATTCAGATGTTATTGGCAATTTGATAGAGCGTCAGTTCCAAAGTGGCAACAACTGGCCTCTTGGAGCAGCCCTTTCCATCATCCTGATAATAGTGACACTGATTCTCGTGAAGTTGTATCAGAAGCTGGGCGGTGATATGGATGCCCTGGGTGTATAGGAGGTGACAGCATGAAAAGAGAAAAGAAAGCTAAGAGAAATAAAAGAATAAGCATAGCCTTTTGTACTCTGGTATATATCTTCTTGTTTTTGCCAATCTCAGTTATTGTGGTCAATTCCTTTAATGCCACTACCACAAAGCCATACATGAGCTGGAAGGGATTTACCTTAGACTGGTACGTAAAGCTGTGGAATAACTCATCGCTTTTGGATGCTTTTGGAAATACCATGATTATTGCGATGGTATCCACCATTTTAGCTACAATCATTGGAACCTTGGGCGCCGTAGGCATGTATAAGTATAAGTTTAAGGGAAAATCCCTTATAGACGGACTTCTCTACATACCGGTGGTTATTCCGGAGATTGTTTTAGGTATTTCCCTCTTAACTATTTTTGCAAAAACGAATATACCAAGAGGTATGCTTACCCTTATTCTTGCCCATGTTACCTTTTGTATCCCCTTTGTAATATTTAATGTCCGTGCTCGCTTGTCAGGCTATGACAACTCTATTGAGGAAGCCAGCATGGATTTAGGGGCAAATCGCCTGGTAACATTTTTTGAAATCACTTTGCCAGTATTGGCACCTGGTATTTTGGGAGGAGCCCTACTTGCTTTTACCCTTTCTATCGATGATGTAATTATTAGTTATTTTGTATATGGTCAGACAAAAACCTATCCCCTTAAGGTTATGGAAAGTGTAAAGAGTGGTGTGGCACCAGATGTTAATGCCTTGTCTACCCTGATACTTATAGGAACAGTTGTATTTGTTATTTTGACCCAATCAGACATATTAAAGAGAAATAAGGAGGATTAGATTATGAGAAAGAGATTAATGGGAATTTTGCTTACAAGCCTTATGGTAGCTGGCATGTTTACAGGCTGTGGCAGCTCAGGACAGTCAGCTGACAATGGAGAAATCAATGTATTTATCTGGACAGAGTATGTTTCAGATGCAGCCATTGAAGCCTTTCAGGAGGAAACTGGTATCAAGGTTAATGTGTCTACCTATTCATCAAACGAGGACATGCTGGCCAAGCTAAAGTCAGAGTCTGAGGGTACCTATGATATAATTTTGCCTTCTGATTATGCTGTGGAGTATCTCATTGCCCAGGGCAAGTTGGAGGAGCTTGACAAGGATAAGCTTACCAACCTTTCAAACATCGATGACACCTATCTGGATGAAAGCTACGATCCAGGCAATGTATATTCAGTGCCTTATGAAGGTGGTGTAGCAGCTATCGCAGTTAACACTTCAAAGGTAGACAAGGAGATAACAAGCTATGATGACTTGTTTGATTCATCTCTTGCAGGGCAGATTGTAGTTCTTGATGACTATAGAGCTGTTATTGGAATTACAGAGCGCTCAATGGGCTTGTCCATGAATGAGACAGACCCTGATACCTTGGCAAATGTGGAGGAGAAGCTTCTCACCCTCAAGGATAATGTAAAGCTTTATGATTCAGATTCTCCAAAGTCAGCTCTTATCTCAGGGGATTGTACTGTAGGTATGGTGTGGTCAGCAGAGGCTGCCCTTGCCATGGATGAAAATCCTGATATTGACATTGTTTACCCATCTGAGGGAGCTTATGTATTTTTGGATAACTGGTGTATCCCTACTGGAGCAAAGAACTATGACGGGGCCATGGAGTTTATCAACTACATGCTTTCAGCAGAGGCTGCCCAGATGAATATAGAGGATTTTCCATACCTGTGTCCTAACAAGGCTGCCCTTGAGCTTATGGGTGATGAGTATGTAAACAATGAGGCTAAAAATGTACCTTCTGAGGTAATTGAAAAGGGTGAGTTTGTAAAGTACTTAGATACAGATACTCTTGCAATTTACGATGACATGTGGACAAAGCTGAAGAAGTAGGAAGTGTTGCAGGAGGATTTTAGTATGAGCTATCCTAAAATTGATTTTCTCTATCTTAACGAGAAGGACATGATAGAGGCAGGTGTGCTTGATGCAGCAGCATGTATAGAAACCATGAGGGACACCTTGTCCCTCTTTGGTAAAAAGGATTTTCTTTTAGGGGGACCAAAGTCAGATGAACATGGCTTGCAAATGAATTTTCCCCAGAAGTCAGACATAGAGGGCTTTCCCCTTGATGATGGACCAGACAGACGATTTATGGCCATGCCAGCCTACTTGGGAGGCAGATTTCATATAGCAGGACAAAAGTATTATGGCTCTAACAGCCATAATTCTGCCCTTGGTCTGCCACGTTCTATCCTTATGGTTACCCTGTCGGATGTAGATACAGGAGCCCCTGTGGCCTTGATGTCTGCAAACCTATTGTCGGCCATGAGGACAGGAGCCATGCCAGCCATGGCGGCAAGCTACCTGGCCAACAAGGACTCTGAGGTCCTGTCCCTTTTAGGCCCTGGTGTAATAAACAAATGCGCCCTTATGTGTTTTATGGAGGTTTTGCCAAATATCAAAAAAATCAAGATACGAGGCAGCTCTGCCAAGTCTAAGACTGCTTTGGCCATGAAGGAATTTATCCAGGAAAAGTATCCTAAGGTGGAGGAGATTGTTATCTGTGATAGTCTTGAAGAGGCATGCAGGGATGCAGATGTGGTGTCTGAGGCTATGTCTGTGACCAAGGAAAACATGGAAGAATTTAAGCTGGAGTGGTTTAAAAAGGGAGCTACAGTATTTAGCATGGGCTCCTTTTTATATCGTCAGTATGAGGACTTTAAGCAGACAACCATGGTGGTGGACAACTATGGAATGTATCAAAAATACTTAAATAACTTCATAGCCAGAGGCCCTGTAGATCAGTTTGGCAATAAGCGGGAGTGGGTAATAATGGGTATCCACTTTGTGCACCTGGTAGAATCAGGAGCTATTCCACGTGAAGACGTAATTAACCTATGTGACATAGTAAATGGCAAGGCTTGTGGCAGGAAGGACAAGGATGAAATCGTTATGTGCTCCATAGGTGGAATGCCTTTGGAGGATTTATCCTGGGGCTATGATTGCTATCAAAGGGCCCTTGAACTGGGTATTGGCAAGTCTCTGAACCTATGGGATGCGCCTTATATGAAGTAGAAAGGGATAAGGTATTAGGAAAATAATTACCGACAAAAGTACTTAATCAGGTATTAAGCAGCTGAGTTTGAGAAAATAACCTACATAAAAAGGGTGACATATACTTAAAAAGTAGTAGAAAATTGGGATTAAGTGGTAATTGTTCTCTTATCCTTTTTGCAGTAAATTATCTACAACAAAAGCAAAGGAGCTGACAGAAATGTCGGCTCCTTTTTTTACGGAAAGCACTTAGGAAAATGCAAGGCAGAAGACACTATAGCTTGAACAATTAGTAAAGTGACTTTTCATTAGGTTAATGACTAGTAGAAAAAAGAAGGAGGAAGTGTGAATGGCTTATCCAACAATAGATTTTATTTTTTTATCGGAGGAGGACATGATAAAGGCTGGTGTAAAGGATATGCCGGCCTGCATAGATGCAATGGAGGAGGTAATCAAGTGCCTTAATGCAGGGGATTATGTTATGGGTGGAGAGAATCACAATTCCCATGGCAGCCAGGTGTCCTTCCCAAAGGAATCTCCTTTTAAAAACATGCCTTTGGATGAGGGAGATGACAGAAGATTCATGGCTATGCCGGCCTATATAGGCGGCCCCTTTGATTTGGCGGGAATGAAGTGGTATGGAAGCAATTCAAATAATAAGACCAAGGGCCTGCCTAGATCTATTCTTACAGTAATGCTCAATGACAAGGACACAGGAGCTCCACTGGCTTTGATGTCTGCCAATATATTAAGTGCCATGAGAACAGGGGCTATACCTGGAGTGGGAGCTAGATACCTGTCACCGAAAAAAGTAGAAGTTTGTGGTATCTGTGGACCAGGAGTCATGGGAAAAACCTCTCTTGAAGCAATTATGACAGAGTGTCCTGATATCAAGGAAATAAAGGTAAAGGGAAGAGGAGCAAAATCCTTAAATGCCTTTGTAGACTATGCAAAAAATAAGTACCCACAGGTGCCAATTATTAGAGCTGTTGATTCGGTGGAAGAGCTGGTAAAGGACTCAGATGTAATATCCTTTGCAAATTCAGGCAATACAGACCCAAGCACATATCCTCTTGTGAAGGGTGAATGGATCAAGCCTGGAGCATTGATAATTGGTGTCAGCTGCTTTGAATTGGATGCTAAATATATGGCTTCTAATTGTCGGCTGGTTGTGGATAATACAGCCCTTTATGAGGCCTGGGCTGAGGAATTCCCATATCCATCCTTTGGAGCAAACAATATTATTGGATCTAAGTTTACAGATATGATACATGATGGTCTGATAAAAAAGGATGATATGTATGACTTAGGAGATATTATTTCAGGCAAATTTAAAGCCAGGGAATCAGAGGATCAGGTGGTTATTTTTTCAGTAGGCGGCATGCCGGTAGAGGATGTGGCCTGGGGAAAGATATGTTATGAAAAGGCCAAGGAAATGGGCTTAGGAGTCAGCTTGAGGCTTTGGGATAAGCCAGATTTGGCATAGCTTTTATTTATCAGGAAGGAGTCTATTGTATGGCAGAGAGAATATCAGAGCATCCAATACTTGGTGTTCAGGAAAAAGGAAGGCCAGTCACATTTTTATTTGATGGCAAGGAAGTAGAAGGCTTTGAGGGTGAGCCTATTGCAGCGGCTCTTAAGGCTGCAGGACTTATGGTTCACAGATATACTAAAAAGGAGCATAAGCCAAGAGGCATCTTTTGTGCCATTGGTCGCTGCACCGACTGCGTAATGGTGGTGGACGGAGTGCCAAATGTAAGAACCTGTATTACACCCCTTAAAGAGGGAATGGATGTAAGAACACAATACGGCGTATCAGACAAGCCATTTGATCAGCAGTAGAGGGAGGAAAAAGCCATGACAAGATATGATTTGATTATAGTAGGTGCTGGCCCTTCCGGTTTGTCAGCAGCCATTGAAGCAGCAAAAAGAGGTCTTAAGGTAGTAGTTTTTGATGAAAATGAAAAGCCCGGTGGACAGCTTTTTAAGCAGATACACAAGTTCTTTGGTTCCAAGGAGCACAGGGCTAAGGTAAGAGGCTTTGTTATAGGAAAGCAGCTCCTTGATGAGGCGGATGCAGCAGGGGTAGAGGTAGTCCTTAATGCTACGGTCATTGGCCTTTACATGGACAAGGAAGTGGTGGTCAAAATAGGCCAAGAGATAGCCCACTACAAGGGGGATGCAGTTATCATTGCCACAGGTGCAGCAGAAAATATGGTCACCTTTCCAGGCTGGACCTTGCCCGGTGTCATAGGTGCCGGTGCAGCCCAGACCATGATGAATCTTTATGGAGTGCTGCCAGGAAAGAAAGTGCTGATGCTTGGCTCAGGAAATGTAGGCCTGGTAGTATCCTTCCAGCTAGAGCAGTGTGGTTGTGATGTAGTGGCACTTGTTGATGCAGCACCTAGGGTAGGTGGATACGGTGTACATGCAGCCAAGGTGGCCCGTACAGGAGTTCCTTTTTATCTTTCTCACACCATAGTAAAGGCGGAGGGAGAGACTTGCGTTACCGGAGTTACCATTGCTGAGGTGGATTCGACCTTTAAATTTATTCCAGGTACAGAGAAGCATTTTGATGTAGATACCATTTGTCTTGCTGTAGGACTTTCACCTATGTCACAGCTTCTTAAAATGGCAGGAGCCAAGATGGAGGACAATCCAAAGCGGGGAGGCCAGGTGCCTGTATGTGATGAATATGGACGTACATCTTTGCCAGGAGTCTTTGTGGCAGGTGATGTGTCAGGTATAGAGGAGGCTTCATCAGCCATGATAGAGGGCCGTATGGCTGGTATAGTGGCCTCAGAGTACTTAGGCTATATAGAAAAAGATGCCATGGATACAGAGCTTGTAGCTCTTGATAGTGCCCTTGATGGCTTGCGTCAGGGCATGTTTGCACCAAAGAACCGTGGTAAGGCCATAGAAAAAACAGATGAGGGAATAGAGATTTCCACTAATCTTTTAAAGCATGGCTTTGTGGCCGATGATGAGATAGAGCGTTTCCCAGGTGTGACCCATAAGGTGGGCGTACATCCGGTGATGGAGTGCACACAAAATATTCCCTGTAATCCTTGTCAGGATGCCTGCAAAAAGGGCTGCATATCTATAGGGGCAAATATCACATCTCTTCCTATAGTTGTAGAAGGCTCTGACTGCATTAATTGCGGCATGTGCGTTGCCAGCTGTTCAGGGCAGGCAATCTTTCTTGTGGATGAGGATTGTGGGGACGGCACAGCTACAGTTACACTTCCTTACGAATTTTTACCATTGCCAGCTGAAGGCACTAAGGGCAAGGGCTTAGGCCGTGATGGATCACCTATATGTGATGCTGAGGTTGTCAGCGTTAAGACGTCAAAGGCATTTGATAAAACCAACCTTCTTACGATTCGTGTACCAAAGGAATTCGCTATGAAGGCAAGATTCTTTAAGGCTATATAGGAGGGACAGTTTATGAACAGTGTAAATGACAGAACAAGAGATATAGGTCCTTTCGTACCAGGACCAGATGATGATATGCTGATATGCCGTTGTGAGGAAATTACTAAGGGTGAGATAAGGCGTGCTGTCCATGATGGCATGTGGACCTTGACCGAGATAAGAAGATATTTGCGTACAGGCATGGGACTTTGCCAGGGCCAGACCTGCTCTAAGCTGGTAAAGGGCATAGTGGCAAGGGAGCTGGGAGTATCTCCAGCTGAGCTTGAGCCTGCTACTAGTAGAGTTCCTATGAGACCAATTGAGATGCGTATTTTCGCCAATGAGGCAGCAGATAAAAAGGAGGGCGAATAATATGAAGACTACAGCTGAGGTTGTTATAATCGGTGGCGGTATTATAGGATGCGCCACAGCCTATTATCTTGCAAAGCAGGGAGTAGATGTAATTGTTTTAGAGGGCTCAGATCATATAGGCAACGGTGGTTCATCAAGAAATGGTGGTGGAGTCAGACAATCAGGCCGTGATGTGAGAGAGCTGCCTCTTGTAATGTATGGTATTAAAAATCTGTGGCCTAGCCTTTCAGAGGAGCTGGAGGTAGACTGCGAATACCACCAGGATGGCAATTTACGTCTGGGAAAATCTGAAAAGCATAAAGAAATACTTACAAGACTTGCAGACAATGCCAGGGGAGTAGGCCTAGACGTGCGGATGATAGATGGCGATGAGGTTCGTGCAATCAACCCATATCTTTCTGAAGAGGTAACCTGTGCCAGCTGGTGTCCTACAGATGGACACGCCAATCCTTTGACCACCACCTTGGGCTTTTATAAGATGGCAAGGAGACTGGGAGTTACCTTTATTTCCGGTGAGCCTGTAAAGGAGCTTAGGGTGATAAGGGGAAAAATCCGTCAGGTTATTACTCCTAATAATACCTATGAAGGGGAAAGTGTTTTGGTGGCAGCAGGCCTGGATTCCAGAGAGATTCTTACTACCGTGGGTATTGATATACCTATGACAAATTCTCTTTTGGAGTGTCTTGTCACAGAGGCTCAGCCCCACATGTTTGATCAGATGCTTGGCACTGCAGAGGCAGATTTTTATGGACACCAGACCAAGCATGGCTCCTTTGTATTTGGAGGTTCATCTGGCTTGGAGCGTTACAACAAGGACAATGGTACTCCAGTTAATTCCGCAAGGACTGCTCCTTGTATTTGCCGAGGTATCATGAAATATTTTCCAGACCTGGCAAATGCCAAGATTGTTCGTACCTGGGCAGGCTGGATGGATGCTTCCTCTGATGGCGTGCCTTCCCTTGGTACTGTAGATGAAATTCCAGGACTTTATGTAGCCTGTGCCTTCAATGGTCATGGCTTTGGAATAGCACCGGCAGCAGGAGAACAGCTTGCCAAGCTTATTGTGACAGGAAAGACGGATATTGATTTGTCAGCCCTTCACTATGACAGATACAAGGCAAAGATATAGTAAAGGAGACCGGATTTATGAATAATTTTACCTTTAATATACCGACAGATATACGTTTTGGCAAAGATCAGATAAACTGCCTGCCTGAGGAGTTGGCCAAATATGGCAAAAGAGTTCTTTTGGTATACGGGGGAGGAAGTATAAAAAGAAGCGGTTTATATGATAAGATAAAGGACTTGCTGTCTGATTTTGCAGTATTCGAGCTGGCAGGAATTGAGCCTAATCCAAAGCTAAAATCTGTTGAGGCAGGTGCTAAGATTTGCAAGGAAAATGCAGTAGATGTAATCCTTGCAGTAGGCGGGGGAAGTACCATAGATGCCTCAAAGCACATTGCTGCTTCAGCCTGCTATGATGGGGCTCCTTGGGACCTGGTATTAGACAGAAGTCTTGTAAAAAAGGCTCTTCCAGTTGCAGTAGTATTAACTATCTGTGCCACTGGCTCAGAGATGAACTCTGGCGCTGTCATCAGCAATGAGGCCACCCATGAAAAGCTGGAGATAAATACTCCACTTCTTTATCCAAAGCTATCTATATGTGACCCTACTTACCTATATACACTTCCTGCCAAGCAAACAGCTGCAGGCTCAGTAGATATTCTTTCTCATGCCATGGAGCAGTATTTTCAGCCAAATGATGAGGCCTTTATCACAGATGTTATCAGTGAGGCTGTCATGAAAACAGTGGTAAAATATGCCAGAAAAGCCATAGATGAGCCAGACAATTATGAGGCCAGGTCAAATCTTATGTGGGCGTCTACAATTGGTCTTAACCATTTGCTCACAGTAGGTAAAGGCGGTGCCTGGAGTGTGCATCCTATAGAACATGTTCTTAGCGCCTATTATGACATTACTCATGGTCTGGGTCTTGCTATTCTTACACCAGCCTGGATGGAATACGTACTTTCTGACAAGACAGCTCCTCGCTTTGCCAGATTCGCCAGAGAAGTATTTGATGTAACTGAGGAAGATGACATGGCTGCTGCAAAAGAGGGAATTGCCAGAGTGCGTCACTTTAATGATTCCTTGGGAATGCCATCAAAACTATCTGATGTAGGGATAAACGAAGAAAAATTTAACCAGATGGCAGCAGAGGCTGTGCGTACAAGTGGACTTAGCGCAAGAAGCTATGTGCATCTTCAGGAGGAAGATGTAAGGAAGATATTTGAAAGCTGTAAGTAAGAATTTTTGATATGGATGTAATTCACCTTTAAGAATTGCCTCAAATATAGGGCCTAAGGCTAACTAGATAATTTCCTAGACATCTTCAGTCGTCTTTGGGTCATAAGTTTTCATACATAATTGTATCTGCAAGAGCAATACTTTGGGGTGAGTGAATAATTTTTCTCTTAGCCATAGGTGCATTACCTTCCATAAAAATATCCTTTCAAAAATCATAATCATAAATGAGACTAAAATAAAGGGATTTTTAGGACTTACACACTTTAGAATACACTCTCACTTTCTTTCTGCCCGGTTAATTTTTGTTTATATGGTCATTTTCTGCAAAGAGTATTGAAAAAATTCTTTTCTTAATATAAAAATAAGTAAAGATTAAAAGTAATATAAAAATTGGATATATATGCAGAGAAGTTCTTTTGATTTGAAATATGGTCAAGAAAAATTTTTATAATCTGTATATTGATTTTTATTGAAGCCAGGAATGATTACTTTAATACCTATCAGTTACAAATACTTGAAAGTAGTAATAATGTTTGGGATTTAATGGAAGATTATTATTCAGAGTCAGGAGATAATTCTAACATCAAAAATTTCTTGGGGAATATGTCTGTATTTACACGATGGTACGCATATGAAACAAGAATCAATGACATATTTGGTGATTATGAAGTATCGCATAATTAACACGATTGGAAAAATAAGAGAAAAGATATATTAGAAAGGTGGACTTTTGTATGAAAAGTAAAATTTTTACAAAGATAATAGCTAGTGCAATGTCAGTTATGATGATTTTTTAGATGAGTGGAGTATCTGTAAAGGCAGCACAATTGCAGGAAAACAACGAATTGAAGACGGTTATGGTAGATATGAAAGATGTTGCAACAGGGGATGCTATAGTATATGCCAGTACGAGTACATCAACAAAGACATTGTCAAAGGATTATGCTACCTCAACAGGGCAGACGGGTGCAATCACTTCAATAGGACAGAATGTAGATTTCAGTAGTATTATTCCACAAGGATCAGTAATTGAAAGTATTACAATTTATTGTCCTACAGGTACTAGAGTAACGCAATCAAAATATACCACAATAAACAATTATTTGATTAGTAGTCATGAAACAGGAACAACAGCGACTGTATCTTTTAAGCAAACAAATAGCCCATCTTCAACAAGTAAGACTACAGCTTTTTCAGGAGAGGCAGCGAATGTTAAATTTTTAGTGAAAATTCAGGGAAAGATTATACAACAATATACAGGGATGGATGGATTTACTGTATTTGGTGGAAAGATGATAGTTACTTATCGCTAGTATGATTTAAGGAGACGAGTTAATGAGTATATCATTGTCAGGTATAGGAGCTATTGGAAAAGAGCAATTAATTTCCTCATGCAGTAACGGAGAACCGAATTGGTCTTATATTCCAACAAAGGGGAAAAGTTCAAAAACGCAGGCTGAATTTGTTAGTGAGATTAGAGAATTGGCACGACAAGCAGCTACGACAACAAATAAGACAGAATCCGAATATATTTCCAAACAGGTTCTTTGTTTACGAGCAGAATATCTATCAGATGTTGCACCTGATAGAAAACAATTATATGAACAGGCTAAAAATACAATGAAAAACCAAGGCAGTAATCAAAAATGTAAAGGATGTGGAGAATTAACATTATTGGATTTTTTGGAGAAAGCAGAAGGAAAAAATAGCGATTTTGCGGAAAAGCAGTTTGTGCTAGCGGGAGGAGGGACATTGAATTGCCCAATTTTAACTTCTGGTGGTTATGGTGCTGAAATTCAGTATCAGGGAGTAAAAGTATTATCTAATCTTGGAAACGGATGGGGTTATGAGATGACACCAGCGGAACTTGCAAAAAAAGATGAATTTTATTCTATTTATTGGAGTGAATATAATTCAGTAAAAGAAAATGGAAGTTCCGAATTGAGAGAGATGCCAGATTATTTGGATCAGGATAGATCGTCTTTTGAAGCTAGAGCATAAAATAAACTTTTCTGACTATGTCAAGTAAAGTGTGTAAGTCTTTTTATTCCACCTCTGATTTTAGCTTAGCTCTGT
>CAVJHG010000012.1:0-63974 GCA_963649335.1 bacterium
CTGTTCAGTTTTCAAGTTTCTCTTTGTTGTTGCTCTCAGCAGCAACTCTGATATAATATCATGTGCTCAGCTGTTTGTCAACAACTTTTTTATTTATTTTTCAAACTTTTCAAACTGTATATTATATTGACACAATTTGAAGCTTTTGAATTGTTTTGCTCTCTCTCGAGTGCTTGTCTATAATATCCCCATTTCAGGCTAAAGTCAACACTAAATTTGCTTTTTTATTAAAGTAAATCTACTTTGCGAATTGAGCTGAATTGTGTGAATTGTGCCAATTATTTGAACAATTACTTTTTACCCCCAGATATGGCATCCAAAGCCTCTTTGATAGAAGAGGCGCCAACCACTTCTATGCCCTCAACACATATAGTCTTTGCATTTGAAGCAGGTATTACTGCTTTTAAAAACCCAAGCTTTCTTGCCTCTTTAACCCGCTGTTCTGCCATGGAAACACTTCTTATTTCCCCTGATAATCCTACCTCCCCAAAAACTATAGTTGTAGAAGAAATCGATATATCATTTTTAGATGAATAAATAGCTAAGGCAATGGCCAAATCTATGGATGGTTCGTTGATTTTCATTCCTCCTGCTATATTTACATAAATATCTGACTTTCCCAGAAAAACTCCACAGCTCTTTCCCGACTTATAGTCTCGCATTCGCTCAATAACAGCCACAAGCAGATTAACTCTGTTATAATCACAGCCAGTAGCCATTCTTCTTGGAATCTCAAATGCTGTAGTAGAAACCAAAGACTGTATCTCCACTAAAATAGGACGAGTGCCTTCTACAGAGCAGGTAACAACTGAGCCAGCGGCATTATCTGGTCTCCCCTCCAACATGACAGATGACGGATTTTTTACCTGATTAAGACCAGTATCTCGCATCTCAAAAACACCTATTTCATTGGTGGAACCAAATCTATTTTTTACACCTCTCAAAATCCTATAAGATGCATGTCTGTCACCTTCAAAATAAAGGACCGTATCTACCATATGCTCTAAGGTTCTTGGTCCAGCCACAGTGCCTTCTCGAGTAACATGTCCTATTATAAAAACTGCCACCCCCTGTACTTTAGCTATTTGCATCAGCACTCCTGTAGACTCCCTAACCTGGGTTATAGAGCCTGGAGCTGAACCAACAGACTCATTGTACATAGTTTGAATGGAGTCTATTATAAGAACTTTTGGTTTTTCCTTTTCAACCACTACCTTAATGGCATCCAAATTAGTTTCACATAAAAGCTGCAAGCTTGTACTAAAATTACCAATTCTGTCAGCTCGTATCTTGATTTGCTGTAATGATTCCTCTCCTGAAACATACATTACATCCACACCCTTGTCGCAAAGCCTTTGACAGGTCTGCAGCAAGAGTGTAGATTTGCCTATACCCGGATCTCCTCCAACAAGAATCATAGATCCTGGCACAATACCCCCGCCTAAAACTCGGTCAAACTCCCCTATGCCAGTACTTATTCTAGGCTCATCTGCAGCTACAACATCCACTAGACGTGTTGGTGCAATATTTGCTAGTGCAGCCCTTTCTTTAACCACCTTTTTGTCAATCAACTCTTCCGAAAGGGTATTCCACGCCCCACATGCTGGACACTGACCAGCCCACTTACTAGTCTCATTACCACACTCTGTACAAAAATATACTGAAACAATTTTCTTTGCCATCGTCTTCCCCTTATTAAGAAAAGCCTCTTGTTATCAAACAAGAGGCCTTCGCATTTTATTAAAGTAATTTTATATATGTTTGATTACTACTTTTACAGCTGTGGCTGAGTCCAACTCAACTGAAAGATTAAGCTTGCCACCAAGGTTAGTCTTCATTTGACCTGCATCCTTACCATCTACTGTGATATCATAGGATGCCTCAGGCTCAAGCTCCAAAGTAATTTGAGCATCTTCATTGCCCTCTACTGTAAACTCAACTTCATCAGCTGTACATTTAAAGCCCTCTACAGCTGTACCTGGGACTGATTCATACACAAACATGCCATTTCTCTCAAGCTTGGTTATATCGGCATAGGTCTTAACCTTATACAAATCCCCAGCATGTTGAAAATTCTCCAACTTTGTCTTCTCAGGCAGAGAATAATCACCAAAACTGAGACTTCCATCTACTTCACTTCGAATCAATTCGCTTACTACAGACATTTTAATTCCTCCTGAATAATCTGTGATATAGATTTTGTTAGTGGAATTATAACAAAATCATTTTTTATTAACAAGGCACAAATAGCTTACCGCCACTAAATTAAGCCTTTTCAAAAACTATAGTATCATTCTTAATCTTTGCCTTTACTGAATCAGAAGCCTTTATTTTGCCTTCCAAAATATCCTCTGCCATAGGGTCCTCAAGACTGATTTGTATCTTTCTTCTAATAGGTCTTGCACCGTATTTTGGATCGTAAGCCTTATCCACAATCCAACTCTTGACATTTGAAGAAATTGATACATCTATATCCATCTGTTCCTTGCAACGAGCAATAAATTCCTTTGTTTGGATAGTTACAATCTGCTTCATATCCTCCTTATTAAGGGATCTGAATACTATAGTCTCGTCTATTCTGTTTAAGAATTCTGGCTTAAAAATACGCTTAACCTCTTCCATGACACCGGATTTCATCCGCTCATAGTCCTTACTGTCATCTTCCTTAGAAGCAAAACCTAAATGCTTAGGGTCCACGATAGCCTGAGCTCCTGCATTGGAAGTCATAATGATAATAGTATTTTTAAAATCAACCTTGCGACCCTGAGCGTCAGTTATATGTCCATCATCGAGAACCTGAAGGAGTATATTAAACACATCTCCATGTGCCTTTTCTATCTCGTCAAACAATATAACTGAATAAGGATTACGACGAACCTTCTCTGAAAGCTGTCCACCCTCTTCATAGCCCACGTATCCTGGAGGCGAACCAATCATCTTAGAAACCGAATGCTTTTCCATATATTCGGTCATGTCTACACGAATCATGGCATCTTCATTGCCAAAAACAGCCTCTGCAAGAGCTTTTGAAATCTCTGTTTTACCAACACCAGTAGGACCTAAGAATAAAAATGAACCTATCGGCCTGCCCTTTTCCTTTAAACCTACACGGCCTCTTCTAACAGCCCTGGCAACTGCAGACACTGCTTCTTCCTGGCCTACAACCCGCTTGTGAAGAATCTTCTCCAGCTTACGTAAACGCTCAGCTTCCTTTTCAGTCAACTTAGCAACCGGAATTTTTGTCCACAGAGAAACAACTGCGGCAATATCGTTTTCAGACAACACAGGCTTCTTTGAAGACTTACGGCCTTGCCTCTTACCAGTCTTTTCTAATTGCTTTGCCAATTCATCCTTTTGAGCCTTTATCTGGCTTGCCAAAGCAAAATCCCCACTTACTATGGCATCCTCAAGTGCTGCTGAGAGTTCATCCAACTCCTTATAATCTTCTTTATCTACAGGCTTTATTTTGATAGCAGAAAGCCTGATTGAAGCTGATGCTTCATCAAGTAAGTCAATAGCCTTATCGGGCAAAAATCTGTCTGTAATATATCGCTCTGACATAGTGGCACAGGCCTCTAAAGCTTCATCTGGAATAATAATATCATGATGCTCTTCATATAAATGCTTAATGCCTGCAAGAATCTCTATAGTCTCCTCCACTGATGGCTCCTCCACCATAACTGGCTGGAAGCGACGCTCAAGAGCTGCATCCTTTTCCACATATTTACGATATTCAGTAATAGTAGTAGCACCGAGAATCTGTATCTCGCCACGAGCCATAGCAGGCTTTAGAATATTAGAAGCATCAATAGCCCCCTCAGCGCCGCCTGCCCCAATAAGAGTATGTATCTCATCTATAAAAAGCAAAATATTGCCTTCCTCGATAACTTCATTGATTACTCGCTTAATTCGCTCCTCAAATTCTCCTCGATATTTAGAGCCGGCTACCATACCTGACAAATCAAGAGAAAGCACACGAAGATTGCTAACTGAAGCTGGTACAGTACCATCAACTATACGCTGGGCCAATCCCTCAACTATAGCTGTCTTGCCTACGCCTGGTTCGCCAATAAGACATGGATTATTTTTACCCCGTCGGGATAAAATCTGAATAAGACGTTGAATCTCTGAATTTCTGCCAACAACAGGATCCAGCTGTCCATCTGCAGCCATTTCTGTAAGGTCCCTTGAATATTGCTGAAGGGCAGAGCCACCATTTTTTCTATGGGATGCCATAGCCTGCATTTCTTCCCTGTAAATGGCACCTTCCGCTCCCATTCCGGCAACAATTTCCGAAAAAAGCTTCTGAGGATTAATCTCTAGAGAATTAAGTAATCTTGCACCTGCGCAATCCTGCATTCTTACCATGGCAAGCAAGAGATGCTCGGTGCCAACTACCTGTAAATCACACTTTTTCGCCTCTTCTTCTGCGTGACTTAATAATTGCTCCATCTTAGGTGTAAAGCCAGGACGCTCCAAGACCTGCACATCACCACCTGGGAAAATCAACTCCTCAACAAGCTTCAAGAGTGCCGCTTCATCGGCTCCATTTGCCAATAGAACCCTGGATGCAAGAGAGTCTTTTTGCTGAATAATAGAAATCAGCAAATGCTCTGTACCTATATAATTGTGCTGAAGGCTTTGAGACAGTTTGCCTGCTCCATCAATCGCCTTCTTAGCCTGTTTTGTGTATTCCATTTATGAATATTCCTTTTCTATAAGCTGTAATTACATGTCATTCAAGTCTATCATATCTATGCCTGAAGGAGATGTAGTCTTGGTCTCAGAAGGCTCTTCGTATGGCTCATCATCCTCAGCATAGTCATCCTCATCGAAGTCATCATCCTCTTCTGCATCTGGATCAGCAAAAACTATTGAACGAGGTATTTTAAAAGATGATTTCTTTGGCACGTGAGCAAAAATATCATCGTCTGCCTTCTTTCTGCCACGTTTTTTAGGCTTATCTTTAGCCTCGTCTTCCTCCGAAAACTCATCTTCGTCATCAAAATCAGTGTAGTCACTATCTTCACGATTTCTGATTACCAGGTTGATAATAACAAAAATCAAAACTACTGCAAGGACAATAAGGCCTGCAATAATTTTCCTAAACATAGAAAGCTTACTAACATAATTTTCTGTAGCATCATAGGAGTCACTTGTGTCGGTAGTCTCCTCTGTAGTAACAGAAGTCGTTGAAACAAGTGATGTATCTACGCGGGATACAGTAGAATATGTAGCATCATACAAAAACCAGCCTGTATATCCACTAGCATTTGTACCATAAACATAAAAATACTCTGAGCCATCAGAAGTATAGGCTGTATAAGAACCACCGGTAACATCTATAGAAGCCGCCTGCAAAGATGCAGACAAAGTGTCTGCCGGATCCGATAAAATAACGTAATTGCTAGAATCTCCTAACAGCAAAAATGGTGATACCTGACCTGTGCCCTCATCATAAATGTAAAAAACTCCACTACCAGAGGTATTATCTGCAGGCTTCAAATATAAAAGAGTAATGCTGCCATTAGAAAGCTCATTGTAAGTACTTGAGCCGATAGTTATGGTCTGCTTGGTAAAATTTGAAGGAATCTCGCTGTCACTGTATCGCTCAGAAACAACGTATGAAACCCCTGCAATATCAAATCCACCAGATTCATTAAGGGTTCCCACTGAAGATGATGTATTTGCAGCATCAACTTCAGCAGCTGTATCAGAAGTAGTAGCTGTGTCCGCAGCTAAAGCTGTGTCTGTATCAGCTTCTGTGTCAGTTGAAGTAGTAGTATCTGCTGAGGCAGTCTGTGTGCCACCAATACTCAGGGTAGTGCTAGAACCAGAGCATGCAGAAGAAGAAACAATGATGGAAGCTGTTCCCGCAGCAGTAGCTGTAAAAGTAATATCACCCTCGGTACCCGAAAACACAATAGAATTATTCTCAGCCGTATATCCTGATGCAGTGCATGACTCCAGCGACAAAAGACTAGCTGTATACTTAACTGTAACAGTGCCTGATGCGGAAGCTGTAATACTTATAGTAGTTGTATCTCCTACTGCCGGTGCTGACTTGCTGACAGAAATAGATGTAGTTCCCTGGGCAAAAGCGCACATAGCAAGGGATAAATATAGGGTCAGTGCTATCAATCCTGTTGATAGATGTTTGAAAAATCTGTTCATAATGGTACCTTTCAAATAATCTCAATATACTATATATAGATATCTTGATTATAGGTAAACCACAAAACATAGTCAACAATTCTTGCAAAGCAAAAATATCCAAATAACAAGAATCAATCCACTGTAGCAGGAGGTAAATTGCCAAATAACGTCCATGCTAAGTGAAATATCAAACAATATTAAAGCTCCAAAAATGATTCCTGTGGCAAAGGATACTGCCAAAAGACCAAAACTAAAAATAAGAGAACGATTCAAGTGATATTTTTTCATATGACACCTCCAGAAAATAAATGTTGCTGCCAAAATCATCAAGGCAGCTATGAGATGTACATATAATAGCAAAGAGGACTGTCCCAATTTTAGGACAGTCCTCTTGATTTAGAATTTCAAAATATAAAAAACTTATTTTGATAGGCTTACATTACTTAAGGCTTGCCTTAATAAATGCTGCGAAAAGTGGATGTGGCTTATTAGGTCTTGACTTGAACTCTGGATGGAACTGAACACCCACGTGGAACTTATTTTCAGACACTTCCACCGCCTCAACTACTGCATCATCAGGTGATGTTCCAGAAATTGTAAGTCCTTTTTCTGTCATAAGCTGGCGATAAGAATTATTAAACTCAAATCTATGTCTATGACGCTCTGATATATTGTCAGTGCCATATGCCGCCAAGAGCTTAGTACCTGGCTTGATAGCACAAGGATAAGCACCAAGTCTCATAGTGCCGCCCTTTCTAAGAACAGCCATCTGCTCCTCCATAAGGTCAATAACAAGATGCTTTCCACCTGGATTAAACTCACCTGAGTTTGCATCCTCAAGGCCACATACATTTCTGGCAAACTCGATAGCCGCAACCTGCATACCAAGGCAGATACCAAGGTAAGGAATATCATTTTCACGAGCATACTGACAAGCTATAACCTTGCCCTCAACACCTCTATCACCAAAACCGCCAGGAACCAAAATACCATCAACTCCAGATAGCTTCTCAGCCACATTTTCCTTTGTGATTTCCTCAGAATCAACCCAGTCAATGTCTACAGCAGCGCCATTTGCATATCCGCCATGATAAAGTGCTTCACGCACTGAAAGGTATGCATCATGTAAAGCAACATATTTTCCTACGATAGCTATTCTAGTAGACTTCTTGAGATTGTGAATATTATCAACCATAGCTTCCCACTCTTCAATCTTTGGAGTAGGATTCTCAAGACCAAGCTCTCGGCATACTACATCATCAAGTCCATAATTGTGAAGCATAAGTGGTGCTTCGTAAAGACAATCCATTGTATCGTTCTCAATAACGCAATCCTTTTTTACATTACAGAAAAGAGAAATCTTGTCCTTAATAGACTGCTCAAGCGGATGATCAACACGACAAACAATAATGTTTGGAGCAATACCAAGAGACTGAAGCTCCTTAACTGAATGCTGAGTAGGCTTTGACTTGTGCTCATCAGAGCCTGAAAGCCAAGGTACCAGAGTAACATGGATAAAAAGGCAGTTTTCTCTGCCCTTTTCAAGAGACACCTGTCTGATTGCCTCCAAAAATGGCTGAGACTCAATGTCACCTGTAGTGCCACCAATTTCGGTAATAAGCACATCTGCATTTGAGGTTTCTGCGCCCATGTAAATAAAACGCTTAATCTCTTCGGTAATATGAGGGATAACCTGTACGGTCTGGCCTAAATACTCACCCTTACGCTCACGGTTAAGGACATTCCAGTAAACCTTACCTGATGTAAGATTAGAGTACTTGTTGAGGCTCTCGTCGATAAAGCGCTCATAATGACCAAGATCAAGGTCAGTCTCAGCGCCATCATCAGTGACAAACACCTCTCCATGCTGATATGGGCTCATTGTACCTGGGTCTACATTCATGTATGGATCCAGCTTCTGGGAAGCAACCTTGTAGCCTCTCATTTTAAGAAGACGGCCCAATGATGCGGCTGTAATTCCCTTTCCCAGTCCTGATACTACACCACCTGTAACAAATACATGCTTAGTCATTTTTCTCTCCTTCATTAATCGTATTGTTTTATTATTGTTTGTGCTACTTCAACTCGCGTAAGACGTGAATCCATAGCTTCTTTTTCTATATACTTATGTGCACTCTCCTCAGAAATACCAAGGTTTGTGATAAGCAGCAGCTTGGCTCTTGATACCAGCTTCATGTCTTCAAGCTTTTTTTCAAGCTTGGCACTTTCCTTTTGTGCCATATTTATCCTGCGCTGTGCCACTCTGGCCAGTTTTAAGGCTTGCCAGAACAATTGCTTATTTATAGGCTTAGAAACTGTAATAACTCCGTAATCTTCCACATGTTCTGTAATCTCTTCCAATCGCTCAGCCTTAACAAAAAGAATCACCTGACATATATTTTTTTCGGCAATATCTATGGATAGCTGTTCACCAGACTGGCCATTGATTGGACCATTGATGATACAAATGTCGAAATCATAATCCAAAATTTTTCTTTTGCCTTCAGGACCATTGTCTGCCAGGACAATGTCCATTATGCCATTTTCTTTAAGAAAAGATTTGTAGAACTCAGTGCCTTTTTCGGAGTCGCAGACAATAAGTGCCCTCTCCATATATTACTCCTCTTACTAAATTAATGTCTGATGCTCTCAATGTATCTGCCTGCAATCTCTGCGAAATTAGAATTGTTGATAAAATCGCTATTCTTGGCACATTCGATGGCTTCATCAAGTGACATTGGAAGCTTTGTGAGGTGACTTTTTTCATCCTCTTTCATAAGACGAGTACTTATATCCTGAGCTGGAGGAAGCTTTTCTTCTGCTCTTACTCCTGCAAGTCCTGCCTGAATAATCATGGCCGCAGCCATATATGGATTGATAGCAGAATCTGGCGAACGAAGTACAAAATAAGAACGCTGTCCATTTACCTCAGGAACACGTAAAAGTCTGGATCTGTTTTGGGCAGACCAGGTAATATATTTTGGAGCTTCTGACAAACCAAAGCGTTCATAGGAATCCTCTCTGCAATTGAGGAAAACTGTAATATCACGCATTCTGTTGAGAATACCTGCCATAAAGCTTTCAGAAAATTCTCTGTCATACTCCTGAAGATTAACATTGCCTCTATAATTGGCAAACTTAATGTGCAAGCCATTGCCAGGCTTATCCGGAATAGGCTTTGGATCAAAAGAAGCATATACTCCATTTCTGGATGCAATATTTTCTACAACATTTTTATATGTCACAAGATTATCAGCAGATGTAAGCACATCACTTGATGCAAAATCAATCTCGTTTTGTCCAGGGCCTCTCTCGTGATGAGAGGACTGAGGTCTAATTCCCATTTCCTCCAAGGTGAGACAAATCTCTCGTCGAATATTTTCACCCTTATCATTAGGCGCCACATCCATATATGATCCCTGATCGAAAGGCTCACTTGTAACCTCTCCCTCTTCATCTGTCTTAAAAAGATAAAACTCTGACTTGAGCCCCATCTTGGTGGTAAAGCCTTCGGCAGCACATTCTTCTAAAGTATCCTTTAAGAACTTACGATAGTCATAAGGAAATGGTGTGCCATCAGACAAAACAATATTGCAATAAAAACGAATAACTCTGCCTGACTGTGGTCGCCAAGGAAGCACATGCAATGTATCTGGATCTGGGCGCAAAAATAAGTCCTGATATTGGTCGTCCTCATATCCTAAAATAAGAAAAGAGTCGAAATTAACGCCTTGTTCAAAGGCGTGTCTCAACTCTTTTGGCATGATAGAAATGTTCTTCTGGGTGCCGTAAAGGTCACAGAAGGCCAATCTTATAAACTTAACGTCATTTTCTTCAACGAAATCAATAATATCATCAACTGTATATTGTGACATGAATCCTCCTTTAAATGAAAAAAGAGCGTTTTTTTTTAAGCGATGTAACTGCATGCCTAAAAAGTACGCTCTTGTACGCCAAAAATATTACAACATAAACCGCCAGTTTGTAAAGGTAAATTTGTTTATAAATGAAATATTTTTCTTGAGCTCACATAAAAGTCTAGCTTCTTAATCTTTATACCTGAAAATATATATTGTTTCTTTTCCCAATGCCTTGTCATTTTTAAGCTAACACATTGTAAGATTTGTTTATTGAGTTTTACTAAAAATGCCTTTATAATACGAAATGTTGCTTTTAGATATTTTAATAAGAAAGAAAAGTTATTTTATGGAGAACAAATTATTCAAACTCGGTATCGATATTGGCTCTACCACGGTAAAGGTGGCCATACTCGATAAAGACAACAATCTTTTATTCTCGGACTATGAGAGACATTTTGCAAATATTCAGGAGACACTGACTGATCTTCTCACCAAGGCTAAATCAGCCCTTGGCAAGATTGAAGTATCTCCTATGATTACAGGCTCCGGCGGACTAACTTTGGCCAAGCATTTGGGAGTAGAGTTCGTACAGGAGGTTATTGCAGTATCTACATCCCTTACCCACTATGCTCCACAGACAGATGTAGCTATCGAGCTTGGTGGCGAGGATGCCAAGATTATTTATTTTGAAAATGGCAATGTGGAACAGCGTATGAATGGTATCTGTGCCGGTGGTACAGGTTCCTTTATCGACCAGATGGCATCCCTCATTCAGACAGATGCTACCGGTCTCAACGAATACGCTAAAAACTACAAGGCTCTTTATCCCATAGCAGCCCGTTGTGGTGTTTTTGCAAAAACAGATATTCAGCCCCTTATCAACGAAGGTGCTACCCGCGAGGACTTGTCCGCTTCTATTTTTCAGGCAGTTGTCAATCAGACCATATCCGGTCTTGCCTGCGGAAAGCCAATACGTGGCCATGTAGCTTTTTTAGGTGGTCCCCTTCACTTCTTAGACCAGCTGAAGGAGGCATTTATCCGCACCCTCAAGTTGGATGATGAGCATGCCATCACTCCTGAGAACTCTCACCTTTTTGCAGCCATTGGTTCTGCTCTTAATTCAAAAGAAGAGTCTCATGTCCCTATGGACAGCCTTATTGACAAGCTGGCTGATGGTATCAAAATGGAATTTGAGGTAGCAAGACTTGATCCTCTCTTTGAATCAGAAGAAGACTTCAAGGCCTTCAATGATCGCCATGCAAAAGCTCAGGTTAAAAAGGGCGATTTAGCTTCTTACCATGGCAATTGCTATTTGGGTATTGATGCTGGTTCTACTACTACCAAGCTTGCGGTTGTTGGTGAAGACGGCACTCTTTTGTACAGCTTCTACTCAAGCAACAACGGCAGCCCACTGGCTACAGCCCTTAAGGCCATGAAGGAGATATACTCTCTCATGCCTGAAGACAGCCACATTGTACACTCATGCTCTACAGGATATGGTGAGGCTCTGTTAAAATCTGCTCTCCAGCTTGATGAGGGAGAAGTAGAGACCATAGCTCACTACTATGCGGCTGCTTTTTTCAATCCTAAGGTAGACTGTATTCTTGATATAGGTGGCCAAGATATGAAGTGTATTCGTATCAAAAATGGCGTAGTTGACTCCGTACAGCTCAACGAGGCATGTTCTTCGGGTTGTGGTTCCTTTATCGAGACCTTTGCCAAGTCCTTAAACTTTTCTGTACAGGACTTTGCTGAGGAAGCACTTTTTGCCCTCAATCCTATTGATCTTGGTACCCGCTGTACAGTATTTATGAATTCCAAGGTAAAGCAGGCCCAGAAGGAAGGTGCATCTGTTGCAGATATTTCTTCCGGTCTGGCTTACTCTGTTATCAAAAATGCTCTTTTCAAGGTTATCAAGCTGTCAGATGCTTCAGAGCTTGGAGATAATATAGTAGTTCAGGGTGGTACCTTCTACAACAATGCTGTTCTTCGCTCACTTGAGAAAATAGCTGGCGTCAATGTAGTCCGTCCTGATATTGCCGGTATCATGGGCGCCTTCGGCTGTGCTCTTATTGCAAAGGAGCGTTACGAAGAAAATCCAACCACCACAACTCTAGGCGTAGATGAAATCAACTCACTGACCTTTGAGACCAAGCTCACCCGCTGCCAGGGTTGCGTCAACCACTGTCTGCTTACAATCAACAAGTTCTCAGGTGGTCGTTCTTTCATCACAGGTAACCGCTGTGAAAAGGGTGCTGGTGGTGTTAAAAATAAAGAAAACATACCAAACCTTTACGAGTACAAATACAACCGCCTTTTTGACTATGAGTCTCTTTCTGACGAAGAAGCTACTCGTGGCACAGTAGGCCTTCCTAGAGTACTCAACATGTACGAAAACTATCCTTTCTGGGCTACATTTTTCAATAAACTTAGCTTTAAGATAGTGCTCTCCCCTCGCTCAAACCGAAAGGTATATGAGCTTGGCATAGAATCTATCCCTTCTGAGTCAGAGTGCTATCCAGCCAAGCTGGCTCACGGTCACGTACAGTGGCTCATTAACGAAGGCAATTGTGATTTCATTTTCTATCCATGTATACCATATGAAAGAAATGAATTTCCAGATTCAAACAACCACTACAACTGCCCTATCGTTACATCATATGCAGAAAATATAAAAAATAATGTAGATGAAATAACCACCGGCAAGGTACGTTTCCTTAACCCATTTATGGCATTTACCAACGAAGAGATTTTAACCAATCAGCTGGTAAAGGTTTTTAAGGATGAGTTTGACATCAACGCATCCGAAGTAAAAGCCGCTGCTCATGCTGCCTGGTTAGAGCAGGAGCATTTTAGAAACGACATGTATGCCAAGGGTGCTGAAGTTCTAAAATATCTGGAGGAAACTGGCCGTCACGGTATAGTCCTTGCAGGTCGTCCATACCACGTGGACCCTGAGATTAACCACGGCATTCCTGAGCTTATTAACAGCTATGGCATAGCTGTTCTCACCGAGGATTCCATCTCTAACCTTGGCGAGGTAGAGCGCCCACTTATCGTTATGGACCAGTGGATGTTCCACTCACGTATGTATGCCGCTGCCAACTATGTAAAGAAAACTGATAACTTAGACCTTATCCAGCTCAACTCCTTTGGTTGCGGTCTTGACGCTGTCACTACAGATCAGGTATCAGACATACTTACCCATTCCGGCAAGATATACACCTGCCTCAAGATTGATGAGGTCAACAACTTAGGTGCGGCCCGTATTCGTGTACGATCTCTCCTTGCTGCCCTTCGTGTCAAGAAGAAAAAGCACACTGAGCGCAAGGTTGTTCCAGCCAGCTACGACAGAGTTATTTTCACAAAAGAAATGAAGAAGAACTACACCATACTCTGTCCTCAGATGTCGCCAGTCCACTTTGAGCTATTGGAGCCAGCCTTTAATGCTGCAGGCTTTAACCTGGTAGTACCAAATATTCCTACTCGTACCTGTGTAGATGTAGGTCTTAAGTATGTTAACAATGACGCTTGTTATCCTTCCCTCATAGTTGTAGGCCAGCTTATGGCTGCTGTAGCTAGTGGTGAGTACGATATGAGTCGTACAGCACTGCTTATCTCTCAAACTGGTGGTGGTTGCCGAGCTTCCAACTACATAGGCTTCATCCGCCGAGCTTTGGAAAAGGCAGGTTATCCTGATGTACCTGTTATTTCTCTCAACTTAAATGGTTTGGAGAAAAACCCAGGCTTTACCTTTACACCAAGCCTTATCCAGCATGGATTATATGCTCTGGAATTTGGTGATATTTTCCTGCGCTGTGTATACAGAGTACGTCCTTATGAGGCAGTTCCTGGCTCTACCGACGCCCTCCATGACAAATGGCGCAAGAAGGTAATAGAATTTGTAGGAAGCGACAAGATACTTTCTCACAGAAAATATAAGCAGATGTGCCGCGAGATAATTCGTGACTTTGATAATCTGCCTATTATAGAGGGCTTAAAGAAGCCTCGTGTAGGTATTGTTGGTGAAATTTTGGTTAAGTTTTTACCTGCCGCCAACAATGACCTGGCAGTTCTTTTGGAGCACGAGGGTGCCGAGGCAGTGGTACCTGACCTTACTGATTTCCTACTCTATTGCTTCTACAACACCAATTTCAAGGAAGAAAACTTGGGTTCAAGCAAGAAGAGTCGCATTTTCTGCAATCTTGGCATCAAGTTCTTTGAATGGTTACGATCAGCTGCAAGGGATGAATTCAACAAGTCCAAGAGATTTACTGCCCCAGCCTTCATAGAGGATACTGCAAAAAATGCTCAGTCAATTGTATCCATAGGCAACCAGACCGGCGAGGGTTGGTTCCTTACAGGCGAAATGCTAGAGCTTATTGAAACAGGTGCCAGCAACATAGTTTGCATACAGCCATTTGGCTGCCTGCCTAACCATGTGGTAGGCAAGGGTGTTATAAAGCGAATCCGTCACGAGCATCCAGACGCCAATATCGTAGCTATTGACTACGATCCAGGCGCCTCAGAGGTTAATCAGCTCAACCGTATTAAGCTGATGCTTTCTACCGCCAACAAAAATCTTAATAAACAGGACGCATAGTTCTTATCAAAAAAGCTTCGAGAAACAAGTTAGTTTCTCGAAGCTTTTTTATTAATAAATATGCCACTATTTAGTATTAAGCCAAATCTGTATCTAATGAAGGCTCCCTACGCAAAGTCTTTACAGCCTACTATATATTGCTTTTAACAATTCTAAACTCAAAGGGCCTTAAATATGCATAATTGTATCCCTCTTCCATAGGATAATTACCTATAAGAAACTCATCTCCATAGAGCTCTACCATCTTAGTAAAGGAAGTCATATTACAATATATGTAGAGCCTCTGGCTAGGTGCTTCTCTAGTAAAAAGATATATATCCCTAGGTGCAGCCATACGCCTGTACTTGCCATCCTGAAGAGCCTCTGAAGACTTCCGAAAATCAATCATGCTCTTGTAAAAGCTGATGAGGCTGTCGGGATTATCCTCATCCCGAGACAATTTTTCAAAGTCCTTATGCTCATAGCCCCTAATCCATGGAATACCCTTTAATGACAAAACCATACCACATATAAGCTTGGTACTTTCTTGAAAATGGGGACTATTTTTCACATGATGCTCCCAGAGACGCCAATGAACCGGTGTGCCAATATAATTGGAAGGCAGCTGCATCTTTGACTGCCACTGATCCATAGAGCTAATAAAGCTGTGAGGTTTTACTCCCCTTGCTCTGCCAAAAAATGATTTTTTGACAGATTTTTCTTCCTCAAAAAAAAGGGCCGAATGAAGCTCCGAGCTATCTGCATCTGTAAAGGCCTGCACCTCGCCATAATGAGCCATAGTGGTAGAGCCTACTACAAAGGCCTTATATCGGTTCCAAACATCAAGGCTTAGCCTATGTAATAAATCATGGGCACCTGGCGCCGAGGTATAATTTTCTCGTCCAGTAACCTTGAGCCTTGGTGCACCATTCTCTAAAGTTGTCTTGTAAATAAGATTGATGTAATTAAGCTTAAAACCAGCTATGCCCTTATCTAGCCAGAATCGCATAATATCAACCATCTCGTCATATACCGCAGGATTCTTCCAGTTGAGCTCCGGCTGATGCTTGCCCAAAAGGTGCATATAATACTCATCATGTCCTAGCTTTTCCCAGGCACCACCACCTGAAATTGACTTCCAGTTGTTGGGCTTATTCTTATTTCGGCGGAAATAATAAAAATCCTTGAAGCGTTGATCTCCCTCCAGCGCCCTCTTAAACCATGGATGCTCATCTGATGTGTGATTAATAGATATATCCAATATTAGCTTAATGCCGAGTCGCTTGGCGCGGGAAATAAGCTTATTCATATCATCCATGGTACCGTAGGCTGGATTGATAGCTTTAAAATCAGAAATGCCATAACCTGAAGCTGAAGTAACAAAAACAGGGCTAAGCCACAGAGCATCTATACCCAAGTCCTTGAGGTAGGCAAGCTTGGAAACAATGCCTAGTAAATCTCCCACTCCGTCTCCATTACTGTCGCAGAATGTCGCCACATCTACCTGATAAAAAATAGCATTCTTCCACCATTTTTTGTTGATTGTTGCCATAAATTATTCTCCCAAAAATTCTGACATAATAAAATTTTAACCAACCAACAGTTTAAATTCAATGCTTTAATCAAATATGGACAAAAAAAGGGAGCCCGAAGGCTCCCATAAAATCTGACTATTTAGCTAAAAGCTTCATTATCTGATTAGATCTGGCAACAAAGGCAGTCATAGCTTCTGGTGCAAGTGGTGCATTGGAAAGCTTTGCTAAGTCATACAGCTGGGCTGCAAATACCGGAACATTTTCTGAATCCTTGTTATCTAAGATATACTGTACCAGCTCATTGTTGGCATTTAAGACAAGGGTCTCAGAAGCTGAACCAAACATGTTCATATCCATGCCACCCATGGCGTATATTTTCATCATATCCTGCATACGACGGCTTTCCTCGGATACAGTAAGCATAGATGAAAGATCTTTATTCTTAAACTTCTCTACCTTAACCTCAAGGCCTTCATTGCCTATAGCCTTGCGGAAGACCTCTGAAAGAGTCTCAGTAGCAGTCTTAAGCTCATCCTCAGATACTTCCTCAACCATAGTCTCTGTAACATCTGCATCGATACGGCAGAACTTATACTGATCATTGCGCTGCTCAAGCTGAGTAATAAATGAAGTATCAATGCTGTGGTCAAGGATAACAGCGTTCATGCCCTGTTCCTTGAACATGTTGATGTACTGGCTCTGCTGCTGCATATCGGTAACATAAAATACAGTCTTACGTGTATCCTTTGGCTCCTTGGCACTATCTTCTGCTGCATCAGAATCAGCATTGTCTACTACCTCAGCCTCTACCTTTTCGCCATTTTCATCTGTAGCCTCTTCCTTAACAAGCAGCTCTGGAAGAGTTGTATATGCGCCATTAATATCCTTAAAAAGAATGTAGTCATTCATCTTGTCGCAGAACTTAGTGTCCTTAAGGCAGCCATACTTAATGAATGGTGCAATGTCATCCCAGAACTTCTCATAGGATTCCTTTTCAGTCTTGCAAAGACCGATAAGCTTGTCTGCAACCTTCTTGGTAATGAATTCCTCAATTTTCTTAACAAAGCCATCATTTTGAAGAGCTGAACGTGATACATTGAGAGGCAAATCAGGGCAATCAATAACACCCTTGAGAAGCATCAAGAATTCTGGAATAACCTCCTTGATATTATCTGCTATGAATACCTGATTATTATAGAGCTTGATGGTTCCCTCAATAGAATCATACTCTGTATTAATCTTAGGGAAGTAAAGAATACCCTTGAGATTAAATGGATAGTCCATATTGAGGTGAATCCAGAAGAGAGGCTCCTTATAGTCATGGAATACATCTCTATAGAAGGCCTTATAATCCTCATCACTGCACTCTGAAGGTGACTTGGTCCAAAGTGGATGAGTCTCATTAAGTGGTACAGGACGCTTAACAATCTTAAGCTTATCCTTGGCTGGGGATACTTCTACCTGCTCCTTAGTGCCATCCTCATTTTCTTTTTCTTCAAACTTGGCTTCCTCGTGGATCTCCTCCCGAACTATATCTGTATCAAGCTTATCAGCTGCATCAATTATCTGAGTCTCCTCTGGAGCATCCTTCTTTGAAAGATATATCTCAGTAGGCATAAATGAACAATACTTCTCGATAACCTCACGGGCACGATACTCATTGGCAAACTCAAGGCAATCCTCATTTAAGAAAAGAGTAATCTTGGTACCTACCTGGTCCCAATCGCCATCTTCCATCTCATAGTCTGTGCCGCCATCGCATGACCAGTGAACTGCTGTTGCCCCTTCCTTATATGAAAGAGTATCAATAGTAACCTGATCTGCAACCATGAAGGCTGAGTAAAAGCCCAAACCGAAATGACCTATAATCTGGTCTGAATCTGCCTTATCCTTGTATTTCTCAAGGAAATCTGTAGCACCGGAAAAAGCAATCTGATTGATATACTCGTCTACCTCTTCAGCTGTCATACCAAGGCCATTGTCGATGAATGTAAGAGTCTTATCCTCTGGAGATACTATAACCTCCATCTTTCCCTTATAGTCAACTGGCAAAGAATACTCTCCCATCATATCCAGCTTCTTTAACTTTGTGATGGCATCACATCCATTGGAAATAATCTCACGATAGAAAATATCATGATCTGAATACAGCCACTTCTTAATGACTGGAAAAATGTTCTCACTTGTAATTGATAAACTTCCTGATTTTGTTCCCATATTAGTATCACTCCTTTAAAAATTACAGCTCATAACAAAGCCGCATTAGTCAAAACTTATTAACTAGTAAGTATCTTAAACCCCTGTTTTGTAAAAGTCAACAAAAAATTAGCACTCATCGAAAATGAGTGCTAATAAAGTGGCTGGTGCAGCTTAACATTTTCAAACTTCTAACTTTAACCCTAAAAAGTACTTACACCTTACGCTTTACCCAGACAAGAAAAAAGGACCATGCAATAGCTTGCACAGTCCCTCATTATCTTTAAAAATTAGAGCTCTACAGAACCAACACAGTCCTTATTAGCAACGTAATAAATTCTGCGCTCCTCTGGCTTGATGTAAATATTAATCTCCTCAAGAGTCTTTCCTTTATAGTCCTTCTTAAAAGCAGCTTCTGCCTTCTTCATGCAGTCTTCAGTAGAGAACTCAAGTCCCTGATACTGAATAAGAGCTGACTTAACAACTTCCTTCTTAGCCTTCTTAACAGCCTTTGTTGCTGTCTTCTTGGTGGCTGCAGCTGTCTTGGTAGCTGCCTTCTTAACAGCCTCTGCCTTCTCCTCAACAACTGGCTTTGCTGCCTCAGCCTTGGTCTTAACGGTCTCAGCTGTTGTCTTAACTGCCTCTGTTGTTGTCTTAACTGCCTCAGCTACTGTAGCTGTAGCCTTCTTCACATCATCATTCTTAATCTTAGTATTGATTGCCATTGAATCTACCCTCCTAGAGTTACCATAAACACAATAAATCAGCTATAAAATATCTGACTTGCATATATTTTACTACATCCATAAAATTAATTCCACTTTATCCCGGAAAAAGCCCTTAATTTCAAGAACTTTTTATGCAAGTCTGTATAATTGTTCTACAAATAAAGTTTCACAGCTATATTGCAAAACTAAAAAGAAATATGCCCAGCCAAAGTAGAGAAAAAGGAATCAGATGTCAAGGAGTCAGCCTCTTCTTCACTTATATTCAGACTGTCCCAAAGCTCTGTATTCATATCGGAAAAATATTGATCCTGAAGGCTTGTAACTATGTTGTCCATAACCGCCTTGCGCCGATTTTCAATGATAACCTTTTTATTTTCCTCAGATAAGTCCTCAACGTATTTATTGCGGCACTGGAAAAAATAATAACCACCATCTGCTGCAATAGCCCCTGACACTTCATCTGTATCCAAATTAAATACTACCTCATCAACAGCTTCAGGATATTCTCCCCTAGCAAAGGTAACCTGGTAGCTATCAAGCTCTGTATAGGTAGAGGCAAGACGCTCAAAGGTATAACCATAGTCTATCATGCCTTGTATTTCCTGGGCCTTGCTTTCCTCTGATACAAAAAGCACAAAGGCCTCCATAACACGGGCTTCATCCTCAGATACTTCTTCATCAACAGTACTCATAAGACCTGTATAAGCCTTTTGGGCCAAGGCATAGCGCTCATACATGGCCGATATATCCTTCTTTCTTACTCCGCAAAAGGTCCTTTCGTCACTACTTAAAGAAGCATAATACTCTTCAGCTGCATCAGCGCATGAAGCCTTTTCTTCTTCAGTAAGCTCCATTTCCTGCCCCTTGGCATATAAGTCTAATATATATACCTTGGTAAGGTGCTCTATTACAGCATCCTTCAAGCTGCCTGCTATAGTATCCTTGTCAAAATCATCTCCCCACAAATTTACCCCATCAACAGTGCCATATATATTTTTCTCGTTAATAAGATAAAGAAGAGCTTCTTTTTTAGAACATGCCAGGTCTCCTATTTTAAAAACAGTAGATGGACCACAGGAGGTTTCAAAATACACCGTCCTGCCTTGAAAAGTGCATCCTGTAAAGCTTGAAATAATCAGGCCTGTCATGGCAAGTGTCATAAGCATTTTTTTAATTTTAAACATAACTAACCTTCCACAATCAGATATCTGCCATCGGCAATAGCAAAAACCTCTTCTGATGCCAAAAGCTCTTCGTCAGACATACCTTCAGTATCTAATTCTTCCTTAAAGTAAGCCAAAACCTCTTTTTTATTTTTACAAACTACAGCACACATATCCTCGAGAAATTCATCTGCCTCCTCAAGGTCTTCTGCTACCTTTTCAGGAAAAAGCTGAAGCTGGTTTTTGAGAAATGTGTCAACTATAACCTTATCGTAAGTCATGCTAATCTCCTATCGAAATAACTTCTTCCAAACTAAATGAGTATATAAGGATTTCTTTTACCGGCACATGATATGCCCTGTAAATGGCATCCTTATAAAGCTCAAGCTGTCGCTCATATCTTACCACTAATTCTCCTGCTTCGTCCACCTTGTCAGTCTTATAATCCAATAAAACTATACCATCTGCTTCCTCAAAGAAGACATCAATAATACCCTGGATAAGTACCGACTCCTGGGCCTGCCCATCTGAAAAAAGCTTATCAGCGGAAGAGGAAAATACAAAAGGCTGCTCCTTGTATAAGGCATCCTCTGCTGCTGCAAGGTGCATTCTTGCCGCAAGTGGTGAAGCCACAAAGCCAGCTAAACGATTTTTACTTATAAGAGCTGCATCCTCAGCTGACATAAGACCAGAGGTTGTAATAAAAGCCAGCTGCTCCTCAAAGGAAGTATCATAGTCATCCCTGGCAAAATCATAGCACTCCATAAATCTGTGCATAGCTGTGCCATATAATGCTCCTGCTGGTATATGGCTCTTACCTGAATCCACAAAACCTGCCGCCACCTTTTCCCTGGCAAATGACGGTACATAAGGCTTGTGTTCCTCCTTGGTAAAGCTAGGTGCTGCATCTTCATCGTCGGCGTAGTTTTCTTCTATGGCCTGATGCTTTAATTCTGAAACTGAATACTTGGCTCTGTATTTGCCAGTGCTTTCACCCTGATAAGATATAGTCAGCTTGTCAGCTATATTTGCTGCTGCATCTTCGTCTAAGTCATCTAAAAGACCTATAATCTGTCGTTTTACTGCCTCCTGGTCAACAGCATTTTCTACCTCATCTATAACCAGATCCTGACAATTTTTTATAGACCAGCATTTGTCTCTGCCTGCAGCGTTAAGAGACCTGATAATCCACTCCAGATAGCTTTGAGACTTAAACTTAGTCATAAAGTCAAGGCTGCCATAAGCCCCCTTATATAACTCCACTTTATCTGCCGCTGATACCTTTGTAGTTGAAGCAATGGAGCCTGTAATAATAAGCTTTTCCTTGGCACGGGTCAAAGCCACATAAAGAATTCTCATCTCCTCCCCTAAAGAATCCTGCTTCATACTTTTTTTTATGTATGAGGCAAAAGGAAGATTATATTTTATGTGAAGTAAAGGATTCCTGTAATTCATGGTAAGCCCGACGGCCGAAGAATAAAAAAGCCCGCCCTTTAATCCGGGATACAGGGTACTTCCTGTATTACACAAAAAGACTATAGGAAATTCCAAGCCTTTACTTTTATGAATTGTCATAATGCGAACTGCATTGTCATTCTCTCCCGAATCCTTGGCAAGACCTAACTCCTCATCATAGGTTTTCAGATTATTTATATATCTGACAAAGGATGACAAGCCCTTAAAGCTGTTGCTTTCAAAGCTGACAGCCTCGTCAATAAGCTTATTTAAATTGGCTATGGCCTCATTTCCCATAGGATAAGATCTTACCAAGGTGTCATAGCCGGTTTTGTCTAAAATAAGACCAATCATCTCATGAATAGGTCTATCCAAGGTCTCCTTCCTGAAATAATCAAGCAGGTCCATAAAGTAAGCCAGCTGCTCATCCTCTGGGTGGTCCTGGCTGTATAAAAATACTGAACCCCAAAAGCTCTCATCTGGATACGTCGCTTTTATTAAAGCCAGCTTTTCATCAGAAAGTCCAAAAAGCTTTGACCTGAGAACTGTAGCTAAAGGAATGTCATTATATGGGTTATCTATAACGGACAGCATGGCCAGTACATCTTTTATCTCATCCCTGTCAAAAAAGCCCTTTTCCTCGGCTACATAAGCCTTTATTCCCTTGGCTTCAAGAGTCTTAATAAAGGTAGTGGCCTTGCCACCAGCTGTACCTCTAAGCAAAATAACCATGTCTGAGTATTTTGCAGGGCGCAAATGTGCCTGTCCCTCTGAGTCCTTATAGGTAACCTGGAAGCCCTCTTTAACCATCTTTTCTATGCGCAAGGCTACGATTGCTGCCTCTCCAGCAAGTCCTGATGTAAGTCCAACCTCCTTCATGGCAGCCTTGTTTGCATCAAAGATATAGATTTCTGGATCAAAATCTGAGTCCTTCTCCAGAAAATCTGTGGCTCCCACCTTGAGACTTGCAGCCTCATCATAAGCCACCTCACCTATATCCTCCTGCATTAGTGGGGCAAAAATATCATTGCAGAAATTAAGGACCTGGGCTCTGGAACGGAAATTGGTATCAAGATCTACCCTGACTGATAAAGATTGGTCCTTTTCATCCATGCTATAGTTTGCAAGCTTGTCCTTAAAAAGATCTGGCGAAGCTTCTCTAAAGGCGTAAATAGACTGCTTTACATCACCTACTGTAAAGTAGTTATTGTCCCTACTTACAGCTGTCAAAATAGCCTCCTGAAGCTCATTGGAGTCCTGATACTCATCCACCATTATTTCAGAAAAATAAGCTGATAGCTCTATAGCTACCGGTCTCTTTTCATGATCCTTGCTGTCAGGATTGCGCAATATATTTAATGCCATATGCTCTATGTCATTAAAGTCAAATATACCCTTTTTCTTTTTTTCTTCAAAAAGTCTGCTGCCATATTCTCTTGTCAGCTCCACTAGGGCCCTTATCTGTGTCCCCACCAGCTTAACGGAATCAAAAAACTGATCTATATCTGGAGCCAAGAAGTCTGCTATAAGCTTCAGGACTTCACTCTTTGCATCATTTCTTTTATCCTTTATGAGATCCTTTATCTCCTTGTCCAGATCAATTTTCCCAAATCTCAAGGTACCATAATTAATATTTGTGATAATCAAGCGCTTAGCAGAATAGCCCTTGGCCTCTAAAGCAGCTTCATAGCAAGCCTTCTCCTGCTGTAAGGTTTGTTTGCCATCACAATCTTCCTCGCCAATAATGTCTATACATTTAGACAAACTATTAATGTGATACTGCAGCACCATATCAACATAATCACAGATATTTCCTACAATTGATGTAGCTTCCAGCTGGCTTGCATCCTCCACTAAGTAAAGCTCTAAAAGACTATCATACCAGGCATCTACCCATGGAAAGCTCATGGCTTTTCTGTAGAGAAACTGCACCATCTCCTTCAGCTGTGTCAACTTGCCATTAACTATGTAGGCATCTGCTAAAAGTATAAAATCTTCCTGGCCCTCTTTTAGCTTCTCTGAAATAAGATCTGATAAAATTTCATCTGCAATAACCTTTAACTGTCCCTTGGAATCTATGCCAAAGGCAGGATCCTGATCTATTTCATAAAAATAATTCTGTACCAGCCATAGGCAAAAGCTGTCGATAGTTTTAATCTGGGCATTGTGAACTAAGGTAGCCTGCTTTCTAAGAAAAGAAGAGTCATTGCCCTCGCTTATAGCCTTTGTTATGGCCAGGCGGATACGGTCCTTCATCTCAGCAGCCGCAGCATTTGTAAAGGTAACCACCAAAATGCGGTCCACATCCACACCATCATTTATTATTTTAGACAGGATTCTTTTAACAAGAACAAAGGTCTTGCCTGAACCGGCTGCTGCAGACACAAGCATGTTTTTATCTCTGATATCCTGCACTTTTTGCTGATTTTTAGTTAATGCCATCTGTATCCTCACTTTCAGCCAGGGCCTGGCGCATTTTTTCCGGGACCTCTTCCTTATTTATTTTTTCAAGGTCTTTGGCCTCATCAAAGCTTATCTTAGAGCCAAACTTACATATATCTCCATAGAGGCAATAATCGCATCCCACCACTTTGCCTTCTTTTTGAACCGGATTAGGGGCAAAATGTCCTGTCAAAATATCCTCTGCCATCTCAGTTGCCTTATGGATAGAATAGGCTGTCATAAGCTCCATATCTTCACGACTCACAACATGACTGACTCTCCTATCAAGGGAATTCTTGGCAGTTTTTCCATAATGGACAATATCAGATGTCAGGGTCTGATTTTCCTCATTGCCTACTGTATTATCATTATCAATAAGGTCAGACTCATCATCTGATAAAAGGCCATCCATCTTAGATAGTCTAAAACGTTCCTCTTTTATAAGGTCTTTAGGCCCAGGAGTAGTATCTGCAAAATCATCCCCCAAGGTATAGTAAAGCATGGCCGATGGATGGGCAAAAGTATCCGGATATTTATGCTTTAGCTCTTCAAGAGCCACACTCATATATACCGGAAGCTGTAAGGACAAGCCATAGTAACAATCATTAATATCGATGGAATGATCACTGGATTTGTAGTCAATAATTCTGACTCCCCGATCTGCACTTTCAGTCACATCAATCCTGTCCACCTTGCCTCTAAGAAGCGCTACTGGCTCATTCGTCTTGTCACTCACCAGCTCCTTTTTAAAGGCATACTCGAAATCATAAGGCTCAAAATTGCCCTTCTTTATCTGGGCAGTAATAACCTTTACCGTATGAAGCAGTGTCTTTTCCATGGTGGAAATAATGTACTGCTCTGTGTCATCCTCCGATTCAGAGAGCTTGACCATTTTTTCTTTGGTGTGGGCAATAGCCTGACTAATATGGTCTTCTAACTGTTCTTCAGTCGCATCTTTCCAGCTGATTCCATCGGCCTTCATTGCATCTGAAAAGGCATGGAGAGCCTCGTGATAAAAGTTACCCTTGTCAATAGACGACAGAGTATACTCCTCCCGCTCTTCAAGGTCTAAAATATACTCCAAAAAATATCTGTAAGAGCACTTGGCATACTCTTCAAATCGTGATACTGAACCTCTTACAATACCATTATTGTTGAAGGCTTCATTGACAGCATGCATAATATCCTGAGATATGTCGTGTGTCTCAGGCTTATAAAAAATGCCACTTAAAATAGTGTCCAATGCATCCTTTTGATTATATTTTGCCCAGGCAAAAAGCTGTGGCAGCAAATCCCGCTCTGCTTCAGACAAGCCGGCAAATGTCTTTTGATGCATTTTTTGCAAAAGCTCTGTCAAATATATACAGGCCTCTTTTTCAGAAAAAAGACGGCTGTCTCCCTCAAAATCCTCCACCTCATTTAGAGAAATCGAAAACATGGACGCAATAATTTCCATCAAATAAGAGATACGAACAGCCTTGCCATCCTTGTCTACACGAGGGGATGTAATATAAAGCTTGTCGGATGGCTTTGTCAGCATCATATATAGGTAAAAGCGCTGTCTGAAGGACTTTTGCCTGTCAGATGGAGCCAGCTCAAAAAGGCCACTTTCAAGAAGCTGCTCACGTTCCAATGAAGACAAAATACCTCCATTTTCTACCTTGCCTGGAATATTGTCATCTGAAGCACCTATGCAAAAAAGCACCTTGACATCATTGAGGCGGGACCGCTCTATATCTCCCACAATAACACTGTCATTTGCAGGAGGCACAAGACCTATGGCAGAAGCCCCAAGACCTGCCTTATATATTTGAGAAAATTCATCCAGGTCCATGGTCTCATCCCCCAGGACCTGTACCATTTTCTCAAGAAGCTTCATAATAACATCGTATACAGCAGCATATTCCTTGGCCTTAGCCAGCTGTCCCTTTTCTTCAAGCTCTACCCTCCTGGCATTAATTTTATCTGCGAAATCATAGTAGCCAAAGAAATCATATATTGCTAAAGCAAAAGCACTAACTGTAGTCTTTTTTGAGCAGACCTCATAAAGCTTAATAAAGGGCTCAATAACCCTAAGCCTAATGTCATTAACCTGAGCCAGTGCCTCGTCAGTGGAAAAAGTATTTGACCTTAAGACAAAGGGATTAAAGTATTTTTTATGTCCCCTAATGCCTGTAGAAATAACATAATTTTCCAATAAATCAATATCCGAAGGAGTCAGATCAGTGATTCCTGTACGAAGAAAACGAAAAAAATCTTCCTGTCTGAAATTTCTGTTTACAATATCAAAAAGAGCATCCATTGCCTCAGAAAAAGGGTGGAAAAGCATCTCGGTTTTGGCATCAACAAAATAAGGAATATGATAGGCCTGCCATATTTCCTCCACCAGATAGCGATAGGACTCGAGACTTGGGGTAACTACAGCAAAATCCTTGTAGTGGTAGCCTTTATTTACCAGGTCTCTAATGGTAATGGCTGCAAACTTTAATTCATCTCGGGTACTCTTAAATGTCGTTAGACTGATAACACCAGCAGCATCCTGCAAAGAATATGACTCCTGTCTGTCTCGGAAAATATTGGCCTCCAAATGCTGCATAACAGGATTGTCCTTTAGCCTGCTTTTTGATCCATCAATAAAGACAGGCTCCGATACTGCAATATGCGAAGACTTGGCCAGAGAAATAAGCTTCTGGGCAAAATCTCCGGACATCTTAAATAAGGCATCATCATCTAGGGTCTCAGCAATAGAAAAATGAGAGTCAGCTGTTATGCAGACATAAATATCGGAAAGCAATGGCATCATGTGAGCCACCAGCTGATTTTGCACTGGAGTAAAGCCTGTAAATCCATCAAAGATTACCGTAGAGCCTGCAATAATGTTTGAGTCCTCTATCACTTCATTAAGCCTTGTTAGCACCGACTCTGTGGTAAGATATTTGCCTTCTGTAAATTGCAAAAAGGCTTCATACATAACAAGCAAATCCTTTGCCTTTTTGCGGAAATTCTCTGACATAGGTGGATAATCTATCATCTCCTGCAGCTTGTCAGGGCTAATGCCATACTGTGACAGCTCAGAAATAAGGGATTTTATCTGAGCTATATAGGATATGCGGGTGATATTTTTCTTTAAGGCCCTAAGCTCATCAATTTTTTCAGATACAAGCTTTCTTATAACCAAGGATTTGCCTATATCATCTAAAACTGCATCGGTGGCGATACCCAGCTCCTCAAAGACTCTGTAGGCTAAGCGGTTAAAAGAAAGGACATCTATATTCATGATGCACTTGTCTGGATGCATTTGCACAAGCAGCTTCTGAGTAGCCATGGTGTACTGCTCAGGAACTATCACGATATAGTGTCCTTTTTTATTATTGATGGATTCCTGTATGATTTTTTGGTAAATATAAGTAGACTTGCCAGAGCCAGAAGCCCCTAAAATAAGTGAAAGTGCCATAAATCCCCCTTAATAGCTGTGAAACATACCTCTTAGTAAAATAGTGCGCGGATTGGTGCGAAGAGGTTCATATAACTTTCCTTTCAAATAAAGCTCCTCCACCTCTATATTTTTTAATTTGTCCTTTTTTATCTCATATGGATTGGCGCTTAAAATAACCATATCGCAGCTTTTACCCATTTCAAGTGAGCCTCGCTCCTTTTCCTGAAAGCTGGCATAGGCTCCATTGTAGGTGGCCATCCTGAGAGCATCATAGACAGTGATTTCTTCCTTCTTGTTCTTGCGATTGCAAAGGCTGTGTATCCACATAAGTGGCCTTGCACTAGAAGCCGGTGCTGCGGAATCAATACAAGTCCTTATTCCTCTAGATGTAATAGTAGACATAGGATTAATGCCATCAACTCTGGTGCTTGAAAGATTTTCTGTCAAAAGCTCCAAATTACCTGCAGGGTAATCAATCATATCTGGCAAAACCGACAGCATAATGTCATACTTTTTACATATCTCAAGACCGGCAACTGTTGGCATGGCCGTATGAATAATGTGTCTGTGGTCATATCTTGGATAATCCTCCAAGGCTGAGGATACAGCAGCTACCGCCATATCAAAGGCTGCGTCTCCCTCGGTATACAAAAAAATCTGTCCCTCAGCTCTATTGATATCCTTGCAAAAGCTTGAGAGCTCTTCTTCTGTAGTAAAAGCAAGACCCTTGGTATGCCCTGTTGTATATTGATCCTTAAGCAAGGCTGTACCTGCCATAAGACTGCCATCTATAAATGGATATACTATGCGACTAGCATCCTTTTTGACTGCAGCAGCAAGCGTCTTTGCCTGATATGAAATACTCATTTGCATGCCATTGTCCATGCTCGCTGACAAGGCCTTTTCCATATCATAATCATAAGCGCGAACAAATCCCAGTCCACCTGCCGAATTAAAAAAGCCAATGCCCTGACTAGCCAGATAATCACAGCCACTTATCATGGCTTTAATAACCTTGCTTGTAGAAATACCCTTGCTGACAAGCTCCATTACTGCATCAAAGGCTTCAAAGCACATATAGCCACTGCCTGCATCAAAGCCACGAAGGGTAGCAGCCTTGTAACGAATCATCTCGATAAGGACAGTATTTGCCACTGCTGCCCTGGTATCATAGCTTAATATGCAAAGAGGCTTATTGGGACAAACCACATCCAGCTGAGCCTTCTCAATCAAGTACTTCTCTTCAACAAAGAAAGCATCTGTACCATAGCAAACTATAATATTTTCTTTGGTATCAGATACATACTCTTTCAGCTGCAATAATATCTCTTCATTGGAAGCAGCATTAATCTGGGGAAAAAGATTTTTTAATATGGAAAAGGCAGAAAAATGTATAAAATTATCACAAAATGCCGGAATTATGGCCTTGTCTTCCAGCTCTACCGGAGGCACCATATCATATATTGAAGGCAAAGTATCCCCTATATATGCAATACGGCCTTCCTTTTCTACCAGGTAAGAAGCCACTGTATCCTTATCATCACAGGTAATTATGTTGCCGTGAAATACTTGCATAAAGCCTCCTTAAATATTATCAGGTCAGTATAAACTCAATCATCTGTTGAATAATAATCTCTGAATTTGCCCGCAATAATATCACAAATACACCAGATACCACCTCCTGCTGTAGATGCAACCAAAATCTTAATAATGCATACAATAAGCAAGTGAGGGGTAATTGTTGCGGTCTTATAGGCTGTTACCAAAAAATAAACCGGTCGTAAAAAAAGCCAATATCCACCTACATATATTGCAAGCACTGCGCCTAAAATGCTAAATACTATATCAAGTAATTTCCTTATTCCATGTCTCATAAATCTTACTCCCATTATATTTAAATTGTATGGTCAGCTCCAACCTTTATAAAAAAGGCCATACCAAAAGTCCCATCCCCTTGCCAAGAATAAAAAAGCAAATATCTCCAACAATAAGGGCTATAGCAGCCCCTGCAATTACATCCCCTATAAAATGCACTCCCCCAAGAACCCTGACTGCTGCAAGGACTATGCCAAGCACCAATAGAAGAAGGCCTAATGCAGTGCTGACCTGAAGCCAGGCCATGGCTACCATAATAATGGAAAAGACATGGCGACTGGGAAAGCTTTTTCCCCTGGTATCCTTTGGCAAAGCAGGCTTAAAGTCATAAACCTCATATGGTCTTGGTGCATTGAAAACCTTCCTAAAGGTGCTAACTAAAATAAAAGATGCAGCCGGTACAAGGAGGCTCCTATAAAATATAGTGTAACCATCTTTTACTATAAAAAAAGTATAGCCCAAAAGAAAAACATATAAAAGCACAGTAAGATAAGTAATGGCCTTGTCAAGCAGGGTAAGTGCTCTAACAAGACCATTTTTTTCTTTTACCGAATTGTTAATATCTTTATACGAAAAAGTCATAATATTATTAAATAAGCAAATCACAATGAGACCGTACAGCCTCCTCAAAAAGCGATTGAGCTTCACTTACATCCTTTCCCAGGGAAAAAGCCATCTCTTCATAGAGTTTTTTACCAGCTACGTTGAGTACTTTTTCATCGCAGGCCATGGTCTTCTTGCCCTCAGCGATGCGTTCCCACTTGCGCAAAAGTGCTGTCTTAACTACTACTGCCAAAGACTCTGGAGTAAACTCTCCCATTATTTCTTTGAATTTTTCCTGACGAAGCCTGTCATTGGCCTCATGGACTACTTCTATATCAGCAATACCCAAAAGAAGGTCATTAAAAAGCTCAGGTGCAGCCACTGGTCTAAGGCGCAATGAAGAACCCTCAAGTGGTGTAAATACCTTGGAACCCGCCTTATAGACAGACTCCATGCAATAATAGGTCTTCATGGAACCTTTACCCATAAGCTCAATGTCATCTATGTCCTTAACCTGACATACTCCACTGCCCTCGTGTACCAGATAATCACCAATTTGAAAATTCATACTACACCGTCTTTCTCTATATGCTGCTTTTCCTACCTTTACTAATATAATTATATCACGGCTTAAATATTGGGTGTCAAATCTTTTTTGAAACAGTTTTTGTAGAAGTCTTCATCTCATACATGCGCTTGTCCGCCATGGTAAATACCTTGGATGGCTGTCCATCTTCTAGCTCATGCCTATATGCAACTCCATAAGAAGCTCTAACATCAAAGTCAAGTGGTGATGAAATATCAATTTCATCTAGAGCCAGCTTAGATAAAGCCATATCTATACAAGCCAAATTGGCCTCATATATAATAACTACATACTCATCTCCACCCTTTCTAAAGCAGGTGGCTATATCTGCAAAGTTCTTTTTTAAGATAGTGCCAAAGGACTTGAGCAAAAGATCTCCACTGCTGTGACCATAGGTGTCATTGATATACTTAAGACCATTTACATCAAAGGAAATAATGGCAAAATCTGCCTCACTTTCTTCCAGCTGACCAATAACCTCCTCGTATTTAGTCCTGTTATAGAGCCCCGTCAGAATATCCATATAAGCAAGCCTGGTAAGAGTCTCCTTCTCCGTCTTACTCATAAACATATCATAGAGATATGCCAGATAACTGATGAGAAGCATTACTACAAAAACAACTGTACCAAAGGGTATCAGGCTGTTCATAAGAATTTCATTGGTAGTAAGAAAATACTTTTGCAGATTAAATCTGATAATATCCAGTCCTAAAATAAAGATAAGTATAAAGACAGCTATGGCTGTAATTGAATCAGCCGTACTTCTCTTTCCTTTACACACAAATCCCAAAATAACAAGAGGAATCATACAGGCAAATGCCACTATATGAAATATAGGTAAAAGCACTGGCAAGCGAGCAATATTGCTGAAATGAAGTAATATGGCAGCTATACCAAAGACAGATGAAATAATGGAAACTGCTATACAGGTATTGTGACGTATTCTATCACTATCTCTTCTCATATCTGTAAGCAAATATGCAAATGGCACAGGAGCAAAATAAAGAGATATATACTCTAAATTAGTGCAAAGAATCCTGTCCTCTATAAATAAAAGAGCCACCTTGCTATTAAACAGGGTCCACATGCCCATAAGAACAGAAAATACACCTATATAAATAATTCTGACAAAAATCCTATCATAAAAAGTAGCAATAAGACTCACAATAGTAAGTATTACTCCCAGTCCCAAAAGAGAAATTCCCACAAGTACAGACACAAGCTGATAGCGGCCAAAAGCTATATAGGCTCTATCAGTTTTTGCACACTTAGGAGCAGTAATACTGCCAAAAGCATTGTTTTCATTGGTAACAAAATGAAGGCGCAGTGTAGAACCAGCCACCTCATCTGGCAAATCTATAAAATGATATCCGGAGCCTACCATTTTGTTGGTACCTACCAAATCAGTGCCATAGGAATAGATACACTTATCATCAATATAGGCTTCCACAGAGCTCAAATATACAAGCAGCTCTATTGTATATCCTCCATTTAGCTCCTCTGACACCGGCACCTGCATGTCAATTTCAGTAAAGGCCGGTAATTTGCCAAAGGAAATATCGTCTATGCATGCATTCTCACAAATGAGCGTATTGTCCTTATAGCAGGTCCAACGATCACTAATGACGTAGTCATACATACCAGAGCTTTTCTGAAAAATGCCTACAAGACCCCAAACAGCCAAGAGTATAGCAAATCCAGCCATGGACATAAGAGCTATTAACTTGTTGTCTATATTTTTTCTATCCAAAATAGATACCTTATTCTATAAAAAATGGGCAGGACTATGAGCCGGGTTATGTCGTTTAAAGTAGTCATCTATCTAGGACTGCTGTTACCAACAGCCTCAAGCGTTCAACCTTGCGCTGGCGGGCCGCGTACGCGCATTTTAGAACTTGCTTCGAATGGGGTTTACATGGCTTGCCCTGTTACCAGGACAACGGTGGTCTCTTACACCACCTTTCCACCCTTACCACAAAAGTGGCGGTATATTTCTGTTGCACTATCCTTGGAGTTACCTCCACCGGCCGTTAACCGGCATTCTCGCCCTGTGAAGCCCGGACTTTCCTCTCCCTGAATACTCAGGCAGCGACTACTCATCCTACCCATGAAATTGTTAATAATAAAATTAAACCTTTAAACAGCTTCCACCGATAAACTCCCTGATAAGAGAATTGTTTGGAATACTGTCTGGTGGTATTGGAATAAAATAATCTAAAAGCTTGATAAGACGCTTGGCCTCTGAATACATAGGGTTATCAGCGCTAATAGCGTACAAATCAGGCAAAGCGTATAGCTTAAGTACAGCCATCTCATATATGAGAGCTGTGTTGAACATATAGTTTGCAGACTCCTGGAATGGGAAAATATTATTTTCCTCACCTCTACGAACAGAATCCCACATAGCAATGGTATCTGCCCCTGAGGTAGCACGAGTCCTGGCATCTCTTACAATACGTCTGATGAGACGACCATCTGAAGTAGACAGAGGATTGTGCTCATCAATAGAAAGCTGGGTAAGAGCTGACAAATATATCTTGTACTTTGACTCAGCAGGAAGGCTATAGCTCATGCGGTCATTTAATCCATGAATACCCTCTATGACAAGTATATCATCCTCTCCCAGCTGCATGTATTTATCATTGAATTCTCTCTTGCCTATTTTGAAATTGAACTCTGGCAATAGGACTCTTTCTCCAGCAAGGAGCTTGGTCATACATTCATTGAAAAATTCTATGTCCATGCCCTCTATAGACTCAAAATCCTTTTGACCAAACTCATCAAGAGGCATTTGATCCCGATCAAGGTAAAAATCATCCAGAGGTATAGGATGTGGCTTACAGCCTAAGGCCCTAAGCTGGGCTGACAGCCTATGGGAAAATGTGGTCTTACCAGATGAAGAAGGACCTGCAATCATAACAAACTTGATTCGCTTATCTCCAGCAATAATGGCAGCAAGTTCTCCTATTCGCTTTTCCATCTCTGCTTCCTGGGACAAAATAATGTCCTGGATACGGCCTTTTGCAATGGCTTCGTTGAGAGCACCAACTGTAGGCACACCCATTACATCTCCAAAGGCCTCTGCCTGCTGCTGCACTCTAAAAAGCTTTCTTGGCTTAGTAAAGTGAGAAACAGTGCGGGTATCCTTATCTGGAAACATAAGCATAAAGCCCTGCTCAAAAGGAATCAGGTCATAGTACTTAAGAAGACCTGTAAAGGGAAGCATGTAGCCGTAAAAATAATCAATACAGCCCTCCAAATCATATACATTGACATTGGAGCTGGCTCGGTACTTCATCAGCTGTTCCTTTTCCACCATGTTAAAATTGTGGAACATTTCCTTGGCCTGGGCTGTCTTGATACAGTATTTTCTCAATGGAAGATTCTGCTCAACAAGAGAATCCATCACCTCTTTGATTTCGGAAAGAAAAGCAGGCCAAATCTCATTTTGCCCATCTATGGTGCAATAATAGCCCTGGCCCAAGGAATGGTGTACCCGAAGATACCATTCCTTACCCTCATCTGAGGCTAGCTGCTGCAAGGCACATTGCAACATAAAGGTAACGCTTCTCCTATAGGCCTTTCTGCCATTTTTATCTGCAGCAGTAAGGAACTTAAGCTCCCCAACTCCAGAAACCACCTTGTGAAGCTCAGTGAGTTTGCCCTTGTATATAGACAAAACAATGTCATCGTTGTACTGGTCCTGATGTTTTGCTGCTATGTCATAAATATGAGTACCATCAGGATAATTTTCATCCTGGCCATTAATAATTACTTTCGCCATAAGCACCTCCCCAAATCTTATAAGATTTGTTACCCTCTAATGTCTTTTATAAGTTCTAACTGGTACGAAAGTTCTTCTATTCTTTTTGCTATAGGAGAATCTGCTTGCACATCCTTGGATGAAAGAGAAGCTAAGATCCTCTCATATTCTGCCTGATTCTTATCTAAAAGCTTATATAAGAGCTCAGGTTTATTCTTTAAAATAATAGGGCCGTAGTAAAGCTCATGATCAGACAAAGTCTGTCTTTTATCCTGGTCTGATTCAAAATGAAGCTTAATAACAGGATATACCTTACCTTCCTCCGTTACAAGGTCTTCATCGTCAATAACAAAGCCCTGGGCTGATAAATATGCCCTGAGAGTGGCATATTCTGACTGTGGCTCAATAATAAGAGTCTTACAGTGACAGGCTTTTTCAAAACCTGCCTCTATTATTTTTTTTATAAGGAGGCCACCCATACCACATATACATGTACAGTCAGCTTCATCGACAGACAGCTTATCAAAACCTGATGACAATCTGAGATCACAGGAAGCAAGAAGCCCGGCCGTATTTATATTGGTCCTGGCTGTCTCAAGGGGGCCTTTATTTACATCCATAGCTATGGCAGTATGAGCTTTATGGGCCTCAAGAACTGCCATAGTAAGATAGCCATGATCACAGCCAATATCACAAAAAGTGTGACAGGCTGGAATCATGTCAAAAATTCTTTGTAATCGAGTAGAAAGCTTAATCATATTATTGATCCAAATAATCCTTCAGCTTACGGCTGCGGCTTGGATGACGAAGCTTTCTTAAAGCCTTGGCTTCAATCTGACGAATACGCTCTCTTGTTACGTTAAACTCTCGGCCTACTTCCTCAAGAGTGCGAGCCTTGCCATCCTCAAGACCAAATCTGAGGATAAGTACCCTCTGCTCACGCTCTGTAAGAGTGCCAAGTACCTCCTGTAATTGCTCCTTTAAGAGAGTAAAGGTAGCTGCCTCTGCTGGAACTGGTACGTTTTCGTCTGGAAGGAAATCACCAAGGTGTGAATCCTCCTCCTCACCAATAGGTGTCTCGAGAGATACTGGCTCCTGAGATATCTTTAAGATTTCATGAACACGCTCCTCTGTGATACCCATCTCCTTAGCGATTTCCTCTGGAGTCGGTTCACGGCCATACTCCTGAAGCAGCTGACGTGACACTCTGATAAGCTTGTTGATAGTCTCAACCATGTGGACAGGAATACGAATAGTACGAGCCTGATCTGCAATGGCACGAGTGATAGCCTGACGAATCCACCATGTAGCATAGGTTGAGAACTTATAGCCCTTGCGATAGTCAAACTTTTCTACTGCCTTCATAAGACCTAAGTTGCCTTCCTGAATGAGGTCAAGGAAAAGCATACCACGGCCTACATAACGCTTGGCAATGGATACAACAAGTCGCAGGTTGGCCTCAGCCAGCTTGTTTTTGGCTTCAATGTCACCTTCCTCCATACGCTTCGCCAGTTCTACTTCCTCCTCTGCAGAAAGAAGTGGCACCTTACCTATCTCCTTTAAGTACATGCGGACAGGATCCTCGATGCTGATGGTGTCAGGCACTGACATATCAATATCTTCTAATTCATCTTCCTCCTCTGCGGCAAGAAGCTGAGCATCTGAAGGACCATTGACAAAGTTGACATCTATGCCCTTCTTCTCCAAGTAATTGAGAATCTTGACCATGCGCTTGGCATCAAGATTATAATCCTTAAGGAAATCAGTAATCTCGTAATCTTCTAATATATTCTTCTGAGACTTAGCTATTTTTACAAGCTCGCCTATTTTGGAATCTAACTCTGCACTGCCAAAGGAAGTCTCATCATCGTCGTCATCAGCATCATCAGAAGCAGACGAAGAGCCGCCACCCATCATGTCAGCATCTGCAATATTCTTTGCACCATAGGATGCAAGAATATCATCATCCAAATCTTCTACATCGTCTGAGGTCTCGTCGATATTGTCGAAATCACTTTCATCAAACTCCAAGTCAGCCTCGGAAATCTCCTCCAAATCATCAAAATTGATGTTTTTTGCAGACTCCTCCTCATCCTCTTCTTCATCCTCAGCAAGCTCATCTTCTGTCAGCTCGTCTGAAAAATCTGCGTCATCATCCCTATCAAATTCTGCCAGGAAAGCATCGGCAGCTGCGTTAATCTTTCCCTGTGCTATAAGATCTTCTGTTTTTGACTTTGCCATATTTATCTCCTTTTTTGTAATAATCAGTTAAAGTTATTGTCCTTTTATACCTGTAAATTAAGGCGTTCTAACAGCTGAAGCTTACGCTTTCTCTCTGTAAGAGTCTTTAGATCAAGGCCATTTTTCTTGGCCATATCCAAAGAATTGCGTTTTATCCGCACAACTGTCTCCTTGAGTGCCTTGTTTTTATCCTGCTGGTCAGTAAGCTGGCCAACAGTTGTATTAAAGAGGGCTGCCACAGTTTTGCGCTCTTCATCATCCATGAATTTATCCACGATTCTTGCAGTATTAACACTGCCATTTTCAGCGCATTGGGCAAAGACCTCTCTTGCTACCTCTTTGTAAACTCCCTCCTCGAAATCCTCTGGACTAATATACTCCTTGATTTTGTCATAGAGGGTGGTTTCCTCCACAAGCCAGGTAATAAGAAGGCGTTGAGACACCTTCATGCCATCGTCCTTTTGCTTTTTGAAGGCTTTAGCTTCCTTGGATGGCTCACTACTTGTTTTTGCAGTAATGCCTGCTGCCCCTAATTCCAAGATGTATTTTTTAAGGGCCTCCCTTGGAATATTAAATCTGGCAGCCACACTTTCGGTATAATTTTCCCGCTCAAGCTGAGTAGGAAATTCTTCCACAATCATGTGGGCTACCTTTTTTTGAAAATCCGACTTTTTCTCCGGATCAGTCATATCATATTGCTTCTCAGTCTGGCGAACCATAAAAATAAAGCTGTTTTCAGCCTCATCTATACGCTTTTGGTACTCCTCGGCCCCAAGATTTTTAATGAACTCATCAGGGTCCTTGTAGGGAAGCATATTGATCACCTTGCAGGATATGCCAGCATTTTTCAAAATAGGAATAGCTCTAAGAGCCGCCTTTTGACCTGCCCCATCGGCATCATAGCTGAGATATACGTCCTTGACATAGCGCTTAAGCATGCCGGCATGGCCCTCTGTAAGGGCTGTACCAAGGGAAGCTACCGCATTGTCAAAGCCTGCCTGATGCAGGGAAATTACATCCATATAGCCTTCGCAAAGTATGAACTGGTCCCGCCTGGTTTTTCTGGCAAAATACAAGCCAAAGAGGGTCTTGGATTTGTTGAAAATCTCTGTCTCAGGTGAGTTGAGATACTTTGGCTCTCCATCTCCCATGACACGACCGCCAAAAGCCACTACCTTGCCATTGGCATCAAAAATAGGAAACATAGCCCTGTTAAAAAACTTATCACGACCGCCCCGCTTCTCATCCAAGGTAACAAGGCCTGAATCCTTTAGGATGTCGTCCTCATAGCCCTTGCTGCGCAAATACTTGTAGAGCGAATCTGAGTATGGAGATGTGGCTCCCAAGCCAAACTTTTGCATAGTATCCCTGCTAAGGCCACGACCAGAAAAATAATCCATGGCCCGCTTGCCTGTATCAGAACGGAGAACCTTGAAATAATATGAGGCAGCCTCTTTATTTATCTCAAAAAGGCGGCTTCTTTTGTCAGCCCGCTGCCGCTCCTGATAAGTCATCTCCCGCTCAGGCAAAGTGACTCCGCATTTTGGAGCCAGCTCCTCCACTGCTTCCTTAAAGGTCATGTTGTCATATTGCATAAGAAAGCTAAAGACATTGCCCCCGGCGCCACAGCCAAAGCAGTAGTACATCTGCTTTTGTGGACTAACAGAAAATGAGCCTGTTTTTTCATTATGAAAAGGACAAAGACCAAAGTACTGGCTGCCTTTTTTTTGTAGGTTAACGTACTGGGAAATCACGTCCACAATATCGGATCTGGACCTGACCTCCTCAATAATATCATCTGAATAATATGGCATTATTCTTACCCTTATAATCAATCTGTAGTGGGGCCTCAGCAATCAAGCTTTCTAAGGCAGCTACTTTTACATAGTCAAAATTGTTATCCCTCATCCTTGCTTACACTTAGATGATTGTTATTTTACCCACTGAGTTAAATAATCAAAACGACAACTATATTAAAAGCCATCTACTCTCCAGGCATTTGGCATAAAGTATTCGTTAAACTTGCTGATACAATACTGATCAGTCATGCCTGCAATATAGTCGCAAATAACCCTATCCTTGCTCTCTCCCGCTACAACCATATTCTTATAGCGCAGAGGAATGGCCTCTTCAAAATGCTCCTCATAGTAAAAATAGAGCTCTTTAATCATGCGCTTTGCCTTGATTTCTTCCTTTTTAGGCTCGGAATTGGTGTATACATTGGCAAAGAGATAGCTGCGCAAATCCTGCATAGCCTGAAAAATCTCATCAGACATCTGTATTGACTCTGAATCCTGACTGTGAATAATCACATCATGGATAAGGGTATCAAGCCTGATAGCTGAATCCATGCCCAGAGTCTTTCGAATCTCTGTAGGAATATCATCCTCTGTAAGTATATGGGCTCTTATGGCGTCATCTATATCACTATTGATATAGGCTATTTTGTCAGAAATACGAACAATTTGCCCCTCTAAGGTAGCAGGATGTCCCTCAGTCTGATGATTGCGAATGCCATCCCTAACCTCCCAGGTGAGATTGAGACCCTGGCCGCCCTTTTCCAGCTTCTCCACTATACGTACACTCTGCTCTGAGTGAATAAAGTGAAGTGATGGATCCTTGGCCTGGCACATATCCTCCAGCTGAGCCTCTCCCGCATGACCGAATGGAGTGTGGCCCAAGTCATGACCTAATGCAATGGCCTCAGTCAAATCCTCGTTTAAGCGCAAAGCCTTGGCAATAGTTCGGGCATTCTGAGATACCTCAAGGGTGTGGGACATACGGGTCCTGTAGTGATCTCCCTGCGGAGTCAAGAAAACCTGAGTCTTATTCTTGAGACGACGAAAAGCCTTGCAATGTAAGATTCTGTCCCTGTCCCTCTGAAAAAGTGGCCGTATATCACACTGAGGCTCATCCTTTTCACGGCCCCTTGAATGCTGACTAAGACAGGCATAAGGGCTAAGGGTCTTTGCCTCCATATCCTCTATCATCTCACGAATTGTGCTCATTTAGACCTCCATCCTGTATTTTCCGAAACGTCTATAAAACATATTACGGATAAAAAAAGGATTTCCTTTTTTCTTATAAAAAAACTTTTATTTTATCAATGCAGAAGATGGGGTGAGACGGATAAAGAAAAAGGTCCAGTGGACCTTTTTCCCGTCGAACCGACCGACGAGGCGCCCTGCGCCGAGGAGACCTTGAAGCCATGGGCTTTGAAGAACTCCTCTACATAATCAAGCCATCCGCAGAAGATGGGGTGAGGACGTCTTGAGAAAAGGTCCAGTGGACCTTTTCTAGTCCGAACCGACCGACGAGGCGCCCTGCGTCGAGGAGACCTTGAAGCCATGGGCTTCAAGGGACTCCTCGGCGCATAATAAAAGAACCAGGTCTTAATGACCTGGTTCTTTTATTAAACGTGCAGAAGATGGGACTTGAACCCACACGATATTGCTACCACAGGCACCTGAAGCCTGCGCGTCTGCCAATTCCGCCACTTCTGCGAACAAACAATATATTATAGAAAATCCCAACTGAAGTCAACCCTAAAATAAATCTATTTATCTGTTTTTTAGGAAAAATCGCTAGTGTTTCAACACTTTTGCATCCATATCACTAGTAAATATATCAGCAATCCCCTCTGTCACATATAGCTCATTGTCATCAGAAAGTAATATCATATCAAAATCACTGCCACTGCTTTTCCAATAGGCAGCAGCCTTATCAAGTCCCATAATGTAGACCGATGTAGACAAGGCATCAGCCAGGGTTCCATCACCGCTTACTATAGAAACTGACTTGAGACCATTTCTTGCAGGATAGCCTGTAGCTGGGTCAATAATATGATGGTATGTAGTGCCATCCTTTTCAAAATAGCGCTCATAACCGCCAGAGGTAACCACCGCCTTGTCTGTAGTAGTAAGATATCCTATATATGAGGACTCATCATCCGGATCCTGTATGGCAATATTATATGAACTGCCATCAGGCTTTGTTCCCATGCACTCTATATTACCCCCTAGGGAAACTATGCCCCCAGTACAATCGTATTTTGCAAAAATATCCATAATAGAGGCTGATGTATATCCCTTGGCTATACCTCCTAGATCAATTGACTCATCCTCTGGTAAGGTCACCGTAAAGTCTGTGTCATCCAAAGCAATATCCGAAGGTCTTGCAGTTGCAAGGGCTGATGCAAGCTCATCGTCATCTGGCACATTATAATCCCCCGTGTAAAAGCCCCACAGCTGCATAACAGGATATATAGCTATATTAAAGGCCCCATCTGTATCCTGATAAAACTGGCAGGCCCTCTTGGTAAGGGTGTAAGCATCCTCCGACAGAGTATATTTTTTCAAGGAATTTAACTGACTAATCTGACTATCTGCACTTCCTGTCGAAAGCATAGCATCAAGCTCATTAATGCGGTCTACTGCTGCATCTACCGCCTCTTTTGCCCTGTCTCCATAAGCAGTCACTGTCATATATGTATCCATGGCAAAAATGCTTTCCGTAGCAGTGTTTTTAGCTGACTGATCAGTAGCCCCTGGAACACTGCAGGCAGTAAAGCTTATTACAAGACTAAACATCAAGTCTGCCACTATAGACTTAGCAAACCAGCTTTTCTTATAGAATTCATTTATCATAAAAAATACCATTTACTATCTTATTACTAATTTTCTGCCCCAATTGTCGGCAGTCTCTTTACTATCTCAGCAGAAATCAATCCTATCACAAGGCCTGTAACAATGCCTGTAAACCACAGCACCAGCATATAATACCCCACTGCTGATGTATAAAGCAAAAGCATTGCCATAAGAATCTGTCCCAAGTTATGTGCCACTCCCCCTGCTGCAGATACTGCTGTCATGGAAAATGCGCCCCATTTTTTAAGAAAAATCATAAGCAATGTGGAAAGCATACCACCAGCCAATGAATACATAAAGCTAGCCCCATTGCCAAACATAAAGCTAAGCAAAAGAATCCTGATAACATTTATGGCAAAGGCACTTTTAGCATCAAGTCTGTATAAGGCTACCACCACCACTATGTTGGTAAGCCCCAGCTTCATGCCAGGTATGGCAAAAAAAGCAGGAACCAGGCTTTCCACATAGGAAAGCACTAAGGCTAGGGCTACAAGAAGGCCGTATGTAGTTATTTTTCTTATATTTTTCATAAGGTATCCTTTAATCACCCCTAATATTCTCGACCAAATCAAGACTTACTTGCAAGTCTTGAGGGCCAAAGTGAGAGCTCTAACATAAGGGTAAGCTCAATACTTTCCCCCTATCTACTTTGCCACACCATCCATTTCAAGCTTTCCATCAGCCCCCTCTATGCTGACCACCAGCTTATGAGGCAAGCATATAATGGACTGGTCGGAAGTAGAAATATAGCCTGTATTTACACAAAGGCCGTCAGGACAATCTGCTTCAGTGACAGCCACCTTGCCATTTTTGACAGTTATCGTATTGCTGCCGCCATCTGCTCCTGTGATGGTTTCAACAGTGTCAACAGACAAATCATGGCGATAGACTTCCTTGCCATCCACGCAGACAAGGACCATCCCACCCTGGCTTCTGGTAAAAAATAAAGCCAAAGCCAAAATAAGGCCTGCGCAAATCAAGGCAGCCAAAAGCAATAAATCATTTTTCTTTTTTGCCAAAAAATCCATAGGCCTAGTAATATACCTCCATAAGACACAAGCCCTGAGGAGGCGCAGTGTAACCCGCCTTGTCTCTGTCAAGAGCAGCTAGAATTGCATCCATATCAGAAACCGACTTGCGGCCAGTGCCCACCTCTATAAGAGTACCCGTCATAATACGGATCATATTTTGCAAAAAGCCATCCCCAGTATAATCTATATCTATCTCCTTGAGGCCATTAGCATCTCTAACCTCTGTAATATCAATGGATGTCACGGTGCGGACAGTAGACTTTTTCATATGCTTGTTGCCGCAAAAGGACTTGAAGTCGTGACGACCCACAAGACGGGCAGCAGCCTGACGCATCAGGTCTATATCAAGAGGCTTGTCTAAGTATGTATAGGCAAAGCGTCTCTCAAAAGGATCTGACACTGGACTGACATGGATGCGATAGCGGTAGGTCTTGCCTTTCTCAGAATACCTGGCGTGAAAGCGGTCACTCACCTGCTTTAGGTCTGTCACTGCAATATCCTCAGGCAGGTGCTTATTGATATAAAAAAACAAATCCTCTGCAGTCATATTCTTTGGCAGTTCCATAGCAAAATTGGCCACCTGTCCTTTTGCATGAACTCCTGCATCAGTGCGGCCTGAGCCTATAATATCAACTGGCTTTTTTGCAAGCTTTGTCAATATGCGCTCAAGCTTCCCCTGTATGGTGTCCGGGGTGCTTTTTTGCACCTGCCAGCCCTTATAGGCTGTGCCATCATACTCAACTTTTATTTTAAAATTACTCATCTTACTTCCTTTTTATCCGATGAAGCTGAGGCCTCACCACTATATCTGTCACCACCATACCATCACGAGCTTCAAGAGCATACATAAGAGCCTCTGCCACATCCTCAGCAAAAAGACAGGCCCCTTGGTCAGTGTCCGCTTCAAAAGTAGCATTGCGATAGAGACCTGTAGCTGTCATGTCCGGCTCTATGTTAAAAATACGGACTCCATGCTTTCTCGCCTCATCAAATATACTGTGGGCAAAGCTGGTCAAAGCCGCCTTACTGGCCCCATAGGCTGCCCCATGAGGATTGCGCTGCTCTGCGGTAATTGATGATATAAATACAATGGTGCCTGCATTTTTCTTAATATCCCGTAGTAACATATTGGTCAGCTGCATGGGCGCCTCAACATTTGTGGCTATAAGCTCATGAATACTATTAAAGCTTATCTCTTCATGAAGGCCATAGTAGCCTACTCCGGCGGCATTTACAAGCAAGTCAATATCATGATTTTTATTTATAGCTGCGACCTGCTCTTTTAGAAAAATACTATCTGTAATATCTCCAACTACAGCAGTAAATCCTGCCCTTTCACCATTTGCAAAAATACTTTTTGAAAAATCTCTGCCAAAGCCAAAAACTAAAAAGCCAGCCTTAAGCAAAGAATCTGCTATAGCCTGCCCTATGCCAGAAGAGGCTCCGGTAACTATTGCCTTTTTCATATATTAATTGCCTTTCCTTAGCCTGCACAAGCTTCCTACTCCCAGGTAAATATTTTATCCTTTGAAATATATTTACCCAGCTCATCTATCAAAAACTGCTCCATGCCGTCACGAATCTTTGCAGGATATTGATATACTCCATCTATATTCTCAAAGGGAAATTGCACCACAGCAGAAGCCGGCTCTACTCTTTTTATTTTTTTCATATACTCAGCTGATATGCGAAAGGAACCTACACTAATGTCTTGGACCTGACCAAGATCAATCCCCTCAACCACCTGAGTTAACATAGTGCCATAGGCCCTTCTAAAGTCCTTGACATATATCATCGGATCAAAGCACAGCCTCAGGGTAAAGCCCATTTTTTGAGCCAGTGCTGCTGTCTTTATTCGCTGAGACAGGCTTCCTGCTCCATGCTCAAAGGAGGCTGCCACACTTTCCGGAGACAGGGTAAATGCAAAAATAACTCTGTCACAGGCCGGCAAATCCTGCCACAAATCCTGCCTGCCGCACTTGGTTCTTATCTCTATGCGAAGACCAGGGTGGGCTATAGTAAAAGCACACCAGGCCTTAATAAAGCCTGTGATATTTTCAAGCGGCATCAGGTCTGTGTCGTAGGACACACAAAGATAGACATCATGTTCCTTAAGGAGCTCCTCCACCTGAGCAAAGGTATCCTCAATATTGACAAAAATAACCATGTGGCCTGATGTATACATGCCCTTGAGATAGCAATATTCACAGTCATAAATGCAATTCATTACAATTGAAGCGTAATAAAAATGCTCATTACCAAAGCTCTGGCACACTTGAGCCCCCGGATATATTCCAGGCTGGTCCCGGCCTGCCAAAATAAGAGCCTGAGCCTTATGCTGCAAATAAAGGTCCTGGCGACTGCGGCAAAAAACATCCTTGTAATGATCTATGTATATAAGGGTAGCCTGGGGAAAATGAGACAAAATCTCCTTGGTTCTCTCATTTTCTGCCACAGCTTTTTCTATATAAATATGTGAAAATCTATTCTCCAATAAGGGAGTTTTTAAACTCATCTATCACCTGCCTGGCAGCCTTTTTATCTGAAATAATGCAACTGCCATTTTCATAATATTTTTCAAAAAACGCCTTGTAGTCAGCACCAGTAAGACTAGCATAAGTCAAAAGGGACGTCAGCTGATGGCTCATAGTAACAGAACAATGCATGTCCTCTGCAAGCTGCTCCACATATTCACTTGAGACGAGAGCTTCTTGTCCAGCGAAAACTGGGACCTCATTTATAAAAGTATTTATAAAAGAAACAAGCTCTGGCAGATACTGCCTTACAAGCGCTGTGACAACCTCCCTGGTCACTGCCTCCTTAGTTCCCCTGTCAGATACCATTTTTAGGAAAGTCATCTGATGTGGCCCAAGCCAAAAAGAAGCAGCTTCATAGATAGCAGCAGCCTCCATGTCATAAAGCATATCAGGCTGACTGGCATCGAAAACCACTCTTGGCACTGTGGTTATGGCGGCCTCAGGCAGATTTGATTTCAGCCAAATATCTGGATAAAAGGTCCTGCCACTTGCCTCGTCAATGAGCTTATTGATGCGATATAAGCCCGCTCTTTCACTACCACCGGCGCAGGTCCCTAAATTAACTATGTGAGTAGCTTCACTTATACTAAAATAAGTGCAAACAGCCCCCACTGCGGTGGCTGCTCGCACTATCCCTGTTCCTGTAATAAAAAGAGCTATCTGACCATCATCGCTGGCATAAGAATCCAGCTTAAAATCTTTAAAGCTTCTTTTTAAATCAAAGTAATCTATCAGCGGCTCGGCCTCCGCGTATATTGCGCACAATATAATTATTTTAGCCGAATGCATTTCATTCACCTGGGTCACTGCTGATTACCTTGCCTGCATTCCACAGGCTCTCAAGCTTCTTGGCTACTGTAAGCCTGTCAGCATCATCCTTGAAATCAAGCACTACCGAATGACTGCCGCAATCCATACACATAATCAAATAACCGTGGTCTCCTTCTGTCTCAAGAAGAGCAGGTCCTCCGCATATAGTGCAGTCTGATAAATCAAGCTGATCGTTTATATCCATATCTGTCACCTCTTTACTATAATGTAATCCCACCTGTACTAACCCTTAATAGATTGGGATTTTGACGACTCCATGTTAACACATTTGTTAAGGGCAAGTATACCTATAACAAGTATTATAGGAAAAACAATTCCTGCAAAAATACCCATTTTAAGATTATCGCCCAAAGCTCCTGACACATAGCCTACCAAGGTAGGGCCGCCAGAGCATCCCAAGTCTCCTGCCAAAGCAAGGAGGGCAAAAAGTGCTGTGCCACCATTTTTCATGGAAGCTGAAGCCTTAGAAAAGCTGCCTGGCCACATAATTCCCACCGAAAGTCCGCACAGACCGCATCCCAGCAGTGATAAAAATGCCGATGGCGAAAAGCTGATAAGAAGATAGGCAATGATGCAAAGCAGAGAACTTCCCACCATAAACTTGTCCAAATCTATCTTGTGGCCCAGCTTGCCATAAAAGGCACGGGATAAGCCCATGAGAAAAGCAAAGGCCATAGGTCCTGCCAGGTCTCCCACTGTCTTTGATACATTAAGTCCCTTTTCTGCAAAGGTGGAAGCCCACTGGCTTACCGCCTGCTCGCTGGCTCCAGCGCACATCATCATAAGCATAAGAATCCAGAAAACCTTGCTCTTACACAGGTCAATAATAGACATACCCTCTTGACCTTCTTCTATAAGAGAGGCAATAGGTACTCTGGTAAAAACAAAGCAATTTACAAGAGGAACCAGTGCCCACACAAGAGCCAGTATTTTCCAGTGGTCTATACCAAAGGCTGTAAAAAAGATAGTGGAAATAAGCACTACTCCCACATGTCCCCAGCAATAGAAAGAATGCAAAAGACTCATAGCCTTTTCCTTATTATCAGAAGGACAGCTTTCCACAATAGGGCTAATCAGAACCTCGATAAGGCCGCCACCAATAGCGTAAATCACCACAGCTATAAGTATACCAACAAAAGCTGATGGCATTATCTCAGGCAGTATCACAAGCCCAGCCAAGCCTGCTGCTGCACAAATATGAGCTATAACAATAGATACCCTGTAGCCTATCTTGTCTACAAACTTGGCAGAAAGCAGATCAATCAAGAGCTGTATACCAAAGTTGAAAGTAATGAGCATGGTAATCTGGCTCAAGGGTATATCATATGTAGATGAAAATGTAAGAAATAAAAGTGGTACAAAGTTGTTAACTATGGCCTGAACTATGTAGCCTACAAAGCTGGCATACATGGTGCCCAAATATTTATCCTTCATATCTGTAACTATATCCTTTCAATTGTCTTAGTATTTAACCTCCCCCTCATGCTGCATGAGGGTAACCATGGATTAACTATCTTTGAAAGTATAGCATACTTCTTGTCTGATAACACCCTTTTTACTTACGTGGTAATAACAACGGACTCATACATTTTCGGCTGATATACTTGTAACGTGTAAGAGGAGTTGACATCTGTCTCAGTTTTAGTAAAGCAGATGTTTGAAATCAAACAATCGGGAAAGGAAAAATTATGGTACGACAGATAATTAATATTGATGAGGAAAAATGTAACGGATGTGGTGCATGCGCCAATGCATGTCACGAGGGAGCCATCGCCATGGTTAATGGCAAGGCAAAGCTGATGCGTGATGATTATTGTGATGGCATGGGAGATTGTCTGCCACACTGCCCTACAGGCGCCATTACTTTTACTGAGCGTGAAGCCGCAGCCTACGACGAAGCAGCTGTAGCTGAACATATGAAAGCCAGAGAGGCTGCAAAGGCTGTGGAAGCTAAAAAGCCTGCATTTTCTGGCTGTCCGGGTCATGCAATGCACACCTTTGACCGCTCTCAAGTAAACAATGAGCCTGCTGCAACTGCTGCGACTGCTGCTTCTACTGCAACATCACAGCTTGGTCAGTGGCCATGCCAGATTAAGCTTGTGCCAATCAATGCTCCATATTTTGACGGCGCCAAGCTCCTTATTGCTGCAGACTGCACCGCCTATGCCTACGCCAGAGTTCACGAAGAATTTATGAAGGGCAAGATAACCATCATCGGCTGTCCAAAGCTTGACGACATAGACTACAGCGAAAAGCTAACAGCTATTATCTCCCAGAATAATATTCAAAGTGTCACAATTCTTCGTATGGAAGTACCTTGCTGTGGTGGCTTGGAGCACGCTGCCAAAACCGCTCTTCAAAACAGTGGCAAATTTATCCCATGGCAGGTAGTAACTTTCTCCATTGATGGAAAAATTTTAAATTAATAAAAAATAAATGTAATTTTGTGTTGACTCACGGTGCAGACTTTGTTAGTATATACAAGTCGTCGTGAGGCGACACAGTTACATATGCGGAAGTGTCGGAACTGGCAGACGAGCAAGACTAAGGATCTTGTGGCTATTGCAGTCGTGTGGGTTCAAGTCCCATCTTCCGCATCATAATAAAAGAACCAGGTCATTAAGACCTGGTTCTTTTATTATGCGCCGAGGAGTCCCTTGAAGCCCATGGCTTCAAGGTCTCCTCGACGCTAAGCGTCTCGTCGGTCGGTTCGGACTAGAAAAGGTCCCCCGGACCTTTTCTCTAGACGTCCTCACCCCATCTTCCGCTGTAAAAAGGGACACTGTGTAAGGCCCATGGCTTTGTAACAATCATAAAAACCCAGCCCCACATTATGTGGAGCTGGGTTTTATCTACTTATTGATACTCTTCAAAAAGCTCTAAAGGCTTAATCCCATTTTAATAATTTATATCATTATAATCAGTGATTGAAGAATTAATCTGCTCTGCCATAGCATTAACTGCATCTGCTGGAGAAGAACCATTGTTTAACATGTTTTCAATCTCAGTTTCTACAATCTGTCTTGCCTCAGGAAATACTGAAAGCAATGCGCCGGCATACTCAGGAGCTGAGTCGTGAAGCTGGTCGATGGCTGTCTGGAACTGAGGATACTCAGCCATATTGTCCTTGTAAACCTGCTCATTTGCAGCCTCTGTGGTTACTGGGAAATATCCGGTCTGAGCATTCCAATATGCCTGTGACTCTGCTGATACCAAGAACTCAACGAACTTCCAGGTAGCAGCCTTCTTTACGTCATCGTTATTATTTAATGCCCAAAGTGAACCACCACCGATTGATACACCGCCTGTAGTATCATCTGTTACTGCTGGGTAATATGCTGTGCCTACTTCAAATTTGCCATTTACATCCTGAAGTATCTGCTTGAGAGAAGCTGTAGATCCAAGAGTCATAGCAGACTTGCCTGCAGAAAAATCTGCAAGTCCTGCATCACCGCCACGTCCTACGTTTGGTGCATAACCCTTGTCATAGAGATCCTTCCATGCTGTAAGGATATTCTCACCAGCACCATTTGAATCAAATTCTACTGCAGTAGCATATGACTCACGGCCATTGCCATTGTTTACATAATTAAGACCCTGCTTGCAGGTAAACTGCTCAAAGAACCAGCCATAGATACCAAGTGAAATAACCTCATCTACTCCGCTCTTAGTAAGCTTGTCGCCAGCCTCAGAAATCTCTGAAAATGTAGTTGGTACTTCCTCGATTCCAGCCTCATCAAACATATCCTTGTTGTAGTAAAGAAGAGGTGTTGAAGAATTAAATGGCATAGAGTAAAGAGTGTTATCTACAGTATAATATGCTGCGATATTTGGCTCGATAACTGATGAATCAAAATCTGCTGCATCCATCAGCTCCTGCATAGGAACAATCCAGCCAGAATCAATCATAAAACGGGTGCCGATATCATATATCTGAACCAGATCTACGCCCATGTTTCCAAGCTGGGCACTCTTAAGCTTGTTGATTTCATCGTCATATTCACCCTGATATTCTGCAACTACTGTAATTCCGTATTCATTTTCCTTATTAAATTTTTCTACAAGAGTGTTGATAGCCTCGCCATTTACACCGCCCATGGCATGCCAGAAGGTAATTGTGGTGCCGTCAAGCTGACTTGCGTCCATGGATGCTATCTCTTTTGCATTGTCCAGAGACTCCACATTTGCTCCTGCCTCTCCTGCCTCTGATGCTGTGGTGTCTGTTGATGAACCACATGCAGCAAATGAGCTTACTGCCATTGTTGCCAAAAGCACTGCTGCTACTAACTTCTTTTTCATTCGTTTCTCCTTTTTAATATGGGGTTTATTGTATTTGAAAAGTGCATTTTCTCATTAGTTAGCCCTTAACGGCACCTGAGAACATACCCTTTATCAACTGTTTCTGTCCTACTATAAAAACAAGCAGGGATGGAACTATAATCATTACAACTCCGGCAATCATCATGGTAATGGATTGGGAATCCACACTATCAAGCATACTGATTCCTATCTGAACTGTACGCATAGTGTCTGAGCCTGTAACTAGAAGCGGCCACATATACATGTTCCAAGCATTGATAAATGTGTATACTGCCATGGCTCCTATTGCTGATTTTGTCAAAGGAATCAGAATCTGTACTATAAATCTCAAATTCCTGCAGCCATCTATCTTAGCTGATTCATAGAGCGATATAGGAAATGACAAATAAAACTGTCTGAAAAGGAATATTCCCATAGCACTTGTAAGATATGGCACTATAAGAACCTGATAGCTGTCCAGCCAGCCCCAGCCTGACACAGTCAGGTAGTTGGAAATAATAGTGGCCTCACCAGGCACCATCATGGTGGCCATTACCAGCATAAAAAGCAGATTTTTGCCTTTAAAATCTAAAAAGGAAAAGCTGAAGGCTGCCAGGGAACAGGAAATAATCTGTCCCAATGTAATAAGTCCAGCTACTAAAAATGAGTTGAGAACAAATCTCATAAGAGGTACTTTTGCCAGGGCTTCACTAAAATTATCCCAGGTAGGATGGCTTGGAAGCAGGTTAAAATCTGTGGTAAAAAGCTCACTTGATGGCATAAAAGCAATGCTTACTGCATAAAGCAAAGGAAGGAGCACAATTAAAGCCACAATAATATTTGCTCCCAGGCGAAGACCGGTCTGTCTGATCCTTTTTGCCTTTTGCTTCTTGTACATAGCTGCTTTAACTTCTTCCACATTTACGGTACCCCGCTTAAAGCTTGCAGCCGTTCCCTTTATTGTTACATCCATTAGTACTTAACTCCCTTCTTTTCCACCTTAAACATAAGCAGTGTCAAAATCATGATTATGATAAAAAGAATAACTGACTGGGCTGCTGCACTTCCGAATCTGAAGTTAAAAAATGCATCCCTATAGATTGAATAAACGATCAAATTTGTGCTTTCTCCAGGACCACCCTGTGTTAAAATTTTTACCTGTCCAAAGGACTGGAATGCCTGAATTATGTCTACAACAAGTGTATAGAAAATAATTGGACTTAAGCCTGGCAGGGTAAGTCTAAAGAATTTTTGCATCTCATTTGCCCCGTCCACGCTGGCTCTCTCATAGATTGTTTCATCTATATTGGAAAGACCTGCACTGAAATATAAAAAGTTAATGCCGCTGTTGAGCCAGGCAGTAAGCACTGCCACACAGATAAGTGCATACCTAGGATCAGCCACCCAGTTAATATTCAATCCCAATATCTTATTTAGGATACCTACCGATGGATGCAGCATAATCTGAAATATCATGGCTGCAGAGCTGGATGCTATAGCCATAGGCAAGGCATATGCAGTGGAGAAAAATCTTATTCCAGGAAATGCCTTGTTGCAAAGCACTGCACCAAGCAATCCTAATGCCATGCTGCCTACCACTACAATCAGCACAAAAATAAGTGTTACTGCCAAACTGTTCCAAAAGGACTGGGAAGTCAGCAGATTCATATAATTTTCAAATCCAACAAACTTCTTTGCCTGGCCCATATTGTTAGTCTTATACAGACTCAGATATATTGTTTTCACAAATGGATAGAAAAGAAAAATGGTAAAAATAAGTAAGGCTGGCACTAAAAACATATATGCCTCTACTTTTATCTTCTTTCCTTTGACTTTTTCATTCATTATTCTCATTCTCTACTTTCTAAAGCTATAAAAAACATTTTCATCGGTATGCTTATCAAAAAGATTCATGGCATTTAAATCAAACCAGACATCTATTACATGGCCCTTTGCCGCGTCGTTTTCCACATCAGCCTTCATACAGCACTTGGCCCCAGCATAAGTAAAATACAAAAGGACCTCGCTTCCCAAAAGCTCCCGATGGGTTACACTCACCTTGGTTTTCACCTCATCAGTAAGATCATTTCTTTTTTCCTTGTCTTTTCTAAAGCTATCCAATATAGCTTCAGGTCTAAGTCCTAAGGTATACTCAGCCCCCTCATGAACTCCTGTCAGCCATTTTGAAATTTGCTCATTACATGTAAATGTCTTGTCTTCGCCAATACGCACCTGCTTGCTTGCCCCATTACTTACAATAGAACAATCAATAAAGTTCATGGCAGGCGAGCCTATAAAGCCCGCTACAAACTTGTTCACCGGATTGTTATATATCCTCTCAGGAGTGTCTGCCTGCTGTATAAGTCCCTTGTTCATTACCACTATCTTGCTGCCCAAGGTCATAGCCTCGACCTGATCGTGTGTAACATAGATAATGGTGTTACCCAACTTTTCATGAAGCCTGATAAGCTCTACTCGCATTTGACCTCGCAGCTTGGCATCCAAATTGGACAGGGGTTCATCCATCAACAATATATCAGGATTTCTTATAATGGCGTTTCCTATGGCAACTCTCTGCTTTTGGCCACCAGACAGGTCTGCCGCTCTTCTGTCTAAAACTTCCTCAAGGCCAAGCAAGGCAGCTGTCTCCTTTACTCTCCTATCCACCTCAGCCTTCTTCACTCCTCTTATCTCTAGAGAAAAGGCTATATTTTTGTATACCGTCATAGTTGGATAAAGGGCATAGTTTTGAAATACCATAGCCAGCTCTCTCTCTTTTGGCTCTAAGAAATTGGCCAGGCAATCATCTATCCACAGCTCTCCATCTGATATTTCCTCCAGCCCAGCTATCATCCTCAGTGTAGTTGACTTGCCACAGCCTGAAGGTCCTACAAAAATCACAAATTCCTGCGGCTTGATTTCCAGGTTAAAATCCTTTACAGCATGAAAGCCATCCTCGTATATCTTGTTTACATCTTTCAGTACAATTTCTCCCACAATTGCCTCCATCTATTTTCACAGTTTCTTCACAACTGTTTATGGAGTATAGCGGTCTAATGTAAAATACAAAAAGGGAACTATGTGTTTTTTTTGTAAAAGGTTTTAAAAATATATTTGCCAAATGTAAAAAAAGAAGCCGAAGATTTCTCTTCGACTTCTTTAAAAATACATATAGATTAAAGACCTAACTCTTTTCTCATGGCAGCAAAAAGCTGTCTGGTTTCCTCATCCTTAGACTCAAAATCAGCAAGCTTTACCAAATATCCTGCCTCCTTAGCAATCTGCCTGCTCTTTTGGTAAACTAACTCCCAATATAAACTCAGATATCCTACCACATTATCTATAGGAGTCTTTTTTAAAGCTCTCAGCACTGTGTGGTGTTCACAAAAAGCCTGATATACTTCAGGAGTAATTTTTGAGGTATAAAAATCTTCCTCTGGTATATTGTGTATTTCAGAGAGGGGAGTCTCAAGATTTACTCTAAAAATATCCAGCTTGTCTGCGTCACGCAAAATATCACAAAAAGTCTTCTCCCTGGCCGAAAGCGACTTAGGATATCTATAAGCTGAGTGCCAATAAACAGCCGTAAAAATATCATGATCAAAGGACTCATCTAGATAAAACTGCCTTACCAAAGGCAATGTCGCATCCACCTTATTGCATCTATCCTCTGCCTCCAAAGCTGAAGCACCATATAATATCTGGCATGACAAGTGGGCATGATCTACAGACTGAGCATCGATAAAAGTGCCATATTGTGTCACCTGCTCAAAGCGACCAATGTCATGGAGCATGCCACATAGCCAGGCTATTAAGGTATCTTCCTCGGACAAACCCTCTGCCTCAGCTATCTGGCCGCACAGCTCAGCCACCTTGTAGGTGTGCATTGCCTTAAGAGCTATTTTTGAATCCTTCATATCATAATGACTTGTATACTGAGCAAAGGCTTTCTTTGCTTGATTTTTGATTTCTGCTGTTGTCATGCTTATACTTCCCACTAATCCTTATACTCAAACTCTGTGAGACTGCAATTTTTAACCCCATAAGAAGCATACTCCTCATTGGTCATATCTTGAAAATATGATGCCACCACCCTGGCTATGCCATTGTGAGCCACAAGTATATATGTTTTGTCATCTTCCTTTAGCTCATCTAAAACATTGTATATGCGCTGTGCAAGCTGGAACATACTCTCCCCATTGCCATGATGGCTCAAAAAGCACCTCTTTGCAGCCTGAAAGTCTAAGGAATTACGAGGGGATGTTCCCTCCCATATGCCAAAATTCTGCTCTGTAATACGAGGCTCCACCTGACAAGGTACCCCTGTCACCTCAGAAATATGGCGAGCTGTCTCAGCTGCCCTCATAAGTGGTGAACAAAGTATCTTATCTGCATGCACTCCCTGGTCCAAAATAGCCTGTCCCGTGGCTATTGCCTGCTCATGTCCCCGGTCAGTAAGGGGTATATCTGTGCTGCCGCACACCTTATCCTCCACATTCCACTGGCTCTCGCCATGACGTACGAAATATATTTTTTTACCCATAATTGCCTCCTTGTATTTATATATTGCATCATAATGACGTTAAATTTACTAGATATCAAAATCAATTTCGATACAACCCAGCGCTCATCCAGCTGGCTGTTTGCTGTGATGCAGGTTTTTTCTAACTCTTTTAAAAATTTGATATTGACGGCTCAGCTCTTCTTCCTCATTAAGCAAAAGGCCCTTTGCCTCTAAAATTCTCTCAATCGCCTGAGACGAATCCATTGTATGATAAGGCAAAAACAAACCTCTTAGTTCTTTGGGCTTTACTATATTATATACTTTTGCTGAAGTCATCTCATAAGTATAAGCAAAATATCTATAAATATATCCTATCCAATACATTTCATTTGCATTGTACTTAACAGAACCATAATTGGAAATTCCATATTCCTCATTAATTAATTCCAATACGTCATTAGGTTGAATATTACTATCCAAAATTGATCCATTGTCAAAGCTCTTTACAATTTCACTTTTCATAAATCTTCGAATAAAGATTTCAGAACTTGAATCCATCCTATTAAGAGAATTTTCAAAGGCTTCTGCTTGTAATTCGCATAAAAGCAACCCATCTTTTGAAATTTTCTTCATAAGTCATAAACCTCCTTAATTCAAAATTTCATCAATATATAATCCCTTGCCCCTATATTGCCTCTTTGCTAATTTAACTTTGTCGTCACCAAGCTGGGTCTCTTCAAGTCGTATATTTTTGTAGTATTCCTTTTCATTAACAGAAATATAACATCGTTCTAGCAACTTTAACTGTGATACAGCCTTTTCACTTATAAAAATATACTGCATTCCAAGATTGGTTGCAGCAAGGCAATGCTTACACTGCTCATCAGTAATTTCTCCAGCAATAAATGAATTAATAATTTGAAACATTCTGTTATCTGCTATAGGGGCAATTATATAATCACAGTTTCTAGACTCTTCTATCAGCGCCTTTATTTGAGGATGGCTCTTATATTCGTCTAAAGTTCCTCTGTAATATGCAATTGTCATCATCCATTCCTGATTTACACTATATCTTTTGCATTTCAGGTTTTGGTCATTAAAGAGCAAATAATAAACAGAAGAATTCTCAAATCCAGAAACAAAAGATATTGCCTGCTCGTAACTTTCTCCTGTGTAAAAGCCTTGTCCAAAATCATTGTTTGCCCTGCCATGATTAACATCAATCTGACTTACAATTTCGCTTTTTGCCCCATGAAAAAGCAGCTTAAAGTTTGTTCCCAATTCTTCTTTCCATAACATTTCTTTTAATTTATTAAGTTTTATTTTTTTATCAAAAGCATATGCATATACTTGCTCCAATAAGTTAGAAGATGGGGCCGTTTTCTCAGTTTCGTTTCTTGAAATGGTCGCCTGCTCTACACCAATATTCTCAGCCAATTCACTTTGAGAAAGCCCTAGAATTGCTCTAATTGATTTTAAATCTCCAGAAAAATTATAATTCATATTTTTCCTCCCAACTTACTTATATCACATTATATAAACAAGTTTGTTTTGAGTCAAGTCAAGAAAACCCCAAACCTCTTTTTACTTTTCCCAGATACCTTAGTTAATAAAATATATTTTTTTATTTGCATGCCTCAACCTATTTTTACCATCATTTTGATGGTAATTGAGATATTGTATAAAAAATTTTAAAAAATCTATTGACGAATGCTATTCACTTTGTTATTATATTCAAGTCGTCACGAGATGACACATTTGAATACGCGGAAGTGTCGGAACTGGCAGACGAGCAAGACTAAGGATCTTGTGGCTATTGCAGTCGTGTGGGTTCAAGTCCCATCTTCCGCATCATAATAAAAGAACCAGGTCATTAAGACCTGGTTCTTTTATTATGATGCGAGGAGTCCCTTGAAGCCCATGGCTTCAAGGTCTCGCCTGTCGGCTCGGTCGGTTCGCAACCCGCGGTCCACCGGACCGCGCTCACCCCATCTTCCGCTATAAAAAGAGAGACTGTGTTCTCTAGCTTTACTCAATAAAAATAGGCTCTAAAAGCATAACTAATGCTTTTAGAGCCTATTTTATATCTGCTAGATATTTGACATCTATTTTTTAGCCTGTATGTACTCCTTTAAAATCTTATTTATAAAGGCACTAAATGTCCTATCATCTTCTTCCGCCATATCTCTTATTTTTTGAATAACATCTTCATCTAGGGAAACTGAGACTTTTACTTTATAGGGCTTATCTTTCATACTTTATCCCCTTTCTTGCTACTTTTTAATTGTAATAGATTTCGATGAATGCTATATTAAAGTAGCTAAAAGTAAGAAAAAGTAGGAAAAATCGCGATTGATATTCTACTATAAGGGGGAGTTATGAATACAAGAAGAAATTCTAATTTAGAATTATTACGAATATTGGCAATGCTAATGATTATATGTTCACATGTCTATTGTCATTGTATCTTAGATCAACTAAATGGTGCATGGCATTCAGATTTATATTGTAATCCTGCATTCTATAAAAGCTTAGGCATTTTGGCTATTATGGCTCCTACTGGAACAATAGGTAATACCATTTTTATTCTTATCTCTGGCTATTTCATGGCATCAAAAGAGCCTTCGTCAATTAATTTAACTAAGATCGGACAAAAGCTCCTTCTACAGCTTGGATTTGCTACCACAGCCCTTGTAATTACATCTACTATCGTCATCAATTGGGCTAATACATCTTTAATAAATGTTAATTTAAACTCATATATGACCTTTTTCTCATTTAATAGTATGTCATGGTTTGTGGGATATTATTTTATAGTAATTCTATTGGGAAAATTATTTCTGAATTCCAAGCTTGATAAGCTAGAAAAAGAAAAGTATTTGATGTTACTTGTGACATTCTTTGCAATCATTCAATTTTCCTGGTCAGCCGGCTTATTAGCAAATCTTATATCTGGGCTTGATACCGTTATTACAGGCCTTTTTCTTTATAGCCTTGGGGGATATATTCGAAAGTTTAATCCATTTGAAAAAGTAAGACTATGGATTCTCTTTGCACTAATAATACTGACTAATATAGTAGTTTATATAAATTATTACTTGGGAACAATAAAGAGCATAAATAATTTTAACCCTGATGATGGAAACTTATTTATGCAAAGCATACCTGGATATGGCAACAATAATATAGTTACCCTTATACTAGGAATTACCATATTTGAAATTTTCAGACGAATTCCTAGCTTCAGTTGTAAAATTATCAATTTTATTAGTGCAGCTACATTTATGGTTTATTTAATGCATGATAATGAATTTTTCTACAGCTTATGGAAAACTGAAGATTGGTTACCCCTACTATATGATGATAAATTAGCATTCTTTCTCACTTTTACAAAATGGATGGGGATCACCTTCGCTTCAGGCTTAGTAATGTATATAGTCTACATTTTAATAGGCATGTTGCTTAAAATATTACGGCCTCTGGCTATAAAAAAATAGGATAAGTTTTTGATGCTGCAACAGGGCGGGTATTTTTATTTGTGCTTATTTCTCTCGTCGAGAAAGGCAAGCAATGCTATACCGCCAAATCCTTAGAATCTAAAATAATAGTAAATGGTCCGTCATTGAGAAGAGACACCTTCATATCTGCACCAAAAGATCCTGTCTGCACACGGAATCCTGCCTGACGACACTGATCCACTATATACTCATACATATCATTTGCCATATCTGGCCCTCCCGCGGCTGTAAAGGAAGGACGATTTCCCTTTTTACAATCAGCATACAAGGTAAACTGAGATACCAAAAGAAGCTGGCCGCCTACATCAGACAAGGATAGGTTGATCTTGTCATTTTCGTCGTCGAAAATACGCATACCAAGCAGCTTTTTTATCATCTTATCTGCCACCTGCCTAGTGTCATCCCCTGACACACCTATAAGTACCAAAAAGCCCTTACCAATGGCTCCAATAGTTTCTCCATCTACTGCAACAGATGCCTCTGTCACTCTCTGTATTACAAATCTCATGAATGTTTTCTCCTTTGTTCTTAGAATTAGTCCCCTTCACTTAGCTAGTGCTTAAATCAAGTTTTTCTCAATTGCTGAGTTAAATTTCATTTTACATTCCCCTACAATCAATTTTAAAACAATTATTTACATTCTACCAATAGCGTCCCTGTTTTCATAGTTTTCTCCACAAAATACTATAATTTTTTCTTTCCTAAGCAGCTGTAAATATGCTAGTATTTTACACAGTTGCGAATCTGACTCAGGGAAAGTTTTTTACACCAAATCAAGCAGCTCCCTGATTTAGATAACAATAACTGTCAAGCATGTCTTGACCACAATAATATAAAAAGGTAAACATTATGAATAAAAGCAAATCACTCACCACTGGCACTCCATGGAAATTACTTTTAGAATTTTCTATTCCTATATTAATAGGGCAGATATTCCAGCTCTTATACAGCTTATTCGATACCAAAATTGTAGGTGCTATACTCGGGGAAGCAGCCCTTTCTGCAGTAGGCTCTGTTTCCACCCTCTATAATCTTCTTACATCCTTTGCAAATGGTCTTACCATGGGATTAGCCATACTTTTGGCCTTTCATTATGGTGCAGAAAATTTTGATAAGGTAAAAAATATATTCGCTTCCGCCATAGAGCTAACCGCCATAATCACCATCATAATTACCATCCTCCTTATGGCTTTTCTTAGCCCTATAATGGCATTTTTAAATATCCCTTCAGATCAACTGCAAATGGCGCAGGACTATATTGCGGCACTGATCATCGGTCTATTTATTACTATGGCCTACAATCTCTGTGCCAACTGCCTTAGGGCCATAGGTGATTCCATCACCCCTCTCATATATCTTATTATTGCATCCATTGGCAATGTGGTCATGGATATCATTTTTGTAAAATATTTCGGCTGGGGTGTGGCAGGTGCAGCATACGCTACTGTGCTGGCTCAGCTTATATCTGTAATACTTTGCATAGCCCATATAAAAAGAAAATTTACCATTTTACATGTAAAAAAGAATCACTTTATTCCAGACAGGGATATCACTATAGAGATGCTAAAAAATGGTCTTGCCATGGGACTTATGAGCAGCCTTGTTAATTTGGGTTCCTTTATACTCCAGTCTGCCATCAACAGCCTAGGCACTCAGATAATAGTAGCTCACACTGCAGCTAGAAAGGTCTGCGAAATAATGATGATGCCAGGCATGGTCATAGCCTATGGAATAACCACCTTTTCAAGCCAAAACAATGGTGCAGGCAGAATTGACCGTGTAAAAGACGGTCTTAAATCAGCCATGTATATAGGCATAATTTGGTGTATTATCACTATAATACTCATGTTTGCATTTTCTGAAAATCTGGTGAGCTTTATCGCCTCATCCCAGGATGAGACTGTTCTTTATTGGGGCTCTGTATACCTCAAATTTGACCTGTCTCTCAACATTATCTGCTATGCCATCAATGTACTGCGAAACATGCTGCAGGGCTTAGGATGTCGCATCACACCTATTATCTCAAGCAGTATAGAGCTCCTTGGTAAAATAGTGTTTGCCTATACCTTAGTGCCGGCCTTAGGTTACGTGGGCGTTATCCTGACTGAGCCAATTGTATGGATTGCCATGGTTGTCCCTCTTATCATAAAAGCAGTAGCAATTTTGAAGGACAAGTAAAACCTATCACACTATAGACAACAAAAGACTCAGGCTTAGAGCCTGAGTCTTTCTTATTTCAATCTATTTATTTTCTATTTATAAGCTGCAGCCAGCTCTGCTGCCAATGCATCCAACTGATTTTCTGTTGTCTCATTTACTGCAGACTTAATACTAACTGTATTCTGGCAGAAAGTAATATCCTTGCTGTTCTCAAAGGCCTTTGTAATAACTTTGGCTGCAGTAGGTGCCCATGAACCATTTTCTATAATACCTATTCTTCTGTTCTGGTAGTCCCTCTCAACCAGGTTATGAATAAATGTACTCATATGTGGGAAAACATCCCCACAATAGGTAATGCTAGCCAGCACCATTGTGTCATAACGGAAGGCGTCCTCCACACACTCTGCCATATCACAGCGAGCCAAATCAAATGCCTTAGCCTTTGGTACTCCAGCATCTAACAGCTTCTGGCACAGGCTCTCTGCTGCGGCCTTGGTATTGCCATATACTGATGAATAAAAAATCATAACGCCCTGGCTCTCTGGCTTATAGCTAGACCATGTATCGTAGAGACCTATATAGTAGCCTAAATTTTCTGTAAGAACAGGTCCATGGAGAGGACATATAATTGCTATATCAAGGCCTGCTGCCTTTTTAAGCAGGGCCTGCACTGGCTTGCCATACTTACCTACAATGCCCATGTAATATCTTCTTGCTTCACATGCCCAATCCTCATCTACGTCCAAGGCTCCAAACTTGCCAAAGCCATCAGCCGAGAAAAGAATCTTATCTGTAGCATCATAGGTAACCATTACCTCTGGCCAATGCACCATTGGTGCCATAACAAATGTAAGAATATGAGTGCCTAAAGTAAGAGTATCCCCCTCTGCCACTTCAAGCCTTTCTCCCAACTCCATCTTTGGGAAGAACTGCTTCATCATGTCAAATATCTTTTTATTTGCTACCACTCTAGTAGTTGGATATTTTTTTACAAAGGTCTCAATAGAACCAGCATGATCCGGCTCCATATGCTGAACTACCAAATAGTCTGGTGCTGCCTCCCCTAAGACTTCCTCAATATTATTTAGCCATTCATCAGCCTTATGAATATCTACAGAATCCATGATACAGGTTTTGTCATCCTTGATAAGATAAGAGTTGTAGGCCATACCATTTGGTACCACATACTGACCTTCAAACAAGTCAATATCGTGATCATTAACACCAATATAGTATACTTTTTCTGTAATCTGCTTCATTTAATAGTCTCCTCCTTTAATCTACATTTTCTAATATAAAAATATATTATTTTGTTACGTTACTTTCAAACTCCTCCACTGTAATAGGCTTTGAATAATAATAGCCCTGTATGCAGCTACAACCTGCATTTTCCACAAAATCTCGCTGTTCAGCTGACTCTACGCCTTCCACCACAATGCCTAGATCAATATTTTTTATCATCCCAACCACATCGTTGAAAATAATGCGACTTCTGTCAGTATTTTCTGTTGTTCCAAGAAAGCCCATGTCTATTTTAATTACATCTGCTTCCAAATCCTTCAGAGTATTCAAGGATGAATAACCGCTTCCAAAATCATCTACTTCTATAATAAAGCCCTCTTGCCTTAGTTGCCTTAGTATATTATTTTTTTCATTCATGGATTGCCCCATAATAGTTTCTGTAATCTCGATTTTAAGATTGCCTGGGGATATATCATACTTTTTAACAAGATCTATAAATACCTGATATAAGTCAACATGGTAAAAATCCTGTCCAGACACATTAACAGAAATATATCTATCTCCGAAGCCCGCCTTTTTCCACATGGAAAGAAGGCTTGCCGCCTGTTCCCATACAATCATGTCAACCTTAGTGATTAAGGCATAATCCTCCAATACCGGTATAAACGAGGCCGGTGATATAAGACCACGACTTGGATGTATCCAACGGACCAGAGCCTCGGCACCCAGCCATTTACCAGAAGCCACCTCTACTTGGGGTTGCAGATATATACATATCTGCCCATCTTTTATAGCCTCATCCAATTCCTCTATAATCCACTGCTTCTCTATTATTTCATCTGCCATGTAAGATTCATAGTGAGCAAGCATTTTACTAAAATCATCTTTTATATGAGAAATAGCAAGCTTAGCCTTATCACACATAGCCTCTACATTTTCAGATGCATTATAAACATCGTATACACCTATATTAATATTGATTCTGTACTGTGAATTACCAAAATCACGCCTCATTGAGTCTGTATAGGACGAAATCATGTCCTCATCATAGTATTTTTTATCCATAAAGAGAGCAAACTCATCATCAGAAATTCTACCATATACAGAATTCTCCGTACAGTTATCAAGCATGAGCTGAGCAATAAAAATAAGAACCTGATTGCCCTTGTCTCTGCCAAATATATCATTATAAAATTTGAAGCCTCTTATATCACTGACAAGCATAACATAGCTGTCTGCCGGATGATTTTTTATATACTCCTTTACATTTTTGTAGAAGAAACTACTGTTAAACAGTCCCGTCAGCTCATCATGAGTTACGCTGTAAACAAACTTATCCTGTGCAGTTACCACTTCAGTTACATCAAAAAACTGTATTACGTAGCCTGCCAAATTTTCATCCGCCATAAGCTTGCTGCAGCCTACATCAAAAATCCTCCTGGCTTCACCGCTTTTTATTCTTACTTTATTAATACGTATGTGATTATCTGCAGAAACAGCAATCCTGTTAAGACTGCTTTCAAGCTCATCATTTATATCATAAATTTCCTCTATATAATTTCCATACTCATTAATATAGATTCTATTAAAATCAGGGTCAAATACAAAAATACCTACTTCTGATTCCTTTAATACCATGCGACTAGCTTCATTTCTTAACAAAGCAGGCACACCTTTGTAATGAAGATAACACATGGCATTAACAGCCACTGTATAACAAACAACTCCCACATCAAAAGGTATATTATATAAAGTCACATAGATGGCAGCGGCAAAAGACACTGCCACTGCTGTGAAAATGGGTGCGAACTTTTTACGTGAAAAGAGACTTTTAGAACCAAAAACACAATATGCGAGAGGGTATGTAACAAGTAAGGCCATGATAAGGCCAAAAACAAAATGCAGCCCATAAAAGAAGCCACTAGGCCTCACTGTATAAGCAGTAATTCCCCACAGGGACAATGGCTCTATGGTAAATACTAGATGATGAAGCCTGTTAGTCAACAAAATAGCAGTATCCAAGGCACCAACAGAAAGAACGCAAATATTAATAAGCTTTAAGTGCTTATAAACACGGGTATATATCTGCACAAAACGTGCCATAAAAGCAAAAAGCCACAGCAATGATGCCATATAAAGACTAAGCAATATAGAGCTGAAATCCGGGCTCTTACTATGAAGATTGAGCAGCTGCAAAAAGCTTATGAAAATAGTGAGCCCTAACATATGAAGGACTGTAAATATTTCACCCTTTTCAACCTGCAAGACCTTTATCATACTGCTGACAGAGAATGCCATAAGTATGATAAATAAAAATGATAAAGCCAGAATCATGGATTCAGCCACCTTCCCAAACTAGAATATTATCGTATTTAACCATATTCTACACCATTAAGGAAGATAGTACCAACGAATAATTTGTGAACAAAAGGCGAAGCTCCATTTCGCTTCGCTCATGTCGGTAATCTTTTGTCTTGCAATAAATTGCTGCATACAAAAAGAGCCTGCAGATAAATCTGCAGGCTCTTTTTTGAATGCTGTAACTCCCAGCATTTCTTATCTCTTAGAGAACTGAGGTGCGCGACGAGCTGCTTTGAGACCGTACTTCTTACGCTCTTTCATACGTGGATCTCTTGTGAGGAATC
>CAVJHG010000013.1:0-62156 GCA_963649335.1 bacterium
AGCAGCAACTCTGATATAATATCATGTGCTCAGCTGTTTGTCAACAACTTTTTTAATTTATTTTTTCTTTTCATTGATTTCTCTTTTGAAAAGAATCACTAGCACTTTTTGCGGTGCGAATAGTATATTAACAAATGGATTTATCTGTGTCAACAACTTTTTTAAAAATATTTATAATTTTATGATATTGCTTAATCCATTATTTTCATATAAGTACAAAAGTACAGAATTGTCCTGGCAACTAGAAATAATATAGCTTCCTAAGGCCGTTGCTGGAAAACAATCTGCAATAAATAAAATGAGCCATATTAAAAGCAATCCTTTTATCAAGCCCACTATTAACCCCAATACTCTATCCACCGCACTTAATCCTGGTATTTTTGTCACAGCTTTTAGTATAAGATCAATTAATTTTATAATAATAAATCCTACTACCAATGCTAGTATTACTGAAAGTCCATTGACAGCAGATTGGGTAAGCTCCTTTGCAACAAACTCTATAACAGTGTCAACCGAGTCTTCTATTGTATCGGAAATCTCGTTTTTTATATTTGATGGAATTAGAAGTAATATTCTATCCTGACCTGATCCAGCCTCCTTCAGCTCGGCATTATCATATTTGGTCTTAAGACTATCCGAAATTTGACTTTCTATAGTCTGAGGAATAGCAGTATTATCGACAATATATGCAGAAATCAGCGGACTACTGTAATTGATAAACCAGAGCAGCAATATCCACGCTATAAGGCTAAATATTGTGCGCAGCATGCCTTTATTGACTCCACTCAAAGCACAAATCAAAGCTAGTATTAAGAAAATTATCACTAATGCATTTATTGTCATATTATCTTAGATGTATCTCCTCAGTTTTTTTCTCTTCAACCACTATGTAACGCCTGCTATTAGTTCCAGGAATTATTTTATAAACATTTCCTTCAAAGGAATAAGAAAACTTCTTAAAGCCTTGTAAATTATAAATAGCTACATCACCAATGTCATTAAATAAGACCTCATTATTGCTTAATAGCTCGATGGTAGAATAACTTATATCTATCTCAACTGCCGTACATCTAAAGCCATACCAGTTGTAAACACTAAGCTGATTTACCAACTCTCCATCCTCATTGGCCACTTCACTCACATATCCTATATAAGAATCGTTATGAAAAACACTTTTCATTGATTCAGTAAGGTCTATCTCTTTGGATAAGGAGGCGGTAGAATTGTTGTTAAAAATGAGAATTTTGCTATCCCCTATAGCCAGAGCCCTTCCACCCTTTACATAATCCACCTCAGGAATGAGAAGGTCTTCGTAAGTATATGTAGCTATTATATTGTCTTCTTTTTGTTTTCCTTCATCAGTAAAATCGTAAAAAGTCAATACGGACGATACGATACCTCCTGATATATTTACTGAAGATAACAATAGCCTTGTTGCATCGTCCGATAATGCTATGGCTATAGGGTAATTGCCATTTACAGGATGCATTTCACCAGCCGCAAGGTTAGTACCATCACTGTCATACAGCTGAATATAGGTAGTGCCTTTTTCTTCCAATAAAAGGGCCACAGTTCCCTTTGATGCAATTTGCGCTGAGACAACTGGTGCTGTGGTTTTAATGGTATTAATATGACCTGACTGTGAAAAAAGTTCTACTACATTACCATTTTTATCATAAATAACTGCATAGTCTCCACAGGAATCTATGACGGGAGAAATCATATCATATGTATAATTCCAGATCAGCGTCCCGTTATATTTTGTATAAAAAACACCATCAGAACTGTATTTTAAAAGGTTATTCTTGAAAGAAATGTACTTTGACTCAGCAGAATCCTGTCTTTCCCAACTATTTTGCACCTCAAAATCAGTGTAACAGGTAATCGTACGAATTACGACAAGTGCAATTATTACAAACAAAAGCAAAATAAGAACTACCAGAGCACCTCTTCTTCGCGGGTGCCGGGGTTTCTCATCCTGCTCTTCTATAATTTGACGATCATCTTCTGTCTCATCTTCTTCAATTTGTGTTGGTATTTGAATAATCTTAAATTCTTCCATAAATTATATCTAGTAAAGTAATAAAGGGCTGCACAGCAGCCCTTATTTATTAGTATGTAAAAATTGCTACCTGATATGGTGCCACAGAAAATCCAATTGAATACTCTCTATGATCACATTCACTTTTCTCAGGTGTAAGAGTAGCAGAAATGTTACTACCTGATCCACCAAACTCCTCTGACTGACTGTCTAATAAAAGCTTATGCTTTTTATTTGCTAAAACACCTACTCGATAATCATCATAAGACATTGGAGTGAAGTTAATTACAAAAAGCAAATTATTTTTGTTGTCCTTTGATTTTCTTACAAAGCTAAATATACTTCTGTAAGCATCGTCAGCGTTAATCCACTCAAAACCTGCCCATGACAAATCCTGTTGATACATAGCAGGATATTTTCTATAAATATGCATAAGCTGACGGAACATATTTTGCACATGCTGGTGATTAGGGTTCTCCAGCACGTACCAGTCCAGCTCTCTTGCCTCACTCCACTCCTGGCCCTGTGCAAACTCCTGGCCCATAAACAACAGCTTTTTGCCTGGATGGCCCATCATAAAAGCATAGCCCGCCATCAGATTTTTGTATTTATCCTCTTCCAAGCCTGGCATTTTACCAAGCATAGAGCACTTAAGATGAACAACCTCATCATGAGACAATACAAGTATATATCTTTCCGACTCATTGTAGCTCATTGCAAAGGTCATCTTATTGTGATTATCTTTTCTAAAATATGGATCCAGCTTCATGTAGTCAAGGAAATCATGCATCCATCCCATATTCCACTTATATGAGAAATTGAGACCTCCATCTTCCACGTCACCTGTAATCTTTGGCCAAGCTGTGGATTCCTCGGCTATCATAAGTGCCCCTGTATTACGCCCCCTGATAAGGGTATTAATATGCTTGAAGAACTCAATAGCTTCTAAGTTCTCGTTGCCACCATGGATGTTAGGCACCCACTGTCCTGCTTCTTTACCATAATCCAAATAAAGCATAGATGCCACAGCGTCAACTCTCAAACCATCAATATGGAAATCCTCCACCCACTGGAGAGCGCTGCCTATAAGAAAGTTTTTAACTTCATTTTTGCTATAATTAAAAATCTTGGTGCCCCAGTCAGGATGCTCTCCCTTCCGAGGATCTGAATACTCGTACAATGGTTGTCCGTCGAAATCTGCTAAGCCATGGGCATCCTTTGGAAAATGAGCTGGAACCCAGTCCAAAATAACGCCTATACCATGCTTATGCAGGTAATTGATAAGATATCTAAAATCGTCAGGCGTACCATAACGTGATGTAGGTGCATAGTAGCCAGTAACCTGATATCCCCAGGAACCGTCAAATGGATACTCTGATATACCCATTAACTCTACGTGAGTATAGCCCATATCCTCTACATACTCAGTTAAAGAATGTGCCAACTCCTTATACGAATAAAAGCCGTCATTTTCCTCGCGAGGATGTCTTTTCCATGAACCAGGATGTACTTCATATATAGCCAGTGGCTGCTCCCAGAAATTGCCTTCTGAGCGCTTTTTAAGCCAAGCTGAATCTGTCCATTTGTAGCTACTCTTATAGAGACGAGAAGCTGTACCTGGTCTCAGCTCGGCATATGATGCGTATGGATCCGCTTTATATAACTTCTCTCCCTCATCGGTGTAGATGAGATACTTGTATAATTGACCTTCTTTTGCTTCAGGAATAAAAAGTTCGTATACTCCCAAGCCTTCAGGCTCTACCTTTGTCATAAAATGACTTGTCTCATTCCAAGCATTGAACTCACCTATAACCGCTACTTTTGCGGCATGTGGTGCCCATACATCAAAATAAAAGCCATCCTTGCCATCTTCCCTGCCTGCATGAGCCCCCAGCTTTTTATAAATATCATAATGAGTGCCCTGGCCAAAAAGATATCCGTCCAAATCAGTAAAATTACCCATATTAAAACCCCTCAATTCTTTTAAATTTGGCATCTTGTTAGATACGCCTTACGTCAATGCGTTAGGCTAATAATTTTCCAACTATTCAAGCTGCCTAATTTTCAAAATCTTTCTCTTTTAAGATGATGTTGCCATTTTTATCATACTTTCTCTTGTTGAAAAAACCACCTCGACTGGCTTTGTCAATGGCATCATCCATAATATCTGCTATCTCACTAATAGTGGTAGCATGGTCATAACGACCTATGAGATTGATTCTGTTATATAAAGCAAGAACGCCCATATCATCTATGGTACATCCCGCTTCTATAGCATATGTTTTTGCAAAAGATACAAGCTCATCATTAGAAAAAATAGGAATAACAATTTTTTCAGTAAAGCGCTTGGCAAAGGATGCATCCCTTGAAAGAGCCTTATCTATACCTCGCTTTGTATCCTCCATAATAATAATAGTGCCGGTTGTATCGTGCTCCATAAGAAGAGACAAGGTAAGTGCTGTCTCTTTATTGATATCGCCTGCAGACTCTATAATTAGACATCCTCCCTGTATACGCTCATAAAGCTTTTGGACATCCTTTTCATTGAGACGAGCTCCGTTTATATTGCCTACACCACCAGTTGGTTTGCCTGTTTTCTTTTGCAATACCCTAATTAAATTGGTTGCCATCTGAGTCTTGCCTGAACCTGGCTCACCAACTATACATATATTGCCACCTTGAGATGAAGGATTATTAAGATGCTCTGCTGCACCAGCAAGAGCCTGTGTTATATTGGCCTTCATACCATTTATAGGCAAAAAATATGAAAATGTTTTAAAATCCTCGTTATCAAGCTTAATTGATGGAACCTCGTCTGCTATGACATTAGAAAGGACTTTTTCATCAACAAGCTCTGCCATCTCATCTGGCTCAATAACATCTTGAGAAACAATAGGAAGAGAGGTATCAATAACAGGCTGAGGCTCTTCCTCTAAAACTACTTCCTGAACAGCAATATCTTGAGTATCACTGATTTCAGGCTCTGCTACTAACTCGTCATCCTCAAACAAACCATCCGGTAACTGAATGGTAGGTAACTCTATATCATCAATCTCAATATCAAAATCATCTTCTACAGGCTGCTCTGGATCCATCGGTTCTTCTACCACCTCTTCGTCTACTGGAAGCTGAACCTCTGCAACAATATCACTTGTGAGCCTGTCTATCTCATCCTGTAATTGTTTGTTGACATTGGCAATTATCTGAGATGCCTCTTTGAAATCCACTGTGTCGCTCTCCTTTTTCTCGTCCAATAATTGTGGCTGCCAATTTGATGCATCCTCATTTTGTTCATCCATGTGAACTATATTGTCTGATATATCATCCGGCTCCAAGCCTGTAGGCAAAGTCTCTTCACTCTTTATCACCGGTATATCCAATGTACCATTCTCTGTACCATCTACATTAAGCTTTGGAATAGAAAAAGCGCCAGCTTCTTCTGCTCTTGTGGTATCAGCCATATCCTTTGCAATGACAACACCTGTACCCAGCTTGCTCATAGCATCCTCTAAACGATTAAGAACACTGTTTGCCTCTCTAAGAGCCTTTGATCTGGCTGCCTCAAGCTCCTTTTCCTTTGCCTCCTGCATGGCAGCTTCTGCTGCTCGCTTTGTCTTTTCCCACTCAGCAAGAACATCATCAATAGTCATTTGACCTTCTACCTGTTCTTCCTGCTGCCCCTTTTCATCTGGCAGTAGAAGGCTTAATTGGCCGTCATCACCTTCTTTGAGGTATGAATTAAATGTTTCATTAACAGAAAAATGTTCATCCTCTTCTAAAGCAGGCTCTTCTTCAACCTGCAAATAAGGTATTTCTTCCACCAGGCTTTTGATGGCGTCTATATTTTCATTAACTTCACCCGCCTCAGTAGCCTTCATGATTTCGTCGATATTTTTCTTAATCTCTACCTGAAGATTGACTGTGTTAAAACGCTCAGAAGTAAGGTCAACTGGAGGAATAGCAATAGTATGGGACACTATCTCCCCTGACTTTAACTGCTCTCCTGCCGTAATCTCTGTAATGCCATCCCGCTTCTGTTGAATGTGACGATAAATATCCTCTTGAGCTGGATCAAGAGGCTGATAAAGCATTTTTAATTCCAATGCCCTCTCAACGACAGGGCCGTCTCCAAACCAAAGGATTATCTCATCACAAAGGTTGACACATTTATCTGCCTTATTAACCTTGTGGTATAAATAAGCCAACTCATATGCCCACTCCTCTAAAAAATCCTGATCCTTTAGGTCTTCCAAAATTTTGATAAGAGACGCAGTATCCTCGCCCTTGGCAAGACCTATATTGTACTTAAGAATGTATTTTTGACTATCATGTGGTGCTACTTGAACAAAATCCTCATAATAGTCCTCTGCAGCCTCAATGTCCTTGAGCTTCAGTGATATCATGCAAAGCTTATAGAGAATGGTCCTTCCTATAGGTGATCTCTCATGAGCAAGTAAAAGCAAATCGCGGGCTTCTTCATTTTTGCCAACAGCTTCATATGCATCACTACCTACTACAAGTTCATTTATATTACGAATTTTGCGCCAATTTATACTGTCTGCAAGCTCCAGCGCATCTGTAAATTTTTTATCCTCGATAAGATCCTTTATCTCATCTATTTTTGATTTATATTCAAATTTTTCCACGATTTTTCTCCAAATATATCCATTTAGACTTATTGAAATTTTATCATAAGACCCATCTGAAATAAAGGCACAATCCTTTTTAGTTCCATGCCAATTATGACTAGATGCGATATCTATATTTAACTCCCCTTGTTGCTTCACTCAAAAAAGAAAACCGAGCAAATAATGCCCGGTTCTCATTCTTATTTTTTCTTTTTTACAAATAAGTGCAACTTTGCCTTACTAATTCGCTCTGCCTTTTCTTCTTCTGTTCGCATCACAAGAGTATTAGTATCTTCGTCTATTTTATCCATGTTAATATATTCAGCTGTTTGCTCTGACAAATTCCTTCTGTGCACCAGATAATTTGAAAAACGGCTTATCAAATAATAGATAACCGCCATAACTGGAACACCGATAATCATACCAGCAACACCAAACAATCCTCCGCCTACTACTACGGCAAATACAACCCAGAAGGAAGATATACCGGTGGAATCTCCCAATATCTTTGGTCCAAGCCAATTGCCATCAAACTGCTGCAATATAAGGACAAAAATAAGGAAATATATACCCTGCATTGGCTCTGTAAGGAAAATAATTATGACAGTAGGCACAGCTCCAATATATGGACCAAATACTGGTATTACATTAGTAACACCTACTATTACAGATACAAGTATTGCATATGGCATATGCATAATAAGGCATCCAATGTAACACAAAATACCAATAATAATGGAATCAATAATTTTTCCTATAATGAAACCATAAAAAATCTCAGCAGATTTTCTGGTTACATCCAAAACAATATTGGCATAATGTGGCTTAAGCAAGCCACAAACCATCTTTTTTGCCTGTCCCTTGAAATGCTCTTTGTCTATAAGTACATAAACTGATACAAACATTCCAATAAGCAAATTGATGATAAGCTTGACTATGCTGTATACACTGCTTGTTACCTTACCTAAAATCTCATCCTGATCCACGTTGAGATATGGAGTGATAAAATCTGTAGCATTTTTGATTAATCCATCAATATTCTGCTCCTTGGCGTTGGCCAAACTCTTGGCATATCTGCCACCAGTTATATCATTGACCCAATCAAGAACGCCTGCTATCTGCTCATCTATATTGTTGACCAGATATACAATGGCATCAATAAGGGCTGGAACAGCTGTAGCAAAAAATAGAACTACCAATCCTACTAAAAAAACCAGTGCCAAAATCGCGGAGATAACGCGATTAGCTTTATCTGCAGTAGCTTCCTTTTTACATAATTCTCCAAGCGGCTTCTTTAAGTGTTTCTCAAAAAACTGCATTATAGGATTCATAAGAAAAGCCATAACAAAACCTATAAAAATAGGCTGTATAACTATCCAGGCTGTTCCAAAATAATCCTTAACACCACTGAATCGCTGCACAATAAAGTAAAACAAAATAACTATACATGCAGCAATTACAATGTTTTTAAGCTTTAATTTAAAAATTTTTCCTTTCTGCTCGAAGTCATCTTTTTCCATAAGAGGCTCCTTTCTTATACTCTGTTGTAATTTATTAAACAGCCTTTAAGAATAATCTCCCTCTCTGCATCAGTTAAATCTCCAAGAGTCATGTCAAACTCCTTTAAACCATCCTCTTTTACCACATATGCTTTAATCACATCAGCCTTGTTAATTACAGCATCTCTTATCTTTGGAATAAAGATAAAATCAAGATTGGTAAATGGCAGGTCGCCCTTTTCAATGACAAATGGCAACATACCCCAGTTAATCAGGTTAGAACGATATCTCTTTGTAGCATACTCATGAGCAATATTAGCCCATCCACCTAATACCTTCTGGCATGAAGCAGCCTGCTCACGAGCAGAACCATCACCTGGCTTAACTGCAAATATTGTAGAACCAACTCCAAAATTAGAATGGTTAACTTCTGGGTAAGTCTCTTTAACCTTGTGTACAGCTACCTTGAGCTCTGGCACTGCAGATCCTGCGCACTCTCCAGCTTCAAGAGCCTTCTGAGCTGCCTGGATATGCTTAGCTCTGCCTACATACTCTGGATCCTTACGAGACAATGTAAATTCTGCCAGTCCAAGAGGATTAGAGCGGTAAGATGATGTCTCACCTGATGGAATCAGCTCATCTGTAGTAGTTACAGGATCATGAATCTCTGAAACCACCTGAAGGAATAAATTCTCTGGAAGTGGACTCATAGCTGGCCAATCCTTGATATTTGGACCAAAATGAATCTCGGTCTCAGGCTCAGCTACGCCGTGAGAATCAAATACTCTGTTCTTATAAATCTCACCATTAAAATAATACTTTGGCTTAATAAACTCCCCATCAAAATCAGTAGCTGCGGTAAGATAGCCCTTGTTAGCTGCTGTTGCTGCAATAGAACGGGCATCCATAAGAGCAACTGAAGCTATCTGGCCATTCTGAAGCTTAGAACCCTCTCTATTAGGGAAGTTACGCGTAGAATGACGAATAGAAAATCCATTATTGGAAGGTGTATCGCCTGCACCAAAGCATGGTCCACAGAAGGCTGTCTTGATAATAGCTCCTGTCTGCATAAGTGTGGCTGCTGCACCATTTTTAACAAGCTCCATGTATATAGGAGTAGATGCAGGATAAACTGAAAGAGTAAACTCATCAGGACCTATGCTGGCACCCTTGAGAATGTCTGCTGCATCACAGATATTTTCAAAGCCACCGCCTGCACAGCCTGCGATAATTCCCTGGTCTACATAAAGCTTGCCGTTTCTAACCTTATCCTTGAGAGTAAAATCAACCTGGCCATCAAGTGATACAAGTGCTCTCTTTTCAACATCATCCAAAATATCCATAAGGTTGGCATTAAGCTCCTCGATAGTATATGTGTTGGATGGGTGGAATGGCATAGCTATCATAGGCTTAATATCATCAAGATTAATCTCAATCATGCCATCATAATAAGCTACCTGGCCTGGTGCAAGCTGCTTATACTCTTCCTTGCGACCATGAATCTCATAAAACTCCTCAGTCTTAGCATCAGTAACCCAAATAGATGACAGACAAGTTGTCTCTGTTGTCATAACATCAACGCCAATACGATAGTCCATAGAAAGATTGGCTACGCCTGGACCAACAAACTCCATGACTTTATTTTTAACATAACCCTTGTCAAATACCTGGCCTATAATAGCAAGTGCTATATCCTGAGGGCCTACACCCTTGCGAGGTGAACCTGTAAGATAAACACCTACAATACCTGGCATAGCGATATCGTAAGTCTGAGAAAGAAGCTGCTTAACAAGCTCGCCGCCGCCTTCACCCATAGCCATGGTACCAAGAGCACCATAACGAGTGTGTGAATCAGAGCCAAGTATCATCTTGCCGCCACCGGCCATCATTTCACGAGCAAACTGGTGGATAACTGCCTGATGAGGTGGAACGTATATGCCACCATACTTCTTTGCACAAGAAAGACCAAACATGTGGTCATCTTCGTTGATAGTGCCACCTACTGCACAAAGTGAATTGTGACAATTAGTAAGACAGTATGGTATAGGAAATTTCTCCAGGCCTGAAGCTCTGGCAGTCTGAATAATGCCTACAAAAGTAATATCATGGCTGATAAGCTTGTCAAACTTAACCTGCAGCCTGTCCATATTGCCAGATGTATTGTGACTCTCCAAAATACCATAAGCTATAGTCTGCTTATGGGCTTCCTCCTTGGATATACTTTGTCCTGTAAGAGATGAAATCTGTGCTGCAGCATCATGTCCATCTTCAACAATAGTCTGACCATTTACCAGATACACTCCGTTTTCATAAAGCTTCATTGTAGTCCACTCCTTTTAATGTTTTTTACCAAAAAGACCGCTTAGCAGTCCATTTTTACCAGATTTATCCTCTTCCTTGCCCTCTTCCTGCCAGTTAAAATACTCAGCATCTAGATCCTCTGAAGACACTCCTATCTCTTCTTTAGGTGAAGGAAGTGGTTCGTCATCATCTATAGCATATCCTGCCTGAGCCAGATACTCCTTATTAACTCGAATCTCTGGAGCCGAATATTGAGGTACATCTATTTCCTCTTCTGTGCCTTCAGCCTTTTCACGAGCTATGCGAATATTTTCCTCATCGATAAGGCGTAGGTATTTTTGAGTATCTATCAAATCATTAAGATGACCTTTCAATTCTAACTGATTGGTCTTTATATTCTTAACTTCTTCTTTTATCTGCTTACCTGCATCCTCGTATATCTTGGCTATTCGATCATTAGACTCATTAATAATATCCTGGATGCTGTCCATAGCATGATCCGTGTACATAATGGAAGCTGCATAAATATCTTCAGCCTTTCTTGTGGCATCAAAGATAATGTCATCACCCTGCTTTTGTACCTCTCGATTGGCTTTATCACGACTTTTAACAGTCAGCTCATGCTCCTCCATCATGTCATACATGCAGGAATTGAGCTCCTTCAAAAGGTCCATCATTGCATTTTTATCAACGATAACATTGCGTTTACTTCCTTCATATGGCTGTGCCTTAGAAAAAAGCACATGCATATCTCTCAATACTTTTTCTGTTCTGTCCTGTGCTCCCATAACTTTACCCTACTAAAGTGCGTTATTATGAAAAAACCGAGCCGCTTATATAAATATCTCCAGGTAGCCACCCTGAAAGCGCTCCTCCCAGGCACCCCCACGTCAGATGAGCTCTCCTGCTTAGTGCTGCTGCATTCCTGCCCTGACACGATTCACAGGCGCCCATTACGCAGGACCCAAGTATCAACACACTCCCAAGGCAGCCACCTGGTGATATTTATAATAAGCATTGTCTGACCATTCAGACCGCTCGGAGTCTTTATTCTATGACATAAAGACCCTGTCTGTCAACAAAATGACTATATTATCTGGCTTTTTTGTTCTCTAAGCTCATCAAAGAACTTGCTCATCATGGTAGAACACTCCTCCTCCATGATGCCTCTTACTACTTCGCACTGATGATTAAACTGGTCCATCTGAAGTATATTAAGCACTGAACCTGCACAGCCCGCCTTTTTGTTCATGGCACCTATGACTACCTTATCCATCCTTGCTTGGACAATTGCTCCTGCACACATCTGGCATGGCTCTAAAGTAACATACATGGTGCAACCCTCTAAGCGCCAATCACCTGTCTTCTTACAAGCCTCCCTGATAGCTGCTATCTCTGCATGAGCCAGTACATTTTTGTCTATATTTCTACGATTATGGCCAGTTGCTATTATCTTGTCATCCTTGACTATAACACAGCCAATAGGAACCTCATTGATAGAATATGATTTCTTGGCCTCCTTCAAAGCATGAGCCATATATTTTTCGTATATCTTCAGGTTCTTTTTTTCTTCCTTTTCAACCTGCTTTGCTACCTTTTTTTCTTCTCTCTCTTCTTTTGACAGCATAGATTTTCCCCTCTCTCTTTGCTATACTAAATTGTGTGGTAAATTCCCACTTTTAAGTGATTTTATCTTATCATTTTTTTATTTAAAAGGAAATTGTTTTATGTTAATACTTGGCCTACAAAAGACTACTCTTTTGGATTATCCAGGATTGGTGGCTTCCACCATTTTTACGGGAGGATGTAATTTTAGGTGTCCCTTCTGTCACAATGGTGACCTAGTACTTCACCCTGATTCCTTTCCACGTTTTACTGAAGAAGCAATCTTCATCCACCTTACTGAGAAAAAAAAGATTTTGGATGGGGTATGTATCACAGGTGGCGAGCCTACTTTACAAGCCGATTTACCTGATTTTGTTAAAAAAATAAAAGACATGGGTTTAAAGGTGAAACTAGATACCAATGGCACAAACCCTTCCATGATTGCCTCTCTTATCGAAAATAATCTAATAGATTATATCGCCATGGATATCAAGCAATGTCCTTTAAAATACAATACCATTGCCTGCATGCCTCATTTTGATATTGATATTATTTCAGAATCTGTAAAAATAATTATGAGTTCTGGTATTGATTATGAATTTAGAACCACTGTTATGAAGGAATGTCACAGCATGGAAGATATGATAGAAATAGGGCAGTGGCTAAAAGGAGCAAAAGCATACTATCTGCAGGCTTATCGGGATAGTGATACAGTTATTAACCCTATCTATTCAGCCCCAGATATTACTTGTATGAAGGCTTTCGTAACAGCAATACAGCAATTTATTCCTAATACTAATCTAAGAGGTATTGATTAATGAGTCATAGTTTTCCATTTTCTCTAACGACAGACAGACTGTATCTAAAGGTATTAGATAAGGAGGATGCCCCTATAGTTCTTGATTTTTTTCTAAGAAACAAGGGGTATTTTGAAAAATATGAGCCAATACTTGGTGATGATTTTTATACCTTGGCTTATCAAGAGGATGTTCTCGAATTTGAATACTCCAACATATTAAAGGGCTCCTTGATACGTTATTGGATTTTTGAAAAAAACGATCCCTCTGTTATCATAGGAACAATAAGCTATCGCAATATTTCAAGACCAATATATTCCTGCTGCACCGTAGGATATAAAATGGATCCACGTTTTCAATCAAAGGGATATTGCACAGAAGCTCTTGATTTCACTGTAAAGCATGTTATTACCAAAAATAATATCCACAGAGTTGAGGCTTTAGTTATGCCAAGTAACATTCCTTCCATTACTATGCTAGAAACAGTTGGTTTTGAAAGAGAAGGTCTTTTGAAGGACAAAATTATTCTTAACAATACCTATCTCGACCATTATTTGTACGCTTATCTTGGTGATAATTGATATAGAGCTTTACCTAATAAACTTAAATAGTCTTGTATAACAAGTTCTTGGTCCTGATTTTACGCAAACAAAAGGCAGCTTTCCTAAAGGAAACCTGCCTTTTATTTTTATATCAATATTCCTGATTTTTCCTTACTCTTTTCTATCTGAGCATTAAGCTTTGACATAGGATAAAAGAGTACAACTCCATTAAATATTGCAAGTGCTACGTAAGGCAAGAGACATGCCAAATTAATTATATAATTATTCTCATAGAAGCCTGCAATACATTCTCTAACTGCAGTCATAGAATACTTAAATGGCATCAGACAATAGATGTACTGAAATACCTTTGGAAGCACCTCAATAGGGAAGGTTCCGCCTGAACCAGCTACCTGGATAACCATAAGTACTACTGATATAGCCTCACCTACATTGCCAAATGAATAGGTGAAAGAATAAAGCAGGAAGGAGAATACAAAGGATGTCCATGCACAAGCAACCCAAAGCAAAAATGGATGCTTACACTGAATACCTACATAAAGCAAGGCTCCAACTACTGTAATAAGAGTCTGTATCTGACCAATAACAAATGTTGTAAAATATCTGCCGACAAAGGACTGCCAATTCTTAAGATTAGTAAACTCGCTAGTATTTTTAACCTTTGTCTTAAGAATAGTAGACATAATAAGGGCACCAACCCATATAGATAAAACCATATAGAATGGGGCAGTAGCAGAACCATTGTAATCTACAGGATATATATATTCCTCATCCAGATTAACTGGGCTGGAAATAAAATCTGCTAAAAACTCTGTATCCATACCAAGTATGGTAGACACAATATCTGATTGCTCTGTACCGGTCATGGAATCAAAATTGCCTGTCATAATGGCAAGCTTGCTTTCCATAGAAGCAGCCTCATTTCTTGCATCCTGCAGAGACTTCTTTGACAAGGCCATCATATTAGGATAATTATCTAGACTCTTTATAACCTGATCAAGGCTCGATGTATCATAATTGAGCAGGGCCTTGGTCTGTTCTATTGCTTTATTGGCCGCTTGAGATGTCTTTTTCAACTGAGGCTTAACAGTATTATTGTATTCTTCCTGTCTAGCTCTGATACTGCTGGTGCAGGCATCAAGGCCTGATGTCACCTGACTATTAATAGAGCTTGCATCTGTATTCATTTTTTCTGCAGCTGCCTGAAGAGTCTTCAGGGATGCAATAAGATTATCAGTACTTGATTGATCCACTCCCTGATTATTTAAATAATCTTGAATAGCACCATTTGTTTGATCCTCGCTAGGCATATAAGAACCAATAACTCCTGAAAGTGCTGTGCTAACCTTTTTTGCATAGCTATTAAAAGAATTAGTCATAGAAGTAACAGTGTCATTGGCAGTCTCTATAGTAGTCATAGAAGAATCCAAGGTAGAATTAACCAGGGTAGAGGTCGTATCTATAGTAGATGATAAGGCTGATACAGCCGCTTCAGAGCCTTCCATCATTGACTCTGCGCTATTCATTGTAGCCTCCGCAGCTTCAGCTGCTGCTTCTGTAGATGACATAAGCTCATCTGCTGAGTCCAATAATGTTAAGTAAGAGTCGAGAAGCTTTACTACCACCTTCATATCGTTATCTAAGGTTTTTAACTTTTCCTGAGTAGCTGATGTCAAATTACCATTTTCATCAAGTGACACTAGAGCCTCGCTGGAATTAAGCAAAACCTCAGTAATAGTACTGATAAATGCCGCATCTACCTGTTTTTGAATAGCTGTTTTTACCTTACTGGTAATCTTTGGAGCAATGGCGTTTTTCTTTTCATTTTCATAGTAAGTTATCTTAGGATTGGTAATATCTCCACCTAAAAAGCTGACCAGATTTGCAGAAAACTCAGGCTCTATGGTAAGGGCGGCATAGTAGTCACCCGAATGAACTCCATTCACAGCTTCCTCAGTTGTATCTGTAAAAACCCAGCCTATGGTCTTGTTGCCCTTAAGATTTTCTATAATCTTGTCACCAATATTGAGCTCCATGCCTCCAAGAACAATACCTTCATCGTCACTGGCAACGGCTACCTGCAAATTACATGTAGAGCTTTCTCCATATGGATCCCAGTTGGAAATAATATTGAACCAGGCATAAAGACAAGGCAAAACTGAAAGACCTATAATTACAACCATAGCTACTACATTTACTGAGAGTCGCTTGATATCGGAAGCAATCAACTTAAATACATTAATCATTTTCATTGCCTCCTTTCTCAGTTTCATCATTATCTGATTTTTCTTCTATACAAAGGGGATCTGCTCCTATTTTTTCAAGAAAAAATTCCTTCTTGCTAGCTAAAGTCTCTTTCTTTTTTTCAATTCCCTTGTCTATTTCTTGTTTAAGTTCTTTGATATCATCAAAAACTTCCAGATTTTTGATTTCCTTCAAGCCATCAATTGTGTCAGTAATACCTGCTCCTATAAGGGATTCCGCTTCTGCATCTTCATCTAAAAGTCCAAATTCACGCATTTTTTCCTGCATCTTGAAATCTGTGAACTCCACATAGAGCAGATAAAAAGCTATACCAAACAATGACACAATCCAAAGAATCAAAAATATAAGCTTTGAACCATTTGTTATAAAGCTGATAATAAGAAATACTAGTGGCAGAAAAATATTAACCTTCATACCAACTTGAATTTTCTTTTGATTTTTCTCATGAAGCTGTTTTTGATAATCAATAAACTGCTCTATCATCTCTTCGTGTTTTGTCATACTACTCCTGCCTTTGACCTTACATCATCTCTGTTTCTTCCATTCGCTCTTCCATATAGTGGTTAATTTCTGTAAATGGAACCTTAAGTAAAATACCAATAAGAAGCCCAACTAAGATAAATGCTGAAATCTCTAACAAATATATTGCATAATCCATTTCATAGAATCCGCATATAGCCTCACGCATAGCATTTATAGCGTATGGGAATGGGAAGAATATGTATACCTTCTGGAAAAATTCTGGCAAAAGCTCAATAGGATAGGTACCAGAACTTCCTGCAATCTGAATAACGACAATAACAACGGAAATTGCTTTTCCCACATCTCCCCATGTAACAACAAGAGAGTAGATAAGAAGTGAAAATACCGTAGCTGTCACTGATGCTGCAAAAAGAAAAGCTCCTTGATGCAAGCACTGTATACCTAAAATAGCAATATCACCAAATACAATAACTATCGCCTGGAATTGGGCCATTACCCAGTAAAGAGCATAGCGACCAAAGAAAAGCTGCACATCCGTAGCACCCTCATATTTTTTCTTATCTGGATGTACTTTTACAATAGCGGTAAGAATAAGAGCTCCTACCCAAATAGCAAGAGTGGTGTAAAAGGGTGCAACTGCTGAGCCATAGTTTTCTATAGGGTATACAGCCTCTGTCTCTATCTCAACCGGCTCTGAGAAAAACTTGCCATAAGCCTCAGAATTATTGGACAGATTATTGATAATGGCTTCCATACTCTCATCCATGGTAAGACCATCTACAGCATCGATTGTCTCCTGGAGACGATTATTAATATAACTAAGAGCATCTGCTGTCTGCTCCAAGCTGGTATCTGAAGCATTAACTGTATTTACCAATGAATCAATCATTGTAGAAGTATACCCAAAAGTAGTACTTAAGGATGTCATAGTGTTATTGGCATTTTCTACAACAACCTCAAGGCTATCAATGGAAGAATTAACCTCTGGGATAACTTCCCCATTTAACTGTTGCTGAGCCTTTGATATTGTATTACTGGTTATGGCAATGAGATCCTTCATCTCACTTTCCGAAAGCTTAATAATATCTGAAGACTGAATGCCACTGAGTATATTCAAAAAGCTCTGTATCGTAGACCAGTTTTCGTTGGTAGAATTAAGCAGCTGCTCTATTGCCACAATTTGTTGACATACCTGATTTAATGCATTTTCCATAGTTGCCGCATCATTAGCTAGTGTAGCCTGTGACAAAAGAGTTTGTGCATTGCTTAACCTTTTCTGAACCTCATTTATTGTCTCATTTACATGAGCATTATAGCTGCTAAGTGTAGTTTGTGACTTAGCGATTTGGTCTGAAGTCTCCTGTAATGCCGCTGCACTGTCTGCAGTCTCAGTAGTTAAATTATCTGAATCTGTCTTAGCATCCTGCAGATTTGCCACAAGAATTGCATTTGATGCAATTATCTCTTGTATACTCTTTTCATAAGCAGACAAATTACTGTGAAGATTTTTTAGATTAGTAACAATTCCTGAAATGTCATTGTCATCATCCATAGACTCATATGTTACTCCCACAGTCTCGAACACCTGACTGAAAACTACCTCTATAAAAGCCGCATTAATATTATTCTGCAAGGTAGAAACAACTGTATCAGATATTTTTGTTGCTACAGGATTCTTCTTTTGATTTTCATAAAAAATAAGGGTAGGCTTTTCTGGATCTTCACTGAAGACGTTGTACATATTGTAAGAAAATTCTTTGGAGATAACTACTGCTGCATAATACTCACCGCTATTTACTCCATCTACAGCCTCTTTTTCCGTATCTACAAATTGCCAATCTACGGAAGTATTCTCATGAAGATTGTCTATAATAGTATCACCTTGATTGTAATACTCGCCATCTTCATCAGTGTAACCCTCGTCAAGAGATACTGCTGCAAGCTTTAATGCTCCAGTATTACCATATGGATCCCAGTTGGAATAAATATTAAACCAAGCATATAAGGCTGGAAGAAAGCATATAGCTATAGCTATTACAAGAGCAAAAAAATTCTTTGCTAAGCTTTTAATATCATCTATAAAAATTTTCTTTACTATTTTCATCTGATTCACCTACTGATGCACTAAATTAGTCGTTTAAACTTACTATCATATAGTCATTTCTATTTTTCTGCTTTACTTCATAGAGCATTTTATCTGCCAGCTGCAGAAAATCGTACAGACTCTGACCGGAATTTGGAATACCATAACATACACCCTGAGATAAAGTCACTCTCTTATCTGTTAGAGAAAAATCATGCTCTATATTTGCATTATAAATAAGCTCTCGAAGCCTTTTTACCAAATCCTCTACTTCATCCTTTTTCAAGCCCTCATATATAACAATAAATTCGTCACCACCATATCTGGCAGCAAACAGGCCTTCACGATTTACAAAATCTATAACTGTCTGTGCTATAAACCTGATACAATCATCACCCTTTTGATGACCATAGTTATCATTATATTGCTTGAAGAAATCGATATCAAAAATCTCGATTGCAAAAGAGGTTTTGTTATTTTGAGCTTTATGGAAAGCTTTTTCACTATACTCATTAAGTTTCAGCCTATTATACATCCCAGTTAGTGGATCTGTCTCTGAACGTTTTTGCAAATATGTATTCTGTTGCTCTACTTTTTGGTTAATCTGTGTAAGCTCCATATACGAATTGCGCATTACGATCATGTTAGAAACCATAAGCTGATTCTCTTTTTCCATAAATTCGGAAAATTCAAAATACAAAACTGATGATTTTTTATACTCCTCCAGCTGACCAGTACGACGAAAATATCTTATTTTTAAAGTAAGCAGCTTGCGCTCCAGATTTTTAATAGTTGTCTTTTTGGTTAAATCATCCAAAAGCTCATAGGTAATAAAGAAATCATCGTACTTTTCTATCTGAAGCAGCATATCTAAATATTCATAAAAATCATCAAAAACGTCCATTACAGGCATTTTTGTAGTGATTTTGCTGTTAATCAGTTGAATCCAATAATCTCTAGCTTCATTTTCCTCAATATAATTGTGAAGTCTTGCAAAATAGCAATAAATTACCAGTTTATCTATTTCCTGAAGAAATGGAAGACAGGTATTCTTAAGCTTTTTTTCTATTTCAAGAGCCTTATTCTGATAATCGAGCTTAAGATAAGCTCGTCCAAGTCCCAAATATATTGATGTAAGGCTTTCGATATAATTATCAATGTCCTTGTGATTTTTAACATAAGAAAGGCAGGTCTCTATATGGTTGATTGCCTTTTGGTGTTCATCAATATTAAGATACAAGGAACCAAGATTTAAATGAATAATCCACTCAATATCTGGCAACGAATATTTTTGACAAATAGTTATTGCCTTTATGTAATAATCCAAAGCGTAGGGTGCGTTGCCCCTGTTTAAAGAAGCGATGCCAAGCATATTATTTGCTATAGCCAAATATCCCCACTCATGTACATTTTCTAAGGGCGCAAGAGCCCTTATCATTTCACTGTAAAAATGGTTGGCATCATTTAACAAATAGTATGTTTCGCCTCTGGAAAAATATGCATAACCCAACAAGGCATCGTCATTGTGAGCCCTACCGTATTGTTCTAATACATCACACGCCATTAAGACCTGATCTGAATTTTTTCCTCTATTCAGTTGTATCTGTGCAAGTGCCTGCTGCACTTTGTCGTTGTAGGTCTTTACTTCCATAAAACTCCGGAAAATTATTTCATTTCAGACAATATATTGGTCAAGTCTGCAAACTGCTCTAAAGATAATACTTCACCACGTATGGTAGGAGAGTAACCAGCCTGCTCAATAGCAGCTGCCACCTGCTCCTTTGTAAATTCAGTACCATTAGTAAGACCATTTTGTAAAGTCTTTCTTCTCTGGTTAAAAGATGCTCTAATTATTTTAAAAAGCAGCTTCTCATCGCATTCTACAGGTGGCTTGTCATGGCACTTCAAAGTAATGACTGTACTTTCCACTTTTGGCTGCGGCATAAAACAGCTTGGTGGCACCACGCAGACCACTTCTGGAAGGGAATAATATTGCACTGCAAGAGACAAAGCACCATACTCTTTTGAGCCAGGTCCTTCATTCATTCTGTCAGCCACTTCCTTTTGAACCATAATTGTTATAGACTCCAGAGGCACATGACTCTCAAAAAGCCCCATAATAATAGGTGTTGTGATATAATAAGGCAAATTTGCCACTACCTTTATAGGCCTTCCATTATTTTTTTCATCCGCAAGCTTTTTTATATCTACCTTTAAAATATCTTCGTTAATAACAGTCCAATTTTTATAGGTAGATAAGGTATCATCCAAAATAGGGATAAGTGTCTTATCAATTTCTACAGCCACAACCTCTCTGGCTTCCTCGCAAAGGCGCTGAGTCATAGTGCCAATACCTGGACCAATCTCTAAAACAAAATCATCTTTTGTGATACCAGCTGCATCAATAATATTATCCAAAACTCCCTCATTTATAAGAAAGTTCTGTCCATATTTTTTCTGAAAGCTGAAGCCATGAGCTTCAAGCACTGCCTTGGTATATATAGGATTACTTAAATATGCCATTTTATTTCCTTCTGCTCTTTGTATATATATTTAATGCGTTCTCATAGGTGACACGTTCTACCTCTTCAGCTGTCACACCCTTAATTTCAGCAATTTTATCAACTACATGTGATAAAAATATGGAGGAATTGCGCTGACCTCTATGAGGTTCTGGTGCCATATAGGGACAATCAGTCTCCAAAACAATTCTCTCAAGTGGTATGTCTGCCACAGTTTCAACCAGCTTTTTACCATTTTTAAAGGTGACAACTCCACCTACACCTATATACCAGCCCATCTTGATATATTCCCTGGCTATTTCTTTGGTATAAGAAAAGCAGTGAATAATGCCTGGAATTACATTTGTATTGTAAGCCTTAATTGTGTCTAAAGTATCTTCACAGGCGTCTCTTGAGTGAATTATTACAGGAAGTCCCACTTGTTTCGCTAAGTCAAGCTGTGTAACAAACCATTTCTTCTGTAACTGGCGCTTATCATCCTCCTTGCACCAGTAGTAATCCAATCCGATTTCGCCTATAGCTACAACCTTTTCGTGGCTGGCATTTTTATATAACCAGTCTATATCAGCATCTGTCATTTCATATACATCCTCCGGATGTACACCAATTGCTGCATATACATTATTATAGGCTTCTGCCAGCTCTATGGAAGTCTTAGATGACTCCATGGAAGCTCCTACATTGACAATTGTTCCTATGTTATTTTCCCTCAATAAATGAGAAAGAAGCTCGACACGGTCAGCATCGAACTTCTTATCATCATAATGAGCATGTGTCTCATATATCATACTCTAACAAATCTCCGCGCCTGATGGCATCTTCTTCTCTGGTGTCATAAGTGCCAAATTGCCCTCAGCATCCTCAGCACAAAGCAACATTCCCTCTGAAAGAACACCAGCAAGCTTGGCTGGCTTAAGATTAACAAGAACCATAACCTTCTTGCCTACCATCTCCTCTGGAGAATAATATTTTCTAATGCCGGATACAATCTGCTTAACCTGTGAACCAATCTTAACCTGTGAGCAAAGGAGCTTTTTAGACTTCTCTACAGCCTCGCAAGCAATAATCTCACCTACCTGGAACTGCATCTTCATAAAGTCATCAAATTCTATCTCTGCCTTTGGCTCAATATCGATTACCTCTGACTCTTCCTCAGCTGGAGCCTCAGGAGCAAGACCAAGCTTTACCTGCTCTGCCTCAAACTCTGCCTTCTGAGCAGCCTGAATTTTCTCTACCTCTGGCATTACATCCTCAACCTTAAGACGACCAAAAAGTATCTCTGGTGTCTCAGTTACCTTGCTACCTGATGTATAAAGACCAAATTTATCCAAGTCATCAAAATCACGAAGAGATGTACTAAGCTGAGCTACGATCTTTTCTGCTGTCTCTGGTAAAAATGGATGCAGAAGAGAAGCACCTATGGTGATAGACTCTACAAGATTGTAAAGAACCTCTGACAATCTGTCAGATAAAGCCTCGTCCTTGGCAAGTGTCCATGGAGCAGTCTCATCGATATACTTGTTGCAACGACGGAAAAGTCCAAAAACCTCAGTAATAGCATCTGCAACGTGAAGTGTAGACATCTTGTCTGCTACAGCATCTCTTGTAGCAGTAACCACTGACTTAAGATCTGCATCAATCTCAGCAGAAGTGCGCTCTGGCTTGCCATCAATAACTATAGCTGAATCAGGACCTGCTGTAACGCCTGTTGACTTAACAATGCCGCCAAAATATTTGTTAGACATGGATACTGTTCTATTAACCAGATTGCCAAGTATATTAGCCAAGTCCGAATTGAAACGCTCTATAACTAGCTCCCATGTGATAATTCCATCATTTTCAAATGGCATTTCATGAAGCACGAAATAACGTGTAGCATCTACGCCAAAAAGACGAACCATGTCATCAGCATAAATAACGTTGCCCTTTGACTTGGACATCTTATCGCCACCCTGTAAAAGCCATGGGTGACCAAACACCTGCTTTGGCAAAGGTAAATCAAGTGCCATCAAAAAGATAGGCCAATAAATAGTATGGAAACGAACTATATCCTTACCTATCAAATGAAGGTCTGCTGGCCAGTTCTTTTTAAATAAATCAGATGAACCATCTGGATCATAACCAATCTTGGTAATATAGTTGGTAAGAGCATCAAGCCAAACATATACAACGTGCTTATCGTCAAAATCAACTGGAATGCCCCAGCTGAAGGATGTACGAGATACACACAAATCCTGCAATCCTGGAAGAAGGAAATTATTCATCATCTCATTCTTACGGGATACTGGCTGTATAAACTCTGGATGAGTATTGATATGCTCAATAAGTCTATCAGCATACTTGCTCATCTTGAAAAAGTAAGCCTCTTCCTTTGCTGGCTGCACTTCACGACCACAATCAGGGCACTTGCCATCTACAAGCTGTGACTCAGTCCAAAATGACTCACAAGGTGTACAGTAAAGACCCTCATAAGCACCCTTATATATATCACCCTGGTCATAGAGCTTTTTAAAAATCTTTTGTACGCACTTCTCATGATCTGCATCTGTTGTACGAACAAAATTGTCGTGAGAAGAGTTAACCATAGCCCAGATATCCTTTACCTGGTCAGATACAGAATCAACGAATTGCTTTGGTGTCACACCTGCTGCCTCTGCTTTTTCCTGAATCTTCTGGCCATGCTCATCTGTACCAGTCTGAAAGTATACGTCATAGCCCTCAGCACGCTTATATCTTGCGATAGCATCTGCCAATATAATCTCATAAGTATTGCCAATATGAGGCTTACCTGATGTGTAAGCTATGGCTGTTGTCATGTAAAATTTGCCCTTGTTGCTCATCTAAATGCTCCTAAATAATTATTCTTCGAAAAAATCTCCAAGCTTTGTTCCACAATTACTACAAAAAGCAGCTTCACCTTTAACCAATGCACCACACTTAGGACAGGCCTTTGCTCCTTTTTTGTCAAGAATATCATTTGATAATTCCTGAATTTTGTTAATTGTTTCCGTAATAGCCTGAATCTCTTCTGATTCCTCGTCTTTGTGTTCCTCGTAGTATTTACGGCCCAACTTTTCGTACAGTTTTGAAAGCTCTCCCTCTTTTACCTTTTTATCATATGATAATTTGGTAGCATCAGTGGCGTTCTGAGCCATTTTACCTAAGTCCTTTGTAGTATTAACAATGCTGTCTGATAGTTCATTAAAAAATCCCATTGCATTACCTCCAGTTATCCACAATAACTTTGAAAACTACTTGATTTTATCACATAAATGTGGATATTTCCACCTTTTAGGCAAGACCACCGTCTCTGATAATAAGATATACCAGATATATCACATAAAGAACAATCATTATTATGCCATCTTTCTTAGAAAGGTACTTCTTCTTATAACACATAATCCATACAATAGCTGAAAATACCAAAAGCACCACAATATCAATAGCATTAACTGTCATAAATGAAATAGGAGATATGGCAGCTGCAACACCAAGCACCATCAAAATATTAAAAATATTTGAGCCTATAACATTACCAATAGCCATATCAAGCTCATTTTTTCTGGCCGCAACCACCGAGGTAGCAAGCTCAGGCAAAGATGTACCCAAAGCAACAATTGTAAGACCAATCAAAGTCTCTGACATACCAAAAGCAAGAGCTAGGGTAGTGCATGAATTTACAACCCAGTCACCACCAAACTTGATAGCGACAATACCACCTATAATATAGATAATGCATCTGGTCATTGAAATATCAACAATGTCACTGTCATCTAAAACTTCCACAGATGTTTCTGCATCCTGACCTGCTTTTCTAGCCTTCAGGGCACATCTAATCATATCTACCAAAAAGACTATGAAAAGCACAAGCAAAATAATACCATCTACATGACCCAACGAATATCCAATAAGCCCCAACACCATTAAAATAACTGCACAAATTATTGAAAATGGAAAATCCTTTTTCATAGTCGTTGCGCTAACTTCAAGCTTTGAAAAAAGTGCGCTAAAACCAAGCACTATCATAAGATTGAAAATATTTGAACCTACAACATTTCCTATTGCAAGCTGGTTACTATTAGTTATTGACGCTGTAATAGATACTGAGCACTCTGGAAGAGATGTACCCATTGCCACAATTGTCATACCGATAATAAGTGCTGGAATGTGAAGCTTTTTTGCCACTGAAGATGCGCCTTCAACAAAAAAATCAGCACCCTTTATAAGAAAAACAAATCCTACTACAAGAAGTACAAGTGCTCCAGGAACTGTAGAAAATAATGCCATCATTTAATCCTCCTAAAATCCAAATGTAATGCCAAGTGTATGTTCAAGTAAAATCTTGATGCCAAGGAAAACCAATATAAGTCCTCCCACAAGCTCTGCCTTTGACTTGTACTTACTACCAAATATATTTCCCATAAATACACCACCTGTTGAAATACAAAAAGTAGTACAACCAATAATAGCAATAGCTCTGAATATATTAAAATTTTCATAAAATGAAAATGTAATACCGCAGGCAAGAGCATCTATACTTGTTGCAATTGCAAGAATAAATAGCTCCTTTATATCAAGAGGGGGATCAAATTCATCTACCTTGTCCTCGTCATTCCACTCCTTAATTGCCTCTACGACCATCTTACCGCCTATATATGCCAGTAATATGAAGGCAACCCAATGATCAATCCGTGTAATCTTGCTTGCGAAGGTGCTACCAAGTGCCCAACCGGTAAATGGCATGATAGCCTGAAAGCCTCCGAAAAATAAAGCAATAGTCAAACACTGCTTTATATTAACCTTTCTCATTGCAAGACCCTTACAGATAGCTACTGCAAAAGCATCCATGGATAAGCCAATACCCAATAGTAAAATTTCAATAACACTCATTTTTTTAACTCCTTTTACAATTAAATGAAGGGGAGTAAATTTATTTACATATATTGTCACATAAATAAAGACCCATGTGCATGCAAATAAAGCACACACATGAGTCTCACCTTTTAATGTTTGCCAGGGCTTAAAGCCCGAGGATGTTGACAAACAACGTAAACTTACGCCAGCTACTCCCTCACAAGTATTGTATACAAAATACCAAATGAAGGAAGTGTCTGTCAAGCCAGTTAGCAAAATTAATTATTTTATTTTATAAGGTTATCTTACAGAATGACTTTTTACCCTTCTTTACGATAAATTCATCTGCAAATGCATCCTTGCCAAAAAGAGCACGACTGTCTGTCACCTTATCTCCGTTGACAGATACGCCACCCTGCTCAACAGCACGTCTTGCCTCCGCACGAGAGGCTGTAAGACCTGAAGATACAAGAATCTGCAAAATATCTACCTGACCATCTCTGAAATCTGATTCAGAAAGGGTAGCTGTAGGAATATTCTCTGATGCAGCTCCACCAGCAAATAAAGCACGAGAGGCCTCGCGAGCCTTGTCAGCTTCCTCTGCTGAGTGTACGAGAGTAGTAAGCTCGTAAGCTAAAATATCTTTTGCTTCGTTTAGCTGAGCACCTTCCCATTTTTCCATCTCATCTACCTGCTCAAGTGGCAGGAATGTAAGAAGACGAATGCACTTAAGTACATCATCATCTGATACATTACGCCAGTACTGATAAAACTCGAATGGAGAAGTCTTTTCAGGATCAAGCCATACAGCGCCATTAGCAGTCTTGCCCATTTTCTTACCCTCTGAGTTGAGAAGAAGAGTAATAGTCATTGATTCTGCATCATCCTTGCCAAGCTTTCTTCTGATAAGCTCGCGACCACCAAGCATATTAGACCACTGGTCATCACCACCAAACTGAAGCTTGCAGTCATAATCCTGGTAGAGTCTATAGAAATCGTAAGACTGCATAATCATATAGTTAAACTCAAGGAAAGAAAGTCCCTTTTCCATACGCTGCTTGTAGCACTCTGCACGAAGCATATTGTTAACAGAAAATTCTGCACCAACCTCACGGAGCAAATCAACGTAATTAAGATCAAGAAGCCAATCAGCATTATTAACCATAAGGGCCTTGCCATCTGAAAAATCGATGAACTTTGACATCTGCTTTTTGAAGCAATCGATATTGTGCTGAATTGTCTCCTTAGTCATCATCTGACGCATATCTGTACGACCAGAAGGATCACCAATCATACCTGTACCACCACCTAGAAGGGCGATAGGTCTGTTGCCAGCCATCTGGAGTCTCTTCATAAGGCAAAGTGCCATGAAGTGACCAACATGAAGGGAGTCTGCAGTAGGATCAAAGCCGATATAAAATGTGGCTTTCCCTTCGTTTATCATATTTTTGATTTGTTCTTCGTTTGTAACTTGGGCGATTAGACCACGTGCTACCAGCTCGTCGTAAACTGTCATCTTTTCTCTCCTTTATAGATTATTTAATGATAAGGAAAATATATCCTTATAGAAAAATACCCTCGCTCTCAATGAAAGCAAGGGTAAAGAGGTGCCAACCAGATTTGAACTGGTGATAGAGGTGTTGCAGACCTTTGCCTTACCACTTGGCTATGGCACCATATTATATATAAAGTAAAAACGGAGTAGGAGGGATTTGAACCCTCGCGCCGGTTTCCCGACCTACACCCTTAGCAGGGGCGCCTCTTCGGCCTCTTGAGTACTACTCCAAAGTTGTAGGTTATTACTTTATTTTGCTCGACGCACTGACTATATTACTAGAGTACAGGCCACTTGTCAACAAAAAAATGAGGAAATCCTTAAGGATTTCCTCACATTTTTTAATAAAGAACAATATTACTCAGCAGTCTTTGTAGCGTACATAAAGTACTTGTTCTGGTTAAGTGTTGTGTAGATACCATCTACATTAGACTTCTGGAGATAAATATCATTGTAGTAGTAAAGAGGTACTACTGCATATGTGCTCATCAGCATATCCTCAGCTTCATGCATAGCAGTTGTACGCTCTGCAAAATCTGTAGTTGTATAAATCTCATTGATAAGACTTACATACTCATCCCACTTTGGAGCATAGCTGTTGTCTTCTCTACCAAACTGCATATCGTTGTTACCACCTTCTGGAAGCCACATCTCAAGCATGTTGATAGGATCGTTAAAGTCGGCAATCCAACCCTCACGAGCGATATCGAAGTTACCAGCCTTTCTATCCTCAAGGAATACATTCCAGTCCTCAACCTCGATCTTAACATCGATGCCTACAAGACCCCAATCCTGCTGGATACACTGAGCAACTGCCTCGTGACCTGTACCAGAGTTTGTAAGATATGTAACCTCAAGAGCTGGGCTGATTGAGTAACCACCGTTACCATCAGACTCGAATGAATATCCGCAATCCTCAAGAAGTGCTACAGCCTGATCTACCATACCAGCGCCTGTAGCTGTTGCATCGTAGTAAGCTGTCTCATCAGACTCGAATACTCCACCATTACCATCAGCCATACCAGCTGGGATAAATGAGCTTGCTGGTACCTGACCTGTCTGGCCTACAGTATCACAGATGTACTGACGATCAATGAGAAGTGAAAGTGCTTCTCTCATCTCGCTTGCCTGTGTATCTGTAAGACCTGAGAAAAGCTCAGAGTTTACATTGAAACCAACATAGTATGTACCAAGAGTATCGATAATGTGGAACTCTGGATTGTCAATAAGTGAAGAAACCTCATCTGTTGGTACAGTATCAGCAAAATCAAGATCGCCTGAGTTGTATGCAGCGTAGATAGCTGTATCATCTGCTGAAAGCATGAACTCAAGAGTCTCAAGTGAAACCTTGTCTGCATCATAGTAGTTAGGGTTCTTTGTATAAGTCATTGACTCATTATGCTTCCACTCAGTAAGTGTAAAAGCACCATTTGATACAAAACCTGCTTCCTGTGCCCATGCACCTGGATTTGTACCATCTGGATCAGCTGCCTCTACCTCTGCCTGATATACAGGGAAGAATGTAGGGAATGCAAGAAGATCAAGGAAGTAAGCACATGGATTAGCGAGCTGAATTGTCAGTGTGTAATCATCTGTAGCTTCAACCTGAAGTGTTCCATCATCATTTGTTGCAATTGGAGCAAACATGTAAGCATAATCAGCTGCTGTCTCCTCAGCTACTGCACGATTCCATGAATATACGAAATCATTTGCTGTAAGAGGCTCGCCGTTAGACCAAAGTGTCTCCTTAAGCTTAACTGTGTAAGTAAGACCATCCTCAGAAACCTCAGGATCTCCATCAGCTATACCAGGGATGATATTGCTGTTCTCATCCTGTGTGTAAAGTCCTACAAATGAGTTAACTGCAAGAACTGCACCATCAACTGATGAGTTGAGAGCTGGATCAAGATAATCTGGCTCTGAAGCAAGGTTGATGCGGAGTTTTGTTGTGTCTGTGTCAACAGCAGTAGCTTCTGCAGTCTCTGTTGATGCATCAGTTGAAGCTGATGTATCAGAAGATGATGAGCTACCACAAGCCACAAGACCTGTAGCCATGCAGGCTACGAGAAGTGTTGCGATAATTTTCTTTTTCATTTTCTCTTTCTCCTTTGTATATTATCTTTCTTATTTCTACCCCTAAATAGGGGATGAAACCTAATTATGTCAGCCAAAAGTCTCTTTTCACTAATTTTTAGTAAAGAAACCCTTCGACCACGGGTTTAAAAATATAATTTTTCTAATAAAATTACTTATTCCAACATGCCACAAAATGGTTATTTCCTCTGTCTGTAAGAGATGGCATTTCCATGGCACACTGCTCAGTTGCATACTGACAACGTGTTCTAAATGGACAACCTGAAGGCATATTTAAAGGACTTGGTACATCACCCTCAAGTATAATTCTCTTTGACTTTCTTGCTGTCTCTGGATCTGGAATAGGTACAGCTGATAAAAGTGAGAGAGTATATGGATGGATCGGACTATCATTTAACTCATCTGCATCAGCAATTTCCATGACATGTCCCAAGTACATAACAGCAATTCTATCTGAAATATGATGAACAACAAGCAAATCGTGAGCTATGAAAAGATAAGCAACGCCAAGCTTTTCCTGAAGCTCCTCAAACATATTTACAACCTGTGCCTGAATGGAAACATCAAGGGCTGAAACGGGCTCATCACATACGATAAACTTTGGATCAACTGCAAGAGCTCTGGCTATACCGATACGCTGTCTTTGTCCACCAGAAAACTCATGAGCATATCGCATGGCATGCTCAGCATTGAGACCTACAGTCTCCATAAGTGAAAGTATCTTGTCACGACGCTCACCTCTTGAAGAGTAAAGTTTGTGTGTATCAAGAGGCTCTCCAATAATATCCTCAACTGTCATTCTTGGATCTAGTGATGAATATGGATCCTGGAATACCATCTGCATCTCTTTTCTGTATGGATGCATATTGACATCTATCTTTTTTTCGCTGTCAAAAAGCACATCGCCATTGAAAACTATACGACCTGCTGTAGGCTGATAAAGTCGAAGAAGTGTACGACCTACTGTGGTTTTTCCACATCCTGACTCACCTACAAGTCCTAATGTCTCTCCTGGCTTTATGGCAAAAGAAACATCATCAACAGCCTTAAGCTGCATCTTCTTAAAGCCTTCTTTTACTGTAAAATACTGCTTTAAATGTTCTACCTCCAGGAGGTATTTTTCTTCACTCATTAATTTGCCTCCTTCTGGTCTTCAAAATATTCTTTTACATTCATCCAACAGCTTGCCAAGTGAGAATCACTGATACGAAGCTCGTCAGGCTTTTCTGTAAGACAAATCTTCATTGCTGCATCACATCTTGGACAAAAAGCGCATCCCGCCGGCATATTGAGAAGGTTGATAGGTGTACCACCAATTGGTACAAGCTTGTCACCCATATTATCGAGACGAGGAATAGAACGAAGCAAACCTTTTGTATATTCATGGGCTGGTCTGTAAAAAATATCATCTGCAGTACCACGCTCACAAACTCGACCACCATACATAACCAGAATCTCATCACACATAGATGCTATAACTCCAAGGTCATGAGTAACCATGATAATTGCCATGCCAAGTTTTTTCTGTAATTCCTGCATCAACTCGAGAATCTGTGCCTGAATAGTAACATCAAGAGCAGTTGTAGGCTCATCGGCAATAAGAATATCTGGCTCACATGCAAGCGCCATGGCAATCATGTCACGCTGTCTCATACCACCTGAATGCTCATGTGGATATTGCTTTAATCTTTTTTCTGGATCATTAACACCAACAAGTGTAAGAAGCTCTATAGCTCTTGCCTTAGCCTCAGCTCTATTCTTATCAGTATGAAGCATAATAGCTTCCTCTAGCTGATAACCTATTGTAAATACTGGATTGAGAGATGTCATTGGATCCTGGAAGATAATAGAACACTTTCTTCCTCTAAACTTTGTCATCTCTCTTTCTGAGTATTTTGTAATATCTTCGCCCTTATAAAGAACCTCACCTGATGTGATATGTCCTGTATTGGCAAGTATTTGCATAATAGAGTATGCTGTAACAGACTTTCCTGAACCTGACTCACCAACTATACCAAGTGTCTGACCTGGTTCTAGGGAAAATGAAACACCGTTTACAGCTTTAACCTCACCTGACTCTGTAAAAAAGCTTGTATGGAGGTCTTTTACTTCAAGAACATATTTTGATTCTGACATATCTTCCTCCTAAATTAATCAAGCTTTGAATCGAATGCATCTCTAAGACCATCACCAAGAAGGTTGAGTGCAAGTACTATAAGACAAATAACAACAGCTGGAATTACAAGTCTATGTGGATAAGACTGCATAGCTCCTCGTGCGTCATTTGCAAGTGAACCAAGAGATGCAAGTGGCACTGATACACCAAGTCCTAGGAAAGACAAGTAACTTTCTGTAAAAATGGCACTTGGAATCTGAAGGGCAGTAGTAATGATAATTACTGACAAACAGTTTGGTAAAATATGACTTTTAAGTATTTTTCTATTAGATGTACCAATACACTTGGCTGCAAGTACATACTCGTTATTCTTAATAGTAAGAATCTGACCTCTGATAAGACGAGCCATACTTACCCAATAGAGAAGTCCAAATACAATAAACATTGAAACCATATTGGCTCCTAATGTAGAAAAGATTGTACCAGTAAGCGCTCCTGACAGATTTTCTTTTAATACAACTGACAGAAGAATGATAATAAGCATATCAGGAAGAGAATAGATGATATCAACAATTCTCATCATGATAAGGTCTACTTTTCCACCAAAGTAACCTGCAATTGAACCATATACAATACCAATGATAACAACCATGATGGCTGCAACAACGCCAACAGCAAGAGATACTTTTGTACCATAAATTACACGAATGAGATAATCACGTCCCAAGCCATCTGTACCAAATACATGTGGGAAAAGCTTCTCACCAGTCTCATCCATATACTGTTGTTCTTTAACTGAATATTCAAAAAATCCTAGGTTGGCTGATCCTTTATCTCTTACACCATTAACTGTAATAATCTGGTCATAAGAATAAGGAATAAAATGTGGTGCAATAATAATTATTGCAATCAAAACAACAAGTACAACAATACTAAACATAGCAAGAGGATTTTTGCGGAGATGTCTCAAACCATCCTTTAAAAAGGTAGTAGACTTACCCATAACATCCTGCTGTTTCTTTTCTTCATCTGTAGCCTTCTCAAAATTGGCTGAATTGAACTTTGACAAGTCAATCTGGCTGGAGAGAAAGGCTCTTTTATTTAACTTTTCTGATTCCATGTGTCCCTCCTAGTCAAGATTAATTCGTGGATCTACCAATTTGTATACAATGTCTGTAAGCAGGTTGGCGATAACCATAAGTACTGCAAGGAAAATAGTTACTGCCATAATTGTTGTGTAATCACGGTTGGTAATTGATGTAACAAAGGTTGAACCAAGGCCACCAATTGTGAAAATATTTTCTACAACCATAGAACCTGTAAGAATATATGCAACCATTGGTCCTACATATGTGATTACTGGAATAAGTGCATTACGAAGGGCATGTACAAAAATAACTTTTACTCTTGAAACACCCTTGGCACGTGCTGTTCTAACATAATCCTGATTGAGAGCATCAAGCATGGATGTCTTTGTAAGTCGGGTAATATATGCCATTGGATATACAGCAAGAGCTATAACAGGCAATATATAATTAGGGTCGCTTGATGACCATACCGGTATGAGTGATAACTGAAGACAGAAAATCAAAAGTAAGAGAGTAGCCAAAACAAATGATGGCATGGCTGTTCCCAGTGTAGTTAGAAAAATGATAACTCTATCCGGCCATTTGTTACGATTGAGGGCCGCTATAGAACCTAGTACAAGACCTACTATAATAGCAAGCCCTGCTGCTTCAATACCAAGTCTGGCAGATACCTGAAATTTACTCCAAAGGTCAGTCCAAATATCACGACCTGTCTTAAGCGATACTCCCCAGTCTCCATGAAGAATATTATTCATGTAGATGATGTACTGCTGGCCTACTGGTTTATCCAGATTATATCTGGCCTCGAGGGTAGCCTGAACGGCTGCAGATGTGGCTTTTTCCTTATTGAAAGGGCCACCTGGAATAGCATTCATTGCGAAAAATGTGATCATTGTAATGATCCAAATTGATACTATTGCCAGTAAAATTCTTTTGACAATATATTTTGCCATAACATTACTCCTTTTATTTTATTTCTAAAGTAGATTGTATTCTTTTATTGAAGACTCATAGAGATTGTTACCATGACAGTCAGCTACAACGATTGCTGGAAAATCTTCTACATACAGCTTTCTGATAGCCTCTGCTCCCAAATCATCGTAACAAATTACCTCAGAAGACTTGATGCATTTACTAAGTAAAGCACCTGCTCCGCCAACAGCTGCAAAATAAACTGCCTTATTTCTTACTATGGCATCAAGAACTTCCTTACTTCTTTTTCCCTTTCCTATCATAGCTTTTTGACCTAAATCAAGAAGCCTAGGTGCATATTTGTCCATGCGGGTAGCAGTAGTAGGACCAGCTGAACCTATAGGCCTTCCTTCTCTTGCAGGGGATGGACCCATATAATATATGGTGCAATCTTTAATAGGTATTGGAAGAGACTCTCCCTTATCAAGTGCCTCAGTCATGCGCTTGTGAGCTGCATCTCTGGCTACGTATAATTCGCCACTTATATAACAATAATCTCCAGAACGAAGACTCTCAGCAACCTGAGATGTAATTGGTGTAGTTATTTTTATATCCATTATAAGCTCCTGGTTATATGTCTGTTTACATGACAACAAATATTGACTGCTACCGGAAGCCCAGCTATATGAGTCGCAAAAGTATTGATATTGACTGCAAAGGCTGTAGTTGTACCTCCCAAGCCACCTGGACCTATACCAAGCTTATTAATGGTATCAAGCATTTCATCTTCCAGTTCTTTTACCCAAGGAATAGTTGGTCTGTCGTCAAAGCTTCTTGTCAACGCTTTCTTTGCCATAATAGCAGATTTTTCAAAATCACCGCCGATACCAACACCTATAACCATAGGTGGACATGCATTTGGACCTGCTTCCTTTACTGCTGAAAGAATAGCATTTTTAACTCCATCCAAACCATCAGCAGGCTTGAGCATATAAATGCGACTGCAATTTTCTGAACCAAATCCCTTAGGTGCGAGAGTAATATTAATTTTATCTCCAGGCACTATATCATAGTGAATTATCGCTGGGGTGTTATCTCCTGTGTTTACTCTTTCTATTGGGTCTGATACTACTGATTTTCTAAGATAGCCCTCTGTATAACCTGCCTTTACACCTTCGTTTATGGCATCAGTAAGAGAACCACCCTCTATATGAACATCCTGACCTATTTCTACAAAAAGAACTGCCATACCAGTATCCTGGCAAATAGGTATCATTTCTTTATCTGCAATCTCAAGATTTTCCTGAAGCTGTCCTAATATCTTTTTACCTAAAGGAGATTTTTCTGTATCAACAGCTTCTTTTAACTTTTCAGTCATGTCATTAGACAAATAATGAGTCGACTGAATGCACATTTCTTTAATTGTATTTTTTATTTCTTCTGTTTTTATATTCTTCATTGCTCTATTAAGTTAACACTTTACAATATATTTGCTTTAAATCATTAAAGCATTTTTATTATATAAAAAGGGACTGTTATCTAAATAACAGCCCCTTTGCTATTACATTCAGTTATGATTCGGTTGTTGAATCATCATTTAATTCCTCAACCTCTTCTGTCAGTATTGTATCACTTTTTTTTACCTTTGCAATACTTATTAGCTTAGAATTATTTTTTAAATCAATTAATTTCACTCCAGAAGTAATTCTAGAAAGCAGAGCAGTACCTGAAACATTGATTCTTATAATAGTTCCTGCTGTATTAATTAGCATAACTTCGTCGTCACGTTCTACCGCCTTGGCGCCTATTACATTACCTGTTTTTTCGGTAATCTTGTAACACTTAACACCTTTGCCTCCACGATGAATGGTTCCAAACTCTGACCACAGGGTACATTTGCCCATACCATTTTCTGAGACAATAAGAAGAGCATCTCCCTGAGAAGCAACCTGCATAGCGATAACTTCATCATCGTCTGTAAGGTTCATACCTATAACACCCATGGTAGCTCGACCTGTTACTCTTACTTCAGACTCATTGAATCTAATAGCCATTCCATACTTGGTAATAAGAATTACATCCTCATCACCCTCTGAAAGCTTAACCTCTATAAGAGTATCGTCATCACGAAGAACTATGGCTGTAAGACCATTTTTTCTGATATTGTCATAATCTGAAAGCTTGGTTTTCTTAACAATACCACTCTTTGTTGCCATGAATAGATACTTGTCATGCTCATCCTTTTCTACTGGTATCATGGCAGTAATTATTTCATCTGGCTGAAGCTGCAGGATATTTACTACTGCTATACCTCTGCTTGTGCGGCTTGACTCCGGTATTTCATATGCTTTTATACGGTATACACGGCCTTTATTTGTAAAGAAAAGCAAATAATCATGAGATGACATCATAAGCATTTCTGTAACATAGTCATCATTGATAGTTTCCATACCCTTGATGCCCTTGCCACCACGATGCTGAGCCTTGAAATTATCCTCATTCATACGCTTAATATAACCAAGCTTGGTAAAGGTAACAACAGTATTAGTGACAGGAATCATATCTTCCATACTAATATCATACTCATCGTAACCTATTTCTGTACGACGATCATCACCATATTTTTCAGCAATCTCAGTAATTTCTGTCTTAATTACCCCAAGAAGAACTTTTTCATCAGCCAAAATAGCCTTTAACTTTCCAATAAGTATCTGTAAGTTATTATACTCAGCCTGTATTTTGTCACGCTCCAAACCTGTAAGGGTGCGAAGTCTCATATCTACAATTGCCTGTGCTTGAGCATCAGACAAACCGAAACGCTCCATTAACTCAAGCTTGGCAGAAGCAACATCTGCGCTGCCTCTTATAATTTTGATAACTTCATCAATATTATCAAGAGCTATAAGTAAGCCCTCTAAAATATGGGCTCTTTCCTCAGCCTTATTAAGCTCGTACTTGGTACGACGAGTTACAACATCCTTTTGATGCTCAAGATAGTAGTGAAGCATCTCTTTTAAACTGAGAATTTTTGGCTGATTATCTACAAGAGCAAGCATAATAACGCCAAAAGTATCCTGCAGCTGGGTATGCTTATAAAGCTGATTTAAAATAATATTTGGATTAGCATCACGGCGAAGCTCTATACATACACGAGTTCCTTCACGTGATGACTCATCTCTTAAATCAGTAATGCCATCTATTTTTTTATCTTTAACTAGCTCTGCAATTTTTTCTATAAGACGAGCCTTATTAACCATGTAAGGAAGCTCGGTAACTACAATGCGGCTCTTACCGTTGTCCATAGGCTCTATTTCAGAAATGGCACGAACTCTTATCTTTGCACGGCCGGTACGATATGCCTCTTCAATACCTGCTTTGCCAAGGATAACACCACCTGTAGGAAAATCAGGTCCCTTTACTATCTCAAGAAGCTCTTGAATATCAGTATCCCTGTCATTTTCTACCTGATTGTCAATAATTTTATTGACTGCAGCAATTACTTCACGAAGGTTATGAGGTGGGATATTTGTTGCCATACCTACGGCGATACCAGTAGTACCATTGACAAGCAGATTTGGATAACGAGCAGGAAGCACTGTTGGCTCTTTTTCTGTCTCATCAAAGTTTGGCATAAAATCTACGCCATCCATTTCGATATCCTTACCAGTGATAAATTTCTCATCCTTGTAATTAATACCAAACATTGTCATGGAGATTTTTGATAAACGTGCCTCGGTATAACGCATAGCAGCAGCGCCATCGCCATCTTCAGAACCAAAATTACCATGTCCATCAACTAGTGGATAACGAGTATTCCATTCCTGTGCCATGTTGACAAGTGCTCCATATATAGAGCTATCACCATGAGGATGATATTTACCCATTGTATCACCGACAATACGCGCACATTTTCTGTGTGGTTTGTCAGGACCATTATTGAGCTCTATCATTGAAAAAAGAACTCTTCTTTGTACTGGCTTAAGACCATCTCTTACATCTGGAAGAGCACGGGAAGCTATAACTGACATGGCATAATCTATATAGCTTGTCTCCATTGTTTTTACAAGATCTACATCTTGAATATTATCAAAAACTTTGTCGTCCATTGTTTTCCTCTATGGGGCGAAGCCCCGAAATTTTTTTAGATATCCAGGTTCTGGACATATTTTGCATTTGCTTCAATAAATTCTCTTCGTGGTTCTACCTGATCGCCCATAAGTGTTGAGAAGGTAAGATTAATTTCTGATGTATCCTCTTCATTAATCATAACACGCTTGAGAATTCGTCTTTCAGGATCCATTGTTGTCTCCCAAAGCTGGATGGCATCCATTTCTCCAAGTCCTTTGTATCGCTGGATTTTGTTATTTCCATCACGGCCTACTTCAGTAAGAATTTTATTTAATTCTTCATCTGAATATGCATACCATTCTTTTTTATTTTTTTCTAACTTGTAGAGTGGAGGAGTGGCAAGATATACATAACCCTGTTTTATAAGCTCTGGCATAAAACGATAAAGGAAGGTAAGCATAAGTGTTGCAATATGAGCACCATCCACATCGGCATCAGTCATAATAATTATTTTATGATAACGAAGCTTTGATATATCAAAATCATCATGTATGCCTGTACCAAAGGCAGTAATCATAGCTTTTATTTCAGCATTGCCATATATTCTGTCTTCTCTGGCTTTTTCTACATTTAAAATCTTTCCACGAAGTGGGAGAATAGCCTGAGTTGCACGGCTACGAGCCTTTTTTGCAGAGCCTCCGGCGGAATCACCCTCTACTATAAATATCTCACAATTTGCAGGATTTTTATCTGAACAGTCAGATAATTTTCCTGGAAGTGAAGATCCCTCAAGAGCTGTTTTTCTACGAGTAAGATCACGAGCCTTACGAGCTGCTTCTCTTGCTCGCTGCGCCAGCAGCGATTTTTCGCAAATAGATTTGGCTATTGCAGGATTTTGCTCTAAAAACCAGGTAAGCTGTTCAGTAACGATTTGTTCTACCGCTCCACGAGCTTCTGAGTTGCCAAGTTTTTGCTTTGTTTGACCCTCAAATTGAGGTTCACCTATCTTGATAGAAATAATAGTTGTAAGACCCTCTCTAATATTTTCATTATCAAGAGCTGGATCTGAATCCTTTAAAATCTTGGCATCACGAGCATATTTATTGATAACCTTTGTAAGAGCTGCTTTGCAGCCAGTTACATGAGTACCACCCTCAGGTGTGATGATGTTATTTACATAACTGTAGGTCTGCTCATTAAAGGCATCATTGTGCTGCATTGCAACTTCTACATATACATCATCCTTGGTGCCTTCACAGTAAATAACCTCATTATAAAGAGGCTCATCACCCTTGTTAAGATACTGGACGAACTCTTTGATACCACCTTCATAGTGAAAAGATTCTTCTTTTTCTTCTCCTTCTCGCTTATCAATAAGAGAAATACGAAGTCCTTTTGTAAGAAAAGCTGTTGTACGAAGCCTGGTTCTAAGAGTTTTAAAATCATATATAGTAGTCTCAAAAATCTCTGGGTCAGGCAAAAATGTAACCTTTGTACCTGTCTCATCTAAAGGACATTCTCCAATCTCTTTGAGAGCATACATGGTCTTACCACGTTCATAACGCTGCTTGAAAATTTTGCCTTCACGCTTGATTTCTACTTCAAGCCATACAGATAAGGCATTTACAACAGAAGCACCTACACCGTGAAGTCCACCAGATACTTTATAACCGCCACCGCCGAATTTTCCACCTGCGTGAAGGACTGTAAATACAACTTCAACTGCTGGAATACCAGCCTTACTGTTAATACCAGTAGGAATGCCACGACCATCATCAGTTACTGTAATGGAATTGTCCTTATTAATCCAAACCTTGATATGAGAGCAGTATCCAGCAAGAGCTTCATCTACTGCATTATCAACTATCTCGTATACAAGATGATGAAGTCCTCTTTCTGAGGTAGAGCCTATATACATACCAGGTCTTTTACGAACTGCTTCAAGACCTTCCAAAATCTGAATTTGGTCAGCACCATATTCCTGATTAACTTCTTGACTCATTGAGTTCCTCCGTTATTTTATCTATATGTCCATTTGTTACTTTATAAACTGTATTAAGGTTAAATCTATTTTTTATAAACTCATCAATACCAGTACATGTAATTATTGTCTGAGTATCTGTCAGGTTATCTAATAAATAACCTTGCCTTTTGCTGTCAAGCTCTGACAAAACATCATCAAGTAAAAGTATTGGCTTATCATTTATTGTATTTTCAACAAGCTTTATTTCTGAAAGCTTTAATGAAAGAGCACAAGTACGCTGCTGTCCCTGGGAACCAAATTTTCTAATATCAATTCCATCAACAGTTATTTTTATATCATCCCTGTGAGGACCAACCGAAGTTTGGCAAAAACGCAAATCTTTTTCTTTATTTTTTATAAGCTCATCAAGAAAAAATATATCTTCTATATTTGGATCATAGCTTATCTCTATTTCTTCCTTTTGACCTGTTATTTTGCCATGAATATCTTTTACAATTACACCTATATCATCAACAAATTGTTTGCGTCTTTTAATTATTTTTTTTCCATATGATACAAGAGCTTCATCCCATATTGACAAAGTATCCTTTAAATCAGGCTTGTATATTATTTCTTTTAAAAGAGTATTGCGCTGATTTAAGGCTTTATTATAGTTAGTCAAATCAGATAAATATATTTTATCTATCTGACATAACTCTACATCCATAAATTTTCTTCTCTCTGAAGGTCCATTTTTAATAATATTTAAATCTTCAGGTGAAAAGAAAATGATATTTAGCAAGCCGAATAAATCAGATGCCTTTTTTATAGGCACCCTGTCTATGGCAATCCCCTTTGACTTATTTTTCTTTAAATGGATATCTATCTGATAATCTCTATTATTTTTATAAACAATAGTGCGAATATGGGCTTCGTCACAACCAAATTTGATTATTTCTTTATCTCTGCTACCTTTATGTGACTTGGTAAGGCCAGAAATATAGGCAGCTTCAAGAATATTAGTCTTGCCCTGGGCATTATCACCAAATAAAATAGTGGTATTTTCATCAAATTCAATGTTTAAAGAATCATAATTTCTAAAATTCTTTAGCTCAATGGATTTAATTTTCATTTGAAACTGTTACACTTTCTCCATCAAATTCCACTATATCTCCAGGATATATCTTTTTGCCACGACGAGTCTCTACCTGGCCATTGTATTTTACCAGGCCTTCTTCTATAACTTCTTTTGCTATAGCACCTGACTCAACCATATTAGCTAATTTGAGTAATTGACCCATTTTTATAAAATCGTCTTTGATATGTATTGTTTCCATTAATTTGCTCCAGGATTGTTAAAATTAACAGGTAATACAATATATGTAAATGTTTGCGCATCATCTCTTATAAAGCAAGGAGACTTAGCATTCATCATATATATGTTGATTTCTTCATCATCTATTACCTTAAGGGCATCAATAACAAACTTTGGATTAAAGCCTATCATCAAATCTTTACCCTCTTTAACAATATCAATTTCTTCATCCATTGAACCAATAAATGAATTAATGGATAGAGACATTCTGCCATCTGTAATATTTACAATAATAGGCTTTTTATCACCTTCTTTTACAAGAAGAGTAGCTCTGTCTATACATTCAAGGAAAAATCTTCTATTTACACGAACCTTTGTGCCATAATCAGCAGAAAGCATTTGTTCTACTCTGAAAAATTCTCCTTCTATAACACGTGAAACGGCAGTAGTGTTACCAAATTCAAAAATAATATGATTGTCGGTGACATAAATATTTAGTGCATCTTCAATACCGCCATCTATTATTTTTACTATTTCACCCAAAGTCTTCTTTGGAACTACTACCTTAACATCAGGAAATGAGCCAGACAGTTCAACATTTCTTATAGAAACTCTGTGTCCATCAAGAGCTACTACCTTTAATTTGTTATCAACTATTTCAAAAAGCTCACCTGTCATCAGCTTATTGTTATCATTTTCTGCAACTGAAAAAATAGTCTGTCTGACTACATCTCTAAATGTTTGCTGTGAAATGATTATTGGCTCATTGCGCTGGAATACTGGAATATAAGAAAAATCATCACCAGACTTACCTATAATATTGAACTTTGCTTTTTCACAGGTAATAAATGTCTTGAAAGAAGAATCAGTTTCAATTGTTACTTCATTGTCAGGAAGTTTTCTTACAATCTCTGAAAAAATCTTTGCATCAAGAGCAATAATACCTCTTTCTTCTATAGTACCTTCAACTGTTGTTTCTATTCCAAGCTCCATGTCATTTGCTGTAAGTTTTATTTCACCAGAAGAAGCATCAATAAGAATACATTCAAGTATTGCCATTGTTGTTCTGGTAGGAACTGCTTTTGATACTATGTTAACACCCTTAAGCAGGTCTGATTTTTGACAGGTAATTTTCATGTTGGTCTCCCTTTCCTCAACAAACAAAATAAATAAATAATATATTAAGAAATTCTAAGTACTCTTCTTATAGGCTGTTGAAATGTGGACAAGTGTGAAACTGGCGTATTTACGCATAAAACTTTAAAAATTAAATCAAGAAAATATGTTGATTTATTATTGAAAATGTCTTGATAAATTGTGTACAAAAATATGTTTTTTAACTTGCTTGAAATTGAAATAATATTATTAACAATTTATCAAGTGTTTATTAACTATGCTTTCAACAGCTTATGCACATTAGTTAGGATTAATTTTCTTTTTTATGGTTTCAACCAGATTTCTAGTGTTTTCGTCTTTTTCTATTTCTTCTTCTATTTTATTGGCACCGTGGATAATAGTAGAGTGATCTCTACCTCCAAGAAGCATACCAATTGATTGAAGAGAATTGTCAGTCATTGTGTTGCACAAATACATGGCAATTTGTCTTGGACGAACTACCTGAGATGATCTGTTTTTAGAAGCCATCTGGTCTACAGTTATATTAAAATGCTCTGCCACAACTTCTATTATGAGCTGTGGTGTTATTTCTCTTTTTTGATTAGGTGAAATAAAATTTTGTAATTCTCTTTCAGCTATTTCCATTGTTATCTCACTTTTTTCAAGACGAGAAAATGCTATAAGCTTATTAAGAGCTCCTTCAATTTCACGAATATTTGACTGTATATTTTCGGCTATATATTTTCTTATTTCTTCATCTAGATTAAATGATTTTTCTTCTATTTTTTTATTAAGGATAGCCATACGAGTTTCATAATCAGGATATCCAATATCCGCCATTAGTCCCATATCAAAGCGAGACTTAAAGCGGTCGTTAAGAGTTTCCATTTCTTTTGGTGGTTTATCAGAAGAAATAACTATTTGTTTGCCCTGTTCATGAAGAGCATTAAAGGTGTGGAAAAATTCTTCCTGAGTTGCTTCTTTTCCTATTATAAATTGAATATCATCTACCATAAGTACATCTACTGTACGATACTTGTCACGGAAACGTTGCATTGCAGATGCATTGTTATTGGTACGCATATTTTCGATTACTTCGTTTGTAAATTCTTCTGAAGTAACATAAAGAATATTCATGGAAGGATTTTGCTCTTCTATATAATTACCTATGGCTTTCATAAGGTGAGTCTTTCCAAGACCAGGTCCTCCATATATGTAGAGAGGATTGTAGTATTCTCCAGGTGACTCAGCTACTGCAAGGGCTGCTGTTTGAGCAAATCTGTTGTTTCGACCTACGACAAAGTTTTCAAATGTGAATCTTTGATTGATGGTATTATTAATATTTTTATTGTTGATTTTGCTATCAATATTAATAACAGCCTCTTCTTTAACCATTTTATTTTTTAGGTCTTGTGCCTCTTTTTCTGTAAGGAAGGTTATTTCGTAAGAAACACCAATCTTTTCAGCTATGGTTGTTTTTAGGATTGTTTTGTATTTTCTCTCTATATAATTAATCGCCAGTTTATCACCAGACTCGCCTTTAAAAATAATATATAAATTATTTCCTTCTATATTAAATACTTCCAGTGGTTTAATCCAAGAATCATAAGAAACATTGGTTATTTCATATTCATCCTTTAAGGATTCAAGTATTTCTTCCCATTTTTGAACAATTTCTTTCATATATTTCCCTTTTATTAACATAATATACTAGTTTTTATTCTATACTAAATACCCTTATTTATCAATATTTTAACTGAATCGTGTGGGGGGTTGTTTAAAGTTTAAAATGGCTTATTTTTGATTTTAAAGCCCATATAATTGAAATTACTTTATCCACATTATTGACATTTCAATGTAAACACTTATTTTCCCCTATTTTACAACATTTTTTATATATTTTGTGAATAAATGTGGATAATTTTTTTATTATCCACAATGTTATCAACAGCTTGTAGATAACTTAAAAAAAAATTTTTACCATTTTCTACTATATTTTGTGCTTTATTTTTATTGTAATCAAAGTATGTTGTGTTTTTGCTTTATCCACATCATTGTGGATAAAGTTAATTTCTATTTTTTATTGACTTTACGGGGTTTTCTGATATAATTTGCCTTGATGTTTTCTCATAAAAAAGAGGAGGTGGATATATTATGAAGATGACATATCAACCAAAGAAAAGACAGAGATCCAAAGTTCATGGATTTAGATCAAGAATGAGCACAGCTTCTGGACGTAAGGTTCTTGCAGCTAGACGTGCAAAAGGAAGAAAGAAGTTATCAGCTTAGGCCACAGACCTCTGTGGTCTTTCTTTCTATTTAAAGGAATTTTATTATGGAATTTAGTGAATCGTTAAAAAAGAATAAAGATTTCACCAATGTATATAGGCGAGGAGTTTCTAAAGCAAATAGGCAGCTTGTCATGTATATTTTCCATAATAATTCTGATCGAAATCGACTTGGAATTTCTGTTAGTAAAAAGGTTGGAAATTCAGTAGTACGACATCATTTGACGAGACTGATAAGAGAAGCTTATAGACTAAATGAAGAGATGTTCAATAGTGGTTTGGACATTGTAGTCGTTGCAAGAGAGAGTTCTGCAAACTGTTCTTATTTTGAAATCGAAAAATCATTACTTCATCTTGCAAATCTTCACAAAGTAACTCAAAACTAATTGGATCAGGATCATTTGCTTTGACTAAGCTTTGTATATTTTTAATTAATTTATATAGGAAGTATTTATCTCCACTTAAGAGGACTCATTGTCCTTATTGTCCTACTTGTTCGACTTATGGGCTTATGGCCTTTAAGCAGTATGGTTTTGCAAAGGGTGGAGCTCTTTGTATGTGGAGAATTATTAGATGTAATCCTTTTTCTCATGGCGGTTATGATCCTCTTCCATAAAATTTGGAGGTTTTACATTGAGCGAACTTTATTTAACTGCTTATGATGGTTCAATACTTGGACCAATAGCAAAAGTTCTCGGCTGGTTCATGGACAAGATTTATATTTTTCTTGCCAATGTATGCGGTATTGAGAATATTGCTTTAACAATTTTTATTTTTACCATTTTTATTTATTTATGTTTGTTTCCACTTACCTATAAGCAGCAGAAGTTTTCTGTTCTTACTCGTAAGATGCAACCTGAGATGAAAAAAATTCAGGATAAGTATAGTGGTAAAAAAGACCAAAATTCTATGATGGCTCAGCAGGAAGAGACACAGGCTCTTTATGATAAGTATGGTATTTCGCCTACTGGTTCATGTATTTACATGCTTATTCAGATGCCTATTCTTTTTGCACTTTATAGAGTTTTTTACAACGTGCCGGGGTATATTTCTTCAGTTAAGAACGTATTTACTGAGTTAGTAAATAACATTATGTCTGTTGAAGGTTTTGCAGATACTATGCAGACTATTCACGACAATGCTGGTCTTACTTCAGTTAATGTTGACTTTACTACAAGTGATACAACTAAGCTTGGTAACTATATTGTTGATACTTTATATAAGTTACCTACATCTGGTTGGGATGCACTTTCTGCTGCTTTTCCTGATTTTACATCTTCAATTGATCAGGTTGTAGCTACACTCAATCATATTAACTATCTTTTTATTCTTAATATTTCAGATACACCTTGGAATATTATTAAGGAAGGATGGGGAGTAAAGAATTTCCTTCTTATCATATGTGCTTTACTTATTCCTGTTGTTTCTTATTTAACTCAGATGGCTAATATTAAGCTGACTCCTCAGGTTACTGAAGGTCAGAGTGATCAGATGGCACAGCAGATGAAGACAATGAACATCATGATGCCACTTATGTCATTTGTTATTTGTTTTACTGTTCCTGTAGGTCTTGGCCTTTACTGGATTGCTGGTGCTTTAGTTCGTATTGTTCAGCAGTATTTACTTAATAAGCATTTTGAGAAGATTGATCTTGAAAGCATTATTGAGAAAAATAAGGAAAAAGCTGCTCAGAAGGCAGAAAAGCGTGGTATTAAGCAGGCTCAGATATATAATGCTGCAAGAACCAGCACAAAGTCAATGAATGATAAAGCTACTGTTTCGGCTGATAAGACAGAAGCTCTTAATAAAGCTGCTGATTTAAGAAGTCATGCTAATAGTTCTTCTATGGCAGCTAAAGCTAATCTTGTAAAAGATTTTAATGAAAGAAATAATAAATAAGGAGAAATTTTATGGAATTCAAAGAATTTACTGGTAAAACAGTTGATGATGCTTTGACCAATGCTACTGTTTCTCTTGGTCTGACATCTGATGAAATAGATTACGAAGTTGTTTCTGAAGGAAGCACTGGTTTTCTTGGTATTGGAAGCAAAGAAGCTGTTATAAAAGTAGCTATTAAGTCTGTTGCTGTTTCTTCTCCTGTTGATACTGCAACTGAGTTTTTAAATGGTGTTTTTGCAGCTATGGAGCTTGAAGTTACAATCAATGCCACTTTTGATGAAGCTGAAAATAATCTTGATATAGAGCTTGCTGGTCCAGAGATGGGAGTTCTTATTGGTAAACGTGGTGCTACTCTTGATTCACTTCAGTATCTTACTAACTTAGCTGTTAATAGAACTTCGGATAAGTATGTAAGAGTTAAGATTGATACAGAAGATTATCGTAATCGTAGAAAGCAGACTCTTGAAAATCTTGCTAAAAATATGGCTTCTAAGGTTAAAAGAACAAGAAGACCAGTTTCTCTTGAGGCTATGAATCCTTACGAGAGAAGAATTATTCATTCTGCACTTCAGAATGATTCAAATGTAACTACTCATTCAGAAGGTGAAGAGCCAAACAGATATGTTGTAATTACACTTAAGAAATAATTACACTAATTGTTTAAAAGGGGTAGTCAGTAGACTGCCCCTATATTTTTGGAGGTTTTATGTATCATTCAGATACTATTGCTGCAATTGCTACATCTATGCACAGTTCAGGTATTGGCATTATCAGATTATCTGGTTCTGATGCCATAAGTATTGCTGATAAAGTTTTCGTTGGTAAAAATAAACTTGCTGCTTGTCAGTCACATACTATTCAGTATGGTCATATTGTATGTGATGATGAGATCGTAGATGAAGTAATTGTTTTAATAATGAAAGCTCCTCGTTCTTATACTACTGAGGATACTATAGAAATTGATTGTCATGGCGGTACTCTTGTCATGAAAAAGATTTTATCTCTTCTTGTAAAAAAGGGAGCAAGAATTGCTGACCCAGGCGAGTTTACAAAAAGAGCTTTTTTAAACGGAAGAATTGATTTGTCAGAGGCTGAATCAGTTATGGATTTAATTGGTGCTTCTTCTGAACTTGCTATGAAAAATTCTATTTCTCAGTTGAATGGTTCTTTAAAAAATATTATTGTAGATTTAAGAGAAAAGATTCTTTATGAAACTGCTTTTATTGAATTTGCTCTTGATGATCCAGAACACTTCGATTTAACTGATTATCCTTATTCTTTAAAAAGTAAGGTTAATGATTTTTTATCTGTTATTAGTTCTCTTACTTCTTCATTTAATTCAGGACATATTTTGAAAGAAGGAATTAATACTCTTATTTTAGGTAAACCAAATGCTGGAAAGTCATCTCTTTTAAATGCTTTAGCTAAAAGAGAGAGGGCTATTGTTACTGATATTCCAGGTACTACTCGTGATATATTAGAGGAGCAGGTTATTATTAATGGTATTTATCTTAATATTATTGATACTGCTGGCATAAGAGATACAGATGATCTTGTTGAAAAAATGGGTGTAGATAAGGCAATCGATTCTATTGATCAGGCTGATCTTATTATTTTTGTTTTGGATTCATCTGTTCCTTTTGATGACAACGATAAGTTTATTTTATCTAAAATTGAAGGGAAGAAGGCTATTATTTTACTTAATAAATCTGACCTATCGCAAGTAATTAGTGTGGCAGATTTATGTAAAAAATATGATTTTCCTATTTTAAGCTTTTCAGCAAAAAATCTTGATGGTCTTGAGATTTTGGAAAAAACTATAACTGATATGTTTTTTAATGGTGATATTTCTTTTAATGATCAGTTGTATATTACCAATTCAAGGCAGCAGGAAGCTTTATTAAATGCTGCTTTAAGTTTACAGAATGTTATTAGTTCTATTGATAATAATATGCCTGAGGATTTCTTTTCTATCGATTTAATGGATGCTTATACTTACCTTGGTAATATTACTGGTGAGACTATTGATGATGATTTAGCTAACAAGATTTTTTCTACGTTCTGTATGGGAAAATAATTATTTAGGAGATTATTATGGGTTTTGTTGAAGAAACTTATGATGTAGTTGTAATTGGTGCTGGCCACGCAGGTTGTGAGGCAGCTCTTGCTTCTGCCAGGTTAGGTCTTAATACCATATGCTTTACTGTTAGTATGGATTCAGTTGCTATGATGCCTTGCAATCCAAATATTGGAGGAAGCTCAAAGGGACATTTAGTTCGTGAAATAGATGCTCTCGGTGGGCAGATGGCTATTAATATTGATCATACTTTTATACAGTCTAAAATGCTTAATAAGTCTAAGGGCCCTGCTGTTCATTCCCTTAGAGCACAAGCTGATAAGGCAGCTTATTCTCAGTTGATGAGAAAGACCTTGCAAAATACTGATGGACTTACCTTGCGTCAGGCTGAGGTTACTGAGCTTATTGTCGAAGATGGAAAAGTTAGTGGAGTAAAAACTTTATCCGGAGCCATTTATTATTGCAAAGCTGCAATTATTTGTACCGGCACTTATCTCAAAGCTCGTTGTTTATATGGTGATGTTATAGAGCATACTGGTCCAAATGGTCTTAAGGCCGCCAATTATCTAAGCCAATCACTTACTGATAATAATGTATTACTTAACCGCTTTAAAACTGGTACTCCGGCAAGAATTGCAAGTGATTCAATTGATTATTCTAAGATGGAAATACAGTTAGGAGATAATCCTGTTGTACCTTTTTCTTTTTCAACTGATAGAGATGACGTGCAAATAGATCAGGTTCCTTGCTACCTTACATATACTAATGAGAAGACTCATGAGATTATAAGAAATAATTTAGACAGATCTCCAATATATGCAGGTATTATAGAAGGTACTGGTCCGAGATATTGTCCTTCAATAGAAGATAAGGTTGTTCGTTTTTCAGATAAGGATAGACATCAGCTTTTTGTTGAACCAGAAGGCCTCAACACAAATGAGATGTATATTGGTGGTATGTCATCTTCAATGCCTGAGGATGTGCAATATGATATGTATCATTCTGTAGCTGGTCTTGAAAATTGTCGTATCGTTCGCAATGCTTATGCTATTGAATATGATTGTATTCCTGCTACTCAGCTCAAACCTACTCTTGAGTTTAAAAATATTAGTGGTTTATTTTCTGCTGGTCAGTTTAATGGTTCATCAGGTTATGAAGAAGCTGCAGCTCAAGGTATTGTTGCCGGTATTAATGCTGCTTTAAAGCTTCTTAATAAAGAGCCAATGATTCTTGATCGTTCTAATTCTTATATAGGTGTTCTTATAGATGACTTGGTTACTAAAGAGACAAAAGAGCCATATAGAATGATGACTTCTCGAAGTGAATATCGCCTTTTACTTAGGCAGGATAATGCAGATATTCGCCTCTCTAAAATTGGTTACGAGGTTGGTCTTTTATCTAAAGAACGCTATGATCATGTTGTTAGAAAAGAACAGCAAATTAATGATGAAGTAGCTCGTCTTAAGGAAATAAATATAGGTGCAAAAAAAGAAGTTCAAGAGCTTCTTATTTCCTATGGAAGTATACCTCTTTCTAATGGAATTAAGTTAGTTGATCTTATACGAAGACCTGAGCTTGATTATGATAAGCTTGCTTCAATAGATCCAGAGAGACCTGTTTTATCTGATGAGATAAGAGAGGAAGTTAATATATATATAAAATACGAAGGCTATCTTACTAGGCAGGCAAAGCAGGTTGAACAGTTTAAAAAGCTTGAGGCCAAGCTTATTCCAGATGATATAGAATATGATGATGTTAGTAGTCTTCGTATAGAAGCACGGCAAAAATTGTCTTCACTTCGTCCATTAAATATCGGACAAGCGTCGCGTATTTCTGGTGTTTCACCTGCTGACATATCTGTGCTTCTTGTTTACCTTGAGTCTTTTTATAAAAAGTAGAGGATTGTATGAATAGAGATTATACCTATTTAATTAAGACACTTGAGTCTTGGAATTTTACTTTATCTGATTATCAAATAGAGCAACTTGATTTGTTTTATGATTTATTGGTAGAAAAAAATAAAGTGATGAATCTTACGGCTATTACTGATTTTGATGAAGTATTGGTCAAGCATTTTGCTGATAGTATTTCTATATGTTCTGTTATGCCTAATGGTATTCATACTATTTGTGATCTTGGAACTGGTGCTGGCTTTCCAGGTATACCACTTGCAATATGTTATCCTGATCTTGAGTTTACACTTATAGATTCTCTTAATAAACGCATCAATTTTTTAGGAGAAGTGGTAAATGTTCTTGGACTAAAAAATGTTAAGTTAGTACATAGTCGAGCAGAAGAAGCAGGCAGAAATAAAGTATATAGAGAAAATTTTGACCTGGTTGTTTCTAGAGCAGTTGCTAATATTGCTACTTTATCTGAGTATTGTTTGCCTCTTGTAAAAGTTGGTGGATATTTTATTAGTTATAAGTCTGGTTCAGTAGACGAAGAAATATTATTATCAGGTAAGGCAATAGGTAAGCTTGGTGGTTCACTTCAGAAGCCTATTTATTTTTATTTACCTGATACAGATATTGAAAGATCATTTCTTATTATTAATAAGAATTCTGCTACGCCAAAGGTATATCCAAGAAAACCTGGCACTCCCGGTAAGGAACCTTTACACTAGTTTTGTTTCATGTGAAACTTTTTTGAGGACTTAATTATGCCTTATGATTTTTTGAAAAAGTATCAAGAAGAACTTATTACTGAAAAGATTCAGCTTAAAGAAGATTTAGATTTATTAAATACTAAGATTTCAGAGGAAACTAAGTTTTATAATATTTTAATAGATTCTAATAATCAGTATTTTAATGAATTTTCTCCTCGTAATCTTAATCAGAAAAATAAAGAAAAAGCAGCTGAAATCAAAGAATTACTAGATAAGTATAAGTCAGAACAAAATAAGCTTAATAAAAAAATGAATTTTTTCGATACTAGGCTTAAAGAGGTTAGTGATTTATTAGTTTCTAAAGATAGTAATTTAAAAAATAATAGTTACAAAGCTGATTGTAATTCTTCAGTAATTGATTCAGATACAAGTAATAATGATGTGATTACTAGGTTAAATGAATTAAAAAATATAATTTTATTAGACCCTTATAGGGCTTCTATTGAGATTGATAGTATTATTGATTTATTAAATAAATAATCTTTATTATATAAGATTAAGCCTATATAACTATATCTAGATTAATGTTTCACGTGAAACATTAAGATGTTGTTATTATTTTCCAGCACAAGATATTGTGTTTTAATTACATAATTAACATCTAATATTAGTATATTTTGTAAATAAGTTTCACGTGAAACATACTAATAACAAAAGAAAGAAAAACTATATATAGTATTTAGCTTGATAGGAAAGTAAATAATAGTCTAAGAAAAATTAAAATTAAAGTAGAATTGCAAAAATTACAATGCTATAATCAAATAGCTAAAAATATAAGAAAAGGGAAATGATAATGGGAAGAGTAATAGCAATTGCCAATCAAAAGGGTGGAGTAGGAAAGACTACAACAACTATTAATTTATCTGCATGTCTCGCAGAAGCAGGAAAGAAAGTACTTGTTATCGATACAGATCCTCAGGGAAATGCAACCAGTGGACTTGGCCTTGATAAGGATAACTGTGAGAATACAGTTTATGATTTAATTCTTGATCAATGTACAGTAAAAGCATGTATGTATGATGTTGATAATATTCCAAATCTCAAGGTTATTCCATCTAATGTAGATTTGGCTGGTGCTGAGATAGAACTTTTAGGAGTTAATGACAAGGAATATATTTTAAAGAAAGCAATCGATTACATAAAAGATGATTTTGATTTTGTTCTTATTGATTGCCCACCTTCACTTAACATGCTTACAATTAATGCAATGACAACAGCTACTTCTGTGCTTGTACCAATTCAGTGTGAGTATTACGCACTTGAAGGTATTAGTCAGCTGATTCATACAATTGATCTGGTACATGATAGATTGAATAGCAAGTTAAAAATAGAAGGTGTAGTATTTACAATGTATGATGCCAGAACAAATTTGTCTTCAGATGTAGTTGATACAGTAAAAAATAATCTTGATACTACAGTTTATAAGACTATTATTCCTAGAAATGTACGTCTTGCAGAGGCACCATCTCATGGACTTCCTATTAATATATATGATACAAAATCAACAGGAGCAGAGAGCTATCGCAATCTTGCAAAAGAAATAATAGGAAGAAAGGATCTGTAAAATATGGCTACAAAAAAGGGAGGACTTGGTAAGGGATTAGATTCTCTTATTGTAAAAAAAGAAGAGGGAGTTATTCAGGCTAACCCTAGTGCTGATGGAGCACCAGTTGAGGTTGATATTAATAAAGTAGAGCCAAATAAGCAGCAGCCTCGTAGAACTTTTGACGAGGATAAGTTAGAAGAGCTGGCTGATAACATTGGTCGCTATGGAATTATCAATCCTCTCATTGTTCAGGATAGAGATGGATATTATGAAATAATTGGTGGTGAGCGTAGATGGAGAGCAGCACGTATGGCTGGTCTCACAAAGGTTCCTGTAATTATCAAGCATCTTAGCGAGCAGGAATTTGCAGAGATATCACTTATTGATAATATTCAAAGAGAGCAGCTTAATCCAATTGATGAAGCTCTTGCTTTTAGACGTCTTATTGATGAATTTAATCTTAAACAGGATGAAGTTGCTGAGCGTGTTTCAAAATCACGTGCCGCTGTAACTAATTCTATGCGACTTCTTAAATTGGATAAGCGAGTTCAAGATATGATAGTGGATGATAAGATAACCACAGGTCATGCAAGGGCTATGCTTTCTATTACAGATCCTGATAAGCAGTTTGAGTTTGCCGAGAGAGCTTTTGATGAGAAGATGTCAGTTCGTGATGTTGAGCGTGAGGTAAAGAAGCTTCTTAATGACAAAAAGGAAGAAAAGAAAAAAGCTAATGATGAAATTGATGCTCAATTAGCTTTGATTTATCAGCAGACAGCAGAGAAGCTTAAGGGAGTATTGGGAACCAAGGTTTCTATAAATGCAAAGGATGGCAGCTCAGGTAAGCTTGAAATAGAGTATTATTCTAAGGATGAACTCCACAGGATAGTTGAGTTATTGGAATCAATAAAATAGAATATATGTTCGATAGGAGACTATAATGATTGAACAATACTTAGGTATAAGCACTGATTATGTAGTAATTGGAATGGCAGTAGCCATGTTGCTTATCATAATTTTGCTTATAGTATTAATTGTAAAAATATCTGATTTAAAAAAGAGATATAAAATATTTATGCAGGGAAATAATGCTAAATCTTTAGAGGATACTCTTTTTTACAGACTTGATCAGGTAGATGAACTTATAGAGGCCAATGCTAGCAACGAGAGAAATATTGATGCAATATATAAAAATATGCAAGGTTGCTATCAGAAGATGGGTCTTGTAAAATATGATGCTTTTAATGAGATGGGAGGAAAGCTTAGCTTTTCTCTTTGTATGTTGGATGAGAAGAATAACGGATATATAATTAATGCTATGCATACTCGTGAAGGTTGTTATACTTATGTTAAAGAAATAATTGATGGACAGTCAGTTATACAGCTTGCAGAAGAAGAAGAAAATGCACTTGCTAAGGCACTAGAGGTATAGAATGCACCAATTTTTATCAGCAATAGGTTTTTCAAAATTAAATAGAGAGTCGCTGGCAGAGCTGATAGAAGAAGTGATCGAAAGACCTGACTATCAGGAATCTGCAATAGATATTGATGGCACACAGTTTGTTGAGCTGAGATATATGGTGGCTGATAATGTAGGACTAGTTCTGCGAGGTCAGTACAATGAAGATGATGAGTTTATGTTGGATTATTACTATCCATCATATTTTGGTTCAGTTGATTCATCTAATGGAGACATAGAAATCATCAAACAAACAGATAAAGATAATTATTATGTTATGTGTGATGAAGTGCGTCTTGGAGTCAATTTAATATTTCAGCTTCAAAATATGGGCGATTTTTTAAGGTCTTCTTTTGATAAAAATAAGGGAGAGACATCTGCAATTAAGTTAGCAGGTCTTTCAACAGATGCAAAAATACTATTGCCAGTATATAACAATGAAAAAAGCAGACTTAAGGCAAAATCAACTGCTGATAAAAGATTAAATCTTGTAAACCAGGCTCGTGAAGGAAATGAAGAAGCTATGGAACAATTAACAATGGATGAGATAGATTTATATTCAAAAATATCTCGCCGTATTATGAGAGAGGATTTATTCACTGTTGTTTCTTCATATTTTATGCCATTTGGTATTGAAAATGACAAATATGATATTTTAGGCGAGATAATTGATATTAAAACTGCTGTTAATCACATCACTATGGAGGAAATATATATCTTCTTAATATCATGCAATGATATTAATCTTGAAGTTTGCATTAATAAAAATAATCTGTTAGGTGAGCCGGCTATAGGACGCAGGTTTAAGGGAAATATTTGGTTGCAGGGAACAGTTGATTTTTACTAGAATGTAGATTAAAATAAAAGGCGCTGTTGCAATATGTAGCAGCCATTTGTTCCCATAGTTAAATGGATATAACAAGCGCCTCCTAAGAAGTAGCCATGGTTGATTCCATGAACTTCGATTTGGTGGTAACTAAGAGTTCGATTAGAACAATGGCATATGAAAATGTCGAAATAAGAAAACAGATGATTCATCACGAAAGTGGTTGAGTTCATAAAGTTGGTCGCCGTAACCGAAAAGGCCAAAAAAGCCCGAAAATACGGCATTTGTTCCCATAGTTAAATGGATATAACAAGCGCCTCCTAAGCACTAGTTGAGGGTTCGATTCCCCCTGGGAACATGCATTTTTTGCAGCAATGATTGTAAAAATTCATTGCTGCTTTTTCTTTTTTCTGGTACTTGCGAGCACCGAAAGGATATTAAAACGCAGATTTTGGGCACCGAAATTTAGCAACGGGCACCGATGAAATAAACCAATTCAGGCACCGAATGGAGATAAGTACCAAGTCGGATGAGGATTAGGTTGTCAATGAATGTAAAAATTGGTTTTCTTGTCTGGATAAAACAGGCCTGACGGATAAATCCGCTCAGATTAGATGAAAGAGTCTAGTCTGGGCGGATTTTTTGTTTGTAAGAATATCTTGAATCTGCCCAGGATATTTTGAAGGAGGAAAGCCTATGGAGCAAAAAACGGATGTAAGAGATTCGGATGAGAAAGTAGTTGAAATTGAAATGGAGCGGTTGAGAGCATTTCCTAATCATCCTTTCAAAGTAGTTGGAGATAGCCAAATGATAGAGCTGCAGGACAGCATTAAAAAGTATGGTGTGTTAAATCCATTGATTGTACGTCCAAAGAAAGAAGGATATTACGAAATCATTTCTGGTCACAGAAGAAAGTATGCAGCGGAGAAACTTGGTTACAAGAAAATTCCAGTGATCATCCGCATGATGCAGGATGATGAAGCAGTGGTGAACATGGTGGATTCCAACTTGCAGAGAGAACAGATTACGCCAAGTGAAAAAGCCTATGCCTATAAGATGAAATATGATGCCATTAAAAAGAAGGCTGGCAGAAAGAATTGTAGTCAAGTTGACCACAATACAGGAAAGAGAAGCATTGATGTAATTGGAGAACTTTGTGGTGACAGTGCTAAGCAGGTGCAGCGATATATAAAAATAACAGAGTTGATTCCGGCTTTGCTGGATAAAGTGGATGATGGAACAATGGGATTTACTCCTGCTGTACAGTTATCTTATTTAAAAAAAGAGGAACAGCAGGAAATAATGAATGCAATGGATTCTACTCAGTGCACGCCATCCCTTTCACAGGCAATCAGAATAAAAAAACTAAGTGCTGCAGGAGAGCTGACAGAAACAGAAATCGAAGGCATCCTTGGAGAGGTAAAACAGAAGGAAACAGATCGTGTGGTTTTTAAGAATGAGCAATTATACCGTTTTTTTCCATCAACCTATACGTCAGAACAGATGAGAAGAGAAATATTAGAGATATTGAAAGCATGGAGAAATAGCAACTGGATTTAATTAAGGAGGAACATAGTATGTGTAAAGTTATAGCAGTCTCAAATCAAAAAGGCGGAGTCGGAAAGACAGTATCTTGCGTAAATTTAGGAATAGGTTTAGCCCAGTCAGGAAAAAAGGTACTTTTGATGGATGCGGATCCCCAAGGCAGTCTTACAATCAGCCTTGGCTATGATGAGCCAGATGAAATGGAGTATTCACTTGCAACTTTGATGTTAAATATTGTGAATGATGAAAAATTGAACATGGAAAAGACTATTCTTCATCACAAGGAAGGTGTTGATCTGATACCGGCAAATATAGAGCTGTCTGCTATTGAAGTATCTCTAGTAAATGCAATGAGCAGGGAATTGATTATGAGAGCCTTGGTAGAGAGATTAAGAGAATTTTATGATTTTATCATTATTGACTGTATGCCATCTCTTGGAATGATGACTATAAATGCACTGGCATGTGCTGACTCTGTGTTAATTCCGGTGCAGGCGGCATATCTTCCAGTCAAGGGATTACAGCAGCTGATCAAAACAATTGGCAGGGTAAAGAAACAGCTGAATCCAAAGCTCACTATTGAAGGAATTCTTCTTACCATGGTAGATAACAGGACTAATTATGCCAGGGATATTGCCCTGATGGTATATGATACATATTCAGCATCTATAAAGGTATTTACAACAGAGATTCCAATGTCAGTCAGAGCATCAGAGGTCAGTGTTGAGGGTGGAAGTATTTATTCTTATGATCCAAAAGGAAAAGCTGCATTCGCATATATGGCATTAACAAAGGAAGTATTGAAGGAGGCTGAGTAATTATGGCAGGAAGAGTTGCAGGAAAGATTAAGTTACAGACAGTTGATGAGCTGCTTGGGGTACCGGAGATTTCCGGTACCCAGGAAATAGAGATAGGAAGAATTCATGCATTTCCAAATCATCCCTTCAAGGTGCTGGATGATGAAAGAATGGAAACTCTGGTAGACAGCATTAGAGTGAACGGCATCCTCAATCCGGTAATTGTAAGACCTGATAAGACTGGTAATTATGAAATGATATCCGGACACCGCAGATTACATGCGGCTGGTATTGTTGGTTTATCCAAAGTACCGGCTATTGTAAAGGAAATGTCGGATGATGAAGCCATTATAAAAATGGTGGATGCCAATATTCAGAGGGAGGAGATATTGCCGAGTGAGAGGGCATTTTCTTTTAAAATGAAATTAGATGCAATCAGAAGGCAGGGTGCAAGAGATGATTTAACTTTGGGAACTGAGTTCCCGAAGTTAGATGAAAGTTTAAAAAGAACAAGAAATCAAATTGGTAATGAGGCAGGAATTTCTGGTCGTCAAGTAACGAAGTATATAAGACTTACAGAACTTATTCCAGAACTTCTTGAATTTGTAGATATAAAGAAAATCACCCTAACAATGGGAGTAGATCTTTCCTATTTAGACAAGCAGGTTCAGAAATGGGTTTATGAATATTTCAAAGATAACGGTTTTTTAAAGCCAGTGCAGGTAGAAGCATTGAAGAATCATCCAAATTTATCAAATGCTTCACAGCACATGGTCATTACCATATTAAATGATGCGCTTCCAAAGAAGAGCACAGCAGCTAAAGTTTCCTTATCAGAGAAGAAATTGGATAAGTATTTCCCACCACACTATTCTGCTAAGGAACGGGAGAATGTGATTATTCAGTTACTGGAGCAGTGGAGCACACAGCAGACGCAGGAATAAAAAATAAAAGATGTTTCAGAAGTGTAAAAATTGCACTTCTGAAACAGGAAGGAGAAAAAGATGGAAGACAGAATAACGCTCTCATATTTCTATGGCAGGGAGGCAGAGCAGTATTCATTTTATAAAATACCGAAGCTCTTATTTACTGAAGAGTATTTCAAGAAAATATCAGTGGAGGCAAAAGTACTGTACGGACTGATGCTGGATCGGATGTCATTATCCATGAAAAATCAGTGGCTGGATGAGGAAGGACGGGCATACATATATTATTCCCTTGATGATATCATGGAAGCTCTGGGATGTAGTAACAAAAAAGCTATATCCATTATGAAGGAGCTGGATGCAGATACTGGGATTGGGTTGATAGAAAAGAAGCGCCAGGGACAGGGCAAACCAACCATGATCTATTTGAAACAGTTCGTGATACAGGATATCCAGAAGTGTAAAAATTACACTTCTGAAGAAAAAACAGAGATTTCAGAAGTGAAGAATTTACACGTCTTGAAGTGTAAAAATGACATGTCTAGAAGTGAAGATTTTACACATCTAGAAGTGAAAAAATTACACACTAATAAGACTAATATAAATAATACTGAGTTAAGTAATACTGAATCTAATCATATCATATCAGCAAATGATGGGATGAGATCGGATGTGGAGGCATACACAGAGCTTATCAGGGAGAATCTGGATTTTGATATTCTGCTTGAACGATATCCCTATGACAGGGAACTGCTGGAGGGTATCTTTGACCTTATTCTGGAAACAGTGCTTTGCCGGAATGAGACAATTCTAGTTGCATCCAATGAATATCCGGCAGAGCTGGTCAGAAGTAAGTTCCTAAAACTGAACAGCTCTCATGTCCAGTATGCCATGGACTGCATGAGGACAAATACTACGAAGGTGCATAATATCAAAAAATATCTGATGGCTACACTGTTCAATGCACCAAGCACAATCAGCGGATACTATCAGGCAGAGGTTAACCATGATATGCCACAGTTTGCAGTGAGTGGCAGATGATGACTGAGACAAGCAAAAGGAGATTTGAAGTATGCTTATATTAAAATTTTTTGGAAAGATAATTTTACTGCCGGTGATTCTTGCTATGACTGTATTATTCTACGTTGTAACGATTCTTTCAAGGATATACAAACTGGGAGCCTTGATTTTTAACCTGGTAATTATGCTCTGCGCGGTTATTGCACTCTTTTTACAGCAGTGGAATAATTTTGGAATAGCAGTTGGCATACTGGTGGTAAGCTATCTGCTGATGCGTGCCTGGAATGTAATTGCCGGAGTATTTGCTTATGCAAAAGTGTTTTTTACAGAACTGTTATTTGAGTAATACATAAATGGTTGCAGCATCAGTATAATAGAAGTGCGAACACCAGTTAATTGGGGCTGATACTCAGGTGAATCTCAGGCGAGTGTGCGGTGTGCTACCATTTTGCTTACTTTTTGTTACCAATTGCTTACCTGGTGCTTACCAATTGCTTACCTTTTGCTTCTTTTTTTCTATTCTGACCTGTGCTAATATTATCATAGACAAATGAGACGTGAGCCACGAACTTGCATCTCATTTGTTTTTCTTTTGCAAAAGAATACAGATAAAAATAAAGCGTCTGCTCATTGCCGAGATGGTGATGGGTATGGCGCTTTTTTTGATGACAAAACAGGATGAAAAAAGGAGAAAGAAAATATGGATTACGAATCATTTAAAGAGAAATTTGCAGACGATATCAGAGAGAAGCTCAGCGAGAACGGCCATGAGGATGTAAAAATCAGTTTTCATCACGTTGAGAAAGCCAATGGAAATTATGAGGCAATGACGGTGGTTCCTGGAGACAGTAATGTTGGAGTTAATTTTAATGTCAAAAACGCGTTTGAAGCTTATGAGGACACAAAGGATTATGCTGGTGTGCTTGCAAGTGCCACCAAGGTAATTTCGAATGGACTGGACAAAGCACCGGAAATTGATGTCAATGCCTTGATGGATTATGGAAAAATGAAAGAGAAGCTTTCCATTGAGGTCATTTCTGCAGAAACTAATGCCGAGCTGCTGGATAAGATTCCTCATGACAGGATTGAAGATCTTGCAGTTGTATACCGATTTGTAATGGAAAGCAATGATGACGGAAGAGCTTCTGTTTTGGTTACAAACGATATGATCGACCGCATGGGTGTATCACATGAACAGTTAAGAACTGATGCCTTGGAAAACGCTCCGGAGATCAGACCGGCAGTGATTCAGGGAATGAATGAGATCATGAAGGAAATGATGGGCCCGGAGATGTTTGAAATGTTTGGTTTTTTGAATGAGGAAGATGAAAAAATGTATGTGGCTTCGGTTCCAGATAAGATTTCAGGTGCAGGAGTAATTGCATACCAGAATTTCATGGATCAGGCTGCTGAGAAGTTGGGTGGTGACTTTTTTGTACTTCCATCATCCATTAATGAGATTATTCTGGTTCCTGATAATGGCGAAATGGATTCCAAGGAATTAAAGGACATGGTAAAAGAGGTCAATGCAACGGAAGTACGGCCTGAGGAAAAACTCACTGATAATGTATATCATTATGATTCCAAAAATCATGTCTTTGAACTGGCGGAGAAGTTTACCGAGAGACAGCAGGAAAAAGAAGCCGGAATCGATGGAAAATCGGAAGAGAAAGGCTCTGTATTAAAGGAATTAAAGAATAAGCAGAAAGAGGCAACTGCAAAGCCACCGGTAAAGGATGCGGCAGAAAAAGCCTCAAAATTTAAGGGTGGAGAAGTCCTCTAAAAAAATATTTGTTTGAAAAGTGTCAGCCTGTACAGAGCGCATGGGACTGGCACTTTTTTGATGTCAGGAAATGTAGAAGAAACTGCCAATGCAGGTTTCGCAAATGGAAAGGAACAGGTGATTTGAATGTCAGCAGCATATAACAAGAAAAGAGTAAGTGTAGGTCATGAGACTCCAGGTATAGTGATTGGAGCAAGCATGCCAATTTCACATCCGAAGAATTGTGCTCATGAGTGTCCATATGGCAGAGGTAGAGATTTCTGCTTCCCTTGTTATAAGAAAATCATAGAGTCAACGAGAGAGAAGAGAGCACAGAGAGGTTAGATATGTACGATTATTTTTATGAAGAAAATGTAGATAATTTCAGTTTTTATAGAATACCAAAGCTGTTATTTACTGATAAAAGGTTTGTTGAGATTTCTACAGAAAGCAAAGTGCTTTACGGACTTCTTCTGGATAGGGTATCTCTTTCCAGGGAGAACGGCTGGATGGATGATGAGGGCAGGGTGTATGTCATATTTACGATTAATGCCGTATGTGAAGCCATGAACTGCTCTAACAAGTCTGCTGTGAGATATTTGGCGGAATTGGAATCGGCAGAGCTTATTGAGCGTGTGAAGCAGAAGCTCTGTAAGCCAGATCTGATTTATGTGATGAATTTTTCCGTGGTGAACAATCTACATCTCCGGGAGTGTAATAACTACATCCACGGAAGTGTAAAAAATACATCTCCGGAAGTGAAGAATCTACACTCTAATTATACTAATAACAATAATACTGATTTTAATAATACTAATCTTATCTTATCTGAGGATGAGGATAGGATGGGATATGAGGCATATCTGCGAAAGCAGCTTGGTATTGAGTATTTGTATCAGGAATATCCTCATGATCAGGAAATGCTTGATGGTATATTGGATCTTATTTTGGATGTGGTCTGCTCTAAGAGAAGCACCATTGTTATTGCAGGGGATGAAAAATCCATAAACCTGGTGAAGAGCCGGTTTATGAAGCTGAACATGGAACACATCCGGTATGTGATGAACTGTATGCAGGAGAATACCACGAAGATCAGGAGTATAAAACAGTATCTGCTGGCAGCCCTTTACAATGCACCGGCAACAATTGACAGCTATTATCGTGCGGAGGTTAACCACGATATGGCAGAAGGAAAAATATAAAAAATATACGGAGGGACACATGAACAATAAACCATGGGCCTATGTGACATCTGCCTGGAGTGCAGACAGAAGCAGGGCAAAAAGATCTGCAAAGAGATATTGCAGAAAATTATACGAGGCAGGCTATACACCAATCTGTCCACTGTTATCGCTGCCGGAGTTTATTGACATGACCAGTGCAGATGAATTTAAGGATTATATGGATATGTCAGAGGATATGCTTAGACGCTCTAGGATCCTTGTGGTCTGTGGGACAGCGGTGGATGATACAGT
>CAVJHG010000014.1:0-30353 GCA_963649335.1 bacterium
TTATTTTTTTATTCTTACAAGTAGTGAAGTTGCAGAAAAGTGTAGTTTTTTGTAAGGCTTTGTTTGGAGCTTTACTTTGCAAGAAGAAATAAATTTTCCTTGCAAAATCCTATGTTTTAGAGGAAAATTGAGAAAGCTTATTTTTTAGTAAATTAGTTACAAAAAACTACACTTTTTTGAAGGGAGATATATATTTCATGGAGTTAGATATTATTAGGAGAATCAGAAAGATAGACGTGCGATATAAAATTGCATTTATCGCCACCTTTATTATGGGGCTTTTGTCACAAGGAATGGGGCTGTTTAACAAATACTCTTTTCATGACGATGCAATGAATTATGGCGTCGGTGCCACATATACCTTAGGTCGATGGATGTTAGACATTTTAGGGCGCTTAGAATGCTTCATATATGGAGATGGACATTATAGCCTACCGGCATTCAATGGCTTTTTAGCAATATTTTTTATTGCGTTAAGTGCATGCATACTAATCAATAAGCTAGACATAAAGAGCGAATTTTTATGTGCCTTTATAGCTTGCTTAATGGTCTGTTTTCCTGTTATTACAAGTACTTTTGGCTATGCCTTTACACTGCACTTTTATATGCTTGCGCTCTTATTAGGCCTTCTTGGAGCTTATTTTATTTGTAAGGGCAGCAATTGGTATAGCTTGCTTTTAGGAATTATACTCGCTGGATTTTCTGTAGGAATATATCAAGCCTATATGCCAGTAACTCTGACAATAATTTTATTTTACTTAATAAAATGTGCCTTAAATGATGACGACACTTTAATTTTAATCAAAAAGATATTAACTGCTGCTATAAGCTGCGCTTTATTTATGGCAGTCTATTTAGTTGGCAATAAAATTTATTTGAAAATATTTGATGCAGAGCTTTCGGATTACATGGGGATTAGCTCAATGGGAAAGAACTCATTGAGTGAATATATAGCAAGAGCAGTTGATGCATATAAACAATTTTTTAATCCAAGTACAGAGGCCGGCTATAATATGTACCCAGGAAGACTGCTTTTCTTATACAAAGCGGCAATTTTAATAGCCTTGATTATGTGTGTTATTTCTTTTGTTAGGATTTTCAAAAATAAAAGGATTAACGCAGTGATATTTGCAGTCTTGGCTGCCTGTATTCCTCTTAGTGTAAATTTTATTTTTGTTATGACAAATAGGAGTGAAGTGCATTCATTAATGGTATATTCACAACTATTACCATTTCTTTTCTGTGGTTGGATGGTTGAAAAAACATCAATTGATAAAATGTTGGTTAAAAACACCATTTCAATTATAACAACTATTTTAGCTGTTTTGACCTTAGTGTTATATTCGAGAGTGGATAACAAATGCTATTTAAAGGCTGAATTTGCCCAGCAAGAGGCCATCAGTTATTTTACAACATTGGTAACACAGATAAAGGAAACGGATGGATACACTGACGAAATGCAGGTTGCCTTTGTTAATGGATACAACATAACAGATGCAACCTTACAGTCAGGAGATGCAGGAGCAATGAGTGACATAGGATATGTTCCATACGGTGCAGATGTTAGAGGCTATGTCAATGACTGGAATTGGATTAATTTTATGAGACAATGGACAGGTTTTAGTCCGGTTATAGCAGATGCGGTACCATATTATGAGAATGAAGAGGTATTAGCCATGCCGTCCTATCCTGATAAAGGGTCGATCAAAGTCATTGATGATGTTATAGTGGTTAAGTTCTAACGCGGTGGTTGCTTGAAATCTGACTGAGTAGAAATTGGTAGCTAACACTTTCACATTCCCTTAAAAGAGGGGACTCCGCCCACTGAGCTAAATATTGCACTTGTGAAAAGAATATTTTCTCTGCTACAATAGTGATATATTTATACAGAATATAATTGCAAGGAAGAAAACATATGAGAATAGCTGTTGTAGATGATGAAAATATTTTTCGAATGCAGTTTAAACTAATAATGGATAAGCTGGCTGCTCAAAAGGACTTATCCCTAGAGATTGAGGAGTTTGCCTCAGGCACTGACTTTATAGCAGCCCTTGATGACAGGCGATTTGACGTGGTATTTATGGATATTTACATGCCAGACCTGGATGGAGTGGAGACTGCACGTCAGCTCAGACAAAAGACTGAGCGTATATTTCTTATTTTTATGACTGCCTCCGATGAGCATTATCCGGATGCATTTTCGCTGCATGCCTTTGATTATGTCACAAAGCCCTTTACCCAGGCTCGCTTGGAAAAGGTATTAGATGAGGTGCTGGATCATTCTCCAGGAGATGAGGCTTTCGTCAAGGTGTCTACCGTGGCTGCTGACCAAAAGATATATCTGAGGGATATAGTGGCTGTCAGGACAGATGGTCATTATCTTGATATAAATACTGGACATCAGGATTTTGCCAGGGTCAGGCTTACGGCCGCTCAGTTTTTGGAGCTTACAGGCAATGACAAGCGTTTTTTAAATATCAATCGAGGCCTGATAGTTAATATGGAGCATGTAAAGGCTGTGACAGAGCTTGGAGCCATGATGGATGATGGTTCCGCACTTCCTGTAGCAGTTAAAAAGCAGGATGAAGTAGTGCAGCAGTATAATGATTTTAAGTTCTCCCGCAAGTAATTGCGGGAGCTTTTTTCTTCATAAAAAAGACTGAGCGGTATTTGTTCTTAAAGAAGTACATGAAAATTATTCTCAAGTAATTGTATACAATCACCTTAGAAGCTATAATAAGCTTAATGAGATTGACAATTATTTATCAAAGGAGTGTATATGAGAGGACTTTATTCTTCCAAAACAAAGATTCGTCACCAGATTTTTACTGAGATTGCCAAGCTGGCTTACAGCGACATGGATCCAGCTGAGGGCATAGAGCATTTACCATACAAGATTCTGCCAGGAGAGATAGCTACCTACCGTGATTCTATCTTTTTGGAGCGTGCAGTAGTAGGCGAGCGTGTCCGTGTTGCCATGGGTATGTCACTTCGTGATGTATCTCAGCAGGCACCACTTTCTGAGGGCGTTGAGGCCTCAGCTATTGAGGAAAAATACTACGAGCCACCTCTTATCAACGTTATCAAGTTTGCTTGTAATTCCTGCGTGGAAAAGAAGGTCCTTGTTACTGAGGGCTGCCAGGGCTGTCTTGAGCACCCATGTATCGAGGTTTGCCCAAAGAAGACTATCTATATGAAGGATGGTCATTCTCATATTCACCAGGAGGATTGTATCAAGTGTGGCAAGTGTGCTGATGCCTGTCCTTACAATGCCATTATCAAGCAGGAGCGTCCTTGCTCTAAGGCCTGTGGCGTAGGCGCCATCAAGACAGATGAGCATGGCCGTGCCGAGATAGATCAGGATAAGTGTGTATCCTGTGGTATGTGTCTTGTTAGCTGTCCATTCTCAGCCATTGTAGACAAGGGACAGATATATCAGACTATTCAGGCTATCAAGAGCGATACACCAGTATATGCTATCGTGGCACCTGCTATTGCAGGTCAGTTTGAGGGTCTTAAGAATACACAGATTCGTTCAGCCTTCAAGGCTTTAGGCTTTACTTCTATCCGTGAGGTTGCTATAGGTGCCGACCTTTGTACCTTGCAGGAGGCAGAGGATTTCCTTGAGGAAGTACCTGAGAAGATTCCATTTATGGGTACATCATGCTGTCCAGCATGGTCAGTTATGGTTAAAAAGAACTTCCCAGACCAGGCAGAGTGCATTTCCATGGCTCTTACACCTATGGTTCTTACAGCCCGTCTTATTAAGCAAAAGGAGCCTGATTGCAAGATCGTATTCGTAGGACCATGTGCTGCTAAGAAGCTGGAAGCCAGCCGTCGTACTATCCGAAGCTATGTTGATTTCGTACTTACCTTTGAGGAAGTACAGGGTATGTTTGAGGCCAAGGGAGTTGATTTCTCTACACTTCCAGAGGAGGAGCCACTGGCTCGTGCCTCAGCAGATGGACGTGGCTTTGCAGCATCAGGCGGTGTTGCAGCAGCAGTTGTCAAGGCTATTAAGCACATTGATCCAGACCGTGAGGTCAAGGTTATGTCAGCAGATGGCTTGGCTAACTGTAAGAAGATGATAGCCCAGGCAAAGGCAGGCAAGTACAATGGATATTTGCTTGAGGGTATGGCATGTCCAGGAGGCTGTATTGCCGGTGCCGGCACCATCGCCAACCCTAAGAATTCAGCTGTAGCTCTCAATAAGATGATGGGTGAGGCTACCTTTGAGGAGTGTATAGATACCAAGTATCAGGAGCGTCTTGAGACATTAGAGCACTTGGATTTGTAATATTTTTTGAAGAAGATGACTATTCAGTAGAATTCGAGTCCTTATTTTGGGCTTGCATCTGACTTAAGGCTAGTGCATTGTTTACACTATAACTAGTCTATTCACTTGCCTGCAAATCTGATTGCACAGTCCAAAAAGCCTCAGCGTAGCTAGGAGCATGCGATTTCAAATACTGAGTAATAAAGCCATCAGGATTTAGATCCTGGTGGCTTTTTAAGTGGCGTACCCCGCTACTTTTTTATAAAAATCATTATAAAAGAAATAAATCTAATGGAAACTGAAGAGGAAAAAAGCGAGATTAGTATAGACAAACCTATAGAAAAGATAGGCAGTAAAAAAGACCATAAACATGGTCTTTTTTGAGGGGAGTATAAATAATTAATAAGGGGTGTAGTAAGGAAACTAACTTTACTACGATTCAAATTATATATTAGGATAATGGACAATGCAAGAAAAATATGTATTATCTGTGAATTGTTTTTGCATAAATGCAAGGGGATAGTTGTCGGAATTGTTGATTACAAGTCCTTAGTTAAGGCAAAATTTGTCTTTATTTGTAAAATACACTAATTTTACACCAAATAAAATTGTCAGAGTGTTACAATGAATACATATTAATTATCTATTAATTTGGTGCTTTTTGACAGTAACAAGATTCAAATAATATCAGGGGTGCCTAGATGGCTAAAGAAAAAAAGAAATCATTTCATAGAAGATTTAAAAGCAGTCTTATGCTGCTTTTGTGTGCAGCCGCTTTATTTAGTATTTTTCCTAAAACGGAGGTACAGGCTGCTCACATTAGCGATGAGGTTGTGAGAGTAGGCTGGTACACCTCAGAGCTCTTTGCAGCCGGTTCTTCAGCTGAAGAAAAAAAGAGCGGATATTGCTATGATTACCTGCAAAAGGTGGCTGACTACACTTCATGGCGCTATGTCTATGTTTATGGGAATTGGGCCGAGCTCATGACCATGTTAGAAAATGGCAAAATTGACATGATGGGTGGAGTATCTGAGACCCCAGAGCGAAAAAAGACTTTACTTTTTCCAGATTCAGCCATGGGAACGGATAAGTATTATCTTTGTAAAGGAACTGGCAATAAGACCATTACTTCTATTGATTTAAGGACCATAGATGGCAAAAAAGTGGGCCTTTTAAAAGACAATCGCATGTCTTATTATGCTTTAAACTGGGCTGAGGAAAATTCCATAGAGCTTGAAGAGGTATATTTTGACAGTGAAGAAGAAATAGACGAGGCTTTGGATAAGGGAACCATAGACTTAAAGGTGCGAATGGTGGACAGCGAGACCTATTCAGATGAAATTGCTGCAGTGGCTTATCTTGGAGAGGAGTCAATCTACATGGCAGTAAATAAAAACCGTCGTGACTTGCTTAACACCTTGCAAAAGGCTCATGCTCAGATGGTATCCGTGGATCCGTATGTACTTCAAAATCTCCAATATAAGAATTATGGCGCAACTTATTTGGGCCGTGCTCTTACAGATGAAGAGACAGAGTGGTTGAAGACCCACCCTGAGATAAAGGTAGGATATCTTAAAAATTATCTGCCATATTCTGCTGAAAAGGGTGATGGCACAGCTACAGGCCTTATAACTGATGTGACAGAGGCTGTTTTTGATTCCTTAGATTTAAAAACTAAGCTGGAAATAGATTACATGGCCTATAACAGCTATGAGGATATGGTAAGGGCACTGAAGACTGGTAAGATTGACATAATATTTCCTGTGGCTAATGATCTGTGGCAGTTAGAGCAGGAGGATATCAATGCAAGCATAGAGGTGGTGTCTGATACTGGTACGCTTTTTTATAGAAAAAAAGAAGTTCAAAATGATATACATTCCATAGCGGTCAATAGAAATAACGAACTGCAGATAGAGTATTCAAAGACAAAGTATCCGGATGCAGAAATTCTTTATTATGAAGATATAGATGCTTGCCTGGATGCAGTTCTTTATGACCAGGCTGACGGCACTGTGATGGATACCCTGCGTATACAGTATGTGACGGGCAAGTCCAGGTATGACAGCTTAAGCTATGTCCAGCTCAGTGATGGGGCAGGAAAGTGCTATGGAGTGGCTACAGGCAATGCAGTACTTTTATCCATTCTTAATAAGGCTGTGGGGGTATTGGGTACTGCCTATGGCTTGGATTGCTCATACAAGTATATAGATTCCTTTTATAGCTATAGCTTTGGAGATTTTATTCGGGATCATTTTGTTGTTATTGCCGTAATAACGGTTATTCTGGTAGCAATTATACTTGTGGCAATGTTTGAAAGCCTAAAGAAAAAAGAACTAGAGCTTCTTGAAAAGGAAAAGCTTAAAAAAGAGGCAGAGGCAGCATCAGCTGCCAAGTCTATTTTTCTTTTTAACATGTCCCATGATATCAGGACTCCTATGAATGCAGTGCTGGGCTTTGTCACTCTTATGGAAAAAGAGGCGGATAATCCTGCTAAGGTGAAGGATTATCTTGGGAAAATGCGCATTTCCGGAGAGTATTTGCTCAACCTAATTAATAACGTACTTGAAGTGGCAAGAATAGATTCTGGCAAGGAAAATCTAAATATTGATTTTGTGGATCTTTTGGATGAAAAGTATTCGGTTATTTTGGAAAATGACATCACAAAGAAAAATCTTGACTTTGAAAAGGACTTGCGAATAGAGCATAGGTATGTATATGCTGATGCTTACAAAATACGAGAGATAATGCTTAATCTTTTGAGTAACGCTGTAAAATACACGCCGGAAGGCGGCAGAGTAGGCCTGAGACTTCGAGAATACCCTGGGAAAAAGTCAGGCCAGGGCACCTATGTAGCCCAGGTATATGATACTGGTATAGGCATGACAGCGGAGTTTCAAAAGCACATATTTGAGCTTTTTACCAGGGAGTTTAACAGTACAGAGAGTAGGGTGCAGGGCACCGGTCTTGGTATGTCAATTGTAAAAAAGCTGGTGGATTTGATGGATGGCACAGTAACTGTGGAAAGCCAGCCTGATAAGGGCAGCACCTTTACTGTTACGGTAAGCTTCCCTATTGTGAAGAATCCTGAGCTGGTGCTGGAAGAGCCGTATTTGGAGCATAGAGAAGATATTGATTTAACTGGCAAGCATATACTTGTTGCAGAGGACAATGAGCTCAATGCAGAGATAGACCGGGCAATACTTGAGGATGTTGGAATTATTGTAGATGTGGCAGTAAACGGTAGCCAGTGTGTGGATTTTGTAAGTAATCATGAGGCAGATTACTATGACCTTATTTTGATGGACATACAGATGCCGGTAATGAACGGTTATGAGGCTACTAAGGTGATACGTAATATGGAGGATGGAAAAAAAGCCTCTATTCCTATTATCGCCATGACTGCCAATGCCTTTGATGAGGATCGGAAAGAAGCCTTGGCTAGTGGCATGAATGGCCATTTGGCTAAGCCTGTAGATGTGTCAAAATTGATGGAGACACTGCAGAATTATCTTGGTTAAGTTAACAAAAAAAATCCCGTGGTCTTAGCCACGGGATTTTCAAATATCCTATTAGTTGTTGATGAACTTCTCGTCCTCATTGTTCCAAGAGTAGAGCTTACGGATTTCCTCGCCAACCTTCTCTGAAGGATGCTCAGAAGCAAGCTTTCTCATAGCCTGGAAGTGTACCTGGCGGCCGGCTGGTGACATATCAAGTAAGAACTCTTTTGCAAATGTACCATCCTGGATGTCTGAAAGAATCTTCTTCATGGCCTTCTTGGTATCTTCTGTGATGATCTTTGGTCCGGTGATGTAGTCGCCGTACTCAGCTGTATTAGAGATAGAGTATCTCATGCCTGCGAAGCCTGACTGGTAGATAAGATCTACGATGAGCTTCATCTCGTGGATACACTCGAAGTAAGCATTTCTTGGATCATAGCCAGCCTCGCAAAGTGTCTCGAAACCAGCCTGCATAAGAGCACAAACACCACCACAAAGAACAGCCTGCTCACCAAAGAGGTCTGTCTCTGTCTCTGTACGGAATGTTGTCTCAAGAACGCCTGCACGAGCACCGCCGATAGCAAGTGCATAAGCAAGTGCAAGGTCAAGAGCCTTGCCAGTAGCATCCTGCTCTACGGCTACGAGACAAGGAACACCCTTGCCAGCCTGGTACTCAGAACGTACTGTGTGTCCTGGTCCCTTAGGTGCGATCATTGTAACATCAACATCTGCAGGTGGCTTGATGCAACCGAAGTGGATGTTGAAGCCATGAGCGAACATAAGCATGTTGCCTGGCTCAAGGTTTGGCTCGATATCCTTCTTGTACATATCAGCCTGCTTCTCATCGTTGATGAGGATCATAATGATGTCGGCCTTCTTTGCAGCCTCTGCTGTTGTATATACCTTGAATCCCTGCTTCTCAGCCTTTTCCCATGACTTTGAACCCTCATAGAGACCGATGATAACATCGCAGCCAGACTCCTTTGCATTGAGAGCGTGTGCGTGTCCCTGGCTACCATAGCCGATTACAGCGATTGTCTTGCCTTTAAGTAATGAAAGATTACAATCTTCCTGATAGTAGATTTTTGCTTCCTGTGACATTTTAAAAATTCCTCCTAAATATGAGCCCGTAAGCTCTTTGTCTTAACTGTATTTAATCCTATAACATACTTTACTATTTGTAAAATTAATAATATTATATTTTTATATTAATTCTATTGATACAAAATTGTTTGACAATCTATTTGGCAGAAATAAGACCAATATGGCCTGCTCTTATATCCCCACCCACTCCATAAATTATAGAGCAGAGGGATTTACTTGAGGAGATATAGGCATTTTGTCAGATTGGCTTGAGCACTTATATAAAAAAATCAGGAGCATTATATGAACAAATATGAGATTTTTTCCAAGGTTGTAGAGCTGGGAAGCCTGTCCCATGCCGCAGAGGTGTTGAGCTACAGCCAGTCCAATATTACTCATATTATCCAGCAGTTAGAAAAGGACTATGGCTTTACCTTACTTATAAGAAATAAGGCTGGCGTATCTTTGACTGAAAATGGCCGCCTGGTCTATGAGAAGATAAAGGCAATACTTGCCGCAGAGCAGGATCTGCAAAAATGTGTCCAACAGATAAATGGCTACACCATAGGCTCTCTTCGCATAGGAGTTTTTTCTTCTATAGCTATGGAGCTTTTGCCAAAGGCTTTAAAGCAATTTGCTTTAGACTATCCTCATGTGGAGGTTACACTTTACGACGGTGACCACGAGGCTGTGCTGCAGTGGCTCTTGGATGGCAGTATAGATATAGGTTTTTTGTCCCAAGTGCCCGCCAAGGATATCGATTTTATTCCACTTTTTAAAGACGAGATGTTGGTTATTTTGCCGGAAAATCATCCGGCCTGTCAGGAAATCAGCATACCACCCGAGTTTTTCATAAATGAGCCCACCATATATCCCTATGAGTCCATTGCCAGTGACTTTAATGCAGTAATGAAGACCTTTGGCGTTACCCCTAAAAAGGCCATGGAGGTCAAGGGCGGCGAGACAATTGTTGCCATGATAAAAGAAGGGCTTGGGGTCAGCCTTTTGCCGGAGCTTTATATGAGAAGCCACAAGGGCGGCCTAGTGTGCCTGCCGGTCAGGCCTCGTCAGTATAGGACCATAGGTGCAGCCTTGCCCCAGAAGAATCCAAATGCAGCCTTATCAGAGCTTTTTCTTAAGACCCTGCGCCAGACCTTGGAGCAGGCTTAACCTACTATAATAATGGGTGTTTTATTAGCCTTGTTTTTCTGATAGAATAACAGGGCAATTGTAATTGCCTAAGGACCACTATCCGGGGGCAATTAAGGATAAAAAATAATTTCCGAGGTAATTATGTTAAATCAATTTTCCCGAACTCAATTATTATATGGAAAAGAGGCCATGGAGGCCTTGGCAGACAAGAGAGTGGCCATCTTTGGCATAGGTGGCGTAGGAGGCTATGTCTGTGAGTCCCTGGTTCGCTCCGGTATAGGCCATTTTGACCTTATAGACGATGACAAGGTATGTCTTACCAATCTCAATCGCCAGATTATTGCCACTCGCAAGACTGTTGGCAAATATAAGGTAGATGTTATGGAGGAGCGAATGAAGGAAATCAATCCTCAGGTGGATGTAGTCAAGCATCAGTGCTTCTTTTTGCCAGAAAATGCAGACCAGTTTCCTTTTGAGTCCTACGATTATGTAGTGGATGCAGTGGATACTGTTACAGCCAAAATAGAGATTATTATGCGGTGCAAGGCCCTTGATATACCGGTTATCAGCTGTATGGGAGCCGGCAACAAGCTTGATCCAAGTCGCTTTCAGGTGGCAGATATCTACAAGACTACCATGTGTCCTTTGGCCAAGGTCATGCGCCATGAGATGAAAAAGCGTGGGGTCAAGAAGCTAAAGGTGGTTTACTCGGACGAGAAGCCAACCCGGCCTATAGAGGATATGTCTATATCCTGCCGCACCAACTGTATATGTCCTCCTGGAGCCAAGCACAAGTGCACTGAGCGCCGTGATATACCAGGGTCTACAGCCTTTGCACCAGCGGTGGCAGGTCTTGTCCTTGCCTCTGAGGTTATGAAGGATTTGACAGCGGATTTCATCAGATAATAAAGGGTTTATGCAAGCTTCCCTCCGAAACATAAGACTTGTATGTTAATCTTGACAAAAAAAATGGTTTATACAAATCCTGCCCGACATGTAAGATAAGGAAGCCAAGTTATGACATAACCCAAAGTATATCTTGGAGGTTTTAAGATGGATTTAAAACGCAACATAATCGACAATGTATTGGAATGCCAGCTTAAGCTGGGAAAAGAGAGCATGGCAGTCAGCTTTTATTATCCTGATACATCTCTTTGCCAGCTTTTGTCATGCAGTAAGGATAATCTTCAGGAAGCCTGCCATGACTTTTGTCAGGAAAACAAGGAGAGCCTGGGTCAGCTAGTTATTCGAGAGGTGCCATCTGAGCCAGGCCGTTATGGCATTACGGTGCCATCATCTGGTGTGACCTGGATTAACGACCACTATGAGGCCAGTGATTTTACTAAGGCCTTTGTGGTGGCAGTAAAAGAAAAGGGACAGACCCTTAGTGGCATGGTTGATTTTTTCAAAAGCTTTGCTGATGATGTGGTGGTAGACAAGGAGAGTGATAATGAGTGGGCCATAAGCTTTGCGAGTGATGAGGTGGACCCATATGTATATCATATTGAAGAAAATGTCTTTGGACTGGAGTATCACCGCTTTACCAAGGAAGCCTATGCAGTCCTGTAACTTAGTGGAGAAACTCTCTTTTTACTCAGAGGCGGATATATTTTTACTTAGTGGCGGAAATTTCTTTTAACTCAGTGGTGGGGATCTATTTTTTATTAGGTGTAGGAAAACTCAGTATTCTAAGCGTAAGGGAAATAGGACCCTAACAATCTTGGCATTTTTCATTATGAAAAATAAGAAAAGTCCCATGATTGTATAGCCTGTGGGATAGATTTTTGATAAAATTTTTAATATAGCTAAGTCACTAAAATTATAGAATAGTAATACAAGATAGAAGGCCGCAAAATAACTAGCCTATTCACTTGCCTGCAAATCCGATTGCACAGTCCAAAAAGCCTCAGCGTAGCTCGCTACACCTACATTTTTTAAACTGCACACTCGAATCTGCATTCTGTGTGATTCGGCCAGTTATTTATGAAACGATACACTAGTCAGGAGGTAGTTATGAATAATTATTTGTATGCCCTGCAGCAGTTCAGGGAGGGGGCAGGAAGCTTTTTACTGCCTGTATTTTATTTTATATCAGAGTTTGCCAATTATGCAGTCTTGCCCATAATCGTGGTTTTATATGTCTGCATAGACAAGAAAAAATATACCCGGATGATTTTTACCTATACCCTGGGTATCTTTACCACCAATTTCATCAAGCTATGTGCCTGCATTTACAGGCCATGGATCCTTGACAGCCGACTTCATGTGGCTTCCATAGCTGAGGGTTCAGCCACCGGATATTCTTTCCCAAGTGGACATACTACCAGCGGTACAGCCTTTTATGGCAACATCGCTTTAGACGAGTCCCGGGGCAAGAAGCGCAAGGGTCTTATAGCATTTCTTATTGTTATGGTTGGCCTGACTGCTCTGTCTCGCAACTTCCTGGGCTGCCATTCTGGCAAGGATGTTCTGGTGGCTATAGCAGTGACCACAGTTCTTATGTTTATCTGTGATGCCTTGCTTACCTATGTAGACAAGAATCCAGAAAAGGATGTCCTTATAGGATTTATCCTTGTTGCCATTGCAGTTATGGCCCTTATTTTCTTTGATACCAAGTCATATCCTGCAGATTATGCCCAGGATGGCTCCCTTATAGTAGATGGCTTCAAGATGCAAAAGGACGGCTGGCAGGGAGCAGGCTTCCTTATAGGCTTTGTTATTAGCTGGTTGGCCGACCGTCAGTGGATTCATTTTTCTACCGATATTTCAAAGAAGCAAAAGTGGATCAGAGCCATTGTGTCAGTTATTGTATTTGCGGTGTTTTACTTAGGGATTATGACCTCTATATCTAGTGCTATGACTGACCTGAGAGCAGGAGCTTTCCTCAAGGCTTTGGTAACTACAGTGGTATCACTTGGCCTTATGCCAGCCATATTTACCAGGTTAGAGAAATAAATTTTCCCATTCACAGTCATATCAGATTAATAAAAAATAAAGAATTTATAAATTATTAGCACTCGCCATTGACGAGTGCTAATTTTGGGTTTATAACAAGTATATCAATAAAAAGAGTGTTTGGAGGTGAGACTATGAACATTCAAAAGTTTACACAAAAATCAATAGAAGCAATTAACAATTGCGAGGCAATAGCCATGGAGTATGGCAACCAGGAGATAGAGCAGGAGCACTTGCTTATGGCTCTTCTCAGACAGGACAATGGTCTGATTCCATCTCTTATCAGCAAGATGGGTATTGACCTTGCTCAGTTTACATCAGCGGTGGATGCTGCACTTTCAGCCAGGGTTAAGGTTCAGGGTGGTCAGATGTACATGGGACAGAATCTCAATTATGTACTGACCTACGCTGAAAATGAAGCCAAGGCCATGAAGGACAGCTATGTATCGGTGGAGCATTTGATGCTTGCCATGATAAAAAAGCCGTCTACACCTATTAAAAATATTTTTAACCAGTTTGGCATAAGCAGGGACAGCTTCCTGTCTGCCCTTGCTACAGTGAGAGGCAACCAGACGGTCAACTCTGACAATCCAGAGGCTACCTATGATACTTTGGAAAAATATGGCTATGACCTGGTGCAAAGGGCCAGGGAAAATAAGCTTGATCCGGTAATAGGCCGTGATGAGGAGATAAGAAATGTAGTTCGTATTCTTTCCCGTAAGACCAAGAATAACCCAGTTCTTATAGGTGAGCCTGGCGTAGGTAAAACTGCCGTAGTAGAGGGCCTGGCCCAGCGTATAGTGCGAGGAGATGTGTCTGAGGGGCTTAAGAATAAAAAGGTCTTTTCTCTTGAGATAGGCTCTATGATAGCGGGAGCCAAGTATCAGGGTGAGTTTGAGGAGAGATTAAAGGCAGTCCTTGATGAGATAAAAAACTCTGATGGAGAGATTATCCTCTTTATTGATGAGCTTCATACTATTATAGGGGCAGGCAAAAATGGTTCAGGTGGCCTTGATGCCGGCAACATGTTAAAGCCTATGCTGGCCCGTGGTGAGCTCCACTGTATTGGTGCAACAACCCTGGATGAGTACAGGGAGTACATAGAAAAGGATGCCGCCTTGGAGCGTCGTTTCCAGCCTGTTATGGTGGACGAGCCAACTGTGGAGGATACTATTTCCATACTTCGTGGCCTCAAGGAACGTTATGAGGTCTATCATGGAGTTAAGATTTCCGATGGCGCCCTTGTTTCTGCAGCGACCTTGTCTAATAGATATATTTCCGATAGATTTTTGCCAGATAAGGCAATTGACCTGGTGGATGAAGCCTGTGCCATGATAAAGACAGAGCTGGACTCTATGCCTGCAGACATGGACGAGATGAACAGGCGTATCATGCAGCTGGAGATAGAGGAAGCTGCCTTGAAAAAGGAGACAGATAATCTGTCTCAGGAGCGTCTGGCTGACCTGCAAAAGGAGCTGTCAGAGCTTCGTGATGAGTTTAATGGCAAGAAGGCTGCCTGGGACAATGAAAAGGGCTTAGTTGAAAATGTAGCAAGAATAAAGGAAGAGCTAGAGGCAGTCCAGGGCCAGATAAAGGTGGCTCAGCAAAAGTATGACTTAGAGGAGGCGGCAAAGCTTCAATATGGTCAGTTGCCTGCCTTACAAAATCAGCTGGCAGAAGCGGAAGAAAAGCTGAAGGCCAGAGGTGATGGTCTGGTTCATGAGAATGTATCAGAGGAAGAGATAGCTCGTATTATTTCCCGCTGGACAGGCATTCCGGTGTCAAAGCTCAATGAGTCTGAGCGCAATAAGACTTTGCACTTAGATGCAGAGCTTCACAAGAGGGTAATGGGACAGGATGAGGCAGTAAAGCTGGTATCCGAGGCTATTATAAGAAGCAAGGCTGGCATCAAGGATCCAGGCAAGCCTATAGGTTCATTCCTTTTCTTAGGCCCTACAGGTGTAGGTAAAACAGAGCTGGCTAAGACCTTGGCTCAAGCTCTTTTTGATGATGAAAATGCCATGGTGAGACTTGATATGTCCGAGTACATGGAGAAGCACTCAGTGTCACGTCTTATAGGAGCTCCTCCGGGATATGTGGGCTATGATGAGGGAGGCCAGCTGACAGAGGCTGTCCGCCGTAAGCCTTATTCTGTAGTTCTTTTTGATGAGGTGGAAAAGGCTCATCCGGATGTATTCAATGTGCTTTTGCAGGTCCTTGACGATGGCCGTATTACTGACTCCCAGGGCCGTACAGTTGATTTCAAAAATACCATTATTATTATGACTTCAAATCTGGGCTCTCAGTACCTTCTCGAAGGTATAGATGAGGTGACAGGTGCCATAAAGCCAGAGGCTGAGGAAGCAGTTAATGCTGAGCTTAGGACCAATTTCAGGCCAGAGTTTTTGAATAGGTTAGACGAGATAATTATGTTTAAGCCTCTCACCAAGGACAATATTGGTGGTATTGTGGACCTTCTTATGGAAGAGCTCAATGAGCGACTTTCTGACAGACAGCTTAAGATAGAGCTTACAGATGCCGCCAAGAGCTTTATTATAGATAAGGGCTACGACCCGGTATATGGTGCTCGTCCTTTGAAGAGATATATACAAAAGAATCTGGAGACCATGGTAGCCCGTATTATTCTTGGAGGCGATATTTCCGAGGGTTCAACCATAATTATTGATTCAGATGGGTTACAGTTGCAGGCAAAATAGTCTACAATAGGAGCATGACTCTTGTATTGATTTTACAGAATTTAAGACTGATGACAGGGAGCATTGCTGACGGAGCCTTTTTGGTTATCAATAGCCTGGGAGATGGCATAGTAGCCTATCTTCTTGTGGCCTTTATCTATTGGTGTATGGACAAGCGCCTGGGTCAAATTATGGCTCTCAATGTTTCCCTTGCTACCTGGGGCAACCAGTGGGTTAGAAAGCTGCTTAGGGTGGAGCGTCCATGGATTGTGAATCCTGACATTCGCCCTGTGCAGGCAGCAATTGACTCAGCCACAGGATATTCCCTGCCATCTGCCGGCACTCAGAAGGCTATTGCCTCCTGGGGTGTATATGGCAGATACACATCTGTAAAAATACGAAAAATACTTATTACAACTATATTAGCCCTTGTGGCTATGTCTGGCCCCTATCTTGGCACCCACTCTGCCTGGGATGAGCTGGCGGCTATAGCAATGGGCCTTATTCTTATATTCATAAGCGACCGCCTTTTTTCTTTTATTGAGAAAAGGGGCGGTTATTATGATATATTCTTTTGCATTATCGCATGCATCATTTTTACAATTCCCTATTTAAATATGGGCCTTATATCCAATGCAGGTATATCCTATGGTCTTATTATAGGCATTACCCTAGAAAAACGCTTGGTAGATTTTAAGATTCCTGACAAGTGGCCCCTTAGGATAATCCGTTTTATTATAGGTGCAGCAGTGGTGGCCTTGCTTTACTGGTCTACCAATTATTTTGCCATGATTGTGCCCCAGGGCTATGAGGATTTTGCGGTAAATATTGTGGCAGCTTTTTTTATAAGCTATATCTATCCTCTTATTTTTACAAAATGGGAGGCAGGGGATAGGAAGTCTCTTTTTGTGGGCCTTATGCAGACCCTGTCGGCTATAGCTCTTATAGTAGCTGGAATTAAAGGCTATAATTATTTTGTATATTCTAATAATTCCTTTGTGGTGGTTGCGGAAGGTGGATACAGTGCCATAGCACCAGCCAACACCGCAAATGCCATAGAGGATGCCCTTGATATAGGGGCTGACTATATAGAGCTTGACCTTCAGATGACAAAGGATGGTCAGATAGTAGTCTACTCTGATAGGTCACTGTATTCTGCTACAGCTAGTCTGGGAGGAGTATCCCAGTATACCTTACAGGAGCTTGAAAACATGGACCTGTCGACTTCCTTTGATGGGGGCCAGTCAAGCATTAACTATTATGACGGCCTGGAAAATTATCTGGATTCTAAAATTCTCACCTTGAATGAAGCCTTGAGGGAAGTAAAAAAAGGAGAATCTGGTATTATTATCAGGTTTTTGGATTATTCTCATGATTTGTCTAATACATCCTTTGTGGAAGATGCCATGGATACTGTGGCAGGCAGCTTCATACTTACAGATGTTATATACGCTACAGATGATTATTTGAAAATTAGACAGATTAAAAACAACAATGCCAATGCTACAACCTTTTTTGTTTTGGATGGAAAGGATCTTAAAACAGCAATAAACAGGACTCAGGCTGATTATTATGGTCTTTCCCTTGATGAGATGACATCTGATACAGTAGCTGTCATCCATGAAGCAGGGGCAAGCTGTTATATTCTTGGAGTGGAGGCTACTGAGGATATGGCAAGAGCCATAGAGCTAAAGGCCGATGGCATATGTACCGGGGCTGTGGGCAGAGCCAAGGTGCTGATGAAGGAAAATGCTGAATTTTTGGCAGATAAGTCCATAAGGTCAATTACAGTGCCCACTCTTTATGATGATTTAACCAGCGGAGAATATAAAAATTTTATTCTCCAGGGCATGACTAAGGTAGATGATTATTTGCTTCTTTCTGCCTATGACAGCACAGGAAGAAAAAATTCGTGCATATATATGCTGAGCTCTGAGGGACGTCTGATGAGGATATTTGATTTAGGCTTTAAGGCCCATTTGGGTGGTATAGCATACGATGAGACCCACAATCTTTTGTGGATTACGGCTTCCCGTGGCCAGGTATATGCCTTAGATTGGGAGGCTCTTACCTTAGATAATATGGTGACAGTTACCTTTCAGTTTGATGCAGGACTTTACAATCATGCAGGAGAGCATGTGGCTAGCTTTCTCACCATATGTGAGGGCCAGCTATATGTAGGTAGCTATTGTATAGGCCAGAGTGGTCTTATGAATCAGTATGATATAGCTGATCTTTTGGAAAATGCTGACGCTACCCCAAAGCTGAAATATTCCATACCGGTTAAGGTCCAGGGAGTGGCCTTTACAGAAGGTCCTGATAAAAGGATTATATTTACCCAGTCAGCAGGCTATAAGAATTCCCACCTCTTGATAGATGATTTTACCTACGGTAATCTGGATTATTCTCAAGTGGTCACAACAATTGATATGCCTTGCATGATAGAGCAGCCATATATGGATGACGAAGGCTTGTATATCCTTTTTGAATCATCAGCATGGAAATATAGGGCTGTATTTAGAGTTCCAAACGACCAGGTGTGGCTGGTAGATATTAATTAAGATTAAAAAAATCCGTCTTGGAGAAACGAAATCTTCCAAGACGGATTTTTATTTTTATTTAAATTAAATACTATTATAGTGGCAACTGGATATATATTCCCATGCCGTTTTCTGAGTGAGCGTAGATGCTGCCATGATAGTGGTCTACAATGGCTTTGACCTGAGCAAGACCTAGGCCATTGCCGCTGACACGGTTGCTGCCCTGGTAGTTGAGATCGAAGATGTTTGGCAGCTCTTCGAGAGATAAGCCCTTGCCATTGTCCTTGAAGGCAATGAAGATATTGCTTCCGGTATTGGAAATGGTAATAACCAGACTGCCGCATTGCTGCATGTATTTCATAGAGTTGTCTATGATGTTGCGGACAAGAAGTCGCATGTATCGGCTATCTGCATGATATATGAGAGATGAAGCTGCGGATGACATCTCAAGCCTGATACCTTCCTTTGAGCAGAAAGGCTGCATCTCTGTGATGATCTTTCCTGTAAGTGCTATAAGATCCAAATCGACACAATTTTCTTCGGCTGGAAGTATGCCGCCTAAATCCTCTGTGATTTCTGTATCAACCTGCTTTAACTCAAGCTCTGCAAGAAGCTGGGTAAGACGCTCATTTTCTTTACCAAGACGGTCAACTTCATTAGATTGCTCTTCAAATTGATATTGCAAATCATTATTGTCTCGTCTCAGCTTTGAAATTTCCGCCTCGTTTTTTTCTAAAATATCTGTTAGATTGTCAGGAATATTAGCTGCGGAAGCATCTGAATCTGAATAAGAATTTACTCCGTGAAACCTGACTATAAAAAGGCAGGTAATAAATAGGATGCAATGGATAGCTGCTGCTACGATAGCAAACTCATAGTCTGCATCATAGATGAACCAAAGAGTGGCACCAAAGCATAAGAGGGAACTTACCATTGCGATGACATATTGCATAGAAACCTTCGGTTTCTTTTGAGGATCTTTCTCGTACATATTTTCTCCTGATTGTAAAATTTGGGCTTATCTTATGGCAGATAAACCTTAAATTCATTTTAGTGTTGTCAATAAACAAAATCAAGTAAATTATCTTCTTGTTTTTCATGACTTAGAACTGTTATAAACTATAAAAAATTAATGTGAAAAAAAGTATGAATTTTGATGGTATTTTATAATACTTGTGCTAAAATTTTTTATAGTTGGAAAAAACGGACGGGTATTGGTTATATGGAAAAAGAAAATATTAGAATACTTGTAGTGGAAGATGACATTGATTTGCTTGAACTTACAGTTATGCAAATCAAGATGAGAGGCTATCAAGTGGCTGCAGCCGCCACTGGTCAGCAAGCTTTAGATATTATCAATAATGAAAAGATAGATGTGTGTCTTCTTGATGTTATGCTTCCGGATTTTGATGGCCATGAGCTTTGCAAAAGGTTTAGGAGTGATGAGATAGGTTATAGTGGCTTGATTATTTTTGCCAGCTGCCTAGGTGATTGCGACAATGTGGTGGGAGCCTTCAGAGAAGGGGGCGATGATTACATTGTTAAGCCGGTGCAGATGGATGTCCTTGAAGAGCGCATTTTTGCCAATCTACAAAAAAGAAAAGAAGTAGAAGCTTCTATAAATAATAAGGAAAGCAAAGATAAGAAGCAGTGGTATAAGCATTTTGTTATAGATGACAGCAAGCATGAGGTCTACCGTGTTGAAGAGAGTATTCAAAAGGAAAAGATAGGTCTTTCACCAAAGGAATATAATCTTTTAAAAATGCTTGTTGAGCATGAAGGGGAAGTGCTTTTATACAGGCAGATGTATAAGGAAGTCTGGGGGATGGAGGACTATGATGATGTCCGCACTCTCATGGTGCATGTGTCAAATCTTAGAAAAAAGCTGACCGAATCCAGTGTAGAGGTAATAACGGCTATACGAGGAGTAGGATATATATTTCAGGATAGTTAGGAAAGACAATGGGACTCTTAGGAAGATTGTTAAAAAAAGAAAAAATTGCTGATACAGGCGATATAGATTATGGACAAAATTCTGGGCAGCCGCCTTCAGATAGCCTGCCTCCTTCAGACGGACAGCTGCAGGAAGATGATTTGTCAGCTGCCCAAGATAAGTCGGAGCTTGACAAAAACTTAGATAAAGGGATATCAAACCCTACTCCTACAGGAGCCAGCCCGGCAATGATTAGAGCGGCAGATGTTGAAAATAATGATTTTGTCATGCTTCGCAGGGTTTTGTCTCACAATATCAGAATGCCAATGGCAGTTATTGCCGGCTATGGGGACTTGATTATTAATGCAGGTCTAAATGAAGAGGACATCCGAGAATACGTCATTAAGATATGTAAGAATATTACCTATATGGACTCAGTCTTAAAAATATTTTTAGATGGGGCTTCTGAGGAGGAAATAGAAAAAAAGGAATGGTTTGACCTCCTTTTGGCCACAAAAGAAATTTGTAACTATGTCAAGTCCTTGACATCTAAAGCAGGCATTACCGTTGCTATTAATAGCGGTGGTCAAACAATCCCCTTTTTTGGAAGCAGAGTTCTTATAATGAGAGCCTTTTATAATCTGGTGGAAAACAGTATCAAATATATGAAGCGAGAGGGTAATATTATTTTTACCCTGGAGGACATGGGAAGCAGTATTTTGGTAGTGTACAGAGACGATGGGGAGGGCATGCTTGAAGAAGAGCTGTCTTACATCACAGAGCTGAGCTTCAGAGGAAGCAACGTAAGCGGCGGTGGCTGCGGCGTAGGCATGTATTTAGTTAAAGAGGCTGTTGAGAAAAATGGAGGAAGCCTTGAGGTTAGCTCGGGCAGAGGTAAGGGTATGACAGTCTACATGACTTTTGAGAAAAAATAATGTGTTTACACTTTTTACAAAATCTTTAACGTTTCTTTAACAACATTTAATAAAAAATGTGGTAGAGTATTATCATAACAATCACGAAAATGTAACTGTAGTTTATAAATTTAAAAAAAGAGAGGGGCGAGCAGGTGAATAACAACGAATTATTACCTTTTAGCAGAAACAGATATTACAAGGGAAAGCTGCTTACATCAGCAGATTTTGAGGCTGAACAGCTTTACATGAACAACAAGAGACGCTTTGTCAATCAGAATATTATTGGCAGCGGCATAGCATGCGGTCTCAATGTCATCAGCTTGGATGACTTATCTATTATGATTGAGTCAGGTGTGGCTTTTGATGGAGCTGGTCGTGAGCTTGTTGTAGATAGCTCAGTTGTTAAAAAGCTTTCTGCTATTTCAGGATTTGAAGGATTGACAGGCAATAATGCAAGGCTTTGCATCCGTTATAAGGACCAGGAGGAGCAGCCAGTATATTCTATCAATCGTCAGGACAGCGGCAAGGAGTTCGAGTACAATCGCATCCAGGATTCCTATGAGCTTTTCCTGATTGACTCAGACTTAGTTGATGCAGAGTTTGAGGCAGAGACAGAGTTCTTTACAGGTGGTGTTCTTGCAGAAAATTCTGATTACAGACTTTCTCTCAGATTCCCAGCTTATGTGTGCACAGGCCACTATGTAAAGCTGGAAGTTTTAGTAGAGAAGCTTAGTGAAGAAAAGTCAGTATTTTCATATGAGAGTATACTTCAGACACCAGCCCTTACTACTCTAGATGGCAGCCAGGAGCTTGCTATCAAGGTTGACAATATCAAGCTTGATGCAGGACAGAAGATTACAAAAGAGTATTGGTTATTGGCTCAGTCAGACAATTGCGATGACACCAGCGTTATGATTAAGTCAGGCAGCGCCAAGGCCTCTATCAATTACGTAGACTTCCCTGTTAATTCAGGCACAAGCTACAAGATAAATGTAGTTGATCTTGATCCAGAGGAGTTGGCTGCAAGAGAAGCCAGCCGTCTCAGCTTTGAGATGAGAACCTTAGGTAGCAACACAGACATGATAGAGCTGGCTGATATCTCTCTCGTTCGTACAGAGTCAGCTTACCTCATCGAGCAGGTTGATGAGTCTGTAAGAAAATACATCGCCACAACAGCTGATGCATGGAAGAGACTTGAGTACACCGGCTTCTTCTGCAAGAAGTTCCCATTCCTTTCACAGGAAGGCGCAGGACAGCTTGCTGACCAGCTTGCAGGTGATGACAATAAAAAGCTATATGACAATCCATATATAGCTACCGGTATTGTAGAGATTCCAGTAGGTGATCATGCTAAGAAGGGTGACATCTGTTACTCAAGCGAGATAATGCATGGCCTTGGCTCTGGCAATGTTTACGTAGAAGTAGGCTATGAGTACTTAGAGGAAAATGAGACCTTGGGTCGCAATGCAAAGAATACTATCTTTGGTAACCCAGAGCTCTTCGATAATGGCAAGCTTAGAGTTGATGCTGAGACAGCTGTCAAGGTATACAACGACAAGGGATCCTTCGTAGTAGCTCTCAAGCTCAAGCAGGATGTCAGCACCCTAGTTCTTACTTATCGTTGGGTTGCTATCCGCTACGGCAGCGAGAAGCTCAAGGACGAGATAGATGTAACAAATACCCAAAGCATCAGTGCAGTAACACCTACCATTGTACTTGGCACCAGAGAGAATTACTTCTTCCAGGTTAAGTACAACAATATGAAGGAATGCTCTATATCATACGAGCTGACAGAGGCAGGCAGCGGCGAGATTTCATCAGACGGTATCTACACTGCTCCAGCCAAGGAAGGTGTATACGAGATCCGTATTTATTGTACAGACAGACCACTTATTTGTACTTACGCATATGCGGTTGTTAAGCGCAAGGGCAAGGATGATGCAGCTGACAAGCAGCAGGCACCTGCCTCAGCACCAGCCACAGATGCACCTGCTGCCGATGAGCCATCAGGCTCACAGGAAGCAGGACTGGATATTAAGAAGGGACTTCTATGATATACCAATCAAGTAAAGTAGCATATAGCCCCGTAATGACGGTGCTTAAGACAAGAGTAAATGATGTACTGATTTGCAGAGATGCCCATAGCAAGCGAGACAGCTTTTACACTCTTTGGGTACTCAAGGATCATGCCACAGTAAAAAAGCTAATCAATGTCTTGCAAGCCGCTGAGGCAGGCTATGAAGTATATGTAGATTTTTTCCTGGCAAACAATCAGTACTGTCTGGCTTTTCCTCATGTACAGGAGAGAAAGCTGCAGGACTTTTACATGGTGGATCACTTGTCGGTGCATGTTTGCACCAGCATTTGCAAAAACCTTGTTATGGCCTGTATGTTGTCAAAGCTGCCTTATCCACTTTTGTATTTAGTGCTGCAGCAGGATCAGCTGCATCTTCTAAAGGATAACGAAGTGGAGCTGGGCTATTGCATTAGCTTGGAAGAGTTAGATGAAAATAAAACCGAAAAGGACTGTGCTATAATTCTTTCTCGCCTGGTAAGAGACTTGCTTAAGGCAAAGCCAGACAAGAAAAATATTGGCTATAAGCTCCTTGATAAGAAGCTTCCTCGAGAAAGCTATACCAGCTTGCAGGAGCTGTATAGGGACTTAAAGATTACAGCTGAAGCCACAGAGCCTAAAGGCTTTAGACGCTGGCTTAAGCGACAGCTTCAATCCAGAGAAAAGGATATTTTAAGAACTATCCTTATAATATGTCTTGTGCTTATTATATTTACAGTTGTTTGTTTTATATCTAGAGCAATCTTCGGAGATGTTCCTATTCTTAGACTTTTCTTTAATCATTTTAAGGTGATAGGAACTGAAACACTTAAATAGTAGGAAAACACTATATGAACATACTAATTATCATCAGTGCATTAATACTTATTAACATAGCATTCATCCTAATGCTTGGAAGAACACAAGGCCTCCAGCGGGCAGGAGCAGTGCTTCTTGTATTGACTCTTGCCATAGGCTCTTGCAGCACATTTGGCTTTATGCAGGCTAAGTCTTACGGCATTGAGCAGTATAGCAATATGTATAAGCTCTCATTTGAAGGCGCCTATACATATATGCAGACACTGGAAAACAACCAGGAGATATATACTTTCAATACCCAGGAGACCTTAGAAGGCGCCAAGGATGCTGTTACATCAGCTCTTCCTATTGTTACAGTAGGAGATAAGACCTTCAGCTATGTTAATCTTGTATTAGCACAGAAAAATGAAAGCTCTGTATATCAGAGTGTATACGAGGACTGTCAGGATGCCAATTTCTGGGCTGATAATTCAGCTACAGCTGGCAAATTAATTGACAGAGCAGTCAAATATCAGACATCTCAGAGCAAGCAGCTTTCCAATGGCAATATCATGTTGGTAATTACTGACAAGACCAGAGTTACTACAAACTATGCCTTGGTAGCAGAGGTTTCTACTTCACCTCTTAATAGCGATTTCAATTCCATCAAGATTCATTATTATGTACTGAGCCTTATCTGCATACTTGTAGGTATTCTTATTACTGGACTGGTTATTTTCTTCCAGGATAAGGATATGAAAAAGATGTTAAAGATTCTTACTAAGGTATCTGAAGGCAATGCAGATTATGAGGAGCTAAAGCAGTACAAAAATTCTACAAAAAAGGAAAGCTACGAGATACATACCTTAAGAAGCGGCTTGTGGCAGATAGCTTCCAATGTAGAGTGGATGAACTACACCAAGTACAGAGTTCTTCAGGCATATTTCAGATTTGCTCCAAAGAACATAGAAAAAATGCTAGGCAGAGAATCTATCTTAGATGTGCAGCCTATGGATAGAGTTAGTGCAGAAGGAACACTTGCCTTTGTATCTTTCTCTATAGATGAAAAGCAGTCGGAGCGTGAGATTCTTCGTCAGATGAATCAAAACTATCAATTGCTTGGTCAGGTAAGAAAGGAATACGAGGGTGTTATTCTTTCTTCTTCTACAGACTTAAGCGTTATACAGCTTATGTTTAATGAGCAGACCCTTAAGGCGCTCAATTTTGGCATTAAGCTGGTTACCGGAGAGCTTTCCGATGAAACTGCAAGCCAGGCATTTTTACTTCTTCACAGAACACCTTTTGTATACGGTGTTGCAGGTGATGATGAACAAGCCTTTACATATGTACACTCCAATGAGATGAAGGTCTTGGAAAAGTATGTTGATGACCTGAAAAACATGGGAGTTCGCATGGTTATCACTGATTATGTACAGGAGATAACAGAGAAGGAAACTACTACAAGATATATAGGTTATATCGAAAATGGTGAGTATACCTTCAATCTATATGAAGTACTTGATGCTTTAAGCTCAAGCGAGCGCCAGAAGAGAATCGACCTCAAGGCCAAGTTCTCTCAGGCACTTACACTTTTCTACAAGAGCGATTTTTATCTGGCAAGAAGTACTTTCTCAGAGATATTAAGAAGCTGTCCTACAGATGAGGTGGCAAAGTGGTACCTCTTCTTATGTGAGAACAGTCTCAATGGACAGGATACAGACAGGCAATCATTTGCATTGTTTCAAGAGAAGTAAGGAGCATAAAATATGCAGCAATTGTGGAGCACCATAATCAATTCCCTGACTTCCGCCTTAAGCAGATTTGTATTAGCCTTTAAGCGTTTCACTAATCCTAGGGTTGTCCTTCAGTTACTCATTGTTAAGTTTAGGACTTTCTTTGGAACATTACTTAATGTAAAGCCAAAGGACAAAAAGGATTACTACACAGCATTAGGCTGGATGATCAGCCGGAAGTTGGCGCATCTTCTTATCTTTATAGTGGGTATAGGATGTCTCATATATATCCTCAGTGCCCAGCCTATCAAAGAAGAAGCCGACACAGGACTGACCAATAACTACACTACTTACAGATATTCATCAATACCACTTAGATTTCTCAACAAAAATGTGAATATCAAGGCTAAGGACGGTTATATAGCATATTCCGGAGCAGTAAGCAAGGGTTATGCGTCAGGACAAGGTACCTTATATCGTGAAGACGGAAGTAAGGTATATGAGGGTGAATTTGCAAAAAGTAAATTTAGTGGAACAGGCACTCTGTACTATCCATCAGAGCAGGTAGAGTATACAGGTCAATTTGACGACAATCTTTTTGATGGAGAGGGTACTCAGTATCGTGAAAATGGCTCTAGATTATATGAGGGCAATTTTTCCAAGGGTATGAAAGAGGGCACTGGTGTCCTTTACAACACTACAGATGACCAGGTCTTCTCTGGAAGCTTTCACTTGGATGAGCTGATATATACTCAGATCCTAAACAAGACAGCCGATGAAATAGGAGACCTCTACACAGGCAACCAGACTATATACTCCACTACTGATGGTACATCTTCAGCAGTTGTTATGTCAGATATTGATGTGGTTTATCTTTCAAAGGACAAGTCAACTAGTATTGATGAGACCCTAAAGTCAGACATGCTTGTGGTTGGTAAAGTCACCTTTACATATGGAAGCAATAAGCTGACCACAGTAGAAGAGCTGACCAAGGCCTTAGGTGAGCCAATATACGAAGGCAATTCATACATCAATATGACAGAGGCTGTAGCCATTGACTATTTAAAGGACAAGGGCCATGACATTGATGTAGATACCGGCCTTGTTACAGATGCTCAGTTAGATGAGCTGGTAACTGTTTCAAGCTATGATTCAGACACTTCGATTTATCTTCATTCATATGAGATAGGCGAACAGACATATACATTTTTATCTACGGGTAAAACGGGGAGCTTCTTCATGTATGAAATAGAATAGCATGCGTGAGGGTTAGGAAAGGAAGCAGATTGAAGAAACGTATTATTGCTGCCATCTTAATATTGACAATGATGCTTGGCACTGCTGCTGATATCATTCCTGCCAGTCGAGCTGTGGCCGCTACCAAGACCCTGGATGAGACTACAGCTGTAAGGACTGCCTTGGCAAATAGTGCCGACTATGAGGAGGCACAAAATGAAGTTGTCTTAAAACAGGGTGAGCTTGAGACATCCTTAGAAAAGCTTCGTTTGAAGGAAAAAAGGCAATCCACATTTAGCTGGTCACCACTTCTCAACTTTAAGTTACCGGAAGATCCTGATTTGACAGATGAGTATGACTACAAGTACCAGCCTGTAGAGTATGCGTCAGAGGTTACATCCTTAGAGCATAAGCGTGATACGGTAACCTATCAGGTGTACGAGGAGACAGAGCTTTTGTTTGTTACCTGCTATCAATTGCAGGAGAGAATATCCTACAACGAAAAGCGTCTTAAAAATGCCAAGAAAAGCCTGATAAAAAATAAGGCTAAGCTTCTTATAGGACAGGCTACCCAGACTGATGTAGATACCATAGAAAAGAAAATCTCTACAGTAGAAAGCTCCATAGCTTCTGACAAAAGAACCTTAGAGGCCAATAAGTCAAAGCTTTCAGATGCAATGGGAATTGACCTGACAACCGGCTATAAGTTTGACTCACCTTTTGTTTCAGCTGAGATAGGCAGAGACAAGATCGATGAGATAGTGGAGTACACACTTAATACTAGCCATGATTATTATACAGCCCAGGTTACATCAGAAAATGCCAAGATGGAGCTTGAAGCCAACTACAACCTGATGCGAAATCAATATGGCAATGATATGAATATCATTGATCCATTTATCAATACCGCAAAGTCAGGTGGCAAGGTCCAGAAGGCAGCCTTTAAGCTTGCTTACAAGCAGCTTATTAAAGAAGTAGACGAACCATGGCAGGGATACTTTAGGATTATATTTATCAAGATACCTAAGGAATGGTTCAAGGGAGATATAGATGGCGTTCGATATATCGAGGATGACCCATATGCTCTTTATACTTCAGCCATAGAATATAACAATGCTTTAAAACAGCAGGAAAATACAAAAAACGAAATAACTCAGAATATAAAAGATTCCTATGAGAATTACGTGTCAGCTAAGAATTCAGTTGAGACAACTGAAAAAAGCATAGCAGCAAAGAAAATCGAGCTGGAAAAGGCCAAGGGCCTTAATGAAGCCGGCAAGATGACCTTTGATGAATATAACACAGTACAGGAAGATTACGAGGAGCTGCAGCTGGATCTTATTTCAGCGAAAGCAGATTTATCTACCATACTTTATAGCTTTAATGCTATAACCTGTAACAAGGTGGCACAGTATTTCACAGGTCAGAGTATTGACCTATCTATAGCATCTGGTGGCAACTCTTATGTAGTTACAGACGAGGCAGATGGTATTTACTACAATATCACCCAGTTTGCCAATGAGTCAGTCTTCGAGGTAGGTCTTACTATTTCAGAGGATTATGAGACAGATATTGATTCCTTTGAGCTGTGGATTGACGGTGTACAGATTGGTTCAAGAACCAATATAGGTGAGACAATCAGACATCTTACCCTTGATACCGACCAGGCTGAAAAGGTTATCATAAGACTCTATAGTGGTGATACCTTTGTAGATGACTGTGAGATAAATCCTAACATATATTGTGACAGGTTATCTATCACCAACTACCACGTAGAGACCAATACTGAAGTGGCTGTAGCAAGCTACACCGCAGAGACCACCACATCAGGCCTTGTAAAGATAAAGGTTACTCCACTTGATGGAGAGGCAATTTCATCCTTTACCATCAAGGATTCCAATGGAAACTACCTGATTTCTTCTGATAAGACATCAGTAAGTAAGAGCTTTACCTATCTTGGAGCAGCCAAGAATAGCTTATCAGAGTTGACTATTCAGCTCTATGATTCGTCAGGCAGTCTCTTATATGATGGATATTTTAATACCGACGATAATATGATTTACAATAGCGGACAATAATTAAGAAAGGAGGAGTCCATGAAGAAGAAAAAGATTCTTATAGCTATAACGGCGGTGGCAGTTAGCGCACTTCTTGCAGTGCAGGCCTTCAGTTCACTGGCGGTATACTCGGACAATGACTCCGCAGGAAAAACAGTGACTCGCTCCAATAGTCAGATAGGGCAGTCTACTTTGATAATTGGTACTTATCTGATTAATCTTAATGGCTTGACAGATCAGGTATATGACCTGGCTAAGGACTCAGCTGAAAATTTCAATCAGACTGAGATGTACTACAAGTCAGAGCTGGCTGGAGGACAGTGGTTTGATATATCATCCGCTTCATCCATTGCAGATATTACTACTTCAGGAACTCCAGTAGATAATTCCGTAATAGAAGCCCTAGGCTTTACCCACTCAGTTGATGAAAACGGAATCATTACAGACCTGCGCACAGGCTCTACAGTAAGTGCCTACAGTATCCCAGATCCTTATGACCTGGAAAATCTGCCAGAGCTGGAGCCAATAAAGACACAGCTTAGCACCTTGCAGGCCAAGTCCTCTAAGACCGATACAGATGATGACAATATAGAAATTATCCAGATTTTATTTGGACAAAATACCAAGGATTCTACTACAAGCGATTGCGACAGCAAGGTGACAGCTTTAGAGGCATACAAGAATGATGTTATCAATAGAGATAAACCATCAAGCTGGGGCGATGCAATTGATACAGTCACAGCCAGTGTAGATGCCACAAGAAGAATTACAGTTTACGAAAAGGTGGCAAATTACTTAGTGGAGATGCTTAACTTGGTTAATGGCTCAAGTGCTGGTTCACCTTTTTCAGACTTTGATTTAGACAGTGATTATGAGATAAGCTCTGATTTGACAGAGGCGATAGCTACAGCCCAGTCCAATGTACAGACATCTCTTATTAGCTACCAGGCAAAGCTTATTAGTGAAGGCACTGCCGTATCAAGCAAGGCTAAGTACACTTATTCTAATAATATGATAAGTGCAGTAAGCTCAAGTGATTACACTTCAGCAGATACAGCCACATCACACCTGGTAAATATTGGCAATATCACCCAGAGTGTTATAGCTGATTCTTCATCAGAGCTCAACACCTTAAATGCAGGTCTTGTAAATGACGCATATGCAGCCTATAAGGCAAAGCTTTCAGCTGGTGTCAGCAGTGATTACTCTAATGCTCTAGCTTCCAATGCTACAGACGGAGTAAAGACAAATTACCTTGAGACTCAAAAAACTGAAGCTGATACAGCCAGATTAGAGTATCAGACCTATCTTTCAGAGATGTGGAACAGAAGTGACAATGCAGCGGCCCAGTCAGATTGCCTGAATAGAATTAATCAGGTACAGTCCCTTAGAGACATGGTTGTGGATGATGCAGCAAAGTCTTATCT
>CAVJHG010000014.1:30586-39559 GCA_963649335.1 bacterium
TCCTTAATTCAGCCTCTGCCAGTGATGCAGATAAGGCCAAGGCTCTTGCAGCCTTGTCTGACGGCTCGACAGCTAAAGTAATAGCAGAAGTAAAGGACAGCATTTTATCAGCTATAAGAACTGCCGGCGCAGGAAGTGATGCAGATGTAGATCCTGACACAGCCCTCAACAGTATGAGCGCTTTATCATCACTTGCCGCCTATGATCCTGATTCAGCCAAGGCAGCCTTAAGTGAAATACAGGATGCGGTAAATAATTCTTCCAGTCCTGATTCAGATGTGGTTAGCGAATTATCTGATATGGCAGATGATCTTGCCTCAGATTTGGATTCTACAAGCGATGGTCTTACAGACGATGAGATCGCAAGTCTTTTGTCAGACTACTTAGCAGATGATGCAAGCTCAGCAGATAAGGCTGGAGCCCTTATAGGACTTTCTCTTTACGCTGAAAATGCTCCAGATAAAAATGCAAGAAAGTACGCAGTTTCACTTGCAACTACACTGTATGATGCAGGCAACCCTTACATCTACACAAAGTACGGTGATTCCGCTGAAGCCTACGTATCACTTTTCGCACTAAAGGATGTTAAGTCCTTCAGATACGTATACGATCAGGCTCATTACACAGTTACACTTACCAAGGCAGCAAAATATTATAAGTTTACATCTGCTTTGGCTACTTATACTACACCATCTGGCAAGACTAAGCCTATGACATATGAAGCAGCACTTCAGACATCGGGACGGACTACTCTTTATATTCATTCTGATGATTGCAGCAACATATTTAATGGCATTACAGGTTATTACGTACCAGATGCAAGCTATGCCAGTGTCAGAACTCCAGAGATGGAGGAGACAATCCAGGAAGTATACAACTTGCTTATGAATGGAGGAGAAGAATAATGGCAGATTATACCATCATATCTGACGTTAGTGCTTATATCGTCAAGATGCTTCGAGAGAAGATGTGCCCAGAGCCAGTTCCTTCTCCCAATAATATAGAGATTTCTTCACCTACATCTCAGGATGTTGACTACATCATAGGTCTTTACTTATATGATGTAAGAGAAGAAAGTATTACTATTCAGACGCCTCGTGTTTCCGCAGGAGGCACGAAGCTGACCAAGCCGCCAGTACCATACAGCTTATACTATATGGTATTTATAAACGGTTCTTCCCAGATGGGATTAAAAGCACCGGATATACAAAAAATCATTGGTAGGGTAGCACAGATTGTCAGTGACAATAACAGTGTTTATCCTCACCAGCTACAACCTTGGTTGGATGCAACAGAACCACCGATAGTGCTATCTCAGGCGAAGATGCAACTGGAGGAAAAGGTAAGGGTGTGGCAGGCTATCAATAAGCCTTACGAGATAAGCCTGTTCTATAAGGCGGCACCTGTATATGTATCCAGCGAGCTTGTTATTGATCCTCCACGTGTTACTGAGGCTACATTTGGTCTCGACATGATGGGCAGAGAAAGGGGTGAGATGAAATAAGCGAAGGAAATATTGCATATTCACTCAGCCTGGTACTCAAGTTGATTGATACCACTACAGGCTATCCTGTAGAAGAGCCACAGACTCAATTCTTTGAAGATGGGCAGCCACTTAAGCTTATGGCAAAGGGCGGCGGTATTTATATTGATTTGGGAACCAAAGAAAAGAATCGACAGATTCTTTTAAAGGTCAAGGGCTACATGGACCAGGAAATCAATGTAGACTATGAGAAGATGACCGGCAGATATCCAGAAGTATATGTTAACCTTATACCGGAGATTCCTGTATATGGTTACGGCAACCTGACAGAGTTGAAGGGTCAGATGGATGGCATCACAGATATCATGGCAGTGTCCATGACAAATATTGTTGCCAGACTAGAGGCCTACAACGAAAGAAAGCAGCAAATAAAGCTTTTTGAAGCAGGTCCAATGCTTGAAAACAGATATGCCATTCTTCACAAGGCTACAGAGGATTTTGAGGAAATAGCCATCAGACCTACAAAGAATAACTTGATTCTTGGGCTGAAAGAACCACTTTCAAGACCAATTCAACCATTGGAGGAGGTCGTTCGTATTGTCAGAGGAAGGACAGATGGATCCGGAAATTATCTTCTGAGATTACGAGGAGACGGCAAAGGCACCGATTACCTGATTTGTTTTGTGGTAAAAGGCGAGAGAAGTTTTAAAAGGGTTGTCTTTGACAATGACAATCCCAAAGGACAGGAGGCGTAAATGGGAGCAGCAGTAGTAGCGGGAGCAACCTGCATGTGTGCAATGGGGTCTACCCCATGCCAATTCAGGCCAAGCAGTCAAATGACTGTTACAGCGGGGGGACTTCCAATGGCTACAATTATGGATTTCGCACCCAATGTAAACATGAATGGAGATGGCTTTGGTCTATGTGTTTCCCTGGCCAACCCTCAGGTGGCAGCTGCAACAGCAGCAGCCCTTGGTGTTTTAACACCGCAAAAATGTATGTTCGCGCCAGCGGGTCCATGGATTGCATCAAATCCATCTGTAATGGTGGGTGGATTACCTGCATTGGGGAATGATGCAACACTAACGTGTGCACTGGGACTGGGACAAATAACAATAGTCAACCCAGGCCAGACAAAGACAATCGTGTAAATAGGAAAGGAGAACTATTATGGCACAGTATTTTACACCGGGAGTATATGTTGAAGAGTTTGACAATTCTCCCCGCGCAATTGAAGGAATTGGAACATCTGTAGCAGGCTTTGTCGGCTTTGCTGAGAAAGGTCCTACAGTTGGAGCTCCAACACTTATTAGTAGCTATCGTGATTTCGTTCGTGTATTTGGCGGACCTCTTAGCGAGTTTGAGTATGGTGAGTATCGTTACCTTGCACCAGCAGTAGAGCAGTTCTTCGTAAATGGCGGAACAAGCTGTTTCGTAGTTCGTGCAGAGCTTCCAGGAGCAAAGGCAGCTGTTGCAAAGAAGGGCGTTCTTACAGTAGAGGCTAAGAACTCTGGTAAGTGGGGCAACCGTATCCAGGTTTCTCTCAATTCTGTTGCAAAGCGTAAAATGCAGATCGTAGGAGCAAATGGTGATGCTTATGTTGCAAAGACAATCGAAGGCTTCCGTGAGGGTGACCTTGTTGTTTGCAACGGCGAGTACAACAAGATTAAGTCAATCTTCGACAACAGCATTACATTCGAGAAGAAGTTCAAGGGAGATATCGTTGATACAGCACTTATCCCTACAACTCTTGTTTACCTTGTTGAGACAGACATCTCAGTTCGTTACGGCGAGGAAGTAGAGAACTACAAGGGACTTAGCTTCAACACAGCAAACCCTAACTATATCGCATACCGTATGGCAAACTCTGAGCTTGTTACAGTTTCAGTAGCAGCTTTTGATGCAGTAGCTAATCCAGTAGCTACAATTCTTGGTGACAAGTCTGAGAATGGTGTATTCACACTTGAAGGTGGTATCGATGGTGCTATCGCAAAGGTTTCAGCTGGCACATTTATCGGTGAGGACAATGGCCCTGGCAAGAGAACAGGTCTTGAGGCATTCGTAGAGAATACAAATGTATCAATGCTCCTTGTTCCTGGTGTTACAATCCCAGAGGTTATCGTAGCTATGGTTGCTCAGTGTGAGTCACTTAAGGATCGTTTCGCAATCATCGATATGCCAAAGGATGATTACAAGGTAAAGGATCTTCTTCAGTACAGAGAGATGATCGATTCTACATATGCAGCTATGTATCACCCATGGATTCAGGTATACGATCGTTCAGCTAACCAGCCAGGATTTATCCCACCTTCAGGTGCTGTTGCTGGTGTATATGCTAGAACAGATGCTACACGTGGTGTACACAAGGCTCCTGCAAATGAGACAGTAGTAGCTACAGGTCTTTCTGTAAACTACAACAAGGCTGAGCAGGATTACCTCAATCCAGCAGGCATCAACCTTATCCGTACTATTCCAGGACAGGGTATCCGCGTATGGGGCGCTCGTACAGCATCAAGCAATTCAAACTTCAAGTATGTCAATGTAAGACGTCTCTTCATCTTCGTAGAGGAGAGCATCAAGGCAAATACCAACTGGGTTGTATTTGAGCCAAACGACACAGCTCTTTGGGATAGAGTAAGAATGACAATCTCTAACTTCCTTGAGGGACTTTGGAGAGCTGGAATGCTTGCTGGTGCTTCACCTGCAGAGGCATTCTTCGTAGAGATTGGACCTTCAACAATGAGCAAGGATGATATCTCAAATGGTCGTCTTGTATGCAACATTGGTATTGCACCATCTAAGCCAGCAGAGTTTGTAGTATTCAGAGTTACTCAGTTTACTGCAGATGCAGCAGGTGCAGAGTCAGAAGAATAATTATACTTGAAATATTGAAAGGAGTATTTAAATTATGGCAAATTTAGTTAACTCAATGTCAGAGATTTACCCATGGACCAAGATGCACTTCTTGGTTACTATTCCAGGACTTAACTCAGCTCAGGCACTTTTCTCAGAGGCATCTGGCATGGAGGCTACAATTGATGTTATCGAGTTCAGAGAGGGCAACTCAGGAAGCTTCTCACCAATGAAGGTACCTGGACTTGTAAAGCATGGTAATGTAACACTTAAGTTTGGTTACACAGAGTCAAGCGAGGTTCGTAACTGGGCTTCAAGATGTACTTCAGATACAAGAGGCACAGCTCTTGATCGTCAGGATGTTACTATCGAGCTTCTCGATGTATCTAATGGTCTTACCAACACACCTACCACTGTTGCTACAAACCAGTACATCTTAAAGGATGCTTGGATTTGCAAGTACACAGCTCCAGATCTTAATGCTACAGCATCTGAGATCGCTATCGAAACTCTTGAGATTGCTTTCGAGCGTCTTGAGATTCCAGGAGCTTCTAAGTAATAAGTATTGTTAAGCAATATTGCTATGGCTCACATTAGTGGGCCATAGCTATTATTTGAGATAAGCTTAAAAAGTGGCTTATCAAAGCTTGACGAATTATTATGCATTATTTTTTGTCACATAACCCATTATCTGGTAATTAGGGAATACATGTGACACTAAATAAGGTATAATAAGAGTAAAATTTTCACTTAAAAACTCACTGTCAAGGCTTATATCCCATCAGGATTATTGGACAGACATCTATACTACATATAAGGAGAGTAATTATGCAGACAATATATGATTTTACCCTTCCAAAGGGCATAGTTGATGCCAATGGAGAAGTACATAAAAATGGCAAGATGCGACTTGCTACAGCAGGAGATGAGATAGGAGCCACAAGAGATCCCAGAGTTTTATCTAATCCATCCTATCTTCCAATTGCTCTTCTTTCTAGAGTTATAGTGGAGCTAGAAGGCATATCAGCCATAACAGGAACTACCATCGAGGGTATGTTCACAGCAGATTTGGCTTTTTTACAGGATATGTATCAAAAGATAAATGATGTGGAACCTCCAATGATGACGTTGGTGTGCCCACACTGTGGAGAGAGGATTGAGACTCCCGTAAATTTTACTACGGAGGGTTAAAACTCTATCCATCCGATACTCTATACGAGGAAATGGCTTTTATAAGCTATTATTTCCACTGGTCCAGCGATGATGTGATGAATCTTGAACACAGGGAGCGCCGCAGATGGTGCAGTGAGATATCGGGTATTCACAAGAGGATTAATCCCTCAAAAGAAGGAAGAAGACGGGAAATACCGTTAACAGAAATGAAACCAACATCCTTCAGATAACATTAGGAGGCAGGTAGATGGCGAATTATGTAGGATATAATACAGGCGAAGCAGTAATGCCAGGCTTTAACTTTATACTTAGAGTTGAGATGGCACAGGACTGTCCATGTCGTGCAATAAAGGGACTGCGCAGAGAGAATGAGTTTGACTATATTCAGGAAGGCGGTCTCAATGATTATGTACATATGAAGAGAAAGCCTATCAGCAGGCCATTTACTTTTCAGGTAGAGCGTTATGCAGGTATTGATTACTTAGATCCTTTGGCTCTTGGTACAGAGCTTGCGCTTCCTTTGCTTCTCATGGTATATGACAGGCCGGTTCTTAGCTCTGTGTCCAATGCGCTGACACCTCACAGGACCTATGTTTTTACAGGCTGTACTGTTACAGCCAAGGACTATGGTGATTTAAATGCAGAGAGCAGTGGTTTAGTAGTAGAGACTACCACAATAGCCTTCAGGCAGATGGCATGCATTGACAATTTTGTTAAGGCAGCTACAGATGATTGGATGACCACTACCAATAAAGGTGATATAACTAATGCGAAGATTCTGAAAAGAAATAATACAGTTGAGCGTGAAGAATCCAATGAAAAGAAGGAGATTAGAAATAATTCGAAGGGTGGAGAGGTTTCCTTCACACGACCTAATTTTGAAGATTCTTATGAAGCTCAGGTAACTACCTACAATACCGAAAAAGATGGCGAGAAGAAAATCGAAACAAAAACTCGCTATAAATACCAAAAGGGTGTTGTTGACAAGAGTGGTGCGACATCAAATGAGAAGACCTATGAACGCAATAATGTAGATACAAGTAAGATAGCAACCAATGAAAAGATAGGAACAAAAAGTGATGCTGATACAGCTAAGACAGGAGCTAATGAAAAGCTAGAAACAAGAAATAATGTAGCTGTAATAAATGCAGATAAAAGACATAATAATACTAATAAATCATAGATAATACACAAAAATCCTGGTTTTAAAAAATATTCAAGGGAGGAAAGATAAGTGCTTACCATGGGTCAGCCTATACAACTTAAGACAGCAAGACCTATGGACACTCTTGGTGATGATTTTGCCAATCGCATCAGCAGCAATTATTCAATGCTGCAGGAGCACATGACAGCATCAGATATGTTGCATTTTATTGCAGCTCCACCTGAGGTATATATGGCAGAACCAGGCATGGCTCCCCTTGTTATGAATTCCGACAGCAGGTATTCGGAAAATTTTAATGTGGACATGATTAACAATGTCCTCAATAGAATTATTTTATCCGAGACAAATGAGCTGACATATCAGGACAGAGTTTATATAGAAAATGTTCTCAATAAAATAGGCATTACAGACGTATCCGAGTTTATGAAGCAGGTAAAGATTGTTCAGGAGGAGACAAATAATACCAAGCAGCTCCTAAATCTTTACACATCAGGCCAGGATACACTAGAGCTAATAAAGCAGTATATAGGAGATGACGGCAAAAAGCATACAAGAGATGTGCTGTCAGATGATGAAGAGCTATCAAGCAGCCAGGTCCTATACAACCTGCAGCAGCAGGTTATGAACCGTCTCCACACTGAGGAGATATATCAGGAGATTGCTCAGAGGGTTACAGATTTTCATAGAGCTGGAGATAATATAACCGATATAGAAATGCAGCTTTCAGAGCAGTCCATCAATGCGGACTACCTTACCCTCAATCGCATTAGAAAGGAGACCTTTAATCAGGACAATAGCCTGGTATATAGCAGGGTCAACACTTACGAGGAGGGAGATATCACAGAAGGTGATACAAGCTACAATCAGACAGTTAGCAACATGCTAAAGGCCGTTCTGCTTGGTGCAGTTAGTCAGGTGTATCACATACGATATGATGAGCTAGTTAAAAAATCAGTTAATTGGCACAATCTTACAGATGCGCTTCATGTAAGTGCTGAAAATACAATTAAAAGATTTGAAAGCCTTTATAACACAAGCAATTCCTCAACCAATGAAAAAAATGAGTATCACAGGTCTTTGCAAAATATACAGCAAAACGAGATACATACATTACAAAGGTTGATTGAAAATACAAATAATATCAACCAAATCAATAATGTTACTTCTGGAAATCAATTGACTCAGAATCTTAATTACAAGACTGAAGACCAATATATCACAGAAGAGGACATTACAGAGGAAGTTAATAATCAGCTGAATATACAAGAGGATGAGCACAAGCATGTCTACAATATATCTCAAAAGCAGCAGACAGAGGCCCTCATCAATCAGCTGAATATTATAAATCAACAGAATATAGAGAGAGTAGAAAAGCTAAGACAGCTTGAGATACAACAAAAAGAGCCTGAGGTTAAAAAGCCTAATATGGCTCAGGCAAGAGCTGATGGTCTTCGAGCCCTCACAGAGGGCAATGATGTAGCTATGGAGTATCTTACCAAGGAAAATAATACTACCATAGAAAAGGAAAAGACCACAGAGGCCCTCAAGGAAATCATAGGTGAGGATACAGTCAAAATCCTCCAGATGCTTGAAGGCTATCAAAATCCAAATGATGCCATGCAGCCTCATGTAGTATCAGATGGTGCTGCTATGGACATGCTTTTCCACGACATAGCTAGTGTAGGAAAAGATGATGATGAGGCCCAGACTAAGCAGCTTGTAGCAGATAATACCCGTGTAATTCATGAGACTTCCCGGGAAGTAGAAAGGGTCTTAAAGGAGACTGAGCGAATACAGCAGGTAGATCTGCCGGCAGCAAGGCATCAGCTAGATACCAGCAGACAGCAGGTAGAGCTTTTCCACAAACAAAACGAGACAGCTATTTCAGAGGAGTTCTTAGAAGAGCTTACAAATAGAACCAATAAGACGATTGAGACTCAGGTGGTTGAAAATACTGAGAAGGTAGTAGAAACATCTCATGTCAATGAGCTTATCACTACTAAAGTAAATGAGATGAAGGTCCAACAGAACAGAGAAGTAGAGCGGCTTATCAACAATAATGTGAAGCAGCAGCTATCTAGCTTATCTGATCAGGTATATAGCAAGTTAGAGAAAAAGATAGATTCAGAACGTCGCCGAAGAGGCTTTTAGAGGAGATGATTGAATGTCACTATCCAGTATAGGTAATGCGATTTCAAATAAGGTGAGTAATACAATAGCGGACAACCAGACCAGTAAGGCTATGTTGATTTTGTATTATCCTTCATCACAAAAAGTGGAGGTTACTGAAAGTGTGTCG
>CAVJHG010000014.1:39907-61442 GCA_963649335.1 bacterium
AATATAACACTTTCCTTTTCTACTATATTTGATGCAACAAAAAATAGCGATGCCTTTGTTAGTGACAAGATAAACTTAAATTTAACAAACCTTGCAAAAAATGTAACTGATTTGATACAGGGCAATTCTTATAGTGTAAGACCTGTTGTAGAAGGTCTTATGGAAGCAGTGAGAGACCATGACAAAAGAAATGCCAGATTTGTTTGGGGTGATATGGATTATCAGGGATTGCTTAACTCCATACAGGCCAGATATACCATGTTTAATTCAAAGGGCGAGCCTATAAGAGCTCAGGTCAATTTTAGCTTGTATGTACCTCTTTCAAGCAGTATTACAGCCACTAATTTTTGGCGGGATAGATACAATGAAATTGTTGGTAGAAACTCAAATGGTTATATAACTGTTTCCAGCAGTAGCGCTTCATCCATAGCCAATAGCCTCTTGAATCTGCAAAATTAAGGAGAATATAGATGAATGTAAGTGATTTTATATCTAAATCAGATATAACAGGCAGTGTAGATAAGGCCTTTATTCTTTTTAATGATAAATATGATCCTGAAGAGGCAGAGGAAAATTCTAATGTTGTAGACATGATTAATAATGTAGCAACAAAGATCGATGTTGTAAAGAATGTTTTTAAAGATGAAGATAAGGATCAGGATTTTAGCACAGGCTTCTTAAAGCTTAAGGTGCAATACAATCCTTCTTCTGTAAGCCTGGTCAGCCGTGGTGGTGAATATGTAGGCCGTTATGGAGGTGTAGGTGGAACTGACAGTGGTGCCCTTCAAAAAAATATTCAGCCGGAAGAAGTAGTCCTTTCCATGGAATTGATCTTTGATGATACTGTTATTTCGGAAGCTTTTTCTGCCTTTGACGCCAGCAATTATTCTCCTACTGGTGTGGCAAAAAAAATAGCAACTAAGGTATCAAACAGCAGCGAAGATTTTTCAGGTTATTCCATAAGAAATGCTACAGAGCTATTTGTTGCTGCAATGACCAGCGCCCATACCAGAGTGGTATGTGTAGCCTGGAAGGATATGGTTTTTTGGGGAGAGCTTACAGGTGTTAATGCAGAGTATACCATGTTTAACAGCAAGGGCAATCCTATTCGTTCTAAGGTACAAATCGAAGTAAGACAGGATGGCAGAATAGCTGAAGATGCCACTAACTGGGTTAGCTCCTACAAAAATCTTGAAAAAAATGCAGCCAAGCTTTCATCAAGCTCTACGCTTACATCTTCAAGCAGTCTTACTTCCAATTTCTTGAATTTAAGCTAAGGAAATATACATGGCAACATATAATTTTGATGACCTAAAAGAAGAATATAATAACTTAGAAGATCCTATCATAGTAATAAAAATACAGGGCAAGGACTTAGGTTCTATAAAAAAGGGTTATCCTGTGTCTGATATCACTATAGATTTGACATCAGGATATGAAGCCAGCGTGGCAGAGTTTACTATTTACAATGCCTATGACCAGACTACAGCCACCTTCAATGATGACAGTATGCTGGAAAAGTATACTACTCTTGGTGCCAAGGTGGAGATAGCCTTAGGATATGCAGCTACTGCAAAAACTGTTTTTGTAGGAGCTATTATGAGGGTTAATTTTCAGCATGATTTGGACGATGTCCCAGGTATTCGCATTACTGCCATGGATGTAAAGGGAGTTATGATGGCTTCCTCTTACTCTAAGCAGTTGACAGCTACCTATTATTCAGCCGCTGTCAAGGAGATACTTGAGAGAAAAGCCTATTCTAATATGCAATCCGCAGGCATGATTTCCAATATATATGTGACAGACACACCAGATAAGCCATCCTCAGGCACTGGACTTGATGGGGCTGGTGGAAGTGATTCCCTTAGCTCCTTAGGAGGAATGGATCTTTCATCGGAGTCAGAGACCAGTGATAAAACCATAGAGATGGTTGCCGAGTCCGATTATGAATTCATAGTAAAGGTAGCAAAGAGATACAACTACGAATTCTATACAGAATGTGGCAATGTGATTTTTAGAAAGGCAAAGGCAGATACATCCACTCGCATGGAAATTTCTCCAGCCACAGGTATGTATAGCTTTGATATATCCTATGACGTAACTGGTCTTGTTAATAAAGTAGTAGTCAGAGCTGCTGATGCAGCCAGAGCCCAGGTCATAGAGTCAGAGGTATCCAACAGCGATTATTCTCTTCCAAGCAAGGCCAAGTCCTTGATAAAGGCCAGCGAGAGAGTATATATAGATGGTTCAGTTACTTCCCAGGAGGAAGCAGAATACAGAGCCCAGTCCATTATGGAAAATATAGCCTATCGTTTCGGCTCATTAGAGTGTGAGCTGGCAGGCATACCAGAATATTTGCCAGGCTATTTTATAGAGCTAAAGGATATAAGCTCCATGGTAAATAACAGGTTTTACATTACCAGGGTTATCCACAAAATGAGCCCAGAGGGCAAGTATACAGTCAAGCTTGAGGGAAAAGCAGCAGAAAAGGAATAATACATGGGTTTATATGATGTAATGAGTGATATAGCTGCCAAGCAGGTTACCAAGTCAGAGACCGGTGACAATCGCATGGACGGCCTTACACTAGGAGTAGTTCAAAAGAATTATGATCAGGAAATGCCAGGCAGGGTATGTGTAGAGATACCTGTCAGAGACAAGTCAGCCAATGAATTAAAATGGGCCAGGGTTATAATGCCATCTTCCGGTAAAAAGTGGGGCCACTATTTTTTGCCAGAGGTGGGAGACCAGGTGGTACTTGCCTTTGAAAATGGCAATATAGAAAAGCCTTATGTAGTGGGCTGCGTCCCAAAGGATTCCAACAGCTTTCTTACAGGCTCCGTAGATGAAAATAACCAGATAAAGCGCATCGTTACCAAAAATGGCAGTACAATCCAGTTTGACGATGTGGCAGATAAGGATGGCAAGGAAGATAAGATAACTATCATGACTGCCAACAAGTCCCACAAGGTCATTCTTGACAATGAAAATAACAAGATTTTACTGACAGATGGTGAAAATAAAAATTTTATTTCCATGGTAACAGATCAGGGAAATATAGCCATACAGGCTCAAAGCAAGGTAACCATCAAGGTGGGAGACACTATTTCAGTAACCATGAATGGTGAGTCTGGTGGCATTAAGGTACAGTGTAATCAGCTAAAGGTTGAGGCAAGCGACAGTGCCCAGATAGAAACCAGCGGCAAGCTGGGACTTAAAGGCGGCACCTTTAATGCAGATGCTTCAGCAACCTTTAAGATAAACAGCAGTGGTATAGTAAGTGTGAGTGGTTCTCCTATTAAATTAGGCTAGTGAGGAAGCGTATGAAGACTAATACTTTTTTAGGAAGAGGAATGAAGTTTCCGCCTCAGGTCAATCCAGCAACAGGCAGGATAGTTACTTCTGAGGACAACATAAGTGTAAAGGAAAGCATATATCTTATTCTCATGACCAATAAGGGTGAGAGATTTATGAGACCAGGCTTTGGCAGCAGGGCCGCCAACTACGTATTTTCTCAGACAGACTACACCACATTAAATCTTATGTCTTCAGAGCTTGCAGCTGACATAAGAAATGCAGAACCTAGAGTTACAGATGTGCATGTCAAATTAGATTATACCAGCCAGCCCGGTTGCTTATTTATAGGTATTGACTATAGAGTCCGGGGCGAAAATGTCAGCGAAAATATGGTATTCCCATTCTATCTTGGAGAAGAGCCAGAGGAAGTGAGTGAAGAGTATGAAACAGTGGAAGACGACATCATCTAACGATTATATTATAGACAGCAGAAATAAGGCTCAGATTCTGGCAAAATTCAAGGAGCTGGCAGCCAGCTATACACCAGAGTGGCAGTTTGATCCAAATGATCCAGATATAGGCACTGTTCTTGCAATGCTTTTCTCTGATCAGTTGGAAGAGCATATCAAAAGATACAATACTACCTTAGAGACTGACTATGTGGAGCTGGCCAATATGCTTGGCATATCTCCTCGTCCAGCCTATCCAGCCCACAGTATTGTTCTCATGAATATGATTCGTGATACCATACCAGGTCAGCGCCTTAAGAAGGGCACCAAGCTTATAGGCTCAGAGGATGAGGAAAATCCTATCATATTTGAGACAGCCCACAGTGTGTATCTTACAGAGGCCCGTCTTGCTACAGCCTTTATGGCATCTGGTATTACAGGCAAGGTAATTCCTTTAAAGGGTGATTTTGCTCCCCTTAGCTTTATTACAGGAAAGCTCGTACAGGCTGAGGAGGATGAAGAGTCTGAAGAGACAGAAGTCACAGAAGAGCCATCACCAATAGAAAATATTGAAAATCTCACTGAAGAAGAGGAGGAAGCAGCAAAAAAACGCTTGCAGCCCTTTAATCTCTTTGATTTTTCAGGTCAGGGCTATGGCTTAAATGGTCTTATGATGTATCATTCTCATCTTTTTGATGAGGTGGATAATGACATCTACATGGAGCTTAAGGACGGTGAGCCACTGGCCCATGATATAGTATCAGGTGACTATGACCTTTTATACTATACAAAGGATGGCTTTGTACCTATCACAGATATTCGTCTTGAAAACAACTGCTTTATAGTGTTTAAGAAGGATAAGGAGTGCGCCAGAATAAAGGAAGGCGGCAAAGAGTATTCAGCACTTTTGCTTCGTCCAAAGAATGTTGTTGAGAAAAATGTTACAGTTTCAGATGTGCGTTTTTCATCATCTGGTAAGGCAAGACAGGCTGATTATATAGGAAACGGCAACAACGAGCTTGATGCCTTAGATTTCAGACCTTTTGGCAATACACTGGCTCTTTATTCAGAGTTTTATATCGGCCACAAGTATTTTAGCAATCCAGGCGCCCTGGTTACCATCGATTTTGATTTAAGCTTCATGCAAAATGTAGTCAAAATGCCTGAGGCCAAGGAAGATGACAGCCTAAAGATAATTAAGCGTAAGCAGAAAAAGGATGTAGTCGGAGCTGTAGCAGAGGTTCATGCTGATGAAGTATCCTTTGAATATTACAATGGCAAGGGATGGAAAAAGCTTCCCCTTAAGACTCCTTCAGCTAGTCTTTTTAAGGACAAGGAGGCAGGACATTGCCAGCTGGAATTTGACTGTCCAACAGATCTAAAGCCTATGGAGACAGGCTCTTACTCAGGACCATGTATCCGTGTTCAGCTCCTTCGTGCAGACAATTGCTATTTCCAGCCAGCCCTGCACCACAGTCCTATCATCAAAAATCTTACTGTGTCATATACCTATAAGCATCATTTTGCCAGACCTGAGCGTCTTGTAAGCTTTGTTGGCAGCAAGCAATACGATGTGACCCACCGTATGGAAGAAAATGATGCCTGCCCAGTACTTTTCAGAAGCCCATATAATGATACAGCCCTGTACTTAGGCTTCGACCGCAAGATGGAGGACGGACCAATAGGTCTTTTCTTTAAGCTAGATGAGACTGATGTAGAGTCTATTGGTAAGCTGAGATTTTACTATTCTTCCCGCAAGGGCTTTACAAGACTTAAGATTACAGACCGTACAGACGGAATGAATCATACAGGCACTATCCTTTTTATGCCACCAGCAGATATGTCTAAAAAGAACTTTGAAGGCAATGATGCTTACTGGATTAAGATAGTGGATGAGGACAACTTCCTGGAGAAAAATCCAGGCTTTAGACCTACTATCATCCAGATGGAGCCAAATGCCGTAGAAGCCGACAATATAGAGACTATGGCCGAGGAGGAGTATTATATTGACGCCTTCGAGCCAGATATGACCTTCCCACTTTCAGCTAATAGTATCCTGTCAGTAGATGTGTGGGTTAATGAGACTGGTACCTTCTCTCAGGCAGAGATGAAGAATCTTCTTTTGGACAGACCTTATCAGGTATATGCAGAAAAGGATATCAGAGGCGAGATTCGCGACTTCTATATTAAGTGGAAGGAAGTTGACAATTTTGACCACTCTCATCCTGGGGACAGGCATTATGTCATAGACCGCATTAACAACAGAATTATCTTTGGAGATGGAGTTAATGTAGCCATACCAAAGAACACTACAGGGGTTGCCTTTAAGACTGTAGTTCACTGTTGTGATGGTAAGGCAGGCAATTTACAGATAAATGCTGTGGATGATTCCATGAGCAATATCCAGTTCTTGGAAGAAATCCGCAATCCTATACAGGCTTATGGCGGCATGGATATGGAGACACTTGACGATGCTTTAAGAAGAGGCACAGCTCTTCTCAATAGCCGCAAGCGCCTGATATCAACTATAGATTACGAGAGAGCAGTACTTGACTATTCACATTCTATAGTGCAAGCCAAGGCAATTACCGGAGCTAAAAAGGATGGCTCCTATGACCCGGCTGCAGTTACCCTGGTTCTTCTCATGGAGGACTACAAGGATGGTCGTTTTTCATTTATCAATATAAGACGCCGACTAAAGGATTACCTCAAGTCCAGCTGTGAGCTGTCTGTTACAGATGACAAGCTTGCCATAGTAGAGCCTATATTTATGGAGGTCTCAGTGGAGGCATGGATTAAGGTAGTCAGCGCCGATGACAGCTTTGAGGTGCAGCAGCGTTTTGTAGACATCTTAGATAAGTATTTAGACCCGGTAGAAAATACCAACTGGGAAATAGGCCAGGATGTGGTGGCAAGCCAGATAGAGCTTCGCCTCAATATGGAAAAGGGCTCAGCCCTTATCAGAAAAATGATGATTACCTGTCGCTATAAGGATGAAAATGGCTGGCATGAGGCAGAGCTTGATGCCATGAAGGGCAATCCATACACCATAGTCACCAGTGGTAATCACAAGATTCATTTTGAATAATTAGACATACTAGGAAGGTAATAATATGCTAAATCCAAAGCGCACGCCTTTAAAAACATACGATGAACTTATGGAGGAAAACTTCAATAAGATTCCTATATATTCAGATGAGTGGACCAATTTTAACCCATCTGATCCTGCAGTCACAACCCTTGAGACTCTGTCTGCAATACAGATTATGCAGGGACAGGATATCGATTCAGTTACTCCAGCTGTAAAAGCCAAGCTTTTAAATATGCTTGGCTACAGCCAGAAGAAGGGGAAAAGTGCAGAGGTTTTTTTGCAGCCTAAAGGTATAAAGGAGCCTCTTGATATTCCATCTGACCAGCGTTTTATGGTAGGAGATATCAGCTTTGAAACAACCCTTCCAAGACGACTTTTTGCCTCACATCTCACTGGTATATATGGCAGAAGACTGGAAAACACCAGAGATTTAAGCTTCCTTCTCGAAAAGGATGTGGCGCTTTTTGCAGAGGCCTTTGGCCGACCAGCCAAGGCAGGGGCAGAGCTTATTTTCGTAATGAATGAGCCAATAGAAGCAGGAGAGACAGCTGTTATCTATGTGGACATGGAGGAAAAGGTTAAGCGCAATCCTTTCGATAAGGACCGTAATTTTTCCTTTGCCAATATAGACTGGCAGTGCTATACCACAGAAGGCTTTGTATCCATGGATGTGGTGGATGAGACAGAGTGCTTTGTACAAAGCGGTTACCTTCGTTTTACTCAGCCTGAGGGTCAGGCTGCCTTATATGAGAAGGATGGCATTTCAGGCTATGTCTGGAAAGCAGTGTTAAAGGAAGCTTCTTATGATATTACACCGGTTATAAAGGGCATCACAGATTTCCTTTTCCCTGTATATCAAAAGAAGACCATGGTTATTAACCATTCCTTCCAGAATCCTTCAAGTGTTATAGTTAACAGCGCTATGCTTGAAAATGGATATGTGAGAGTCTATGCCAAGGAACAAAAGGGCACTTCCTATATGCGCTATGCAGAAAGCATAGGAGAGGAAGTTGCCGGCAGATACTATAGAAAAGAACGCCTTGATTATGGCAAATATGCTTTTAAGTTTGACAAGGAAGCCTTCGGCTATGCTCCAGGCAAGCTGAAAAATGCAGTAAAGGTAGTTCTCTATAATGAAGAAATGATGCGTCGGTATTTCTTAGGCCAGATACTTGGCTACGATAATCAGGAGATTATGCTTCCATGTGACCACGTGGTTACATCAACCTTTTCTATTATTGCTGAGAGAGAAAATGAACAGGGAGAGAAAATATACGATTTCCTTAAGCCAGGCCGTGGCGGTGATAGGGAGATGTATTACCTCCTCTATGAAAATGAAGGCAAAATAATAATTCGCAACCCAGGTGCTTACATAGGTGCCAAGCTATATTTAGGCTCTATAGCAGTAAATATAGGCAGTGACGGCAATGTAAGACGGGGCAATGAATTTTTCCCAGTAGATTTGGAAGGCGGCGAGGGCATTCGCTTCTTTAATCCTACTCTTGGTACAGGAGGCTGCTATCAGGAAAGCCTGGAGGATGTGAGAAAGCGCTTTGTGCAGGATCTTTCCACACCTCAGACAGCGGTTATAGCCTATGACTATGAAAGCTTAGCAGCCAGAACTCCAGGACTTTGCATTCGCAAGGTAAAGGCTTGGATGGATGCAGACCGCAATGCAGTGCAGGTGGCAGTGCTTCCAGTTAGCGAGGACAAGTTCCCACAGCTTTCTGACAAGTATATGAAGGAGCTTACAAGCTTCCTTGATGAAAGACGACTTTTATGTACTCGCCTTACAGTGCGGCAACCGGTATACACAGCAGTATTTACATCTGGTACAATATACGTAAAGCCTCATTACACAGGCTGCAGACAGCAGATAGAGGCAGTTATCAAAAGGCAGCTTGATTATATATCTGGTTCCCAGGGCTTTGGTCAGATACTTAGATTTGATCATCTATTCCATGCCATCGAAAGCTTAGAGTGCGTGTCATATATATATGAGCTGAGCATTAGCCCGGCAAGCACAACAAATGCCAAAGTCGATGGCACTGACATAATTCCGGATGCTAATTGTCTTTTATATCCGGGCAATATGAAGCTGGATATTCTTCCATTGCCAGAGGGCAATAAATAAAGGGGGTAAAAATGGCTGGATTTACATATGAACTGAAAATACCTCAGCTGGAAAAAGCCATGTATCAGGGTATGACCTTAGATGAAAAGGGAGTCATATCCAGTGATAGTCAGGAGTCTTCTCATTATGTGGTTTTCCCAGTAATAGACTCAGGCTTAGAGGATTGTCCATGGGGCAGATTAAAGCTTAAGCTTTCAACAGGAAGCAACTCAGTCTTTTATATATATGCTGCAGCAGTAGCCGACAGCCTAGGTCATGAGATGCTTTACGACCCTTCTATTTCCTTTCAAGAAAAAAAGAAGCATTTAGTGGGGATGAAAGCCCTTCGCTTTGTCAATAAAAAGGATGTACTTTTATATGAGATTGAAGGCAGATATCTGTATCTTATCGTGGAAATACTTGGAGATGCAGCAGCTTTTTCTGATATAGTTATTAATGTTCCTGGAGATAACTTTATGCAGGCCTTCCCAGAAGTATATCAGGAGAAAAATAGCTTTTTCCATCGCTACTTGTCTATTTTTTCCAGCATACACAATGATTTTCAGGACCAGCTTGATAGTAGGCAGGATTTGCTGGATATAGATAAGGCATCCAAAAAGTGCCTTGAAATCTACTTAAAGTGGCTAGGCATAGATGTGGACGGAGGCTTCCTTGATGAAGAGGATTTGCGGACTCTTTTAAAGGAGGCACCTGAGCTTCTCAAGTATAAGGGCACTAGAAAAAGCATAGAGCGCTTATGTGAGCTCTTTGTAGGAGAAAAGCCTACTATCCTAGAGCGTGGCCTTATGCAAAGCTATGTGGCTACCGATGAACAAAATCTCTACGACAATCTGTATGGCGACAGTCCATACGATGTGACACTGATGATGCATGCAGTGGTAGAGGAGCACAAAAAGGAGCAGCTTTTACACCTGCTCAAGCAGTTTAAGCCTATTCGCTGCAAGCTGCATATACTCTTCCTGATGAACAGAGGTATTCAGGACGAACATACTTACTTGGATCTCAATGCTGTTATCTTTTCAACACAGCAGGGAAATATGGATGAATCAACTCTTACAGACGGCGCTATTGTCTTAGAGTAACAGAGAGGAGAATATTATGAATATCATAGAAACTGATTGCGGAACAAACATCAGACTGGTGGTTGATGGCCGTGTAGACACTAATACTAGCCCACAGCTTCAGCAGGCTATACTCAATGCCTTCCAGAAGAAAAATGATGTGGTTATAGATTTTTTAAATGTACCAGCTATTTCTTCAGCCGGTCTTCGTGCCCTTCTTATTGGTCAAAAGACTGCTAAGTCTAAGGGTGGTTCAATGAAGATTACCAATGTATGTGCTGTAGTACAGGAAGTATTTAAGATGTCAGGTTTTAGCTCTATTCTTACAGTGGAGTAATTAAATGATATATATCAATCAGGTGACCAAGACATATGAGTCTACTGATACTACAGTGCTTTCTAAGGCTCAGCTCCATATAAAGCAGGGGCAGATGTGCTTTTTGCTTGGCAGCAGTGGGGCAGGAAAGACGACACTTCTTGAGCTGATACATAGGGACCTGCTTCCTGATGAGGGACAGATAGTGGTCAATGGAGTGGATATTACTTCCATGCACTTAAGACAGCTTCCTGCATACAGGCAAAAGCTTGGCATGGTATTTCAGGATTTTCGCCTTATAAGTGACAGGACCGTCTTTGACAATGTGGCAATAGTAAAGCGGGTGGCAGGAGCCAGAGAGCACGATATTCGCAAACAGGTGGCATCAGCGCTCAAGATGGTAGACATGGATGACAAATACAGTCGCTTTCCGGCAGAGCTTTCTGGTGGAGAGCAGCAGCGGGTAGGTATAGCCAGGGCTATTGTCAATAACCCATATGTGATATTGGCAGATGAGCCTACAGGGAATTTGGATCCGGACAATGCCAGAGAGATTATGCTTCTCTTGGAGCGAATCAACCAGCATACGGGGGCAACGATCCTTATAGCAACCCACAATATGCAGGCTATCGAGGGCCTGGGTCACCGCAGGATACGTATAGAAAAGAAGAGATTAATTGATGAAGGAGAGTAGATATGGAGGACAGAATCTGGGTCTTAACTACAAAAAGATCTCTGGAGCTTGAAGCACAGCGTTCTATGCTTGAGCCCCTTTTATCGGTATTTGAACGAGATTTGAGGGATGGCGGATGTCCCCAGGAGCGTATCGAGGCTATCCGTATTGCAGCAGAAGAGATTTTTATCAATATTGCAAGCTATGCATACCCTGAAAGCGAGGGTACTGTTCAGATAGAAGAGGCTGTTGAAGAAAATAGCATAGACATTATGTTTGCTGATGAGGGTATGCCTTACAATCCTCTGGAAAATGAAGACCCTGATATTATGCTATCGGTAGATGAGCGCGATATAGGTGGCCTTGGTATATTCATGGTAAAGCAGATTGCAGATGATGTAGAGTACGAGTACAAGGATGGCAAGAACTGTCTGAGAATAAAGTGTACTTGGTAGTTGAAAAGCGTAATATTTTTTGTCTTTAAAATGTTAGTAAGCAAGGAGGTAGCTTATGCCAAAGAAAACTCAAAATAAAGCATCCGAGTTGGCTAAACCTGGGAAAAATAGTTCAGCAGCTGAGAAAAATGCATATGATATAGTCGATTCAGTTAATAAAATAAAAAACACAGGCAAATCCAGTAGAACTGGGAAAAAGGAAAATTCCTATAACTATAATAAAATTATAGAGTATTCAGATATCTTATTTTCTCTTTTAAAAGAGAAAGTTGACTTGAATGAAGCGACGAGGAAAGCAAATCAAATATATGATGAGGCTAATCTGATTTATAATACTTGTGTAGAGTATCTTGCAAAAAACAGGGGCTTTAGGTGGTCAACTAAAGGTCGTGAACGTGTTCGTCAAGTTAAAAGGTTAAGCAATGCAATATGGAATGGGATTGTAACTGAAACGAATTATGAGCATGCAAAAACATTATTCGCTAGGCAAGAAACATATGGGCAATTCTATGCCATGTCATCATACCTGCCAACTAATACTACAGTAGCGAGTTCTAATGTATCTCCGCAAGCTCAAAGTGAGTCTGCTACAGGCTCAGAAAATTCAAACCAGCTTGATGTGAATTACTTTAATAACGAAATACCTAGTGTGGAAGATTTAAAAACTTATGTTAAGAATTGTATAGGAAATGACTCTAATATTACATTATTTGAAGGGGCGGGTGTTTTTAAAGAATTAAAAGTAGGAAAGGAAGCAGCGGCAAATAATCGAGAATGGTTTATACTTATGAATTCAATAGCTGGAAATAGAGGTATACCAGAAGTAGAACTGATATGGAATTCATATAGATATGCAATAAATCGAAGCGGTGGTGAGTTGTTGCCTGAACTTAAGGAATATTTTAATTTAAAATAAATAAGATGACAACTAAAGGAAAATCATAGTGGATACATTTATAGCGGAATTAGTCAAAGACAGGCCCTACCAAGGTAATCAGGAATATATAGATGACTTATTTTATTTTTATGATTCTATATTAGACTATGTTTTGAGGGAAGCATACCAGGAAGCTGGGCTATATGATGAGGATGGAGGAGACGAAGAAGATAATGAAGAGGATTTGCCACCATCACAAGAGTCTTTGCAAAGAGCATATTATCTAATAAAGTCCCGTGAAAAGGTCACGCCTGAAGGCTCAGTGGACTTACTGGATACAATATCTCAGTTCAAGCTGTCAGAGCAGGAAGAAGTGTTGCTATGGATTATCCTATTGCCATATTTATCTGAAGAATGCCACCATTCCGTAAGGAAGCTTCTTGAGATAAAAAATAAGAAGCTGGTTACCTGGGACCTATATTTTAATTATTTAAGCTATGTTTTTGAGATTGATGACCTAAGCTTTATAAGCATTTTATCTAAGGATAAGCCTCTGGGGCGGTATTTTCTTTTACGAAAATCAGGCCCATTTTCCTTTGAAGACGAGGTTGTACTGAGAAAAGCCTTTCTTCATAATATACAGGATAAGTCTAATATTAAAAATCCAGGCTTTGACAATGCTAAGATATATCCTGCACAAGCTAAGCTATTTGGTCTTGATTCTTATGTTAATCAGCTCAAAGATCTTCTAAAAAAGCATAAGGCTACTGGCGTTAAGCAGCCATATACAATAAAAATAGAAGGACCAAGAGGAAGTGGTAAAAAGTCCATAATAGCCAAAACAGCTGAGTTTTATGGAGCCAAGCTTCTGGTTGTAGATTTAAAGGGGATTATCAAATCAGATTTCGAAGATCAGGTAAGCTTTTTGCAGGAGCTGCTTTGTCAGGCTGTGCTTACCCAGTCATATATATATATTGAATATCAACCATATAGCTTCCAAAATGTGGACCTTCAATCAAACATGACTTTTTTGGAGGGCATACGTGATATATTGCAGGATGAATTATATGGTTTGTCATTTTGTTTTTGTTGTCTGCCGGACAAGTGGGTAGAGGTTTTAGGACTGCCCTATGTGAAGTTTTCCATCGATAGGGACATGTCACTACAGCATGCTGTATGGGAAGGTTGTATGAAGCAATATGATGTCAGCCTTTTAGATGATGCAGGTGTCCTTGCATCTCGTTATAATTTGCCTGCAGCTTCTATTATAAAAGCCATGAAGCAGGCTGATTTGTATCGCAGGATGGATGGTGAAAAGCTTATTAGTCCTGAGCATCTTAAAAATGCAATATACTCTTCGGGGACTATTGATTTTGATGGTCTGGCTACCAGAGTGCCTTCTTCCTATGGGTTAAAGGATATAGAGCTTTCTGACAGAGCAAGGGATATCCTTCAGCTTGTCATTAAGAGAGTTAGTATGAAATATCAGGCCCATGAGCAATATGGCTTAGATAAAAAAGTTATCTATGGAAATGGTATCAATATACTTTTTTACGGCCGTCCTGGTACAGGTAAGACTATGTGTGCTCAGGTTTTGGCCCATGAGCTTGGACTGGAGCTATACAGAGTAGATACCAGTCAGCTAATGAGTAAGTATGTAGGAGAGACAGAAAAAAATCTCTCAAAGGTATTTGATGCAGCCGAAACAGGCAATGTTATTTTGTTCTTTGATGAGGCAGATTCCCTTTTTTCCCAGAGAACAGATGTAAAGGATAATCATGATAAAAGCGCAAATGCTGAGGTGTCATTCCTTTTACAAAAGATGGAAAGCTATCCGGGAATATCCATTTTGGCTACCAATCTGATGAAAAATTTTGATCCTGCAGTTATGAGGCGTCTTACCTACTCCATTAATTTTGAGATGCCTGATATGGATACAGTGCTTCGATTGTGGCACAGTGTATTACCTCAGGGAGTAACAATTGATCCATCCATTGATTTAAAATATCTTTCAGATAAGCTTGACCTTACTGGAAGTAAGATTAAATCTATTTTATATAATGCAATCTATATTGCAGCAGGCCAGGAAAAGGAGCCTCTCGTTATTAAAGCTGAGCATCTTGTTTTAGCTATTCAGCTGGAATTTGAGAAGCTTGGTCAGTACTTAGAACCTTCGACACTGGGCAGATATTCTTTATTTATGAATAAGTACATAAAGCAAAAGGAGATATAAAGCATGGAATTTAACAGCAGGTTTTCAGACGAATTGAGACAGCAGCCATTTGAGAGCTATAGTGAATACATGGAATATGTATTTGCCTGCGTTAATTTTAGATTGACTGATTATATAGAAGGCCTCATGAAAAAGTATGATGCTGGTCAGGGCAATTTCAAAAATGTTATGTATCCCGATATAGAGATAGCCTACAATCTCTGTGATGACAGGGCAATGAAATTCTTGCATAACGGCGTCGATAATACTGAAACTGGTGCTGACGAATACGAGGACCTTTTAGAGGAGGATGATGCCCTTAGTGACTTGATATCAGCCTTGTCTATGGATGATGATTTCATGGATGATTTGGAGGAAGAGGAGGAAGAAGAGGTACCAGTTCCTACAGTAGAAGAGATGCTGTCATTTATCGATGACAGATTAGCTGCCACAGATCTAGAAGCAGTTAAGCTGCCATTTTATGAGCTTTGTAAAAAGCTTGATTTTGGCCATTTTTCTACCTTTGCCTTGGCATCAGCCATTATTTCATCTACCCAGACCAGCTATGCATCTGTCTATCAGATAGTCAATGAAAATGGCAATTATACAGCCCCTACCATTGAGTCTACCGGACGCCTCTATTTTGGCAATGACTTTAAGGTAACTACAGCCTACGGTGAGATGTCAGTGTGTCTAGAGCAGCTGCAGCCTGTTATGGACCTTAGAGTCAACACCAATATGCCATTTTCTACTGTTCTTGCACCGGATAAGCGTCTTATTGATTTCCTGTTTGGCAACAAACCATTGCGCCTAGATGAAAATTACAGCCGCTTCTTTTACATGCTTACAGATGGCAAGGAGCTCAACCCTATCATGGCCAATACTACCCAGCTAGAGGCCATGGAGATATCCTATGAGCAGGGCGTTCGTATATTCAGCTGGACTGGTGATGAAGGCTCAGGCCGTCGATTTTTTGTTAAGCAGTTCTGTGCAAAGCAGGGCATAAACGCTATCAATATCAACTGTAAAAAGCTTTTTGTATATGATTATTCCTTTGTTGAAAAGGCCCTTTGGGCTGTCAGCCGTGAGTGTATTTTTACTAACTCATGCTGTTGCTTAAGCGAGCTGGATTATCGTGAGGATGAAAAAGAAAAATATATAGGCTATATGGACCTGGCTATTAACAAGCTAAGAGAGCACGAAGTTATAGTCTTTATGATGAGTAGAGAAAAGCTGCCTCTCAAGCAGGTAACTGACCTTGACTTTACTGAGCTGGATTTGCCTACTCCATCTACTGCAGAGCGTGAAGAGTGCTGGAAATACTTTGCCAAGGACTATTCTTTGGACAAGGATGTAGACCTCCTTGAGGTAGCTACCAAGTTCCTTTTTACACCAGGTAAGATTAAGTCAGCCCTTTATCAGGCAAAGAGCTTTTCTATAATGAACCATGAGATACTTATCTCCAGAGCCAAGCTCTTTGAGGGCTGTAATAACCAGATGTCTTCCGAGTTGACTCAAAAGGCAACTAAGGTAAAGGCTAACTTTGGTTTCGAAGATATCGTTATGAACGCCAGCCAGCGTGAGACCCTGCAGCATGCCATCGACCAGATGAACTTCAAAAAGCAGGTATACGACAATTGGCACTACACCAAGAAGTACCCTTATGGACGTGGTCTTTCAATACTTCTTTTCGGAGCTCCTGGTACTGGTAAATCCATGTGTGCCCAGGTTATTGCTCATGAGCTTAATTTGGAGCTTTATCGAGTGGATTTGTCCAAGGTTATTGATAAGTATGTAGGTGAGACAGAAAAGTCCATCTCCATGATTTTCCGTGAAGCTAAAAAGTGTAATGTCGTACTTTTCTTCGATGAGTGCGATACCCTTTTTGCAAAGCGTTCTGATGATGGTGGTTCTAACCAGGCGTCAAACAACAACAAGACAGCCCTTCTTCTCCAGGAGGTAGAGGCTTATGACGGCGTATCAGTATTGGCTACAAACTACAAGCACAATATTGATCCAGCATTCTTCAGACGTATGAAATATATTGTAGAGTTCCAGTTCCCAGATCCGGATACCCGAGAGATGCTTTGGAAGACAACTATTCCAAAGGATACTCCTCTTGGAGATGATGTAGATATTCGTTTCCTGGCAGAACGTTTCGAGTTTGTTGGTGGTAATATCAAAAACTGTATTTTAAATGCAGCCTTCCTTGCAGCAGCAGATCCTACTGCCGGTGATAAGGTATATATGCGCCACTATCTCAATGCCATTAAGTACGAGTTTGTTAAGACCGGTAAGGTATTTACCCGTGCAGACTTCGAGCCATATGCATATATGGTAGGCTTGGGTGACTTTGAAGAGGACTTTTAAGAAAAAGAGGAGGCGGCCTAATGTGCCGCTTTACTTAATGTATATAAGAAAGAGGATTTTTTTATATGAGATATCCCTCGTTTTTACAAAAAGGAGACAGCATAGGCCTGGTTGCACCTTCCTTCGGCTGCAGTGAGGATCCATATCTTACCTGTATGGAGGAGGCTGAAAAGTATTTTAGGGACCAAGGCTATCAGGTGATAGAAGGTCCTAATTGTCGTAAAAATGATGGCATAGGCATTAGCTCTACACCCTACAATTGTGGTCATGAGCTTACAGACTTTTACAGCAGCAGCGAGAATGACATTTTGATGACCTGCGGCGGTGGCGAGCTTATGTGCGAGACCATAGACCATGTGGATTTTGATGCAGTAAAGGCAGCAAAGCCTAAGTGGTATATGGGCTACTCCGATAATACCAATTTCACATTTTTGTTAAATACTATCTGCGATGTGGCCTCCATATATGGTCCCAGCATTGGTGCCTTTGGTGTAGAAGCCTTTCATCAGGCCCATAATGACGCCTTGGGGCTTATTACTGGCACCAAGCTGGCTGTGGCAGGCTATGAGTCCTTTGAAATTGAATCCTTCAAGGACGAGACTAATCCAAGAGCTTCCTATAACCTGACTGAGAAAAAGGAGTATCGTTATTATATAGGCCAAAAGCAGGTATCAGCTGCTGATATAGAGCCATTTAAAGGTCGCCTTACAGGAGGCTGTGTTGATTGCCTGGCCAATCTGGTAGGCACAAAATACGATCAGGTGGCTTCCTTTAATGAACGCTACCATAAGGATGGCATTATATGGTTTTTAGAATGCTGTGATTTGACAGTGCTTTCTATGAGACGAGCCTTATGGAATCTTGATAGGGCTGGCTGGTTTGAAAACCCAGCAGGTTTTATTATAGGTCGTCCTTTGGCAGCCTATGGCCAAGAGCTTATGGGCTTAGACCAGTACAGTGCCGTTACAGGCATCTTGGGTAAGTACAATGTACCAATTATTATGGATGCTGATATAGGACATTTGCCACCTGCTATGCCACTTATTAGTGGGGCTCATGCCTTAGTATCAATAATTGACGATAATTTGTGTATTGATTTTGAATTAAAATAGAGTCTGTGTAATGCAGTAGAGAGGAGAATAAATATGGGTGGAAAAAAGACTAATGTTATGGCCTATGAAAAAAATACAATAGATTCAAAGGATTTGTCTGAAGAAAAAGCTGGTGGAGCATTTGACGTAGGGCCGAGAATGATTGATCTGATGGACCAAATGCAAAGATCAGAGAAAATGCTTACAAAAGAAAATGGAGGAGCATGGAATAATATATTAGATGCTATCAATAGTGTGCGTGGTAAGTTGGAAAAAAGTCCAGACAAGAATTCATTGGACGATCAAACTAGGAAAGACTTAGATGATTTACATGGTTTTTGTTTAAAATATTTGAATTATCATAAATTCTTTCGATTTTCTATTGAAGGACGTAGAAGAAAAAGATATGCGCGACAGCTAATGATTTATATTAATCAATATTTGGATTCGTAATTACAAGGTCTTCTATGGTAAAAGCTATTTATCATAGGAGGCCTTTTTCATACGAAGTGGAAATTAAGGCCTGAGTTTCTTGCAGTTTGCACATTTTTACAAATAGGTATATCATAGAAAAGTTCGCAAAAAGAAAGGATGTGCAATATGAAAAACTTAAAAGTGCGTATACCCATGTATTTTATTGGGTTATTTATTATGACTATTGGCATAGCCATATCCGTCAAGTCTAATATGGGAGTGTCTCCTGTAAGCTCCATCCCTTATACCATGACCTGTGTATGGGGTATAGAGATGGGTAAAGCCACCATTATTTTCCACTGTATTCTTGTTCTACTTCAGATATTGATTCTTAGAAAGCATTTTAGAAAAATAAATCTCTTGCAAATAGCTGTAGGCGTAGTATTTGGATATTTCACTACCTTTTGCAATTATCTGGCCGCTTTCTTTCCTTCTACAGACAATCTTGTTATACGTATATGCATGGTATTGATTTCCACTGTATTTGTCGCTTTTGGTATATTCTTTTATTTGCCAGCCAATGTCATGCCTCTTGCAGGAGAAGGTGTTATGCAGGCTGTATCCCAGGTTACAGGTATAGAATTTTCTAAGGTCAAGATAGGCTTTGACTGTACTATGGTGGTTATTTCTACTGTAGTGTGTCTTGTGTGTATACATTCTCTTGGCAGTGTAGGCTTAGGTACTATCATTGCCGCTGTACTTGTAGGTGTGGTCTTAGGTTTTATTAACAGGCATTTTGGCGCCTGGCGAGATAAGCTGCTTCATAAGACAAAGGATGGTTATTATAATGGAGAGGACACTCCGGTATAAAATAGGAGAAAATGAGTCTGGTGCTTTTGGCATCAGGCTTTTTTATTTTAGAGTGCACTTCGTAGAGTTTTAAGGCGGCAGCTGAAATCATTCTTACCTAAGGGTAAGGGCAGGGGGAAAGGGGTCTTGATATTATTGAGAAATCTTCGTCGATAACTAGCTTGACTTCTAACTGTCATTAGATTATCATAACAACAGTTAGTAAGAGCTAACAAGAAAAGGGAAGATAAATGAGCGAAGAAGTTATTGAGATGATATGCGCCATGAAAAGAAAGAGCATAGAGATGCAGCTTGCACTCCAGTGTGCACCTGCTCTTGCCGGGCTCAAGACATCCAACCTTCTCATTGTTCCGAGAGAAGATGAGGACAAGGTTCGCTACATACTTCGCCACTTAGGCATCTTAGGTTATCGCTTGGTATATGACAGACGCAAGGTTATCTTTCTTGTTTTCAACAGGGATATGTTAGAGGACTATCTTAGTCAGGCAGATGTTAAAAAGTTTTTGGCAGGCTATGGCTACAAGGCTGATTCCTTTGGTTATATCCTTCGCACCTTTCAAAGCAGATATGAGGCCTATATCGAAAAGAGGATGGATTTTCCTCATGAGATAGGTGTCATATTGGGATACCCTTTGTGTGATGTTACAGGCTTCATAGACAATGGCGGGCAAAACTATCTTTATGCTGGCTATTGGAAGGTATATGACAATGTGGATGCCACAGAACAGCTTTTTGCTTCCTTTGATGCAGTCAAGGATGAGATGGTATTGGCTTTATTCAAGGGTCAGGGTATAGCGACTGTTTTGAAGAACTATAATGATGAGCTTTCTTGCAAGAAGGCAGTGTAAGCGTTTATTACAGGTCATCACGTGTGCTTGTGAGAGCCTGCAAAAGAATATTCATATTGAATAAGGAGATTAAGATTATGAGTACAGTAAATGTAGTATTTTGGTCACAGTCAGGCAACACAGAGGCTATGGCAAATGCCGTTGGTGCAGGTGTAACTGCAGCAGGCGGTCAGGCTAATGTCGTATATGTAGGAGATGCTTCTTTGGATGATTTAAAGAATGCATCAGCTTTTGCCCTTGGTTGTCCAGCAATGGGGGCTGAGGTTTTAGAGGAAGGCGAGATGGAGCCTTTCGTTACTGATCTTGAAGGCTTTGTATCAGGCAAGACTATTGGTCTTTTTGGCTCATATGGCTGGGGAGACGGAGAGTGGATGCGTAACTGGGTTGACAGAATGACAGCTGCTGGAGCTACTGTAGTAGGTGGTGAGGGCGTTATATGCCAGGATGCACCAGATGCTGATGCTGAAGCTGCCTGTCAGGAGCTTGGCAAGGCTCTAGCAGCCATCTAATCAAATCGGGCTTTATACCATTTATAGGGTGAAATGGCCCACAATATAGCTTATTTCCTTTCCCTGAGTTTCTAACCGGGTTTCTTAGGGAAGTTATTAGACTCCTTTTACAGCCTCCAGGTATGCCAGTGCCTGGAGGTACTTTTTTATCCATTGGTTGAATATTCCATGAAGGATTTATTATCAAAGGAAGAAATGGCAGCACTTTTGGATAGAATACATGGCGTAAAAAAGGCGATTAAGAGAACACTTGCCTCTAAGGCGGGAAAGGATTTTCTTATTGACAGAAACAACATTTCAGACAATGACGCAAAAGCTATGCGCATTCAATTGTCTTCAAAAGCTGATAAAAAGATTACTAATATGAGCGTTGTATAATTTTAAGTTGTATGCGTCAGATAGAACAGATTTGAATTCGGTGTTTTGACTCGGATGTGCGCTTTTGAAAAAATGATGAGCTATATGATTAGACGTGGAAGGCTTGCTTTCTGCGTCTAATTATTTAGTTTTAGGGTCGTGTCCTGTCAAATTTATTTGTAAAGAGCTGCTTTTTTTATTTATTTATCGGGAGTAACGCCTATTTGAGGTTATGTGTAAGTGATTGAATAAGGCCTTAAAACCGCCTATTTTCAAGGCTTTTGGCGGATAAATAAGGATTCGATTATCTCTGTGCGACAATTGTGTCAATTTTGCATTAAATTCTAACAATTAAATTTAAAAAAAGTGTTGACTTAAAAGAGCTTTTGCTTTAATATACATATTGTTCGCGTGAGACGCGAGCGAATAAAGACCTCGGGGTGTGGCTCAGTTTGGCTAGAGCACCTGGTTTGGGACCAGGGGGTCGCAGGTTCGAATCCTGTCACCCCGA
>CAVJHG010000015.1:0-60964 GCA_963649335.1 bacterium
AAGAAAAAGAAGGCTCAGACAATCGAGACAAAGTAATAGGATATAGTATTTTAAGTCACCAGGGCAACCTGGTGGCTTTTTTGTAATTAAAGGATGTTCTATATCTAATTCAAATAAAAAGAATTCAAAACAAAGAGGAGAGTATGAAAAAAACATTCAATGAAATTAAGTAAAATTCGTCTTAATATCTTGTATAACAAAATAAATGAGTGATACAATGTTTTTATCAAGAGAGTAGAAAGGATGTGATTTTATGGCAAACATAAGTCCTGTTTCAGATCTTAGAAATTACAATTCTGTATTGGAGAATGTGTCTGTAGGTTCACCAGTATATCTTACAGTTAATGGCAGGGGTAAGTATACTATTCGTGACATTGCTGAAGATGATGAGTTTGAAAAAACAAAGGCCATGTTGCGCCTCATGTGTGAGTTAAATGAGGGGAGACGAGCTGGAGAGGAAGAAGGTTATGTGTCTGCAGAAGATATAAGAAAGCATTTCCGTGGTAAAATTCAATGAAATATAAAGTCGAATATTCCCCTGTAGCGAGCAGGGATTTGGATAGAATATGGAATGAAGTTTTTGAAGCATCCAGAGACTTTGACATTACAACTAGATATATAGATGATTTGTTGAACAAAATAGAAGAGAAGGCAGATTATCCAATGTCTGGCGCGCCTCTCTATTATGATGACTTATTTACCGGCTACTATTATGTGGTCTTTAAAGCATATTTAGCTTTATATAGAATAGAAGAAGACAGGTTGCTTGTAGATAGAGTATTGTTTGGAGCCAGCGATTACAAAAGATTCTTGCATTTTTCAGAGAATAGTCAAGATTAAACCTAGTTGAAAGGAGCTGCCGTGGAACAAACCACTTATAAAAAAGGCAAAAAGTTAATAACAGCCGGACAGGCGGTTGACCGACTTTATTTAGTGCTGACTGGTACGATTGACCAATGCTGGAGGGGACAGCACATCACCTTGGGGCCTGGCTCAGTGGTTGGCATTTCTGATGCCTTAAACTCCCAGTATGACAGTGACTACACGGCTTTGGAAGAAATCAGGGTCATTCCATGCTTTTATCAGTCCTTTGATGATTTGGATTTAGTCTTTGAAAAAATGCCAGTCTACATTTTTGGCTTTTCCAAGGGCTCTTTCAGGCAGTGTAGGGATGTAATTCGCATATATGAGAAGCAGCTAAAAAGGGTAGAGGAATTCTACGAATTTTCTACTAATTTATTTGATGAGTATTCAGCCTTATGTCAGCAGTCTGGATGTGATGTGAGACAGCTGCCTCTTATGAATGAGCTGGAGCCTATTATTTTAGAGGGTCATCTGGCTCAGTGGGAGATAGACTATATCAATAGCCTGAATGCTGTGGATAATAAGGATATAGAGGCTATCTATGGCAAGGAAGTGGATATAGTCAAGGGCGTTATTGGCATATCCTGCAGCTTCATGCAGCGTGCTATGGACTGTGTGGAGATTATGGGCTTTTACTTAGAGGAATTTGCTCCTATACTTTTGTCCAGGGATGGCATGGATATGTTTCGCCATTTGTATGAGCTGAGGAAATATCAGGCTGAAAGGCGTCTTAATCCAGATGCCGTGACAGAGTTAGTAGAGCTTTTATACAGCTTTGTTTCAGAGAGTGGCTTATACGATGCTACCCTTATAAAGTCCCGCTACGGAGAGTTCAAAAACCACAACTTCCATGAGGATACCCAGGCTTTTGAGCTGGCTATTGAGGAGCAGGAGGCTCGCTACGAGGATACCTTCGGCCATATATGTCAGTTCGCAGGGTTTTCTGCTGCCGAGACGGACAAGCTGCGAGGCTGCCTGACAGCCTATCTTGAGCTTAGTGACAGAGAGGGCAAGGAGGACAAGGAGCGCCGCATTAGAAAAAAAGCAACGGAGATGTTCTATCAGATCTATGAGGCTGCTTTTTTTAGAAGCTTAAAAATACGACAGCTTGATCCTATAGTGGAGATGTTTTTGCATTTTGGCTTTATGGACGTGGAGGCTGTGGGACCGGAGATTGCAGATCAGCTTATGGAGCTGACAGAGCGTCTATTCCTATGTCAAAGTGACCATGTTTTTACCATTTATACCTGGCTTCGCGCCATATATTTTGGTGAGAGGGAGCCAAGCAAAAATGAGCTGGACCTGGATTATCGAGGCTTTGTGCTTGAGGAACGCAAGGCTGGCAACATAGCAGAAGATAAGGTATCTGCCTGGATGAATGACCAGACCCAAAAGGTAAAGTTTGAGATAAATAATTTCTTCAAGTCGGCCAATAGGACTAGCTCTGGCAGGATGAGTTCATTTTGTCCCATCCTTACAGATGAGGGCTTTGGCAGTGAGCCTGCTCGCATGATGCTAACAGAGCAAAAGCTAATGGAGGCTATGGAGAGAATCGAGAAGGTGGACTTTTCCATATTCCTCCGGGAGGCATATTTTACCGATATGGATGCAGGGGTAAAAAGCGAGCCTTACCCAGTTAGAATACAGCCGGATATTATACTCTTGCCTAATTGCGGCAGCCGAGCCATGATGTGGCAGGAATGTGGTGGTATAAGGGTGGATATGCCAGGCCGATTTGTATTTCCCTTGTTTACGTTGGATGATATAGATCGGCTGATGACATATTGCTGTGGCGCCTTTCGTTGGGAGATATGCCGTAAGGAGCAGGGAGCTAGGTGGAACGACATTGCCAGCCAATGTCTCACATCTGATTTTTATGATTATTTTACCTTTTATAGGAAAAATAAGGACCTGTCGGCAGATCAAAAGGACAAGGTTAAGAACCTGCTCAAGTCTTCCCGCAACAATATGCGTGAGGCCTTTGCCAAGCAGTATGCTATCTGGATTAACTTTGAGGCTCAGGGCAGTGTGCGATTAAACAAGGTGGAGAGAGGCATTTTTGCCATGTATTGTCCTTTTGCCAAGTCTTATAGGGATGCAGTGGCGTCTCATCCTATGTATGAGCAGGCCATCATCCGCTATGAGACAAAGACAGGTCAGACCCTTCATCACCTGAAGATGGTGTGTGACAAGTATGAGAAAAATGGCGGTCTCTTGCCGGATGATGTGGCCCAGGGCATGAGATATTTGCAAATGTAATGAAAGTTACCTTGTCAATGCCTGGCAGGACATGTAATATAAAATGAAATGTACTTTCAGGGAAAGGTGTAATAAAAAAATAATATATTCTCGAGCTATGCCTTGGGGATTAAGAATAAATTAGGAGAATCTAATGGAAGGCAAGAAAATAGAGCAGGAAATCGGAGAAATAACCAGGGAGATACTCAAGGACTACCAGTCGGACAGAGCTATCGACAATCTGGATATTTTCAACCAGCCAAATAAGGACGTAATAATAGACATGACCAAGAAGCTGCAGCGTATCTGCTATCCAGGCTATTTCAGGGATCATGTATACAAGGTCTACAATGTCCAGACTAATTTGGGTACCCTCATGGAGGATGTTATCTACAATCTTAACAAGCAGATAAGTCTGGTGCTTCGCTATAATGATATTTATTCGGATTGTGCGGAGGAGATTGTCAGCACCAAGGCTGAGCAGCTGTCCTTGGAGTTTTTAAAGAGAATACCTAGAGTAAGAGCCTTGCTGGATACAGACCTGCAGGCAGCCTACGACGGTGATCCGGCTGCCACCAGCATTGATGAGATTATTTTTGCTTATCCTGGCATCCAGGCTATTACCATATACCGCCTGGCTCACGAGCTTTATGAGTTGAATGTGCCTATTTTGCCACGAATTATGACAGAGTACGCTCACTCTACTACAGGTATAGATATCCATCCAGGAGCTACCATTGGCCGTTTCTTTTTTATCGACCATGGCACAGGTATAGTAATTGGTGAGACTACAGTCATTGGAGAAAATGTAAAGGTCTACCAGGGCGTCACCCTTGGAGCACTCTCTACCCGTGGAGGCCAGACCCTTAGGGGTGTTCGCCGTCACCCTACTATAGAGGACAATGTGACAATTTACTCTAATGCCTCTATCTTGGGAGGCGATACCGTCATAGGGCACGACTCCATTATCGGTGGTAATACCTTTATCACCCAGTCGGTGTCTCCAGAGTCCCATATTTACTATAATGTCTAATATGCATTATGCATATCGCATGCATGCAGATGCCTGCTACGTTGAGATATAGTTGCTCTTGCTAACTGCAAAACCCTGCAATAAAGCTGCTGCTTGAGGAAGCATTGCATAGAAAAAAGTAAATATGCTTGAGAACTTACGTAAACAAAAAACGGCAAAGCTTAGAATACAAAGAACTCAAAACCGACAATTGGTAACGCTATAAATAAAAAACAGTAAATTATAAATAACCTAAGTAATTAAAAACCGACAATTTGTGGAATTAAAAATAAAAAAACCGGTAAATTAAAGTACCTAAATAAAAACTGACAATCTATAAACTTATAAATAAAAAACGGTAAAACATATAACCCTCAGGTAAACAAAACCGACAAGTATATAAAACCATAAATAAAAAACGGTAAATTATATAATCCAAGGTAAATAAAAACCGACAAATCTTACTCTCCAACGCTGAGTATAACGCTAGTGATAGCGTTGGAGAGTTATGTTTTGTCGGTTTTTATATATTTGTAGTGTAGTTTTACCGTTTTTTATAATTGCAGTTAGATTTTGTCGGTTTTGTATATTATGTGTGTGGTTTTACCGTTTTTTAATATCTATAGTAGGATTGTCAGTTTTGATATATCAGTAGTATAATCTTTTACCGGTTTTTTATAGTCAAAACTAATTTTTGTCGGTTTTTATATATTAGCAATCTGAATTTACTGTTTTTATCAAGAAGCAACCTTGTCGGTTTTGTGCGCTAGCTGCCTAGGCTTTGCCGTTTTTTGTTGCGAAAATCCAGCTTTATTGCAGGGCGTTTACGATTTCGGTAGTCATCTTGGCTTTGTTCATGCAATAGATATGTATGTGTCCTACACCGGCCCTGCGTAGGTCATTTATCTGCTTCACTGCGTATTCGATACCTGCTGAACGCATGGCATCAGCATCCTCACCGTACTTGGCGCAAATATCTGCTAGCTCCTTTGGCACAGATGAGCCTGCTAAGGTAACAGTGGAGCCGATTTGCTTGGCAGAGGTAATAGGCATGATACCGGCTACTACAGGCACTGTGATGCCTGCCTTGTCGCAACGCTCCATAAAGCGATACATATCCGCATTGTCAAAAAAGAGCTGGGAGATAAACATTTTAGCTCCCATATCCTGCTTCATTTTCATGAAGGCTATATCAGAGTCCATTGAAATGGCTTCTGGGTGCTTTTCAGGATAGCATGAAGCTGAGATATTAAGCTTTGTATTTTCGTTAAGAAAACGAATCAGGTCAGTAGCATGAGGGAAAACTCTCTGCTCAAATTGCTCATCTGACATATCACGAGGCTTGTCGCCACGGAGGGCTAAAACATGCTCTACTCCTGCAGCCTCAAGGTCCTTTGTTACTAACAAAATGTCTGCCTCTGTGGAGCCAACACAGGTCATATGGGCCATGGCATCCAGCTTTAAGGTATTCTGGATATAAGATGTAATCTCTACAGTCTTTTTAGAGCGGCTGCCGCCGGCACCATAGGTTACACTGATAAAATCAGGACCCAGGGTAGCCAGCTGGTCCAATACCTTGTAACAATTTTCAAATTCATCATCCTTTTTAGGTGGAAACACCTCAAATGAAAGGGAAGAATCCCTTGTAAACATATCCTTAATCATATTTCTTCTCCTATATTTTCTTTCTTTTAATGTTTGAGCCAGAACCTTTTACTGAAGCCTTATATCAGCAAAAGTAAACCAAAACTCATGTAAGTATACACCTACTTATATTTATCTAGCATAGTTAAAAATAAATATAATTTCAAGCGATAACAATGAAATTAAAATAGGAAATACCTATAGCTTGTTATAGCCTGAATGATTGGATTAGTAATTTTATATAAGGACACACTAGACACCTTTCACAGGAATAGTTACTATAAAATATATTTGGAATAGATACTTAAAGAGAAGGTAATGGGAAAATGTATAGTGTATTTTTGGTAGAAGATGAGATTGTCATACGTGATGGTCTGAAAAACAGCTTTAAGTGGGAGGAGTATGGCTTTGTCTATGCTGGTGATGCAGATGACGGTGAGATGGCCCTTCCTCTTATCAGACAGACCAAGCCGGATGTGCTTATTACGGATATACGTATGCCGTTTATGGATGGCATTTCTTTGTCAAAGATTGTAAAAAAAGAGCTTCCTGACACCCGTATTATCATTATCAGTGGATTTGATGATTTTACCTATGCCCAGGAGGCTATTTCTATTGGTGTTGACAGCTACCTGTTAAAGCCTGTTACCAAGGACAAGTTGGGAGAGGTTATGACTGATGCTCGTCAAAAGCTGGATGCAAAGGCTAAGCAGGAAAACTATCTGGAGCTTTTCCAGTCAGAAAGTGAAGAGTACGAGAAGTTTAGCCGCAATCAGTTTTTCAGTCAGCTTGTGTCAGGGGTTTTGTCAGTATCAGATATCTATGAAAAATCCCAGGAGCTTAATGTGGCCCTTGATGCCAAGTGCTATAACATAGTGCTCCTTGATTTTACCCCTATGACTGGTGCTCTTCGCACTCCTGTATATTCCAAGCACATGGCCAGGCTTTCCGACCAGCTGATGCAATTTCTCAAGTGTTGTCCGGAGTTTATTACATTTCACTGGAATCTTAATACCTATGCCATTATTGTAAAAGGGGACGAGGGCACTATTGCAGCCCACACTGACAACCTTATAGAAAATATTACCCGCCGCTGTTCAATTTTTGAGGACGAGATTGACTGGCATTTGGCTGCAGGCAAGGTCATCAGTCGATTTTCAGAGTTTCCGGCTTGCACAGATTTGGCCAGCCGTAAGCTAGGCTGTCGTTACATGAATCCTGAGGGCCATATTTTTACAGATGAGGACCTGCAGGCCATGGAGTCGGCTTCGGTTTCTGGGGATAATGTGTCTGTGGACCAGCGTTTGGTGGGCCTTTTCTTGGAAAATGCCCAGAGGGAGGAAATCGACGTATTTTTGGATAATCTCATTCCTATTTCCATGAGAAAATCTCTTAATTCTACCTTACTATGCAGGTATTTTGCTATGAGCATATACATGTGCGTTTGCGATTTTATCAAAAAGCTGCAGCTTGACCCAGGAGCGGTGCTTGGGCCAACAGTACGGGCTCAGCTTGAAAAGGTTACAGCAGATGACGTTATTGATTTTGTCAGAGGCATGTTTGTTACAGCTATTTTGCAGCGGCAAAATCAGGTGGGGCAGCAGTCAAAGTCCCAGCTGGCTCAGGCTATGCGATACGTAGATGAGCATTTTGCCGATTCAGGGCTTTCTCTCAATGAGGTGGCAAAGGTGGTCAATATCTCTCCAAGCTATCTGAGCGCCATGTTTTCCAAGGAGACTCAGACCACCTTCGTGGAGTACATGACCAAAAAGCGCATGGAAAAGGCCTGCTATATGCTGGCTCATACATCGGAAAAATCTCAGACTATTGCAGAGGAGATAGGCTATAAGGATCCACATTATTTTAGTTACATTTTTAAAAAATCCTGCGGCTGCAGTCCAAAGGAATATCGTGCCAAGGTGAAAAATGATGGCCAGTAAGTACAGTAACAAACAAAGAATGTCCACCCGCCTCTACAAGCTTGTTGGAGTGGTTTTTGCCCCAATGATGCTTGCGGTAATTATACTCATGGGTCTTTTTATGTGGTATGTAGGCCAGTACAATACCAGTCTTGCCAATGTCACATCGGCCTCTGAGTTTAACCAGGATTTTAAAAGTGAAATAGACTTAAGCATGTATTACTACGTGTCGGGGTCTGCCTATGCCAATGGCATTCCAATGGAAGAGGTGGAATCTGCCAGGGTTTTGGCGGAAGAGCTTTTGGAAAATACATCTTATAGGAAGAGTATCGAGGCTATAGAGTCAGTGCGAGATTTGTGCGTCACCTTAGAGCTTCGCATGGAGGAAATAGAAAAATCCACCTCCTACGATGATAAAATGAGTCAGCTGGAAAATAATATATATATTCTTACAGACCTGATTCAGACCTACATGTACAATTATCTCTATTATGAATCAGTGCATCTTAGCAATGTGCAGGCCCAGATGACAGACCAGATTCATTTTATGATATATGTAATAATCGGCGGTCTGGCCCTTATTATCTTCCTACTGCTTGGCTATATTTCCTTGGTTACAGACCGTATAACAGAGCCTATTATTGCCTTGTCTGGCCGAGTGCGTGACATTACCCAAGGGGATTTTGAGCCGAGAAAGGCGGTGGAGGCCTCAGTCACCGAGATTCAGTCCCTAAGTGATGGCTTTGAGAATATGACTGGTCAGCTTAACGAGCTTATTGCTAAAAATAAGCTGGCTGAGCGAAAAAAGCGTCATGCTGAGCTGGAGCTATTGCAGGCTCAGATTAATCCTCACTTTTTGTATAACACTCTGGATACCATTATTTGGCTCATTGAGTCGGATAATAAGGAGACATCTATAGAGATGGTATCTGCCTTGTCAGATTTTTTCAGGTCATCTCTTTCCAAGGGACGAGATGTTATTACCATCGAGGAAGAAAAAAAGCATGTCCTCAGCTATATGCTTATTCAAAAGACCAGATATCGGGATCGAATGGATTACGAGATTGATATACCAGAGTCTCTATACTGCTATCAGTTGCCAAAGCTTACGCTGCAGCCTTTGGTGGAAAACAGCATATATCATGGCATAAAGATGCAGCGGGAGAAGGGCTTTATTAAGGTGACAGCTGCAGACATTGGAGAAACTATTGAGCTGACTGTTCGTGATAACGGAGCCGGAATGACAGAGGAGCGGTTGGCAGAGCTTAAGAACACTTTAAAAGGTTCTGACAGCCTGGGCTTTGGTCTTCGTACAGTTCATGAACGCTTGCAATTGTTTTTTGGAGAAGAGTATGGCCTGCAGATACAGAGTGCCCAGGGAGTAGGAACAACAGTGTCAGCAATAATACCAAAGCTTCCTGTAGAAAAAGAGGAAAAGGGCAATGCATAGAGGAATAAGAAAAATAGTACAGGCTCTTTGTCTGCTGGTACTGCTGGGAACCATGGCAGCAGCTGCTGCGGATGTTTTTTCGGAAAAGGTAAGCTGGCAGGTGTCTAAGGATACAAGTGATTATGACGCCAATCTGACAGTTGTAGGCTTTTCCCAGCCAGGGGCAGAGAGTGCTTGGAGAGTGGCCCTTACAGATTCGGTAGTGCAGGCTTTTACAGAGGAGAGGGGCTACAAGCTTATATATGAGGATGGTCAGTCCAAGCAGGACAATCAAATAAAGGCTATTCGCAAGTTTATTCAGCAGGGGGTGGATTATATTATACTTAGCCCCATCGTGGAAACGGGCTGGGATACAGTGCTGCAGGAGGCCAAGCTGGCTGGAATACCAGTTATAGTGTGCGACAGATCGGTGTCAGTAGTAAACCAGTCTTTATATAAGGCATTTGTGGGGTCAGACTTTAAAAGCGAAGGCCAAAAGGCTGTTATTGAGATAGAAAAGCTCTTGACTGAGCAGGGGCTAGATGTAAGAGGCGACACTACAGATGATGACCAGGTATCAAGTGATGTTATTTGCACCAACCTTTTAGGGCAAAACATGATAGACACAAATGGCGAAGAGGTGTATGCCAGCGATGTCAAAATAGTTCATCTTCAGGGCACCATAGGCTCCAGCGCCCAGAAGGGCCGTACCAAGGCCCTCATGAATGCAGTGGAGGACCACGACAATTGGAAAATAATATACCAGGCCTGTGGTGATTTTACCAATGCCAAGGCCCAGGAGGTGGCACGGGACTTATTTACCACAATTGATACTGATGACATAGATGTAATCTATTGTGAAAATGATGAAATGGCCTTAGGCTTAATAAGTACCATGAAGGACATGGGCATAGAAAAGGATTTCATCATAGTGTCCTTTGACGCTACAAAAAACGGCCTTAATGCCTGTGTGGCAGGGGACATAGACTTAGTGATGGAGTGCAATCCTGCCCAGGGCCAGTATGTATACAAAATTATAGAGCAGATAGAGGAGGGCACTACACCGCCCAAAATTACATACGTTTACGAAAGCTCATACGATCATGCTACCTTGCACCAGGATTTTGTGGATCAAAGAAACTATTAATGCCGGCTTTTTATTTCATTGAGATGGTAATGGATTTTCCCTTACCATCTTTTTTAATGGATAAAAGCAGTGAAGCTGCCTCCTTGCCTATATTTTTGGCAGGATGCAGGTGGGAGGTATATACGGGAAAAAGCAGGTCATGATTTAAGCCAGAATCGTCGCAATATACGACCTGAGCCTTGTCGTAAGCAGCCTTTAAAAACTTGTTAATAGAACCGGGGCTGCGACTGTCCTGCCCTGGCTGGTCTACAGAGTTGACCCATAGGTAGCAGGAATCAATAAGTGCCATTCCAGAGTCTCGGATGGCGTCGATAAAACCGGAATAGCAGGTGACGGATGCTATGCTGTCTCTTATAAATATACCTCCCAATCTGGTTTGTCCTTTGTTAATAAAGCTTCTTGCCATCTGATAGCCCTGATCATAATAATTGTAAGCCACACATGGGGCCTTATATAAGCCAATAGGACTGCTGTCTACAAATACAAGGGGTATCTGTCGTTTCAGCAGATTGGAAAAAAGATCAACATTGCAGGAAGGCAGGGCAGATGAAGCAGGGACAATAATCAGTCCTCCATATAAATCCTTTTGCAGCGCAAGCAAAATATCTCGCTCGGCCTGAAGGCTGTTGCAGTGTTCATATACTTCTACTGTAAGGCCTTGACGCATGAGACTTGCTGTAACATCCTCTATAAGGAGGCTAGAAAAGGAGGTTGATTTGTCCTGGACTATAAGAGCTAGAGTATTTTTCTTTCTGGCATCGCTTTTGGCAATAACCATGTTGCCGCTTCCCCACTTTTTTTCTATAATCCCATCCTCCTGTAAGGCTGATAGCGTCTGACGGACGGTGGATCTGGATACCCCGTATATTTCGGCAAGCTCCACTTCGGTAGGTAATTTTGAATAAAGTGGATATTTTTCAGATAAAATAGCTTTATTTAATTTTTCCTTCAGCTGCAGATACTTTGGAATCATAAAAAATCCCCCAATTAACAAGTTTTTTAATAAATTCTTATTAAATTCTACCACGACCTGATAAAAATTGGTATTTTTTTTGTGAAAAAATCAGGCAAACCAATCATAAAATAATCACAATTTTAAAATAAATTTTTCAACCTGAGAGGGAAAGAATGTGAAAAAATATCAAATTGGTATGCAGAATGTAATTTAAGACAAAATTGGTATTATCGCAAAAGTAGAACCAGGACTTTCGGGCCCAGATTCATTGTTGCCAACAAAAGTATTTGATAGATTAATTACAGAAACAAAAACACCTCCAGTTGGGGAGGTTAGGAGAAGGAAGGAGAAATCTCAATTATGAAAAAAAGAATCGTAGCAGGAATGCTTACAACACTCATGGCAATGTCCATGGTAGCATGCGGTAGCTCATCATCAGACACAGCAGCATCAAGCGATACTGCAGCTGATACAGCTACAGAGGAAACAACTGATGCAGCAGCTTCTGGGGAGAAGATCACAGTTGGTTTCGCACAGGTTGGTCACGAGTCAGATTGGCGTACAGCTTCAACTAACTCAGTTCAGGAAGCTTTCTCAGAGGAGAATGGATATGATCTTCAGTTTGTAGATTGCGACAATGACTCAGCAGCTCAGATCGAGGCAGTTAGACAGTTCATCCAGGATGACGTTGACTACATCGTTATCGATCCTATCGTTTCAACAGGTTGGGACACAGTTCTTACAGAGTGCGAGGACGCTGGTATTCCAGTAATCGTTATCGACAGAACAATCGAGGATTCAGACAAGTATGTATCATGGGTTGGATCAGAGTTCATGAACGAAGGTCTTGCAGCAGGTACATGGCTCAAGGATTACGCAGAGGCCAAGGGCATTTCAGACCTTAACATCCTTGTAATCGAGGGATCAAATGGTTCTTCAGCTCAGATCGGACGTACCGAAGGTTTCAAGAAGATTGCTGATGAGAATGGATGGACAATCCTTGATTCTCAGGACGGTGACTTCACACAGGATGGCGGCCAGCAGGTTATGGAGTCATACTGCAAGTCATATGAAGGCAAGTTCAACGTAGTTGTTTGCCAGAACGATAACGAGGCATTTGGTGCTATGGATGCTATGAAGGCAGCTGGTGTTTCTTATGGCGTTGACAAGGACGTAATCCTTATCTCATTCGATGCTTGCAAGGCTGGTCTTGAGTACGTACAGTCAGGCGATATCAATGCAGACTTCATGTGCTACCCACTTCAGGGAACATATTGTGCAGACATCATCCAGACACTTGAGGCTGGTGGAGAAGTTGCAAAGCAGACATTCATGACAGAGCCATGGTATGTTGCTGAGGATATTCTCACATCTATCACATATACAAACAACGCAGGCGAGGAAGTAACAGAGGATCTTATCCAGATTACAGACGCTGCTTCTCAGGCTTCTTACTAAAATTCGTAACTAGCTGACATTTTGGGGAAGGTCTAAAACGCCTTCCCCTATTTTTAAGAAAAGACCCCCAAAGACAATCGACTTAAATGTAAAAAAGAAAGGGAAAATGTTATGGATGCTAATCTTTTAATAACAATGAGAGATATATCCAAATCCTTTCCTGGTGTAAAAGCACTTGATCATGCACAGTTTACTCTGAGAAAAGGTGAAATCCACGCACTTATGGGCGAAAATGGTGCCGGAAAATCAACACTTATCAAGGTGTTAACTGGTGTATATTCTCTTGATGCTGGTGAAATTCATGTAGCAGGTATTGAAGGTCCTGTAGTAAATCACTCTACACTTGAGGCTCAGGAAAAGGGTATTGCCACGGTTTATCAGGAAGTTAACCTGTGTCCAAACCTTACAGTGGCAGAGAATTTATTTATTGGTCGTGAGCCAGTAACAAAGCTGGGCACCATCGACTGGCGCACGATGAACAAGCGTGCCAAGGAGCTGATGGACAGCCTGGATATTAATATTGATGTAACAATTGCACTCGAAAATTATTCTCTTGCTATTCAGCAGATGATAGCAATAGCAAGAGCTGTAGATATGGATTGTAAGGTACTCATTTTGGATGAGCCTACATCCTCACTTGATGACAACGAAGTAGAAAAGCTTTTCAAGGTTATGACAGACCTGAAGGCCAAGGGCGTTGGAATCATATTTGTAACACATTTCTTGGAGCAGGTATACGCAGTCTGCGATACCATTACAGTCCTTAGAAATGGTGAATTTGCTGGTGAATACTCAGTAGAGGAAATGCCACGTGTTAAGCTTGTAGCAGCCATGCTGGGCAAGGATTTTGACGATCTTGCTTCTATCAAGCGAGAGGGCGCTGAAAAGGCAGAGTACAATGAGGTGGTTATAGATGCCAAGGGACTTTCTCACAAGGGAACCATCAAGCCTTTTGATTTTAAGATTCACAAGGGCGAGGTGGTAGGTGTCACCGGTCTTCTTGGATCTGGCCGTTCTGAAATGGTGCGCTGTATCTATGGAGCAGATCGCAACCAGACAGGTACTCTTACCATGAATGGCAAGGAGCTCAACATCAAGGAACCTATCGATGCTATAAAGGCTGGCATGGGATACCTTCCAGATGACAGAAAGGCAGATGGCTGTATCGGCGATTTGTCTGTAAGAGAAAATATAATCCTGGCACTTCAGGCAAAAAATGGACTTTTCAAAAAGATTCCTATGTCAAAGCAGGTAGAGATAGCAGACAAGTTTATCGATATGCTCCAGATTAAGACAGCATCTCGTGAGACACCTATTTCCCAGCTTTCAGGTGGTAATCAGCAAAAGGTTATTTTGGCAAGATGGCTTTGCACTGAGCCTGATTTCCTGATCTTGGATGAGCCTACTCGAGGTATTGACATAGGTACCAAGACAGAATTCCAGAAGCTGGCACTTAAGTTTGCTGAGGAGCAGGGCATGAGCCTTGTATTTATCTCTTCTGAAATAGACGAGATGCTTCGTACATGTACCCGCATGTATGTAATGCGTGATGGCGCACAGGTTGGAGAGATTTCAGGAGAAATGACTCAGGAATCAGTTATGGCAGCCATTGCAGGAGGTGAAGAATAATGGAAAACTTCAAAAAACTTACTAAGCAGCCACTATTCTTACCAATCTTTTGTATGATATTGGTGCTGCTTATCAACTTGGTTAAGTCTCCGGACTTTTTCTCAATCAGTGTTAACAACGGTGTTTTATATGGTCGTATAATCGATATTTTAAACCGTGGCTCTGAGATAGCTATTCTGGCAGTAGGCCAGACCTTGGTTGTAGCTGTATCAGCCGGAACAGATATTTCTGTTGGATCAGTAATGTCTCTTTCAGCCTGCAGCTGCTGTATGCTTTTAGCAGGCTATGGCAACAGCTCAGTTAATGAGTTTGCTGTTCCTATGATTGTTGGTATGCTTTTTGGTGTACTTATGGGTGGTGCCTGCGGTGCCTTCAATGGTGCTCTTGTTTCCAAGCTGAAGATACAGCCTATGGTTGCAACCCTTATTCTTTACACAGCAGCCCGTGCTATTGGTCTTCTCCTTTGCAACAACCAGATTACTTACATCCGTGTTGAGGAGTACAAGTACCTGGGTAATTTCCTGCCAGGATGCCCTATACCAACACCTGTCTTTGCAGCAATTGTCGTAATTCTTGTGGTTATGCTTTTGTTAAAAAAGACATCCCTTGGCCTTTACATTCAGTCAGTTGGTATTAATGCCAGAGCAGCACGTATATCAGGTATCAATTCAGATGTAATCTGCTTTGTATGTTATCTTATCTGTGGTCTTTGCGCAGGCGTAGCCGGTATAGTAGCTTCTTCACGAATCTACTCAGCTGATTCAAATAATATTGGTCTCAACTACGAAATGGATGCCATTCTTGCAGTTGCCCTAGGCGGTAACTCTCTTGCTGGTGGAAAGTTTAATATGGCAGGTTCTATAATCGGAGCCTATACCATCCAGGCTATCACCACAACACTTCTTGCCATGGGCGTTTCAACTGCTCAGGCTCCAGTGTTCAAGGCTATTATCGTTATCATTATTGTAGTAGTTCAGGCTCCAGCTTTTAAGACCTATATGGCTGCCCGCAAGGCTCAGAAGGCCCAGAGATTATCAGCAAAGGAGGCAGCATAATGAAAGCAAAAAAGAAACTTGACTCAAATTCAGTACTTATTATTATTACAATCTGTCTCTTCATTTTTATGTATGCAGCAGGCTGCCTGGTATATGCAGACAAGGGCTTTGGCAACCTTCAGACCTTTTTAAATGTTCTTATCAACAACGCAGGCCTGGTAGTTATAGCATCAGGTATGACATGTGTTATGCTAACTGGTGGTATCGATATCTCTGTTGGTTCCGTCGTAGCCATGGACTGTATGCTTCTGGTATATGGTATGACTCAGTGGCACATGGGTGCAATACAGATGGTTATCCTTATTTTGGTAATCGGACTGGTCTTTGGTTTTGTTCAAGGCTTTTTGGTAGGCTACTTGGAGATACAGCCATTTATCGTTACCATGGCAGGTATGTTCTTTGGACGAGGTATGACAGCAGTTATTTGTTCAGGTCAGATATCAGTTACAGAAGCCGACAACCCACTGTTTTATGCCTGGGCCAATGCAAAAATAAACCTTCCTGAGTTTTTGGGCAAGGTTAATAAGCACGGCAAGGTAGTTGTTCCTTACATCCGTCCTACAGTACTTATTGCTATTGTTGTTTTACTTATTATTTGGTGGATGCTTAAGTACACCAAGTTTGGACGTTCCCTCTACGCAGTAGGTGGCAATCAGACTTCAGCTACCATGATGGGTCTTAATGTTAAAAAGACAAGACTTATGTCACATGTATTGTCTTCTTTCCTTTGCTCTATCGGTGGTATTCTCTACTGTCTCAATACTATGTCAGGCTCTGTTAACCAGGCTACAGGTCTTGAGATGGATGCAATCGCATCGTCTGTTATCGGTGGTACACTTCTTACCGGTGGCGTAGGTAATGTATTGGGATCCTTCTTTGGAGTTCTTATTAACGGTACTATTACAGTTCTGGTTAATACAAACGGAAAGCTTCTTTCAAGCTGGGCCAATATTGCAAATGCAGCACTGCTTTGTGTATTCATCATAATCCAGTCTATATTTGCCCTAGTTAAGGCTCGCAAAAACAACTAATATAGATTCATATTTTTGAATGCTATACTAAATTTTTCATTTTCATATCAATCCTTAAAGTAAAGGACAAGCTTTTTAGGCTTGTCCTTTATGTGCGTTTTATATTACACAGCTGGTTAGTAAAAAGAAAAAGTTTGACTAATTTTTCTGTGAGGCTTTTTCAATTGAGAAATTGTGGTATTCTAGGTTAGAAGAGAAAAACTATTATTAGACATGACAGAGTGATTGGGGGATTATATGGCAGAGACAGAATTCAAAAATAGCTTAAAAAATCAGATGCTTAAAATGACACTTGTGCCACTTTTACTGATGACAATTATTATAGTGACGGTGTCAACTTTTGTCATAAGGCATTCCACCTTATCTCAGGTCCATAAGGAGCTGAAGCGAGATGCTGCCATGGCTATTCTTATTTATGACAGAGTCTATTCTGGGGAGCTTAATCTGCAGACTTCCGAAGAGACGGGGGAGAAGGAGCTTTTTAAGGGAGAGGAAAAGCTTTCAGGGGATGGCATTATGTTAGATGACTTGGCTAGCATTTTAGATATTAATATATCCTTTTTCTTAAATGATACCCGGGTTATTACTACCTTGGTGGATGAGAATGGCAAGCAACCTATTGGGGTTAATGCTTCTGCAAAGATTCGTAAGGAAGTGCTTGAGGCGGGGGAAGCCAAGTTTTACTCCAGGGTGGATATATATGGACAGGAAAGCTATGTGTATTATCAGCCCCTGACCTTGGAGGATGGCACTGTCTATGGCATGGTGGGTGTATCTCGGTCGGCTGCAGGAGTCATGGCTGATACTTTGTCTGATGTGGTTCCTATTGCCCTGTGTTGTGCTCTTATAGCCCTTCTTATCGGTTTTATTATGGTGCGCTACAACAGTAGGCTGGGAGAACGTATCAGCAAGATGGATCGTTTCATGAACAAGATGTCTGGGGGAGATTTTGATGCGGAGATTCCTCGCGACTTGACACTTGCAGATGATGAGATTAAAAGATTAGCCCAGGATGGCAAAAAAATGGCCAGGGCTATCAAGCAGCTGGTAGAATACGATGCTCTCACAGATATATATAATAGGCGCTACGCTGAGCGCGCCATGGAGTCTATGCGAGAGGATTTTAAGGTTACAGGTGCCCAGTTATGTGTCAGTATTGGAGATATTGACTTTTTCAAAAAGGTTAATGACACCTATGGCCATGAGGTTGGTGATGTAGTTCTCAAGGAAGTGGCAACAGTACTTAAAAAACGTATGGCAACTGAGGGCTTTGCGGCTCGTTGGGGAGGCGAAGAGTTTTTGCTAGTTTTTAAAAATAAGTCTTTGGAGGATTCTGCAGAGCTCTTAGAGAGTATAATGGAAGATATTCGTCTCATTCAAATACCAGGCACTGATAAGTGCCTGGCCATGAGCTTTGGACTTACCTTGATGTCCATGGAGGAGCCTGCAGATGAAAGCCTAAAGAGAGCTGACAACAATCTCTATGAGGCCAAGGAGTCGGGCCGCAATAGGATAGTGGTTAAATAATTTGATTTTTACTTTTTCTTCTGGGTTTCCTGCCATTCCTTTTGTTTGTATTCGTGTTTTACAAGAACATAGCATACGATAAATGCTAAGGTGTCTGCTATTGGACCTGCATACATGACTCCATCGATTCCCATAAATATTGGTAAAATCAAAATAAGAGGTATAAGGAAAATTACCTGTCTGGTGAGAGACATAAATATTCCCTTCTTAGGCTTACCGATAGAAGTAAAGAAGTTGGATGATAAAGGCTGCAGGAAGCACAAAAACATACCAAAGAGATATATCCTAAAGTAATTGATGGAAAACTGGAAGTAAAGCTCATCTCCATCACCAAACATGGCTACAAGCTGCCTTGGGAAAAGCTGAAAGGCAACCCATGAGGCAATGGCAATAGCTGCAGCTATTTTGATGGCAAGATTATAGGCGTCTCGTACTCGCTGGTAGTTCTTGGCGCCATAATTGAAGCTGGCGATAGGCTGTAGACCCTGGGAAATACCTATAATAAATGAAAAGCATATGCCGGTAACCTTTGAAATAATGCCGGAGCAGGCAATAGGGGTAGCCTCGCCGTAGACAGATAGGCCGCCGTAGTATTTTAAGGTGCGATTTAGGACTATCTGGGTAACCATCATAGCAATCTGGTTGAAAAATGGAGCTAGACCTAAGGATGTGAAGGTGAGTATATGCTTCATTTTGGGCATAAAATGCTTGAGCTGTAGCTTTACAGACTTGAAGCGTGTCAGATAAACTACAACAATCATAGCAGACACAAATTGGCCAATAATGGTGGCCCAAGCTGCACCTGCCATGCCCCAGTCAAAAATAAAAATAAAGATGTAGTCCAAAATAGTATTGATGATGGCTCCTACCAGGTTGAGTACCATGGTCATATTTGGAGAGCCATCGGCTCTTACAAGGTGACCACCGCCGGCTGATAAGATGAAAAATGGAAATCCTAGAGCTGTAATGCGAGTGTACTCAATGGCATAAGGCAATACATTATCAGGGGAGCCTATAAATATAAGAAGTGGCTGTAGGAAAGCCTCTGTCAGTATAGCAAGTACAAGACCTACAAGCACCATGGTGGTGACGGCATTTCCTATATAATATCCAGCCTCGTCCTTTTCGCCCCGGCCCATTGCCAGGTTAAAGGCTGCAGCTGTGCCAATGCCACACAACAGTGCTATAGAGATATTGAGTATGGACAGGGGAAACTGTATATTGGTGGCAGCGTTGCCAAGAGAGCCTATTTTATTGCCGATAAAAAGCTGGTCCACCATGTTGTAGAGTGAGCTTACAAGCATGGCTATAATACTTGGCACTGCAAATTTGCTGAGTAATTGTCCTACTGGCTCTGTTGCCAGTGGGTTAGTATGTAGTGATTGATTCATTGTGTTCCTTCTTATTATATAGTTATATTTTTTCGCTGGTCCATCTGCCGCTGGCACCGCAAGGCAGTACTAGTCCGGTCTCGGTGACAGGAAGTCCTATTTCATCTGCTGTGACTTTTCCAGGATGCTTTTTAAGGAGGGCAGTAGATATCATATAGTTGAGGACTGCAGGCTGCAGACCTGTGGTATATGAATTAACCAAGAAAAATAAAGCGTCCTCAGACAATATCTGCTCGCACAGCTGTATAAATGGGAAGATATCATCTTCAATTTTCCATATTTCATTTTTTGAACCACGACCATATGATGGTGGGTCCATAATAATGCCGTCATATTTGTTGCCGCGACGTATTTCTCTTTCCACAAATTTGCGGCAGTCATCTACAAGCCAGCGGATTGGAGCATCTGCCAGACCACTTGATGCGGCATTTTCTTTGGCCCATTGCACCATGCCCTTTGAGGCATCCACGTGGGTCACAGAAGCACCGGCTGCAGCAGCGGCGAGAGTGGCACCTCCGGTATAGGCGAATAGATTCAGCACCTTAACTGGTCTGTTAGCATTTTTTATAATAGAAGAAAACCAATCCCAGTTTACAGCCTGTTCTGGGAAAATGCCTGTATGCTTAAAAGCGAAAGGCTTAAGGTTAAAGGTAAGCTTTTTATCACAGACAGGATATTCTATGGTCCATTGCTCAGGCAGGTCAATAAATTCCCATTCGCCACCGCCCTTGTTGGAACGGTGATAGTGTGCGTTTAGCTTCTTATAATAAGGAGAGGATTTTTTAGTGTCCCATATTACCTGGGGATCAGGCCTGAGTAATATATAGTCACCCCAGCGCTCCAACTTTTCTCCGGCAGAACAGTCGATAACCTCGTAGTCCTTCCAATTGTTTGCAACTTGCATTCAGATACCTCATTCTTTCTTTAATCTTGTATTGGGTTCTACAATAAATTTACTTATTAAATAATCAGTAAGAAATTATAGTGTTTTCTTTCATATTATATATATAGTATAAATGTTTCATTTCATTTGACCAACTTATTATATATAAATAATATCTTGTTTCAAGAGGCTTTTAGTGCCTATTTTACTAGCAGGAGCACAATATCTTGATAGGCCACAGATTGTACTTGATAAAAAACAATAATTTCTATTTTTTTCTTGCCTAAAGCAAATCCCTCGTGTATATTATTATTTGCTGTGACATGATAGCTATGAAGCGTGAGGTTGCAATTCATTAGAATTGGTTTTCCGTGGAGCGAATGTCAAGTTAGGAAACTGACGACAAGTCACTGTATAACTTAAAACCGTCCGCAGCAATGCGGAGACGACGTGTGAGAACCTAAGAATTCTTTGAGTTCACATTTAGGACACACACGGGTAAGTGTACAGTCGCCACTTGGTCGCTTTTTCAGAAGTTAGAAAAAACGAAAAAGGAGGAGACTTTTTTTATGGCAAATTCAGTAATGAGAATCACTCTCAAGGCTTATGATCATGAGCTTGTAGATTCATCTGCCAAGAAAATCATCGAGACTGTTAAGAAGAACGGAGCACAGGTTAGTGGTCCTGTACCTCTTCCAACAAAGAAGGAAGTTGTTACTATTCTTAGAGCCGTACATAAGTACAAGGACTCTCGTGAGCAGTTCGAGCAGAGAACTCATAAGAGACTGATTGATGTCATCAATGCTAATGCAAAGACAGTTGAGACTCTGTCAAAGCTTGAGCTTCCAGCAGGCGTTGAGATCAGCATCAAGAATAAGTAATTATCAGTTCTATCAACTAAGTTAACATCCAGTATGGTTTTATATAGAAGCAATAAGATTTCTTATTCCACTTATATGACACTGTTCTAGGATGAACGGTTCCGCTACCCCATAGTATGGGCAAGAAGCGTTCCGCTGTAGAAAATGGAGGTAAGAAAAATGAAGAAAGCTATTTTAGCTACAAAGGTCGGAATGACTCAGGTCTTCGGAGAAGGCGGCGAGCTTATTCCTGTAACTGTTCTTTCAGCTGGCCCATGTGTTGTTACACAGATCAAGACAGTTGAGAATGATGGTTACGAAGCAGTTCAGGTAGGTTTTATTGACAAGAAGGTTAAGCTTGTTAATAAGGATGCTAATGGACGCAAAGAGATTATTCACCGCAACGGTGTAAACAAGCCTGAGAAGGGTCACTTCGATAAGGCTGGCGTAGAGCCAAAGAGATTCGTAAGAGAGTTCAGATTTGACAATTGCGCAGATTACTCACTTGCACAGGAGATTAAGGCAGATATCTTTGAGGCTGGCGACAAGGTTGACGCTACAGCTACTTCAAAGGGTAAGGGCTTCCAGGGTGCTATCAAGAGACTTGGTCAGCACAGAGGACCTATGGCTCATGGTTCTAAGTTCCACAGACATCAGGGTTCAAATGGTGCATGTTCATCACCTAGCCGTGTATTCAAGGGCAAGGGTATGCCTGGTCAGATGGGTGGCAACAAGGTTACAATCCAGAACCTTGAGATCGTACGCGTAGACGTAGAGAACAATCTGCTTTTAGTAAAGGGTGCTGTTCCAGGACCTAAGAAGTCTCTTGTAACAATCAAAGAGTCAGTTAAGGCAGGCAAGTAATCATACGATAGGAAAGGAGGAACTTAGCGATGGCTAAAGTATCCGTATACAATATGGAAGGCAAAGAAGTTGGCACCATGGATCTCAACGACAGCATCTTCGCAGTTGAGATTAACGAGCACTTAGTTCACATGGCAGTTGTCCAGCAGCTTGCAAATAATCGCCAGGGAACACAGAAGGCTAAGACACGTTCTGAAGTTTCTGGTGGCGGAAGAAAACCTTGGAGACAGAAGGGAACAGGTCATGCAAGACAGGGTTCTACAAGATCTCCACAGTGGACAGGTGGTGGCGTAGTATTCGCTCCAACTCCAAGAGATTATTCATTCAAGCTCAATAAGAAGGAGAAGAGAGCAGCTCTTAAGTCTGCACTTACTTCAGTAGTTAATGAGCAGAAGTTTATAGTAGTAGATGAGCTTAAGCTTGATGCTATTAAGACAAAGGATTTCGCAAAGGTTATGAACAACCTCAACGTTGAGAAGGCTCTTGTAGTTCTTGATTCTAACGACAAGAACGTAGTTATGTCAGCAAAGAACATTCCTGCAATCAAGACAGCTCTTACAAACACAATCAACGTTTATGACATCCTTAAGTACAATACAGTAGTTGTTACAAAGGCAGCTGTAGAGCAGATTGAGGAGGTATATGCATAATGGCTAATATTCAATATTATGACGTAATCCAAAAGCCTGTTATCACAGAGAAGTCAATGAACGCTATGGCTGAGAAGAAGTACACATTTCTTGTTCATCCAGAAGCTAACAAGACTATGATAAAGGAAGCTGTTGAGAAGATGTTTGAAGGAACAAAGGTTGCTTCAGTTAACACTATGAACTGCGACGGTAAGACAAAGAGACGTGGCATGACATACGGCAAGACAGCTAAGACAAAGAAGGCTATCGTTCAGCTTACAGAGGATAGCAAGGATATCGAGATTTTCTCAGGACTGTAAGATATCCATTGATTCATTTTATGCGCAGTCGAGCGCGATAATAAACGAGTAACCAGAAAGGAGAAATAAAATGGGAATTAAGACATATAACCCATATACACCTTCCAGAAGAAATATGACTGGTTCTGATTTCGCAGAAATCACAAAGACAACTCCAGAGAAGGCTCTCTTAGTTTCTTTGAAGAAGAACGCAGGTCGTAACAATCAGGGTAAGATTACCGTTAGACATCAGGGTGGCGGTAACAGACGTAAATATAGACTTATCGATTTCAAGAGAAATGGTAAGGATGGAATACCTGCAAAGGTAATTGGTATCGAGTACGATCCAAACAGAACAGCAAATATCGCTCTTATCTGCTATGCAGATGGCGAGAAGGCTTATATCCTTGCTCCAGCTGGTCTTACAGATGGCATGACCGTTATGAATGGTGCAGAGGCCGAGGTTAGAGTTGGTAACTGCTTACCACTTGAGAAGATTCCAGTTGGTACACTTATCCACAACATCGAGCTTTATCCAGGCCGTGGCGGACAGCTTGTTCGTTCAGCTGGTAACTCAGCTCAGCTTATGGCTAAGGAAGGAAAGTATGCAACACTTCGTCTTCCTTCAGGCGAAATGAGAATGGTACCTCTTAACTGCCGTGCTTCAATCGGTGTTATCGGAAACGGTGATCACAACCTTGTTAAGCTTGGTAAGGCTGGTCGTAAGAGACATATGGGTATCAGACCTACAGTTCGTGGTTCTGTCATGAACCCTAATGACCATCCACATGGTGGTGGTGAGGGTCGCGCACCTATCGGTCGTCCAGGCCCATGCACACCTTGGGGCAAGCCTGCTCTTGGTCTCAAGACAAGAAAGAAGAACAAGCAGTCTAACAAGCTCATCGTAAGAAGACGCGATGGTAGAGCAATCAAATAAGGAGGATACACATGGCACGTTCATTAAAAAAAGGACCATTTATTGATGCTAGCTTACTTAAGAAGGTTGATGCTATGAACGCAAGCGGCGACAAGTCTGTTATCAAGACATGGTCACGTCGTTCTACAATCTTCCCACAGATGGTTGGACATACAATTGCAGTACATGATGGTAGAAAGCATGTTCCTGTATATGTTACAGAGGATATGGTTGGACACAAGCTTGGCGAGTTCGTTGCTACAAGAACCTATAGAGGTCATGGTAAGGACGAGAAGAAGTCAAAGGTACGCTAATAATACAGGAAAGGAGTTTTTATCATGGCTAAGGGACATAGATCTCAAATTAAACGTGAGAGAAACGATATAAAGGATACAAGACCTTCAGCAAAGTTGTCTTATGCTAGAATGTCAGTTCAGAAGGCTTGTTTCGTACTTGATGCCATTCGTGGTAAGGATGTTGATACAGCTCTTGCTATCGTAATGTACAATCCAAGATACGCTTCAAGTGTTATAGAGAAATTACTTAAGTCTGCTATTGCAAACGCTGAGAACAATAACGGTATGGATCGTAGCGATCTTGTTGTTGCTGAGTGCTATGCAAACAAGGGACCTACAATGAAGAGAATCAGACCAAGAGCACAGGGTAGAGCTTACAGAATCGAAAAGAGAATGAGCCACATCACTATCGTGCTTGACGAGAAGAATTAAGGAGGCAGAACATGGGACAGAAAGTTAATCCTCATGGCTTAAGAGTCGGTGTTATAAAAGACTGGGATTCTAAGTGGTTTGCTGAGGGAGAGAATTTCTCAGATTACTTAGTTGAAGACTATAATATCAGAAAATTTCTTAAGAAGAAGCTTTATGCTGCAGGCGTTTCAAAGATTGAAATCGAGCGCGCTGCTGGTAGAGTAAAGGTTACTGTTTACACAGCTAAGCCAGGTGTTGTTATCGGTAAGGGTGGAGCTGAGATCGACAAGATCAAGGCTGAGCTTCAGAAGCAGACAGCAGATAAGCTTGTTGTAGACATTAAGGAAATCAAGAGACCAGATCGTGATGCTCAGCTTGTAGCAGAGAACATCGCAGGTCAGCTTGAGAACCGTGTATCATTCAGAAGAGCTATGAAGTCTTGCATGAGCAGAGCTATGAAGACAGGTATCAAGGGTATCAAGACAAGCTGTTCTGGACGTCTTGGTGGAGCTGATATGGCTCGTACAGAGTCTTACTCAGATGGTACTATTCCACTTCAGACACTTCGTGCTGACATCGATTATGGATTCGCTGAGGCTGACACTACTTATGGTAAGGTTGGCGTAAAGGTATGGATCTATAAGGGTGAAGTACTTCCAAAGAAGAAGAACATGGAAGGAGGAGCCGAGTAATATGTTAATGCCAAAGAGAGCGAAGCACAGAAAGCAGTTCCGTGGAAACATGGCTGGTAAAGCTTCAAGAGGAAATAAGATTTCTTACGGTGAGTATGGTATCGTAGCAATGGAGCCAGCTTGGATCAAGTCTAATCAGATCGAGGCAGCCCGTATCGCTATGACTCGTTATATTAAGCGTGGTGGTAAGGTTTGGATTAAGATTTTCCCAGACAAGCCAGTTACAGCAAAGCCTGCTGAAACTCGAATGGGTTCAGGAAAGGGTACACTTGAATATTGGGTAGCTGTTGTTAAGCCGGGCCGTGTATTATTCGAGATCTCAGGAGTATCTGAGGAAGTTGCTAAAGAAGCACTTCGTCTCGCTACACATAAACTTCCTTGCAAGTGCAAGATAGTTTCCCGTGAGGATTTAGAAGGCGGTGAAGCATAATGAAGAATACAAAGTACGTAGAAGATTTAAAGAACACTTCAGTAGCAGAGCTTAACGCTCAGCTCGTTGAAGCTAAGAAAGAACTTTTCAACTTAAGATTCCAGAATGCTACAAACCAGTTGGATAATACAGCAAGAATCCGCGAGGTTCGTCGTAACATCGCTCGTATTCAGACTGTAATCACAGAAGCTGAGAAGAACGCATAATTAACAGAATCTTAATCATTTGAAAGGAGTTACAAGCGTGGAAGAAAGAAACTTAAGAAAAACACGTACAGGTGTTGTTGTAAGCGATAAGATGGAAAAGACAATCGTTGTTGCTATCCGCGACAATGTTAAGCATCCACTTTACAACAAGATCGTAAAGAAGACATATAAGCTTAAGGCACATGATGAGAACAATGATGCTCACATCGGTGACACAGTTAAGGTTATGGAGACTAGACCACTCTCTAAGGACAAGAGATGGAGACTTGTTGAAGTAATCGAGAGAGCAAAATAATATAAGGAGGCTACTACAATGGTACAACAGGAAAGTAGATTAAAGGTAGCCGATAATACAGGAGCAAAGGAAATCCTTGTTATCCGTGTTATGGGTGGATCTACAAGAAGATATGCCAACATTGGCGATGTAATTACTGCTACCGTTAAAGATGCAACACCAGGTGGCGTTGTAAAGAAGGGTGATGTAGTTAAGGCAGTAGTTGTTCGTTCAGTAAAGGGTGCCCGTCGTAAAGATGGTTCATATATCAAGTTTGATGAAAATGCAGCTGTCATCATCAAGGATGACAAGACTCCAAGAGGAACTCGTATTTTTGGACCTGTAGCAAGAGAGCTTCGTGATAAGCAGTTCATGAAGATTGTTTCACTTGCTCCAGAAGTATTGTAGGAGGAAGTACGAATGGCAACTATGAAGATTAAGAAAGACGATATGGTTCGCGTTATCGCTGGTGGCGATGTTAATAACGAGGGCAAGGTTATCGCAGTTGATAAGAAAAACAACACAGTTACAGTTGAAGGTGTTAACATGGTAAAGCGTCATGTTAAGCCTTCTATGGCTAACCAGGCTGGTGGTATCATCGAGCAGGAAGCTCCAATCGATGCTTCAAATGTTATGTTACTTCACAAGGGTCAGCCTACAAGAGTTGGTTTCAAAATGGACGGAGACAAGAAGGTTCGTTTTGCAAAGAAGACCGGCGAAGTAATTGACTAATTGAGAGAGGAGGAATATTTCGTTGAGTAGATTAAAAGATCAGTACCTTAATGAGATCGTACCTGCTATGATCAATAAGTTTGGTTACAAGAATATTATGGAAGTTCCAAAGATCGACAAGATCGTTGTGAACATGGGTGTTGGCGAAGCAAAGGACAACGCTAAGCTTCTTGAGTCTGCAGTCAAGGATATGGAAATGATTACAGGTCAGAAGGCTGTTACTACTAAGGCAAAGAATTCAGTTGCTAACTTCAAGATTCGTGAAGGCATGGCAATCGGATGTAAGACAACTCTTCGTGGAGAGAAGATGTATGAGTTCGCAGATCGTCTCATCAATCTTGCACTTCCACGTGTACGTGACTTCAGAGGTGTTAATCCTAATTCTTTCGATGGCAGAGGTAATTACGCTCTTGGTATCAAGGAGCAGATCATCTTCCCAGAGATCGAGTACGATAAGATCGACAAGACTCGTGGTATGGATATCATTTTCGTAACTACAGCTAAGACTGATGAAGAGGCAAGAGAATTACTTAGATTATTCAACATGCCTTTCGCTAAGGAAGCATAGGAGGGAATTATGGCAAAGAAGTCAATGAAAATCAAGCAGCAGCGCAAGGCTAAGTTCTCTACTCAGGAGTACAATCGTTGCAAAATCTGCGGACGTCCACATGCATACCTTAGAAAGTATGGTATTTGTAGAGTATGTTTCCGTGAGCTTGCTTACAAGGGACAGATTCCAGGCGTTAAGAAAGCTTCATGGTAAGTCGAACACAGATTGATTATTAGGAGGAAATTGCATCATGACAATGAGTGATCCAATAGCAGATATGCTTACAAGAATCCGTAATGCTAATACTGCAAAACATGATACAGTAGACGTTCCTGCATCAAAGATGAAGATCGCAATCGCTGATATTCTTGTTGATGAGGGATACATCGCAAAGTATGACATCGTTGATAATGGTAACTTCAAGGACATCCGTGTTACATTAAAGTACGGTGCAAACAAGAACGAGAAGATTATTACTGGTATTAAGAGAATTTCTAAGCCAGGTCTTCGTATTTATGCTGGTAAGGATGATATTCCATATGTTCTCGGTGGACTTGGAATCGCTATTCTTTCAACAAATAAGGGAATCATCACTGACAAGGAAGCTCGTAAGCAGCAGGTTGGTGGCGAGGTTCTCGCATACGTTTGGTAATCCAAACACAGTAACTAATTACCTAAAAGTATAACCCGACTATAGAAGTCGGACATACAAGATATTAAGGAGGTACGGGCATGTCACGTATAGGAAAGATGCCAATCGCAGTTCCAGCTGGTGTTACAGTAGAAATTGCAGAAAATAATCATGTGACTGTAAAAGGTCCTAAGGGAACACTTGAGAGAGCACTTGCTCCAGAGATGGACATTAAGCTTGAGGGTTCTGAAATTATTGTTACAAGACCTAATGATTTAAAGAAGATGAAGTCTTTACATGGTCTTACTAGAACACTTCTTAACAACATGGTTGTTGGTGTTACAACAGGCTTTGAGAAGACTCTTGAAGTTAACGGTGTAGGTTACAGAGCCAGCAAGGCAGGTAAGGTACTTACTCTCAACCTTGGTTACTCGCATCCAGTAGAGATGGAGGATCCAGAAGGTCTTGAGTCTACTGTTGACGGAAATAAAATTGTCATCAAGGGTATTGACAAGGAAAAGGTTGGCCAGTACGCTGCCAACATCAGAGATAAGAGAAGACCTGAGCCATACAAGGGTAAGGGTATTAAGTACGCTGATGAAGTTATTAGACGTAAAGTCGGTAAGACCGGTAAGAAATAGTAAAGGAGTGAATGTATAATGGTAAGTAAGAAATCAAGACAAGTAGTACGCCAGACAAAGCATAGAAGACTTCGCAACACTCTCGCCGGTACAGCTGATAGACCACGTTTAGCAGTGTTCAGAAGCAACAATCACATGTATGTTCAGATCATTGATGATACATGTGGAAATACACTCGTTTCAGCATCTACTCTTGACGCAGAAGTAAAGGCAGATCTTGCTAAGACAAACAATACCGAAGCAGCTGCAAAGCTTGGCACAGTTATTGCCAAGAAGGCAGCAGAAAAGGGTATCACTGAGGTCGTTTTCGACAGAGGTGGTTACATCTATGCTGGTAAGGTTGCCGCTTTAGCTGATGCAGCTAGAGAAGCAGGATTAGAATTCTAGGAGGAGATAACACATGAAACGTGAAATCATTGACGCTAGCCAGTTAGAATTAACTGAGCAGGTTGTAGAAATTAAGCGTGTAACAAAGGTTGTTAAGGGTGGACGTAACATGCGTTTTACAGCTCTCGTTGTTGTAGGCGATAAGAACGGTCACGTAGGTACCGGTCTTGGCAAGGCAGCTGAGATTCCTGAAGCTATCCGCAAGGGTAAGGAAGATGCAATGAAGAAGCTTATCACAGTTAAGCTTGATGACAACCACAGTATTACACACGATATTCAGGGTAAGCACACAGGCGCTTCTGTTCTTCTTAAGAAGGCTCCAGAAGGTACTGGTATCATCGCTGGTGGTCCAGCTCGTGCGGTTTGTGAGCTTGCAGGTATTCAGAATATCCGTACAAAGTCTTTAGGATCATCAAACAAGCAGAACGTTGTACTTGCTACAATCGAAGGCCTTAAGCTTCTTAAGGCTCCAGAGGAAGTAGCTAAGGCTCGTGGCAAGAAGGTTGAAGACATTCTTGCTTAAGGAGGAGAAATAAATGGCAGAGAAGAAATTAAGAGTTACACTCGTAAAGTCTCCAATCGGTGCTGTTCCAAAGAACAAGAAGACCGTAGAGGCACTTGGCCTTCGTAAGGTCAATAAGACTGTTGAGCTTCCTGACAACGACAGCGTTCGTGGAATGCTTAGAATGGTCGCACACTTAGTAAAAGTAGAAGAAATTTAATAGAAGGAGGTGCCATAATGGATTTATCTAACTTACAGCCAGCAGCTGGCTCAAAGCACAGCGATAATTTCAGAAGAGGTCGTGGACACGGTTCTGGAAATGGTAAGACAGCTGGTAAGGGTCATAAGGGTCAGAAGGCTCGTTCAGGCGGCAGCATCAGACTTGGATTCGAAGGTGGACAGATGCCTTTATACAGACGTCTTCCTAAGCGTGGATTCAAGAACAGAAATACACAGGATATCGTTGGCATCAACGTTTCTTATTTAGAGAGATTTGAGGATGGCGCAACAGTTACTGTTGAGACTCTTATCGAGAGCGGCATCATCAAGAATCCTCGCGATGGCGTTAAGATCCTTGGCAACGGTGAGCTTACAAAGAAGCTTAATGTTAAGGCTAACGCATTTAGCGCAAGCGCAAAGGAGAAGATCGAAGCCTTGGGCGGAACTGCCGAGGTGATCTAGTATGTTTAAGACACTGCGTGATGCATTTAAAATCAAAGAACTAAGAAAAAGAATTGGTTTTACATTGTTTATGCTTATTATCGTCCGACTTGGAAGCTTGCTTCCAGCGCCGGGCGTTAACGGCAGTGCTTTCAGCAGTCTCTTTGCGAATAGTGACAGTGCATTGAATTTCTTTGATTCAATTACTGGTGGTTCATTTTCACAGATGTCAGTTTTTGCCTTAAACATCACTCCATATATTACTTCTTCCATTATTATGCAATTGCTTACGATTGCATTTCCTAAGTTGGAAGAGATGCAGCGTGATGGTGAGACTGGTCGAAAGAAGATGACACAGATAACACGTGTAGTTACAGTTGTACTTGCTCTTGGCGAGTCTATTGCTATGGCAATTGGATTTGGCAGAAGCGGTTATCTTAATGAGTATAATGCTCTCAATGTCATCTTGGTTGTGGCTTCGCTTACAGCTGGCTCAGCGGTTCTTATGTGGATTGGTGAGCGTATTACAGAGAAGGGTGTTGGTAATGGTATATCAATAGTTTTGATTATCAATATCATTTCACGTATGCCTTCTGATATAACTACTCTTTATGAGCAGTTTATGAAGAATACTACACTTCCAAAGGCTATCTTGGCTGGAGTTATTATTGCAGCTATTATTATTGCCCTTGTTGTATTCGTAGTTATTCTTCAGAGTGCTGAGCGTCGTATTCCTGTTCAGTACTCAAATAAGATTCAGGGAAGAAGACAGGTTGGTGGCAACTCATCAATGATTCCTATGCGTGTTAATACAGCGGGCGTTATTCCTGTTATCTTTGCTCAGTCTTTACTGCAAACACCTGTCATGCTTGTTCAGTTATTCAACTCAAATGGTGTTACAGGTTTCTGGGGACATATTTTAAAGGGTATGTCACAGTCCAACTGGTTTAATCCAAGTCAGTGGATTTATACTATTGGCGCAGCAGTTTATGTACTTCTTATTATTGGATTTGCTTATTTCTACACAGAAATAACCTTTAATCCACTTGAGATTGCAGAAAATCTTAAGCGTCAGGGCGGATTCATCCCAGGCATAAGACCAGGAAAGCCTACCTCTGATTATTTAACAGAGATACTTAAGCATATTATTTTTATAGGTGCTGTTGGTCTTTCAATTCTTGCGTTACTTCCTATCATATTTAATGGATTATTCTCAGCCAGTGTTTCATTTGGTGGTACATCAATAATCATCGTTGTTGGTGTTGTTATCGAGACACTTAAGCAGATTGAATCTATGATGATGGTTCGTAATTATAAGACATTTTTAAATGACTAAAAGTCATTCTTACACTTGGGAGATACGTGATTTTCGCGTATCTCTTTAGGTGTTTTTAAGGAGATTTTATTATTAGGAGGGTTACATTATGAAGATTATTATGTTAGGTGCACCTGGTGCAGGCAAAGGAACACAGGCAAAGCAGATTGCTGCAAAGTATTCTATTCCTCACATTTCTACAGGTGATATATTCCGTGCCAATATTAAAAATGGTACTGAGCTTGGAAAGAAAGCAAAGGAATACATGGATCAGGGTTTGCTTGTTCCAGATGAACTTACTTGTGATCTCGTAATGGACAGAATCGCTCAGGATGATGCAAAAAATGGGTTTGTACTTGATGGTTTCCCAAGAACTATTCCTCAGGCTGAGGCTCTTGATGCAGCTTTAACAAAGATTGGTCAGTCAATGGATTTTGCTATTGATGTAGATGTACCAGATGACAATATCATTGGCAGAATGTCAGGTAGACGTGCATGTCTTGGATGTGGAGCAACATATCATATTGTTTCTATTCCACCTAAGAAAGAGGGCATTTGCGATACCTGCGGTAAGGAACTTGTACTTAGAGATGATGATAAGCCAGAGACAGTAAAAAAGAGACTTGATGTATATCATGATCAGACACAGCCTCTTATCGATTTCTATACAAAGCAGGGCATCTTAAAGTCAGTTGATGGTACACAGCCAATGGAAAAAGTTTTTGAGGACATCACAGCTATATTAGGTGCTTAAAATGTCAGAGAAAATCACTATTAAAACTGAAGAAGAGCTTGAACTCATGAGGCAGGCAGGTAAAATCCTTGCTGATATTCATGAAAATTTGGCAAAAGAGCTTCACGAAGGGATGACTACACTTGATGTGGACAGGCTTTGCGAAGAAATGATTTACAGTTATGGATGTAAGCCTAATTTCAAGGGCTTGTATGGCTATCCAGCTTCTGTATGTGTGTCAGTTAATGATGAGGTGGTACATGGTATACCAAAAGACGATCGCATTTTGTTGGATGGCGATATAGTTAGTCTTGATACTGGTGTAATTTTTAAGGGTTATCACAGTGATGCGGCTCGTACTGTTCCTGTAGGGGAGATTTCAGAAGAAGCTAGGCTTCTTATAGAAAGAACAAGACAGTCATTTTTTCAGGGTATTAAGTATGCTACAGCGGGCAGACACTTATATGAGATAGGTGCTGCAGTTGAAGAATATGCTACTAGCTTTGGCTACGGGGTAGTCAGAGATTTGGTTGGCCATGGAATAGGTACCCAGCTTCATGAAGCTCCTGAAATACCTAATTTTAAAAAGCGATTTAGGAAAGGTCCAAAGCTTAAAGCCGGAATGACTTTTGCCATAGAGCCTATGATAAATGAAGGCACAGGCGATGTATGCTGGATGGATGATGAGTGGACGGTTGTAACTATGGACGAATCACTCTCAGCTCATTATGAAAACACCATTATTATTACTGATGGAAAGCCTGAGATTCTTACACTTACACCTACTGAGTTGGCACATCCGGAGGGCAATACATGGATATAATGCTTGCCATATCTCTTGCAGGTCACGATAAAGGACATGTATACTATGTGACGAAAGCAGATGATAGTTTTATATATCTTGCAAATGGAACAACTAGGCTTTTGAGTAACCCTAAAAAGAAAAAGCTGAAACATGTTCAGTTGGTCAAGAGATTTCCAAAATCACTTTTGGATATAATTTCAGATGAAACAGAGCTTGATGATTTAAAAATAAAAAGAATTATAAAATGTTTTAATAGGAGGATGACAAATGTCTAAAGCAGATGTTATTGAAGTAGAAGGAGTTGTAGTTGAAAAGTTGCCTAATGCAATGTTTAAGGTAGAGCTGGAGAATGGCCATCAGATTCTTGCTCACATTTCAGGCAAGCTGAGACAGAATTACATTCGTATATTACCAGGTGATAAGGTTACAATTGAGATGTCACCATATGATCTTTCTAAGGGCAGAATTATTTGGAGAGACAAGTAAATTGTATTGAAAAATATACAATATGTTGGCGATGATATCGTTGACAAGCTATGAGCGTCCGTGTAAACTGTTACACGGACGTTTTTAGGAATATAGACGAACAAGTTAACCAGCACCCTTTTAGAGGGCAGGGAAAGGAGGATTCACAGTGAAAGTTAGATCTTCTGTAAAACCAATGTGCGAGAAGTGCAAGGTAATTAAGAGAAAAGGTAGCATTCGCATTATCTGTGAGAACCCAAAGCATAAGCAGCGTCAGGGTTAATTGACTTGCTTTTGCATCGTATTATTATGTGCGGCTGCAGTCTGAGAGTATCTAATCAGACTGTTCATATAATACATGGCCATTCATACCGAGGCCAAATCGAGACAAGATATAAAAGCACACACATTTCAGGCCCGTTAGGGAGCTGTGCGGACATATCGCTTATTAATTGAGAATTATTATGGAGGTGTAAACACACATGGCTCGTATCGCAGGTGTAGATTTACCAAGAGACAAGAGAATCGAAATCGGTTTAACTTACATTTATGGAATTGGTAGAGTAAGCTCAAACAAGATTCTTGAGGCAGCTGGTGTAGATCCTAACACACGTGTTAAGGATCTTACTGATGATGAAGTTAAGAAGATCAGCACAGTTATCGATGAGACTATGACTGTAGAAGGTGATCTTAGAAGAGAAGTAGCTCTTGATATTAAGAGACTTCAGGAGATTGGATGCTATAGAGGTATCCGTCATAGAAAGGGTCTTCCTGTTCGTGGACAGAAGACAAAGACTAACGCTCGTACTCGCAAGGGTCCAAAGCGTACAGTAGCTAATAAGAAGAAGTAATTTTGATAAATAAGAAAGTAGGTTAGTTTAATTATGGCTAAAGTTGCAAAAAAAGTAACAAAAAAGCGTGTAAAGAAAAACGTTGAACACGGACAGGTACATGTTCAGGCATCTTTCAATAACACAATCGTAACTATTACAGATGCTCAGGGCAATGCTCTTTCATGGGCAAGTGCTGGTGGTCTTGGTTTTAGAGGTTCAAGGAAATCTACTCCATATGCTGCACAGATGGCAGCAGAGACAGCTGCAAAGGCTGCATTAATTCATGGCTTGAAGACAGTAGATGTATTCGTAAAGGGACCAGGTTCAGGAAGAGAAGCTGCTATCAGAGCAATCGATGCTTGTGGTATTCAGGTTCTTACAATCAAGGATGTTACTCCAGTTCCACATAACGGATGCCGTCCACCAAAGCGTAGAAGAGTCTAATTAGGAGGAAAATCTAATGGCAGTTAATAAGACACCAGTTCTTAAAAGATGTAGATCCCTTGAGTTAGATCCTACATTTTTAGGATATGACAAGAAGTCACATAGAACAAAAAATAGAGGAAGAGGAAAGAAGTCTGAGTACGCACTTCAGCTCCGTGAGAAGCAGAAGGCTAAGTTCATCTATGGTGTGCTTGAGAAGCCTTTCCGTAACTATTATGAGAAGGCTGACCGTATGAAGGGCATGACAGGTGAAAACCTTATGACTATGCTTGAGAGCCGTCTTGATAACGTAGTATTCCGTATGGGATTCGCACGTACAAGAAAAGAAGCTCGTCAGGTTGTAGATCACAAGATGTTCCTCGTAAACGGCAAGTCAGTTAACATCCCTTCATACCTTGTAAAGGCTGGCGATGTTATCGAAGTACGTGAGAAGTCAAAGAGCATCCAGAGATTCAAGGATATCCTTGAGGTTACAGCTGGTAGAGTAACTCCAGACTGGGTTGAGGTTGATGCAGAGGCTCTTAAGGGTACTGTTAAGGAGCTTCCTACAAGAGAGCAGATCGATGTTCCTGTAGACGAGATGCTTATTGTCGAGTTATATTCAAAGTAAGATTTTTAATAGGATTTTTCAAAATGCACTTATACAAGCTTGCTTGTATAAGTGCGATTTGTTAAAATTTTATTATGCGACATTGAGCGGAATAGTCAGAATGTTTATACAATCTGATACTTTAGTCTACATTAATATTAAGGAGGCATTGTAGTGTTCGATTTTGAAAAACCAAACATTGATATCGTAGAGATATCTGAGGACAGAAAATACGGCAGATTCGTTGTAGAACCTCTTGAGAGAGGCTACGGTACTACACTTGGCAATTCTCTTCGCAGAATCATGCTTTCATCTCTGCCAGGAGCTGCAGTTAGCCAGATTAAGATTGAGGGTGTTCTTCATGAGTTTAGCGCTATTCCAGGCGTTAAGGAAGATGTTACCGAGATTGTTATGAATATCAAGGAGCTTGCTATTAGAAATAACAGCTCTTCTGATGAACCAAAGACAGCATATATTGAGTTCGAAGGTGAGGGAGTTGTTACAGCTGCTGATATCCAGGTTGACTCTGATATAGAGATTGTTAATCCAGATCTTGTTATTGCACACCTTAATGGTGGTACAGATTGCAAGCTTTACATGGAGCTTACTATCACCAAGAATCGTGGATATGTATCTGCAGAAAAGAATAAGACACCAGAGACTCCAATCGGTAAGATTGCAGTAGACTCTATTTACACACCAGTAGAGCGTGTCAATATGACTGTAGAGGATACTCGTGTAGGTCAGGTTACTGACTTTGATAAGCTTACACTTGATGTATATACTAACGGCACTATGGGCCCAGATGAGGCTGTTTCTATGGCAGCTAAGGTTCTTAGCGAGCATCTTAATTTGTTCGTCAATCTTTCTGAGGCTGCACAGGATCTTTCAGTTATTGCTGAAAAGCCAGATGATACAACAGGTAAGACTCTTGAGATGAGCATTGATGAGCTTGAGCTTTCAGTTCGTTCATACAATTGCTTAAAGAGAGCTGGTATCAATACAGTTGCAGAGCTTTGCGATAAGACTCCAGATGACATGATGAAGGTTCGTAACCTTGGTCGCAAGTCTATGGAAGAAGTAGAGCAGAAGCTTCAGGAGCTTGGTCTTTCACTCAAGCTTATTGAGGAATAATAGATAGTGTTGCATCGCAAATCTATTTTTATAGATTTTAGTTTGGTGCTTTTACTATATAGTTACAGGAAATAAGCCTGGCGGGTAAGACCGATGAGCACAAGTCAGGTAAGCCTTTCCATCATTAAGTTTTCGGGTAAGACCAAAGAGCACCGGGGACGCCAGTTATAAGGAGAAATGAAATGGCACAGTACAGAAAATTATCTAGAACATCATCACAGAGAAAAGCTCTTCTGAGAAACCAGGTTACAGAGCTTCTCTATCACGGCAAGATCGTTACTACTGAGGCTAAGGCTAAGGAAGTAAAGAAGATTGCTGAGCACATCATCACTCTTGGTATTAAGGAAAAGGATAACTTCGAGGAAGTTACTGTTTCTGCTAAGGTTGCTCGTAAGGACAAGGACGGCAAGAGAGTAAAGGAAGTTGTTGATGGCAAGAAGGTTACTGTATATGATACAGTAGACAAGACTATCAAGAAGGATTCACCTTCAAGACTTCACGCTCGTCGTCAGATGATGCAGGTTCTTTATACACCTACAGCAAAGGGCGAGAAGAAGGCTGATACTCACAAGGTAGATATGGCAAACTTCGTATTTGATGAAATCGCTCCTAAGTATGCTGATCGTAAGGGTGGTTACACACGTATCGTCAAGATCGGACCTCGTAAGGGCGATGCAGCTATGGAAGTTGTTCTTGAGTTAGTATAATAACAGCTCTTTTAGGCCTAAGGCTTATGCCTTAGGTCTTTTTTTTATCTAGCAATCCAAACAACTGTTTGGTATAATGGCCTTATGGAAAATAAGTGTTACATGGTAATTGATCTTAAATCTTTTTATGCAAGTGTAGAGTGCGTAGACAGAGGCTTGGACCCTATGACTACAAGGCTTGTGGTGGCTGACCCAGAGCGCTGTCAGGGAACAATATGTCTTGCAGTTAGTCCTGCCATGAAGGCATTAGGGGTTAAAAATAGATGCAGGGTATTTGAGATCCCTAAATCTATAGATTATATTATGGCTCCGCCCCGTATGCAGACATATATAGATGTGTCTACAGATATATATGCTATTTATCTAAAGTACATAGCCAAAGAAGATATACATGTTTATTCCATAGATGAAGCTTTTATGGATGTAACCAATTATCTGTCCTTATATAAGATGACGGCTGCTGAGTTGGCTTTTACAATCATAGAAGATATCAGAAAAACTACGGGGCAAAGAGCCACCTGCGGCATAGGAACCAATATGTATCTTGCTAAGATAGCCTTGGACATATTGGCCAAGCATGAGAAGGATGGCATAGCTCAGTTAGATGAGGATACCTTTAAAGAGAGGCTTTGGCGGCATAAGCCATTGACAGATTTTTGGCGAATAGGACCAGGTACAGCCAGGCATTTACAGACTATAGGGCTACTCACTATGGAGGATATAGCTCATGCTCCTGAGAAGCTACTATACAAGCAGTTTGGAGTGGAGGCTGAATTTCTAATAGACCATGCATGGGGCAGGGAGCCTTGCACTATTGCTGAGGTCAAAAATTATAGGCAGAAGTCTCATTCTTTGTCATCTGGGCAGGTGCTTATGCGGGATTACACCTATGATGAGGGGCTTCTCATAGTAAAGGAAATGGTTAGCCTGCTTGCTCTTGATATGGTAGATAAGGGAGTAGTTACTAACAATGTATCCTTGGCAGTGGGCTATAGCTATGATACTATGCCGGCCACATCCAGTGGCATGACTTTGCAGGTGACGACTAATTCGGTCCGGATTCTTACTCAGGCATTTGTTACTTTGTATCAAGGGATGGTGCGCAAAGAGGCAAAAGTACGACGCCTTAATTTAAGTGCCAATTCTTTGGTGGACGAGTGCTTTGAGCAATATAGTCTGTTTGTAGATCCATCAGTTATGGAGCGAGATAAAAGCCTGTCTAAAAGTCTCAACGCCCTTCATGCAAAGTTTGGAAAAAATTCTGTCCTTAAGGGGATGAATTTGGAGGAGGCGGCTACCACCATAGAGCGCAACGGACAGATAGGAGGACACAAGAGTGGCTAGAGCAGATAGGGCCAGTCAATTTGCTCCTTTTGCAGCCCTAAAGGGCTATGAAGAGGCGCTGCGGGCAAAGGAACACATTATAGTGCCTAAATCAGAATTGTCGCCAGAGATGCTTGAGTATTTAGACTATAAGTTTACTCAGCTAAAAGTAGGTATGGTGATTACTGTCATATATTATGAAAATGATACATATGTCAAAAAGACAGGCATGTTGTCAAAGATTAACAGAGAAGCTCGATATATTACGGTAGTTACAAAAGATATTTGCCTGGATGACATAAAGGATATTGCATTTTGATGGCAAAAGTAATAAAAAATATATAAGTGAAAAAACATCAGACAGGAGAAGTTATGGCAGCAGAATCAACAAAAAGAATGACAGAAGGAAGCCCATTGAAGTTGATACTTGGCTTTTCTATTCCTATGCTTGCAGGCTTAGTTTTTCAGCAGATGTACAATCTGGTGGATACTATTATTGTAGGGCAGACCTTAGGGGATAATGCGCTTGCAGCGGTAGGATCCACAGGTTCTATCAATTTCCTTATTAATGGTTTTTGCATGGGCTTGTGCTCTGGCTTTGCTATTCCTGTGGCCCAGCGTTTTGGCTCTAAGGAATATGATTCTATGCGCAAATTTGTAGGCAATGCAGCTATACTTTCGGTTATATTTGCTGCAGTACTAACTGTCCTTGTGTGTGCTTTTTGTCACCAGATTCTTGTGGTAATGGATACTCCGGAGGATATATTGGAGTTGGCCTATGACTATATTTTTATTATATTTTTAGGCATCCCGGTTACCTTTTTATATAACCTTACTGCCGGAGTAATGCGTTCCTTGGGAGACAGTAAGACGCCTACATATTTTCTTATTCTTGCAGCCTTGATCAATGTCGTACTAGACATACTTTTTATTTTAAAATTAGGCATGAGTGTTGATGGACCAGCCCTTGCTACTGTCATATCCCAGTTTGTTGCAGGCATAGGCAGTCTTATTTATATGAAAAAGCGATTTCCTATACTTAGCCTTAAAAGGGATGACTGGAAGCTTGGAAGGCACCATAGCATGGTCCTTATAGGCATGGGTATTCCTTTTGGCCTACAGTATTCTATTACGGCTATAGGCTCAGTTATTTTGCAAACAGCTGTCAACGGCCTGGGTACAGTTGCTGTAGCTTCTATGACGGCAGGCTCCAAGGTTTCTATGTTTGTGGTCTGCCCATTTGATGCCTTGGGGGGCACCATGGCTACCTATGCAGGTCAAAATGTTGGAGCTAAGGATATCAAGAGGGTAAAAAAAGGTACTTGGTCAGCCCAGCTTATAGGAAGTATTTATGCGGTATTTATTTTGGTTGTTCTCTATTTTGGAGGCAGATTTATTCTGCGACTTTTCACCGAAACAGATATAGTTATAGAGCAGGCCATGATGTTCCTTTTAGCCAATGCGGTTTCATATATATTATTAGCTGCGGTTAATATTTTCCGTTTCTGTATACAGGGTATGGGATTTTCTACCTTTGCTATTATATCTGGGGTTATGGAGATGATTGCCCGTACACTTGTGGCCTTCACTTTTGTGCCGGCTATAGGTTATGCAGGTGCAATATGGGCCAGCCCGGTGGCTTGGGTTTTTGCTGTAATATTCCTCATCCCAGGCTTCTATTATTGTTGTAATAAGCTTGATAAAAGGTTTGGACCAAAGGGGTGCCATTATTTGTAATTCGACTGTTACGTTTTTGAAGTCACTATGAATAGTAATAAATAGTTGAGATGCCTGTATTTCAAATAAATATTTAGCATCTGATGTAAAGATAGCAATGCCTTGTTGAACATCTAGGTAAATTTAATTGCGTCGAAATTTTAAGTCCTCGTCATCGCATATGCTAATGGAGGAAGATTTCTACCACTGAATTATACTAATATGTACTAAAAAAAGAACTCTTAGACAAAAGAGTTCTTTTTTTACGCGTTGACTTTAGCCATTAAAAGTGCTAAAGTGTGACCTATAGATTTTTAGAAGAAAAGAGGGGATACCATGAAGAAGAAAATTCTTAGTTTATTAATGGTTTCGGCTATGGCAGTCAGCCTTGTTGCTTGTGGTTCTACATCAGATACAGCAGCAGATGATTCGTCAGCAGCTACCACAGAAGAGACAAGTGACGCAGCAAGCTCAGATGGTCAGACTTATAATGTTGGTGTTATTCAGTTGGTACAGCATCCAGCTCTTGATGCTGCTACAGAGGGCTTTCAGGCTGCATTGACAGACCAGCTTGGTGATGAAGTAACAGTTACAGTAGAAAATGCTGCAGGTGATTCTGCTACATGCTCTACCATCGCCAATACATTTGTTTCAGAAGGCGTAGATCTTATCATGGCCAATGCAACTGCTTCACTTCAGGCAGCACAGGCAGCAACAGATTCTATTCCTATTGTAGCTACATCTATTACAGATTATGCAACAGCACTTTCTATTGATGACTGGACAGGCTCTACAGGCATCAATGTAACAGGCACAGCAGATCTTGCACCACTTGATGGCCAGGCAGAGATGCTCAACGAGCTTTTCCCAGATGCTAAAAATGTTGGTATTTTGTATTGCTCAGGAGAGCCTAACTCATCATTCCAGGCTTCATCAATCACAACATATTTAGAGGAGTATGGTTACACAGTTACAGAGTATACTTTTGCTGATACTAATGATGTGTCATCAGTTACTCAGTCAGCATGTGACAACAGCGATGTAATTTATATTCCTACTGACAATACAGCAGCATCTTGCACTGAGACTATTAATAACGTAGCTCTTGCAGCAGGTGTTCCTATTATTGCAGGCGAGGAAGGCATTTGCTCAGGCTGTGGTGTGGCTACACTTTCTATTTCATACTATGATATAGGATATGCTGCAGGTCTGCAGGCTGTTAAGATTCTTAACGCAGGCGAAGACCCAGCTACAATGGAGATTGAGTATGCATCAAGCTTTACAAAGGAATACAATGCTGATATCTGCGAAAAGCTTGGCATTACACCTCCAGATGATTACGTAGCTATCGCAACAGACAGCGAGTAATTTGTCAAAAAATATGACTTGCCTTGGTGAGAATATTTTATATTCTATCTATTTGCCAAGGAGAAGCATGTCAATAAGTCAGCTTATGATTTTACTTATTAAAAAATATGCAAGGTCCTTAAAGGACCTTGCTTTTTGAGGTTTTATTATGAATATTTCATCTTTGATTTCAGCACTTCCAGGTGACGTGGCCCAGGGTATTATCTGGGGCATTATGGCTCTTGGAGTATTTATTACTTTTCGTGTGCTTAAGTTTGCGGACCTTTCAGTAGATGGTTCTTTTGCCACAGGTGGCGCGGTTACAGTTATTCTTATAATCAATGGAGCCAACTATGGTACGGCATTATTTATGGCTTTCCTGGCCGGAGTGCTTGCCGGTATAGCTACAGGTCTTCTTCATACATGGCTTGGCATACCAGATATTTTGGCAGGTATTTTGACACAGATTGCTCTGTATTCAATAAACTTAAATATTATGGACGGCAAGGCAAATACAGCACTTTCGGTAGATAAGTTTAACCTGGTGGTATCCCTTCGTTATATACCAAAGTCAATACTTATCGGTGCGATCTTTGCAGTGATTATTATAGTCATTATGTACTGGTATTTTGGTACTGAGCAGGGCTCTGCAATTCGTGCTACCGGTACCAATCCGGCTATGTCAAAGGCCCAGGGCATCAATATTGACCTGATGAAGGTTATAGCCCTTGCTATTTCTAATGGCGTAGTAGCTTTTGCGGGCGGTTTACTTGCCCAATATCAAGGCTTTGCAGATATTAACATGGGCCGTGGTGCCATCGTTATTGGTCTTGCTGCACTGATTATTGGTGAAGTACTTTGCAATGCTATTTTTTCGAAAAAAGCTAACTTTATCTTAAAGCTCTTGTTTATTATTTTTGGCGGCATTATTTACTACTTCATTATCGGAGTGGTTCTTTGGCTCAAGATGCCAACAAACGACTTGAAGCTTTTTACAGCAATTATAGTAGCCTTTTTCCTGGCAGTGCCTTATCTTAAGGACCAGGCAAACAGCTCATTTGCAAAAGCAGGAAAGAGAGGAGGTAAGGAAAATGCTTAATGCCTTCAATCTTAAAAAGACCTTTAATGCAGGCACTATCAATGAAAAAGTAGCCCTTGCAGGTGCTACACTTAATCTGGAGGAGGGCGAGTTCTGTACAGTTATCGGTGGTAATGGCGCAGGAAAGTCTACTTTCCTTAATGCGGTGGCTGGTGTTTGGCCTGTAGATGGTGGCTCTATTACTATCGATGGCATAGATGTCACAGGGCTTTCCGAGTACAAGCGTGCCAAGTATTTGGGCCGTGTATTCCAGGATCCTATGACAGGTACCGCAGCTGATATGCAGATAGATGAAAATATGGCTCTTGCAGCCCGCAGAGGCAAGGGACGAGGCCTTGGATGGGGCGTTACCAAAAGAGAGCGTGAAGTATATGGTGAGATGCTTAAGAGCCTTGGCCTTGGTCTTGAAGACCGTATGACATCCAAGGTAGGACTCTTATCTGGTGGACAGCGCCAGGCTTTGACTCTTCTCATGGCTACCATTCAAAAACCAAAGGTGCTTCTTTTGGATGAGCATACAGCAGCTCTTGATCCAAAGACAGCATCTAAGGTATTAGAGACTACTGATAGGCTTATTAAGGAAAATAACCTGACTACCATGATGGTTACTCATAATATGAGAGATGCCATTACCTATGGCAACCGTCTTATTATGATGAATGAGGGCCGAGTTATATTAAATATCAGTGGTGAGGAAAAGAAAAATCTTACTATCGAAGATTTGCTTCACAAGTTTGAAGATGTATCCGGCAGTGAGTTCACTAGTGATAAGGATTTGCTTTCAAAATAAAATAGGTCAAAATGCCGTCACGAAATGTGACGGCATTTTGTTTATGCTAAGAAAAAACTAAGGCTATTACTTACTGCGAGCCTTAGAGATAGAAGACTTTATAAAATTAGAAATAAATTATCACGAAAATAAAATTTGATCTTAAAAATATCTCGACTTAATAAAAGAGTTCTTAAAATTTTCTAAAGTTCATTACATTTAGGCTGAAGTATGGTACATTAAAGTAGAAATTTTTTCGAATATCTATTCTCAAAAGCTAATGCTTTTGATTTACACGGAGGTTATAAGTGAACGAACAAAACAATGGACAGGGCGACAACAATAAAAGAAATCGTCAGCCTTTTTATGTGCTTGGATTTTTAGTACTGTTGGCACTGTTTTTTACCAGCATGATGTACAGAACATCCACATCATCAGAGAGCAAGGAGATTTCATACACTGAGTTTATGGACTTGGTGGAAGATAACCAGGTGGAGTCAGTTAATTTTGAGAGTGACATTATATATGCTACTCTTATTAGTGATACTAGCTATAAGGCTGATGATGCTACTACCCAGCTTACCCAGGCATATGCCCAGTCAGCAGGGATTAACTCACAGTTTACAGTATATACAGCCTATATCAATGACGACGACTTGATACCTACATTAAAGGAACACAATGTAGATATTTCAGGTACTATATCAGATTCTACAGCAGCTATTATCTATAATATTTTATCCTTTATAATTCCACTTGTGCTTTTGTGGGTTATCTTTGGATTTTTGATGCGCCGCATGGGCGGTGGAGCCATGGGTGTTGGCAAGAGCAATGCAAAGGTCTACAACATGGAAAAAACTACCGGAGTATCCTTCAAGGATGTGGCAGGTCAGGATGAAGCCAAGGAATCTTTGCAGGAGATGGTTGATTTCTTACATAATCCTAAGAAGTACACTGAGATAGGCGCAAAGCTTCCAAAGGGTGCTCTTCTTGTGGGCCCTCCAGGTACAGGTAAGACTCTCCTTGCAAAGGCAGTAGCAGGTGAGGCAGGAGTTCCATTTTTCTCTCTTGCAGGTTCAGACTTCGTAGAGATGTTTGTTGGTGTAGGTGCATCCCGTGTTCGTGATTTGTTCAAGGAGGCACAAAAGGTTGCCCCTTGTATTGTATTTATAGATGAGATTGATGCCATAGGTAAGAGCCGTGATTCTCATTATGGCGGCAGTAACGACGAGCGTGAGCAGACACTTAACCAGCTCTTAGCAGAGATGGATGGTTTTGATACTAACAAGGGCTTGCTTATTCTTGCAGCTACCAACCGTCCTGAGGTATTGGACAAGGCCCTCCTTCGTCCAGGCCGTTTTGACCGCCGTATTATAGTTGACCGTCCTGACCAGAAGGGCCGTCTTGAGACTCTCAAGGTACATGCCAAGGATGTCAATATGGATGAGACAGTTGATTTAGATGCACTTGCTTTGGCTTCTGCCGGTCTTGTTGGTTCTGATTTGGCCAATATTATTAATGAGGCTGCTATTTTAGCGGTAAAGGATAAGAGGAAATTTGTTAGCCAAAAGGATCTTTTTGAGGCATTCGAGCTTGTTGCAGTAGGTGGCAAGGAGAAGAAGGACCGAGCTATGAGCGAGAAGGAACGTCGCACAGTTTCTTATCACGAGGTAGGTCACGCACTTGTTTCTGCATTACAAAAGGAGTCTGAGCCGGTACAGAAGATTACTATCGTTCCTCGTACCATGGGTGCTCTCGGTTATACCTTGCAGACTCCTGAGGAGGAGAAGTTCCTTGAGACAAAGGAAGAGCTTATCGCCAAGATTGTTACCTATATGGGTGGCCGTGCAGCAGAGGAGATTAAGTTTGGTTCATATACATCGGGAGCTGCTAATGATATAGAGCAGGCGACAAAGATTGCCCGCGCTATGGTTACTCGATTTGGTATGTCTGATAAGTTTGGTATGATGGGACTTGCTACAGTGGAAAGTCAGTATCTGGAAGGCAGGGCATCTCTCAATTGTGGTGAGCAGACCGCTGCTGAGATAGATGAAGAGGTTCTTCGTATTATCACTGACGCTTACAACAAAGCCAAAAAGTATCTGGAAGAGAATATGGAGTGCTTGGATCAGATATCAGAATATCTTTTCGAGCATGAGACCATTACCGGCAAGGAGTTCATGAGTATTTTCAGAAAGATAAAGGGAATTCCTGACCCAGAGGATGAAAAGAAGGCGGACAATAGCTCTTCAGCAGCTGAAACTACTACTTCAACAGCTGAAGCATCAACAGCTGCTGCTCAGGATGTAGTTGTTCCTTCTGCAACAGAAACAGCTGAACAGACGTCTGCTGACAAGGCTCCTGTTTCAGATGTGGACCAGGTTCAAAATACAATTATTTCTGATGACATATTTGATGAGTAAATTATGGTAACAGAAGAAGATTTAAGTAAACTCCCGGACCAACCGGGAGTTTATCTAATGCATGGCAAAAATGATGAAATAATATATGTGGGTAAGGCTCTTTCCTTGCGACACAGGGTGAGGCAATATTTTCAGCCCAGCCATGACGAGGGCATCAAGAAAAAGCAGATGGTGGCCAATATAGACTATTTTGAGTTTATTGTCACTGATTCAGAGCTTGAGGCCCTTGTATTAGAGTGCAATTTAATAAAGGAGTATCGTCCCAAGTACAATACAATGCTTCGAGACGATAAGACCTATCCTTACATAGAAGTTACCCTGGGGGAAGATTTTCCCAGGGTGCTTTTTTCACGTAAAATAAAGAAAAATGGCAGTAAATTTTTTGGTCCCTTTACATCAGCTAAAGCGGTGCATGACACCATAGAGCTGGTGCAAAAGCTGTATAAAATAAGGACCTGCAGTCAGAAGCTTCCAGAGAATGCTGGTAAAAACAGACCATGTCTAAACTATCACATAGGGCAGTGCTTGGCTCCATGCCAGGGCAATGTGAGTCAGGAGGAGTACAGGCAGGGAGTAGATGGAGTTATAGATTTTCTCAATGGAGATTATAATAGCACCATAAAAGATCTGCAGGAGAAAATGCAGCAGGCTTCAGAGGATATGGACTTTGAAAAGGCAGCCATATATAGAGACCTGATAGAGTCGGTTAAGACATGTGCCGGCAGACAAAAGGCAACCCAGTTGGATGGGGAGGACCGGGACATTGTTGCCATGGCAAGAAGTCAGGAAGATGCTGTGGTTCAGGTCTTCTTTATTCGTGGTGGCAAGATGATTGGCCGAGAGCATTTTTTTATAAATGTAAGAGTAAATGATTATGAAGAAGATATTATTTCATTTTTCTTGAAGGATTATTATACCGGCACACCTTTTATTCCCCGTGAGATTTTTTTACAGACAGAGCTAAAGGAGGCAGAGCTTCTTGAGACCTGGCTTACAGAGAAAAAGGGCACCAGGGTATATTTGAGGACGCCAAAGCGAGGCAGCAAGGAACGCCTGGTGGAGCTAGCGGCTAAAAATGCCCAGATGGTTTTGGACCAGGACAGGGAAAAAATCAAGAAAGAAGAGGGTCGAACCATTGGTGCCATGAAGGAAATAGCAGATGCACTTGGACTTAAAGGGGCTAGTCGCATGGAAGCCTTTGATATATCCAATATATCAGGTGTAAATTCTGTTGGTTCTATGGTAGTTTTTGAAAAGGGCAAGCCTAAAAGAAGCGATTATAGGAAATTTAAAATCAAGTCGGTAGTAGGCCCTAATGACTATGCTTCGATGCATGAGGTACTGACCAGGCGGTTTTCCCATGGCCTGGAGATTTTGCAGGAAAATGGTGGAGTAATAGAGGATTCTTTTACCAAGTTTCCAGATGTTATTATGATGGATGGCGGCAAAGGCCAGGTCCATATAGCTGAGGAAGTGATGCAGGAGCTGGGGCTTGATATTCCAGTGGCTGGCATGGTGAAGGACGACCATCATAGGACCAGAGGTCTGTACTATAAGGGCCAGGAGATACCTATCGATACTCATTCTGAAGGCTTTTTACTTATCACCCGCCTGCAGGATGAAGCTCATAGATTTGCCATAGAATACCACAGGTCCTTGAGAAGTAAGGGGCAGACCCACAGTTTTCTTGATGATATAGCAGGTATAGGCCCTAAGCGCCGAAAAGCTCTTATGAAAAAATATGTATCAGCAGAAAATATGGCTCAGGCCTCACTGGAGGATTTGCAAGCTACAGATTCCATGACAAAAGAGGCAGCGGAGGCTGTATACAACTACTTTCACCCTATTATTTAAGGGCGATTTGGGGTACAATATAGACATTCGGACATTACAGAATTTAAGATGTACAAATAATGAGTAGGCCTTTGGCCAATATCAGGAGGTTTTTATATGGCGGACAAATTTGTTACAGTCGCAACAGTACAGGAAAGATTTAACCTGACTAATTACACACCAGAGCTTGACCTTTCTACATCTCATGTCACAGTGGCAGATGTCAACAGACCAGCTCTTCAGCTCCATGGATTCTATGAGCATTTTGAGCCAAAGCGTATTCAGCTGATTGGAAATGTTGAGGCTGCTTATATGGCTAAAAAGTCTGAAGAGGAGAAAAAGCAATCCTACAAGACTCTTTTCGAGCACGACATACCTTGTGTTATCTTTTGCCGAGGTGAGAAGCCAGGCCCTATTCTTTTGGAGGAGGCTGTTAAGTCTAACACACCAGTTCTTGGTACTGAGCGCTCTACATCAGAGTTTATGTCAGATCTTATCTTTTCTTTAAACATGGATTTTGCCCCATATACTACTATTCACGGTGTATTAGTTGATGTATATGGCGAGGGCCTCCTTATCACAGGTGAGTCTGGTATAGGTAAGTCAGAGGCTGCTCTTGAGCTTATCCGCCGTGGCCACCGTCTTGTTTCCGATGATGTAGTAGAGATTCGTCGTCCTAATAACGAGCGTCTCTATGGTCGTGCTCCATCTATTACTCAGTACCTTATTGAGCTGAGAGGTATTGGTATTATCGATGTTAAGTCCCTATATGGCGTTGAGGCTGTAAAGGATGAACAGCGTATTGATTTGGTTATTAAGCTGGAGGATTGGACAAAGGACAAGGAGTATGACCGTCTTGGCATGACAGATGAGTATATGAATATTTTGGGCTTGGATATTACCTGTCATTCACTTCCTATCCGCCCAGGCCGTAATTTGGCTATTATTTGTGAGACTGCAGCAGTTAACCATCGTCAGAAAAAGATGGGTTACAACGCAGCGGAGGAGCTTTACCGCAGAGTTCAGTCCAACATGAGTGGTAATGGACCAATCATGTAGGCTTTCTTTCACAAGTTTACGACAGGATTTTATCCTGATCATATATATTAAGGAGTTATACAATGGAACGCAAAAACGCATGGAGTAAGTACACATCAGAGGCAGACTGCAAGAAGGTTTTTGATTTTGCAGAGGGCTACAGACAGTTCTTGTCACAGTGCAAGACTGAGAGGGAGTGTGTAGATTATTTTACAGAAAAGGCTATCGCTTTAGGTTATATCAACCTGGAGGATGTTATTGAAAAGGGTCTTGAGCTCAAGGCAGGTGATAAGGTATATGCTGTAAACAAGGGCAAGGAGATTGCTACTTTTAATATAGGTAAGCAGCCTCTTACAGCAGGTATCAATATTTTAGGAGCCCACATTGACAGTCCTCGTATGGACTTAAAGCAAAATCCTTTGTATGAGGATGGGGATTTGGCCATGCTTGATACCCACTATTATGGAGGCATCAAGAAGTATCAGTGGGTTACCATACCTCTTGCTCTTCACGGCGTGGTATGCAAGAAGGATGGTACTACAATTACTGTCAATATAGGTGAGGACCCAGCGGATCCAGTATTTGGTATATCCGATCTTCTTATTCACCTGGCAGCAGACCAGATGGACAAGAAGGGAGCCAAGGTCATTGAGGGTGAAGACCTCAATGTTATTCTAGGCTCTATTCCAGCTTTTGATGAGGCTGGCAAAAAAGAAAAGGAAGCTATCAAGGCTAATATTTTAAATCTTCTCAAGGACAAGTATGATATCGAGGAGGAGGACTTTATCTCAGCCGAGATTGAGGTAGTACCTGCAGGTGAGGCAAGAGATTTTGGCCTTGATCGCAGCATGATTTTAGGCTATGGACATGATGACCGAGTATGTGCTTATCCTTCGTTTATGGCTATTGCTATGCAGGAGGATATCCTGGAAAAAACTTCCTGTGCACTTCTCGTAGACAAGGAAGAAATAGGCTCAGTTGGAGCTACAGGCATGCAGTCTAAGTTCTTTGAGAACACAGTAGCAGAGCTGGCCAATGCACTTGGAGATTACAGCGAGCTTAAGCTTCGTCGCATCCTTACCAATTGCAATGTGCTTTCATCAGATGTTTCTGCCGGTTTTGATCCAAACTATGCATCTGCTTTTGAAAAAAACAACTCGGCATATCTTGGACGCGGTCTTGTATTTAACAAATACACAGGAGCACGTGGTAAGTCAGGTTCAAATGATGCATCAGCTGAGTTTGTAGGGCAGGTACGCAGCATCATGGATGGAGCGGACGTATGTTGGCAGACAGCGGAGCTTGGCAAGGTTGACCAGGGTGGCGGCGGCACCATCGCTTACATCATGGGTAACTACAATATGCAGGTTATTGATTCAGGAGTTGCTGTGCTTTCAATGCATGCACCATGTGAGATTATTTCCAAAGTAGACTTATACGAAGCTCTTCTTGGATATGAGGCTTTTATTATAAATGCATAAAGAGAATCCTTTTTATAATATTTTTACAAAGTTGCAGCAGGCCTTTCCTGAGGTAGATATGTTTTTGGATGAACCCATGAGCAGGCATACTACCTTCAGGGTCGGCGGCCCTGCGGATATATATGTGGAACCACCTGTTGATGAGGTGGTTCCTCTTCTTGCGTTTTTACAGGAAAACCAAGTGCCAGTTACTATTGTTGGCAACGGTTCTAATCTCCTTGTGTCTGATGAGGGCATAGAGGGAGCTGTGGTGGCCTTTGGTAAAAATGCGTCTTCTATTTTGCTTGAAGGTAATGTCATCAAGGCTCAGGCTGGCGCAATGCTTTCGACCCTTGCGGTTAGGGCCAGGGATGCTTCCTTGACTGGACTTGAGTTTGCAGCAGGCATTCCAGGTACTGTGGGCGGAGCAGTCTACATGAATGCTGGAGCCTATGGCGGTCAGATAGCAGACATTATTACATCTGTAAGGATTATCACAGACGACTTGCAGGTGAAGGAGCTGACTGCAGCTGAGCTTGAGCTGTCCTACAGACATTCATCTTTAATGGAAAAAGGTGGCACTATTTTGGAGGCTACTTTTACCCTGAAGTCAGGGGATAAAGAGGCTATAAGCCAGGCCATGGAGGCCAACAAGGCTAGCCGTATAGAAAAGCAACCGCTTAATTTTCCAAGTGCTGGCTCTACTTTCAAAAGGCCTGAGGGCTATTTTGCTGGTAAGCTGATAGACGATGCCGGCCTTAGAGGCTACAGAGTGGGGGATGCCCAGGTCTCTGAGAAGCATTGTGGCTTTGTGATCAATGCTGGTCAGGCAAGTTGTCAGGATATATTGACTCTTATGGCAGATGTAGACAGGATAGTTTTTGAAAAGAATGGTGTCCATTTGGAACCAGAGGTGCGCATCATAGGAAGGGGCATAAAATGAAGCTGTTGATTCTTACAGGAATGTCTGGAGCAGGCAAAAGTACTGCTTTTAAAATGCTTGAAGATATGGGCTATTATTGCGTTGATAATCTTCCGGTCCAGCTTTTGAAAAGCTTTGTAGAGCTGGCTGAAGCTGGCAGCTTTGAGCAAAAAATAGTAGTAGGCATTGATGTGAGAAACGGCATGGCTATGAAGCTTTTGCCTGAGATATTACAGGAGCTGGATGCCGACCAGAAGCGTTTTGAGGTGCTCTTTTTGGATGCAGAGGATGATGTCCTTATTAAAAGATACAAGGAGACCAGGCGTAATCACCCTCTTTCAGGCCGGGAGCGCATAGCTGCTGGTATAGCTAAGGAACGAGATACCATTGGCTTTTTAAAGGAGGAGGCGGACTATGTTATAGATACCACTCACCTTCTTACCAGAGAACTCAAAGAAGAATTAGAAAAGATTTTTGTGGACAAGGCAGAATACAAGAGTCTTTTTATTACAATTATGTCCTTCGGTTTCAAGTATGGCATTCCGGAGGATGCTGATTTGGTATTTGATGTTCGTTTCCTGCCTAATCCTTATTATGACATTAATCTTCGTCCCCTCACTGGCAATGACAAGCCTATACAGGATTTTGTTATGAAATATGATGAGGCTCAGATTTTCCTTGAAAAGACCACTGATTTAATAAAATTTTTGATACCGAATTATATAAAAGAAGGAAAAAATCAGCTGGTTATTGCAGTGGGATGCACAGGCGGCAAGCACAGATCAGTGTGTCTGGCGGGAGAGATATTCAATGCACTAAAGGGTGATCAGTCCTATGGGCTTAAAATAGAACATCGAGATATTGGCAAAGATGCATTAAGAGGTAAATAATTGTCTTTTTCAAGAGAAGTCAAAGAAGAAATGGCTGTCCATATTCCTAAAATGAGGCATTGTATGATTGCTGAATTGGCGGCAATGGTCAGCTTTGGAATAAAAAGCACAGATTTCAGCAGCGAGGATCTCTTTACCCTCTCTTTTACTGAAGCTGTGGTTCATAGAAAATACTTTACTTTACTTAATAAAACACTTAATATAGAAATCGGTGTTTTGCCTTTTGTTGAAGATACATACAGGCAAGCCCAGCAAATGCTTAAGCTTTCATCTGATATGCAGCAGGTTGATCCTCTTGTATATCAGCAGACCTGTTGTAAGCGGTCCTTTATAAGAGGTGCTTTTCTTGCAGCAGGATCCATTTCTGATCCTAATAAGGGATATCACTTTGAGATAGTATGTTCCAGCATGGCTCAGGCTAGGAGTCTTATCGGGGTTATGAATTCTTTCGAGAATATTGAGGCCAAGGAGGTTTTTCGAAATGGCCGATTTGTGGTATATCTCAAGGAGGGAGCTCAGATAGTGGAAGCCCTTGGCATTATGGAAGCGCCACATTCTGTGATGGAGCTTGAGAATATCCGCATAGTAAAAGAAGTGCGGGGCACCATCAACAGAAAGGTTAACTGTGAGACAGCCAACATAAGCAAGACAGTCAATGCTGCAGTTCGTCAGATTAACGACATACAGCTTATAGCTGAGCACATGGGTCTTGAGAAGTTGTCACCCCAATTGCAGGAGATGGCTCTTGTCAGACTAGATAATCCCGATACTCCATTACAAGAGTTAGGGCAGCTTTTGGACAAGCCTATTGGCAAGTCGGGAGTTAACCACAGGCTTAAAAAGCTGGCAGAGATAGCAGATTCGATAAGAAATGCCAGCGCAGATGTTATATGATTTCAGGAGGCACATCATGCAAAAAGAAGTAACTATTACAATGACCAACACAATGGAAGCAACTCCTATTGCTCATTTGGTACAGTTGGCCAACCAGTTTTCCAGCTCAGTATATTTTGAGATGGGCGAGGTAAAGGTAAATGCCAAGTCTATCATGGGAATGATGAGCCTGGTTCTTTCAGCTGGTTCACAGGTAGTTATCAATGCAGATGGCGAAGACGAAGATAAAGCAATAGAAGCTTTATCAGCTTTTCTCACAAAATAAAAGGTAGTAGATTATATGTCACGTAGATTATTATTTATTATTAACCCCCGCTCAGGTAAGGGGCAAATAAAAGAACATCTGACTGACATCTTGGACATCATGGTTAAGGCAGGCTTTGAGGTGACAGTCTATATCACCCAGGCTCAGGGAGATGCCACAGAACAGACCATAGCAAAGGCAAAGGACTTTGATCGTATAGTATGCTCTGGAGGTGATGGCACTCTTGATGAGGTGGTTACAGGTATGATGCAATCACCTGTACATATACCTATAGGCTATATTCCTGCTGGCTCTACCAATGATTTCGGCAATTCTCTTGGTATAGGCAAGGATATGCTTTCAGCTGCGAAAATCAGCGTTTCAGATAATCTGTTTGCCTGTGATATAGGCAAGTTCAATGAGGACTCATTTGTATATGTTGCAGCCTTTGGTCTTTTTACAGAAGTGTCATATGCCACTCCACAGGATATGAAAAATATGTTAGGCCATGCTGCTTATATAATAGAAGGAGCCAAGCAGCTTAGAGATATACCATCCTATAGGATGCAGGTGGAGTGTGACGGCAATCTTTTCTATGATGAGTTTATATATGGAATGATTACCAACTCTAAGTCCGTAGGTGGTTTTTCTGGTATTATCAAAGGCGATATAGGACTCAATGACGGGGTATTTGAGGTAACTCTTATTAAGATGCCTCGCAATCCACTTGAGCTCAATGATATTATTGCTTTTATGACAGGTGTTACCAATGATTCTTCTATGGTTTATTCTTTCCAGACTAGCTCTATTAAGCTTACCAGCAGTGGAGAAGTGCCATGGACATTAGATGGTGAATACGGTGGCTCACATCAGGTGGTTACCATATGTAATATGCCAAAAGCCCTTGAAATAGCTATTGAATAGGGTTTGGGGTTATGCTATTATTTGCAATAGGTGATTAGGTCGGTTCAACCGACTTAAAATATTGTTTTTATGGAGGATTAATTATGTTAGTTTCTGCAAAAGAAATGCTTGAAAAGGCAAAAGCAGGTCACTATGCTGTTGGTCAGTTTAACATCAACAACCTCGAGTGGACAAAGGCTGTTCTTCTTACAGCTCAGGAGCTCAACTCACCAGTTATTCTTGGTGTGTCTGAGGGAGCTGGTAAGTACATGACAGGCTTCAAGACAGTAGCAGCTATGGTTAAGGCTATGGATGAGTCACTTGGTATTACAGTTCCTGTTGCTCTTCATCTTGATCACGGTACATACGAAGGATGCTACAAGTGCATCGAGGCTGGTTTCACATCTATCATGTTCGATGGTTCTCACTATCCATTCGAGGAGAATCTTGCTAAGTCTACAGAGCTTGTTCACGTAGCTCACAACCTTGGCCTTTCTATTGAGTGTGAGGTTGGTTCTATCGGCGGCGAGGAAGATGGCGTTGTTGGTATGGGCGAGTGTGCAGATCCAGAAGAGTGCAAGACAATCGCTGATCTTGGCGTAGATATGCTTGCAGCTGGTATCGGTAACATCCACGGCAAGTACCCAGAGAACTGGCAGGGTCTTCAGTTTGACGTTCTTGATGCTATTCAGCAGAAGACAGGAGCTATGCCACTTGTTCTTCACGGTGGTACAGGTATCCCAGCAGACATGATCAAGAAGGCTATTGATCTTGGCGTTTCAAAGATCAATGTTAATACAGAGTGCCAGCTTTCATTTGCTGACGCTACAAGAAAATACATCGAGGCTGGCAAGGATCTCGAGGGTAAGGGATTTGATCCTCGTAAGCTTCTTGCACCTGGTACAGATGCAATCAAGGCTACAGTTAAAGAGAAGATGGAGCTTTTCGGATCAGTAGGAAAGGCTTAATTCATTTGTGCTGAGCATAAAGTAAATTTTAGGCAATCGAAAAAGTTGGCAAGGCTTTATCGATTGCCTATTTTAATACAGATATATTTTTGCTTGGGAATCTAAGCGAAAGTTATCTATTACAAAATGGGAAGGAACAATTAAATATGGAAGAAATTTTTAACGTGGCAGACATTTTCGGTGAAAATGTTTTCAACGATGCTGTCATGCAGTCAAGATTGCCAAAAAAGACCTATCAGAAGCTGAAACAGACCATTTCTGAGGGTAAGGAGCTGGATTTGGAAACTGCTGATGTTATAGCTCATGAGATGAAGGAGTGGGCTATAGAAAAGGGGGCTACCCATTACACACACTGGTTCCAGCCACTTACTGGCGTCACAGCTGAAAAGCATGACTCCTTTATTTCTGCACCACTTCCTAGCGGAAAAATTCTTATGAGCTTTTCCGGCAAGGAGCTTATAAAGGGCGAGCCTGATGCTTCTTCATTTCCATCAGGTGGCTTGCGTGCCACATTTGAGGCTAGAGGTTATACAGCTTGGGACCCTACCTCACCAGCTTTCGTGCGACAGGATGCTGCCGGCACTATTCTTTGTATCCCTACTGCATTTTGCTCATATACAGGGGAGGCTTTGGACCAGAAGACACCTCTTCTTCGTTCCATGGAGGTGGTTTCAGAACAGGCTATACGTCTTCTTCGTCTTTTTGGCAATACCACATCAAAAAGAGTTACACCTTCAGTAGGTGCAGAGCAGGAGTATTTCATAATTGATCGTGATATGTACTTGGCAAGAAAAGACTTGATGTACACAGGTCGTACTCTATTTGGAGCAATGCCTCCAAAGGGACAGGAGATGGATGATCATTACTTTGGTACTATTCCAGAGCGTATTGCTGCTTTTATGAAGGATGTCAATATAGAGCTGTGGAAGCTAGGAGTTTCTTCTAAGACTCAGCATAATGAAGTGGCACCTGCCCAGCATGAGCTGGCTCCTATATATGCCCAGTGTAATGTAGCAGTTGACCACAATCAGATTGTTATGGAGACCCTGCGCAAGGTAGCCAACAGACATGGACTTCAGTGTCTGCTTCACGAGAAGCCATTTGATGGTGTAAATGGCTCTGGTAAGCATAACAACTGGTCTCTTGTGACAGACGACGGCATCAATCTTTTTGAGCCTGGCAACTCACCACATGATAATATACAGTTCCTTCTTATTCTCTGTCTTGTTATGAAGGCTGTTGACAGGCACGCTGATTTGCTTCGTGAGTCTGCATCAGATGTGGGAAATGATCATCGCCTGGGCGCAGATGAGGCACCACCTGCAATTATTTCAATATATCTGGGCGAGCAGCTGGAGGATGTTCTTACACAGCTTATTTCCACAGGTACAGCTACTCAGTCAAAGAAGGGTGAGAAGCTTGATACAGGTGTTAAGACTCTTCCTGATTTTAGAAAGGACGCTACCGATCGCAACAGAACATCACCATTTGCATTTACCGGTAACAAGTTTGAGTTTAGAATGGTAGGATCTCAGGATTCCGTTGGTGAGCCAAATATCGTTCTTAACACCATTATGGCAGAGGCTTTATGTGAGGCCTGTGATATATTGGAAAAGGCTGAGGATTTTGATCTTGAGGTACACAATATGATTAAGGAGCTGGCTACTAAGCACCAGCGTATTGTGTTCAATGGCAATGGATACTCAGATGAGTGGGAAAAGGAAGCCAAGCGTCGTGGCCTTCCAAATATTCGATCTTTAGTAGAGGCAATTCCTGCTCTTACTACAGAAAGCTCTGTAGCTATGTTTGAAAAGTTTAACGTATTCTCTCGTGTAGAGCTGGAATCAAGAGCAGAGATAGAATACGAGCAATATTGTAAGGCAATCAATATTGAGGCCCGTACAATGCTTGACATGGCAAGTAAGTCCATTATTCCTTCTGTTATTAGCTATACAACTGAGCTGGCACTTTCAGTTAATACAGTTACTGAGGCTTGTCCAGAGGCAGATGTAAGTACTCAAAAGGAGCTACTTGTAGAAGTATCAGCTAAGCTTGCTGAAGCAAAGAATGCTATGAAAAAGCTTGCTGAAGAGACCGAAAAGGCCCTTTCTATGGCAGGTTCAATGGCTGACAAGGCCAACTATTACCATGACGTGGTAACAGTAGCTATGAAGGATTTGAGACGCCCTGTAGACGATTTGGAGATGATTGTGGATAAAGAAGCATGGCCTATGCCTTCATACGGTGATATGATTTTTGAAGTCTAGAAGAATTATATAAATGCTTAAATACAAAAATACCTTCTGCAGATTTTGCAGAAGGTATTTTTTATATGTAAGAGAATTGGCACGGATTAGAAGTTGTAGCTAGTTATTAAAGTAAACTTGAATCCGATGCGAAAGACTAACAATCTAGTGTATCGGCTTCCCATTCTCTAAGACTTATAGATAGCTCATGACTATATTTAGCTATTCCACCGTAATATCCAAGCTGCCGTCTACCGTGACACCGCCACGATTGATAATCTGGTTGGCATCATTTGGAAGAGGCTCACCGCCGTGGATAGGACAATATTGTCCCAAAGTGCCTGCATCCAGTGAATAAGCCTCGTCTTCGGTGCCTGCGGCTCCGCCAAGGATAAATACTGAATCTAGGTAAGGACAGGCAGATGTAGCGAACATATGAGTCTGGGTACATACTGTGCCTCGATAGTGCTTGTCGCAGTACTCAGTAGGCTGTGTGCCTTCTTCAAAATATTCAGTGTAAACCTGTGAGCCACGAGGATCACAGTCGCAAACACCTGCTACAGCAAGCTTACCGGACTTAGCACACACGGTGGCGGTGACAATACCATCAGGCTGGGTGAAGTCCTTATAGGCTAAGCCTTCGTGAATGCGGCTCATAACAGCCTTCCATATGGCTTTTGAGTAGCCTGTGGAGCTTTGAGGAGTGTTGTCGTCAAAGCCGCCCCATATAACACCAGTGTAGTAAGGAGTGAAGCCTGCAAACACAGTGTCACGGTTTTTTGTTGTGGTACCGGACTTACCGGCTACAGCCATACCCGAGAAGTTGGCCTTGGTACCGGTACCCTTTGTCATAACATCTTCCATTGCAGAGGTGAGAAGCCATGCAGTGGTCTCTCTCAATATCTGAGTGGATTGATTTTCTCTGTTATCAAGAAGTATATTGCCCTGATGATCTGTGACTATAGTGTAGAAGACTGGCTTATTGTAGTAGCCACCATTTGCAATAGTGGCGTAGGCAGTGGTGAGATCCAAGTTGGTAACACCATTGGTAATGCCGCCTAGGGCAAGAGCCTGGTTGTTGTCACCATCTACCAGAGTGGTGATGCCAAGATTTTTAGCGTATTGGAAACCAAGGCTTGTGCCTATATCGCCTATTGTTTCTACTGTAACAACATTAATTGAGTTAGTGATTGCAGTACGCAGGTTGGTCCAACCACGGTATTGATTGTTGTAGTTCCTCAGTGAGGTACCATCAGCATAAGTGGTAGGTCTGTCATTTTCTACAGATGCCAGAGTCATGCCGCCTGCATCAAGAGCTGCAGCGTAGCAGGCAATAATCTTAAATGTAGAACCAGGCTGACGAGTAATACCAGTGGCTCTGTTAAGGGTTTTGGCTGCATTTTTTTCGCCACGGCCACCCACTAAGGCAACAACCTGTCCGGTGGACTGGTCTATAATAGTCATAGCTGCCTGAGGCTGAAGAGTGAAGTTGACGGACTCAGCCTCTACGCTATCACCAGTCTCCATTATGTCCTCTTTATAGGCATCAATGGCTGCCTGAGCCTCTTCTTCTGTATCAAATTCCAGGTTGTAGCTCTTGTTTTGAGCCTGATAGTAAGACAACATGGTGGTCTCAGAATAATTGGCAGTGGAACCATCTGATTTGTTGATGGTCAGTCTATAAGAGAAAGAAATCTTCTCAAGACCGCTATAGTTGTCGGTATTATTTATCTCATCTTCTACAATATTCTGGATGGAGGTATCCTGGGTGGAATAAATGGAAAGACCACCAGAATAGAGAAGGGAGTAAGCCTCAGAGCTGGAATAACCTAATTTTTCCTGCAAATCATCGATGATTTCATCTGTAAGTGCATCCACAAAGTATGATGTAGAGGATGTAGAAAAATCAGTATTAACTACAGCAATGCGGTCGTATACATTGTCAGAAAGGGCTTCGTCATAAGCTGACTGGCTTATATAGCCCTGCTTAAGCATGTTGTTAAGCACTTTTTTCCTTCGAGTAGCATTTTCATCAGGATGACTTATAGGATTATAGCGAGAAGGATTTTGGGTAATGCCTGCAATAACGGCACATTCTGACAGAGTCAGCTCAGATACATCCTTATTAAAATATCGGCTGGCAGCAGCCTGAACACCTAAAGTGTTTTGACCTAAGTTGATGGAATTGAGATAGTTTTCTAGGATAACGTCCTTGCTGACTATTTTTTCCAGCTGTACTGCTAGGTATTGTTCCTGTATTTTACGATTAACACTGGAAAGAAAGGTTTTTTCTGAAGTCCAAGTGGTAAAATAATTATTTTTAAGAAGCTGCTGGGTGATAGTTGAAGCGCCCTGGGAAAAATCAAATCCATTGGCAACTCCTGTAACGGCTGCTCGGATGATACCCTGTACGTCAATGCCATTGTGCTCATAGAAACGTTCATCTTCAATGGCAACAAAAGCATGCTGCAAATCTGTAGGAATATTAGCCAGTGTGACGTAGGTTCTGTTGGCTCCTGCAGATGCAAGTGTTTCAATCTCGTCGCCATTGGAGTCGTAGACAGTGCTGAGATAGCCAGTAGGTGAGATGTCAATGGTGGACACATCTGGCAGCTCATCGATAAGATTTTTGGCATACATATATACCATTAAGGTACCAGCTATACATACTGCAACAAAGCAGATAAGTATAACTCTTATAATAGCCAGGCCGGCGCTGTGGCGCTTGCGCCTTGTGGGGGCAAGCAGCTCTTTTGCCTGCTTGGCTGTGTTTTCTTTTCCGTAATTCATAGTTACCTCCAAAAATATAGACTTCATTATATCAAAAATATCTTTTATAATAAATAAGGTTGTCAGACTTTAGGTAAGTTTAAGAAAAGGCAACCTGGAAAAATAATTACAAGTAGGATTATATATTTATGTCAGACAATAGCTATAAGGTAGTATACAAGGGTGGCCAGGGGGAGATTGAAGAAAAAAAATCCCGCTTTATTGCCACAATTATTCCAGTGACAACAGAGGAGGAGGCAGTTTCCTTTATAAATGCCACTAAAAAGAAATATTGGGATGCCAGGCACAATTGTTCAGCCTTTGTAATTGGGCCCAATAATGAGATAAGCCGCTGTAATGACGATGGGGAGCCGGCACAGACCGCAGGCCGTCCCATGCTTGATGTGCTCTTAAGGGAAAATATCCACAACTGTGCTGTTGTGGTGACACGTTATTTTGGAGGAGTACTTCTTGGCACAGGCGGGCTGGTCAGGGCCTATCAGGGAGCCGTGGCTGAGGGACTATTGGCCTGTCAGCTCTTGGAACCAACAAGAGGCCGTCAGGCTAGCATTACCACGGATTACAATGGCTATGGCAAGATAGAGTATTTACTCAGAGAAAAGGAGCTTCCATTGCTTTCCACAGAATTTGCAGCAGATGTGGTGATAAATACTGTGGTGCCTTCATCTCAGGTTGAGCAGTTAGAAAAAAATGTAGCTGACAAAACAGCTGGAAGTGCCCGTATTTCCTGGGGTGACGAGATTTTATATGATGTGTTAGATGGAAATTTAATAAATTTTTAAAAAAGTGCTTGCAATTATGAAAATTATGCCTTATACTCTCTTTTGTTGACGCGGTAAAGCGCAAGACATTGGCCCATCGCCAAATGGTAAGGCAACGGACTCTGACTCCGTCATTTCAAGGTTCGAATCC
>CAVJHG010000016.1:0-57510 GCA_963649335.1 bacterium
GCTATTCTTACCGGATGGGGAAGACATGACAGCACGGAAAAGAAAACAAGTTCTGGAGTACAAAGTGCCTGACCCATTAAAACGATAAGCTGGTTCGTAAAGGCTGGAAATGATATTGCCAGGGCACATAATGAAATTTACAGATTGTATGAATTGGAGTATTATATTCTCAAATAGGAGAACATTTCAATGGACAAAGATTATGATGTAAGAGATGACTATGGTCTTTCAAATATTACAATCGAAAATGATGAAAAAAAGAGAATTGAGCTCGAAGAAAAAGCCCTAAAATCTGCTGAACTTCTAAAATCAAAGATGATTAAAGAGGGCAGATTCTAAAAAAGACCACATTGGTGCCTGATCCCTTAAAAAAATAATTTATTCATCTTATAATAAGCGTAACAAAGGAGTTGGGTGTGTCCCCCTCAAGAGAGCGAAAGCTCTTGGGACGCATATCAACTCCATTTGTTTTATATATTTAATACTTTACCATCTTTTATAATCACAATATCCTTTACAAACTGAGCATGCTCGCTTCTGCGTAAGTATGCCACCTGTTCTTTTATATTTTCCTTTGTCAACTTAGAGTTAGTTACATCAAACACGAAGTTATTCGCTTGTCTTTTTTTGTGCACCGCATTATACAAAGCATTTTTATAAGATGACAAGGTGCATGAACCCATTAAAAAAACCATTAAAAAAGTACAAAAGGAAGTTCATCCGGTGGGGGGACCTGGACCAGGCAAAATCTAGCCTTTCTTCTAAGGAAATTCGAGTCAAAGTAGAAAAAGCCAGGATGATTCAACAAAAAAGATATGAGGATGTTGAGGGAATTAACAGCAATGCTCAGATGTCTACTCCACCCGCCTAGCGTGCTTTACTATCGAGGTCAGATGAAGGGGACAGAAAAGCTGGCAGGCAGGTTATAGATATTGAAACAATCGGCGTTTAGAATTTATTTAGAAAAAGCACCTCTTTTATTTACATCTGACATTTATCATGGTGTAATGAAAAAGAGGTGTTTTTTATGACAGTACGAAAGAGAATCTTTATTACCAATTTTATGATGGTCTTACTTTCCCTTTTGGCACTTTTGGCAATCGGAGGTGCCATGCTTGTTGTCTTTAAAGATCAGTTCCTGGGATGGTACAGCGATAATTCCCAGATAACGGAGGGCTATACGGCGGCGTATGAGCAGTTACAAAAGCATAGCCCAGAAGATACGGACTGGAAAAGTCTTTCTGATACTTTAAAGACCAGGGATTTTCGTCTGATCGTTGTGGATGAAAAGACCAATATTGTTTTTGAGAGTGCAAAACATAATGAGGAAGAAGCGGCGGAAACTTTGTATGATGCCTCTTTTTCGGAAACAGAGATCTCCGGTTACCTGGTGGAGGGGGTAACGATCCTTGCCAAAACGCAGACGACGACAGAGGGAAGTTACAAGATCTTTCTGGTCAGCAGCCGTAGTGATATATCAATCTTTGGCATGGATCGTAGTATGTTTGGAAGCTTTATCCTGCTGTTTATCCTTGTTGGTATTGCCGTAATCGGTGTCATACTCTGGATCAGTCAACTTTTGACCAAGCGTCTTACCGCAAAAATTATGGAACCCTTGGATCAGTTGAATGACGGCGCACTACGGGTCGCAGAGGGCAATCTTGACCGGGCGATCGCCTATGAAGGTATGGATGAATTTACCAATGTGTGTAACAGCTTTGATATGATGCAGATTCACCTCAAAGAACAGATTGAACAGAATGCAGCTTATGAGAAAGCCAGGATCGAGATGGTCAGTGGGATTTCCCATGATCTGCGTACGCCCCTTACCTCGATTAAGGGCTATGTCAAAGGCATGCTGGATGGCATTGCAAATACCGAGGAAAAAAGACAGGAATATTTGCAGATCGCCTATCGTAAATCTTGCGATATGGATCGTCTGATCGAAAAACTCTTTTACTTCTCCAAGTTGGAGACGGGCAATATGCCAATGTATTTTGAGTGTGTGGACATAGGAGCCTTTCTGGAGCGTTATGCCGGGGAGAAGGCAGAGGAACTTGAAACCGGAAACATTCGTCTGCTATATTCCTACAGCAATATTTTAGGCGCACCCTGTAGTCTGGATCAAGATCAGATGCGTCGTGTATTGGACAATCTGCTAGACAATGCTTGCAAGTATGCCCAATCCGATCATTTGCTGGTTCTGACACTGGGTGGGGAATTGGCCGTCGATGGCAAGGCAGTCCGTTTCTTTGTCAAAGATAACGGCCCGGGGCTGCCGGCAGAAAAGATCCAGCATGTTTTTGAGCAATTCTATCGCGGGGATGAAGCCAGAAATCAAGTCAGTGATGGCAGTGGATTAGGCTTATATATGTGCCGTTATCTTGTTGAAAAGCACGGTGGACGTATAGAGGCAAGCGGAGAGGATGGATTTTGTGTCACCATTACGCTTCCTATTGTGATGGAAAGTGATGAGGAGGAAAAAGATGATTGAGATTTTGTTGGCAGAGGATGACAAAGAAATCGCAAATCTGGAGCGGGACTACCTGACCATGAATGGCTATGAGGTTGATGTTGCCGTTGATGGCATGGAGGCAGAAGAAAAATTAAAGAGTAATGCCTATGATCTGTTGATACTTGATATCATGATGCCGGGCAAGAGTGGATATGATCTTTGCAGAGAATACCGAGATAAGATTGACATACCGATTCTTATGGTGACGGCAAAGACGGACTCGGTAGATAAGATCAGGGGATTGGGACTGGGGGCGGATGATTATATTGTCAAGCCTTTTGATCCCATGGAACTGGTCGCACGGGCCAAAGCCCATCTGGCACAGTATGAGCGCCTGATACAAAGGGCACAGGAAAATGTGAAAGAACCGGTCTTAAAGGAGCGGGAATACGATGCAGAAGACTATTTGCTCTGCATCGGCAATCTCAAGATCATGACCAAGAGTTGGAAGGTAATCAAGGATGGTCAGGAGATCCATCTGCCAAACCGAGAATTTGAGTTGTTAAAATATCTGGCGATGAATCCAAACATCGTTTTTTCAAAGGAGCATTTGTTTGAGAAGATCTGGGGTTATGATTTTGTGTCGGACAGTGCGACGGTGATGGTGCATATCAATCGTATTCGCGAAAAGATCGAAGATGATCCAAGAAAACCGCAGATCATTGAGACGGTCTGGGGTGCGGGCTATCGTTTGAATCTCCCATCAGATGTTTAGAAATTGTTTAGAATAATAGAAAAGAAAGTTTAGAAGAAACCTCTTTGGTGTTAAAAATCTTTTTCTATACTTGTTTTTGCAAGAAAGAAAAGAAAACAACCAAGGAGGTTTTTTATGATTCAGACAAAAGGACTGGTAACTGGATCATCGGTAAAGAGAAAGAAATGAGGTGGTATCATGAGTAAAGTCATTACATTTGTAGTTCCCTGTTATAATTCTGCAGCCTATATAAAGCGGTGTGTAGATTCCCTTCTGCCGGGGGGTGGGGATGTGGAGATCCTGATCATTGATGATGGATCGACAGACGATACGGCAAGGATTGCAGACCAATATGCTGAGGAACACCCGGAAAATGTCCGTGCTATCCACAAGGAAAACGGCGGTCATGGTTCTGCCATCAATATCGGTCTGGCAGAGGCGACCGGTAAATATTTTAAGGTGGTAGATTCTGATGACTGGCTGGAAGAAGAGGCCTACCGGCAGGTTTTAAGGCATTTAAAAGAGGCAATCGCAAGAGAAGAATTTGAGGATCTTCTGATCTGCAATTATTCTTATAACCACCTCTTACAGGGACGCAAAAAGACCGTTTGCTATGAAAATGTCCTGCCGCAACAGAGCCTTTTTAGCTGGCAGGAGATAGGACATTTTCATCCGTCACAGTATATGATCCTGCACTCCATGATCTATCGGACCATGCTATTGAAACGTATAGGGATCACCCTACCGGAGCACACCTTTTTTGTGGATAATCTTCTGGCATATATTCCGCTTCCTAAGGTGCGAAGGATTTACTACCTGAATGTAGATCTTTATCAGTATTTCATCGGAAGGGAGGATCAGTCGGTCAATGAGGAAATGTTAAAGAAGCGAATCGATCAGCAGATTAAGGTGACCAAACTTGTCATTGGTGCGCAGGATTTGGAAATGCTCCGCAAGCAGGAGCCCAAACTGGCAGATTATATGCTGCGCAATGTGTCTGTCATGATGACGATCTCCATCATCCATCTGATGCTCATTGGAGATGCGGCAAGTGAAGAAAAACGAAAGGATCTGTGGAAGTTTGTGATGAAAAAAGACCTGCTCCTGTATCAGCGCCTGCATTGTGCAACGCTTTGCGGTCTGACCTGTCTTCCAGGCAAGATCGGGGATAAGATCGTACTTGGTGGTTACCGCCTGTCCAAGCAGATCTTTCAGTTTCAGTAGGTGATGACATGGAACATATTTATATCGCATTTGTGGATACGCCGAGAATTTTTGCCGGTATCCTGCATCGTTACTTAAGGAGTACAAGGTGCCTGCCCCATCAAAAAAGTACATATCCTTTAGATGCAAATTATTGCCAGACTAATCCAGATAATCTGTGAATATTCTGTGTTTTTTCATTTTTTTGCCTTAAAAGATGCTAGAATGAAGGAAAAATTTTTTAAAAAGAAGCTTCGGAAAAGGCTTTGAAAAGGTAACAGAGTATGGTTAATTCATTAACAAAAGACAGGCTGCAGGAATATATTGGAAAAGGTGAATTTATCATTTATTTGCAGCCACAGTATTCAGTATCTCAAAATACAGTTGTGGGAGCTGAGGCTTTGGCAAGATGGATTCATGAGGGCACATTTATTTCCCCAGGTGAGTTTATTCCTGCCTTGGAGCAAAATGGACTCGTAACCATACTTGATGCTCATATTTGGGAGTGTGTCTTTGTTTTTCAGGCCAAGAGGCAGCAAGAAGGGCTCAATCTCGTACCCATTTCCATTAATGTATCCAGAGAAGATTTCACTAAAATCGATGTGTGCCAGACCATGATTGATTTGAGCAGACAGTATAATGTAGCAGCAGACTATGTCCATATTGAGATTACAGAGTCTGCCTTTGTTACAGATAGTGCAAGGATTTACGAGTCTATCAGTAAATTAAGGGTCTATGGCTTTAAGATACTGCTTGATGACTTTGGAAGCGGATACTCTGCCCTAAATGTTTTGAAGGATATTGAGGCAGATGTTATAAAATTGGACATGAAGTTCTTTGATCTGACTGAAGAAAACAGAGCAAAGGGACAAAGCATAATCGAATCCGTTGTACAAATGGCTCAGCTTTTAAAGCTTGGTCTTATCGCAGAAGGTGTTGAAAACACAGAGCAGTTGGATATTTTAAAAGCAGAGGGCTGCGATGTAATCCAGGGATATTTTTTCTATCGCCCTATGAGCCAGGAGGATTTCAATCAGCTTTTAAATGACATTAATAATATTCAGGCTAAAGAAGTAGACCTAAGCGCACTAGGCCAAGAATACTATGATGAATGCTTTAAGCTGACAAGGGAAGGAAAATACGATGATGCCCTTACTCTTGCAAAGCGTGCAATGCCTCAAATTAATCCTGAGACAGATCCTGGCTTGTATTGTCAGTTTGAAAATTTGACTGGTATCATTTATGGGGGAATAGGCAATGAAATGATGGCCCTCGACCATTATCTTGCTGGCCTATCGCTAGCCCTGCAAAGTAATGTCACTGCAGTAAGTGCCAAGATTTATAACAATATTGGGGCCGAATATCAAAAGCTAGGAGCCTTTGACCAATCTATTAAGTATTTTGAGCTGTCTTTAAAGGAGCAGGAGAAAAACGCCAATGATAAAAGCCTGATTATGCTTGCCTACAAGACCGATTTGAATTTGTGCATGAGCTATATGGAGCGTGAGGATTATAAGAAGGCGGAGGAATGCCTTAATCGAGCCTATACCTACATTGATAATCCAGATGTGGCCAAGCTGGTTTTTCATTATCAGACTATACAAAGCACTTTATTTTTGAAAACAGGACGTGAAAAGGAAGTTCGTAAAAGCTTCCCCCAGCTGGTAGAGCTGATACTAGGTGCCGAGGATAGCTTTAATATCTGGGATAATTTTGAAAGACTGGGACAACTGGCTTTGGATTTGAAGGAATATGATGTTCTAAAGCGCATTATTGACAGCATGGATAGGGAATTTAAAGAGCTTCCAGAGGAAATGATTGATTTGGATGTTCTGGTGATAATTCAAGAATTTCGCCTTGAATATTATAAGGAAATTGGAGATCTTGAGTCCCTTTTGCAGCAAGGCAAGACATATGTTGACTTATGCAAGAGGATGTGTCAGCAGGCCTGGAAGGACAGAGCTACCAATATAGACTATAAGATCCAGGTAAATACAGAGCATGAAGAAAATGTAAAGCAACGTAAGCAGATTGATATTGACCACCTTACTGGTGTTGGTAATAGCTACAAGCTTGAAAAGGATTACAAATTGCTACAGAAATATGCTGATGAAAAAGGCATAGCTATTGCCATCGGTATTATAGACTTAGATTTTTTCAAGGAAGTTAATGATACCTCTGGCCACTTGCAGGGAGACCACCATCTTATGGCCATTAGTCAGGTTATAGAAAAGGTGACTAAGGGCTCTGGCCAGGTATATCGCTGTGGCGGAGATGAATTTCTTGTATTATTAGTAGGTGTGGATGCTTCTGTGGTCAAAGGAATTGCCCAGAAAATTAAGAAGAGCATCGCCGGCCTTAAGCTAATAAATCAGGTATCTGCCACAGGTTTACAGACAGTATCCCAGGGCTATATTGTGCTAGACAGTGCCAAGAATTTTGATATTTGGCAGCTTTTTTCCAGTGCAGACAATCAGCTGGACCTGGTAAAGCAGGGAGGCAGAGATGGCTATAAGATTATGGGACCTGCCTATCATTAAAATCAGAAATAAGGTATAATAATCCATTGCCTGTGGCTTAGAATTTACTGCTGAAAAGGGGTAAGTATCTTAATAGGCTAAATCCTTTTGGAGAGTGTGTGACTTAATGTTAAGTAAGGCTAGAGATATTGTCTACCAGTGTGCCCGCTGGCTGATTTTGATTTTATTTGGGGCAATTATATTTTATTTGGTGTATTTGGCCGGATTTTCTACTTCCTATATAAACTGGGGCGAGCATTCCTACCTGGTAGGGGATAGCTTTATAAAAAATCTTGTTTTCATGGCTGCCATCTTGTTTTGCAGCTGGATTTGCTACAAGAAGATTCCTGCTGTGGCTACTTTTATTAGCCGCGTCAATGAGGATAAAGAGTTTTCTGATAAGTGCAGGAAAATCGGTCTTTATATCATTGGGGTCATTGCTTTTGCATTTGTGCTAGTGACCCAGACTGATGCCTACGCGGATTCTTATGATGTCAATAAAGTGGCAAATGCCTGGCTGGATAAAGATTACACCGCCTTAGATCCTGGCGGTTATATCAATCATTATCCCAGCCAGCTTGGAATTGTGCTGATTTTGTATTTCTTTTATCACATTTTTGGATCCTTCAATTTCCTGGTTTTCCAATTTTGCAATGTGCTTGCCCTGGTTTTTTTGTACAAGACCTTTGCAGATATCTCGGATGATATTGGTGGAAAAAGGATTTTAGGACTGGCAATAATCATTGGAGGAATCTTTTTTCTTCCTGGCATTTTTTACACCACATTTGTCTACGGCACAGTCATTGGCCTTTCCTGCTCTGTCCTGGCATTGAAATACGTGATGCAATATGAAAAAGACAAAAGCGTAAAGAACCTCATCCTTGCAGGACTTTTATTGTTTCTTGCTGTCATAATCAAGAACAACTATCTGATTTTTGCCATCGGCCTAGGAGTTTATATTTTTATCCGTCTTTTAAAGAAGCCGGGCTGGCATATGGGCCTTGCTATTGTCATGGTTCTTGCCATTCTTCTCTTTGGCAACAGCCTTGTCAAGGGGGCAGCTCATGCCATTACAGGCAAGGATGTCGGCAAAGGGACAGCCTCTCTGTCCTGGCTTGCCATGGGTCTTCAGGATGACAGTGGCTATTATGACGGCTGGTATAACGGATACAATTATTCTACATATGAAGACAGCGACTTTGATTCTGAAAAGCAGTCGGCTGTGGCCAAGGCCTATATCAAAGAAAGGCTTGAAGAATTTCAAGGGAATCCTGAAATGGCCCTTGTCTTTTTTGCAAGGAAAAATGCTTCTCAGTGGAATAACCCTAGCTTTCAGGGTATGTGGATTAACCAGAGCAAGGATCATGCTGTCCGCTATCCTTACTATATATATTACCTTATAAGCGAGGCCGGATCAGCTAAGGTGACCTCAGTCATGAATTATTTTCAGTTTTTCCTGCTGGTGGGGGCCTTGCTCTTTGTGGTCCTAAGAAGGAAAAAGTCAGATGCCCTGCTTTTTTATGAGGTGGTGGTGATTGGAGGATTTGTATTTCATACCTTCTGGGAAGCCAAATGCCAATATACTCTGCCGTATTTTATGTTATTGATTCCCCTGTCGGTGGAGGGCTTTGGAATCCTCTGTGAAAAATCAGGGACTATTAGCTTGGGCTCCCTACAATGTAAAAAATATATTGTAGCTACTGGCATATTTTTGATAATTGCCTGCATTATTCGTTTTGGAAATACAAAGCTTGGCAATTATGTTTTCCTAAAAAATGATGACACTGAAGCCTTTGATAAATATATTTCAGAAAGGACCTATGTCCATGTAAAGACGGGAAGCTATGCTCTATCCACCGGAAACGATAGCGGGGTTTCTATTATGCCAGGGGCAGTAAATTCCGACAATCCTGCTGCACGCGGGGCTATGATTTCTGATCAGGGCAGCATGCCCATTTACATCAGGGCATCAGAAGCCGATGATAATGTATATATATGCTTGGAAAATGAAAACCTATGTCTTGATGTAGCAGATGGCGGAGCTTCTGAGGGGCTGCCGGTACAGTTTTCTATATCCGACAATGAGGATTGGCAAAAGTGGAATATCCGCAAAAGTAGTGTCGATGGCAAGGTCAACATTATCTACCAGTCGTCCTGGGCACTGACCTATGATACTGGAAGCGGTGCTGTTTTTCTAAGTCAGCTTTCAGACAGTGAAAACCAGCAGTGGGGGTTGGAAGAGAAAAAAAGAAGATGAGAAAAACTAAATAAAGATAAAGAGTGCTTCTGCTTGCCTACAGGCTTAAGTAGAAGCACTTTTTATATGTCAAAAGAGAGGATGTTGATTTATACTTGAATTACTTTAACCAAGTAGAAGTGCAGCTTTTTTCATCGATGAAAATAGATTTATACTAGCGGGTAGGCTATAATATCTATAATTTAGGACGTTTCCGTCCGAAAATATAGATATTAGCTAGGTCTGCCATGGAAGTAGAGGCAGAATATTCAAATTACACACATTATATTTTGCAGTAAAAGAGGAAAATTAAATGAATTCTAGTCAGTTAAACCCAGCCGTAGTGCTTTTTTGCGGCTGTATCTTATGCTTAGTCGTGTCCCTGTGCATATATATCAGGAATTGCTTTGATAGAACAAAAAAGATGGAGGAACGTCTTAGTATATCTAAAACATTGGAGCGTTGCATTAAAGCCTTATCTTCCGATGTGGATATTAATGTGGCAATCAACAATCTGCTCAGTGTTATCAATGAGTATTTTGAGGCAGATAGAAGTTATATTTTTGAAATAATAGAAGACGGAAAGATAGTTCAAAATACCTATGAATACGTCAGGGAGGGAGTGTCAGTACAGATAGACAATCTGCAGTATGTTCCTATTGAGGCTGTATCAGAGTGGATGCCATATTTTGAAAATGATGAAGTCTATTTTATGGCAAATTTAGAGCAGGAGAAGGGCCGGGATTCCTATGAAATACTTGAGGACCAGGATATAAACAATCTCATTGCAGTGCCCCTTAAAAAGAATAAGGAAATCATAGGATTCTTGGGCGTGGATAATCCTAAAGACCACTTTGATGATCCTACACTTTTATCTTCTATTCAGTATTTTATTACCAACAGCTTAGAAAGAAGGGAAAAGCAGCAGCAGTTGGAGGACCTGATCTATCGTGATATGCTGACAGGCCTATATAACAGAAATAAATACATTAGCCTTGTGGATGAATATGATGGAAAGCTGTTAAAAAACATCGGTATAGTCTACATGGATTTAAATGATCTCAAGGAAACTAATGATATGTATGGACATATAGCAGGAGATGATCTGATATGCCAGGCTGCAGCTGCTCTTAAAGCAGTTTTTCCGGGGAGGTCATTTAGAGTCGGTGGAGATGAGTTTGTGGTTGCTGATTCAGAGGTTGAAAAAGACGTATTTTTCAACAAAGTAGAACAGCTTCAAAAGGAAATGGATAGCCGAAAGGTCAGCGTTTCCATGGGGGCTTTGTGGGAAGAAAAACAAAATGATATTGTTGACATGTTAAAGCAGGCGGACAATATTATGTATGAAGCAAAGAGAAATCATCACTTGATGCAAGAAGAATAGAGTGATTGCCTGTTTGCTAAAGCAGACTTGAATTAAAAGGGACAAGACTTGTAAGTGAGTTTTGACAATTAAAATCTGATAAAAAGAGGTAATTAAGATGACAGCAGAAATGTTTTTAAGTAACAATTTTGCAGAAATAATAGGACTTATATTTATTTGGGTCATTTTAAAGAAAGAAAATGTGTTAGATAAAGAGGATGTAAGCAAGTTTATGAACATCTTCTATTGTGAATGCGCAGAGCTGATTATATTCAACCTGGAAAAAATAACAGGTTACTGGAGCCAGCCTACTGCCTTGCGAATTATACTATCGGCAGCTGCATATGTCCTCAGGGCTGTATTAGTGTATCTTTTTATACGTTTCGTTTGGCCTCATGAAAAGAGCAAGACAGCTCAGACTTTATTGGCACTTCCTATTTTTATCTGTGTGGTTTTTGCCATATCACCTTTTTTTACAGACAAGGTTTATTCCTTTAGTGATACTAATCACTTTGTCAGAGGGCCACTGGGCTGGGTTTTTGTCATTACTGTAATAGGCTATGTTCTCTTGTTTGTATACTATGTTATAAAACAGCACGATGAGAATCAGAAAATAAACACATTTATACTCTTGCTCATTGCATTCTTCATCATTGCCGCAACCATTATGTCCACAGTTTATGATATTGAGTGGATGGGCAGGCTTTCTATTGTATATGGCATGGTCTTTTGTCTTTTTGCACTGGACGCCAACAAGCTGAAAAATATGATTTATGTACTGCAGGAAAATAAAGAATTAAAGAATGCCTTAAATGAATTGAAGCTAACTAGAGAAAAGGAAAAAGCATATCAGGAAAAGCTCATTGCTGCCAAGCTGGATGCAGAGCAGGCAAATAGGTCCAAGACAGATTTTCTTTTGCGAATGAGCCATGATATCCGCACACCCCTAAATGGTATTATTGGAATGCTTGATGTTGCAGAGCAGTGTGGGGAGGATATCCCAAAAAGGGATAAGTGCAGAGTAAAAGTAAAGGAATCAGCCCTGGTACTTTTGGAACTCATCAATGAAGTGTTGGATATGAACAAGCTTGAATCTGGTGATGTTGTTCTAGAGCATGAGCCATTTAATCTGCAGGAAATTGCAAAAAATGTCTTTACTCTTGTCAGCAGACAGGCAGAAGCAAGAGGCATTGAGATTATAGAAGAAGATTGCAGCGCCATGCATTTACGGCTGATTGGAAGTCCGGTTCATTACAAGAGAATCATGACCAATATCTTAAGCAATGCAATCAAATATAATAAGGTAAATGGTAAGATTTATATTTCATGCAGAGAAATTTCATGTGATGAGAATATGGTGAACATCGAGTTCAAATGTAGAGATACTGGCCTTGGCATGTCGCCAGAATTTGTAAAGCATATATTTGAGCCATTTACCCAGGAGGATGAGAAGTCTCGCTCCGAGTACGGAGGAACAGGCCTTGGCATGTCAATTACTCAAAAGCTGACCTATAAGATGGGTGGCACAATCACTGTGGAAAGTGAGAAGGATAAAGGAAGTACCTTTGTTGTTATTATCCCCTTTGAAATTGATAAAAGTGAAAAGATGGATAAAATACAGGAAAGCAAGCCAATTACAGATTCTATCAGTGGCTTAAAGATACTTCTTGTGGAGGATAACAGCCTGAATATGGAGATTGGCAAATTTTTGCTTGAAAAGGAAGGGGCAGCGGTTGTTGAGGTTCAAAATGGAAAAGAGGCAGTGGATGCCTTTGCAAAGAGCGATAGTTTTGAATTTGATGCCATTCTTATGGATATTATGATGCCAGTTATGGACGGATATGAAGCAACAAAGCTTATTCGACAAATGGATCGTCCTGATGCAGCAGCTATTCCGATTATAGCCATGACAGCCAACGCCTTTACAGAGGACAGGATAGCAACCAAGAAGGCAGGAATGAATGCTCACATTGCAAAGCCTTTGGATATAAAGCTTGTTATTCAAACTATTGCCCAGGCCGTTGGTAAGTAGTTTACACCACCTTCGTTAATATTTAGGGGGATTTTAACTACTGAGTTAAAAGAAAATTATTTTTTTGGTAAATGCTACTTAAAGAGTACATATAGATTTGGAAAGGGGAAAATATTATGCCAAATGAATTTCAGAGTTACACAAAGCAGGAAGTAAAAGACGCTATTCAGAGAGACATAGCTCAAATGAAAAATGAGAACAACTTTAGTCTAACTGCGCTTTATAATAAGGTTGCGGATAGAGAAAGACAGCAGCAGGATCGAATAGACCATATTCCTGATGGGGTAAACAAGAAAATGCTCTATAGATTTTCCAGAAAAAGTGAGCTGAAAAAATTAAAAAAGCATTATAGTGCTATTCTTGGCTCTAAGGATTTGCGTAATATTAACAATAAGTATATTGAGTCTTTAAATAAAAAGAGGGGGAGAGATAATAAGCTAGCTATAGATGTAATTGAAAAAGAATATTTAAAGAATGCTTTTATAAGAAAAGATGCTATTACTAATAATCTTTTTACTAATAACCTTGTCGTATCAGATAGACTCCAGAAATTTTCTTGGATTGAAGCAGAGTGTAAGGCACTCCTTAAAGCAAAGAATTTAGATAAAAATGCTTTGCAAAATAGAGTACATCGTATTTTTGCAAAATTGGAGGAAATGGGTGTAGATTATAACATTTTCGGTTCTTATAAGGATGCACTTTCGGATATTCCGGCAACAAACAAGCTTGGGAATGCTCATTCCAAGGTACTAATCATGATACTGCGACAGGGTGCTTTGCAGGGAGCCTACAATGAGCTAAACGCCCAGATTTCTAATGGAAATATAGACGACATAAATCTAAAAAAGGTGGCTGAGATTCACAAGGAGCTTTTGGTAGGCAATCTCTTGATTCAGGAGTTTAGCAAAACAAGTGACTTTGTTTATCAAGAGGTAGAAAATGATAAGAAAAAGGAGCCTAAGCTTGAAGAGAAGAAGGTAGAAGAAAATCCGAAGGTTGAGGAAGAGGTCAAGAAAGAGGACATCAAGAAAGATGAGGTCAAGAAAGAGGACGTTGAAAAACAAGTCGTAGAGGACAAGAAAAATCATGAAGAGAAAGTTGAAGATGCTAAGGAAGAAGAGAACAAGGAAGAGCCTATAGAAATCAAGGAAGTAGAGAAAAACGTCGAAGGAATCAAGGGAGAGGAGAACAAGGAAGCTGAAGAAGCCAAGAAAGAAGAAAACAAGGAAGCCGAAGAAGTCAAGGAAGAAGAGAAAAAGAAAGACGACAATAAGAAAATTGACGAAAAGATTAATAAAGATAAAGTAAAAAATCCAGGCAAAGAAAACAAGCAGAATTTTGAAGAAGCCAAGGAAGAAGAGAACAAGATAGAAGAAGTCAAGGAAGTAGAGAACAAGGTAGAAGAAGCCAAGAAAGAAGAGAATAAGGTAGAAGAAGTCAAGAAAGAAGAGAACAAGCAAAAGCCTGAAGAATCCAAGGAAAATAAGCAAACAAATGAAAAGAACATTATAAATAACGTTCGAGTTCTAGGTTTAAGAAATATAGATGGTTTAAAATCTTGGGAAGAGCAAGAAAATGATCGTATAATAGAGGCTAAAAAGAAAGCTGACGCTGAGGCAGCTGAAAAAAGAAAGCGTGATGAAGCCGAGAAATTTGCAGAGGAACTGAAAGATAAGGAGAGGGATAATATTATTAGAAAAATCGAAAAAAAGTACCCTATCCCTGAGAATGCCACTGCTGATGAAAAAATGCATATAGCCTATGACCGAATGGCGGCCTTGCTTGGAATAGAAGATAGTTTTCAGTTGCCTGAAAAGACACAAGGTTACATAGATATGGCTGAGGTACGCAAAGAGTACGATAAAATCTCAAAGGAAAAGGACGTGAATAGCTTCTGGTCCCCGGAGCTTGTTGAAAAGAAGGTAAATATTCAAACTTTAGATAGAATTTTTGGGGTACAAAGAGAGCGAGAAGACTATAAGGTAAAGCTTTCGCAAGAAACGAGAAAAGAACAGGATGGAAAAGAAGCTGTAGATTTTGCATATCAAGATATCACGGCCTATAAAATGGAGGCTTCACAATATTTTAGGAGTAATCTGAAAAAAGAGCGAGTGAACCGTGGCATGAACATTGAGTTGGCTACAAAGCTGTTTAATTTAAATATTAATGATTATCGGCGTTTATTTAAGAACTTATCTCACAATGATTTTACTATGTTAAAAAATAAAATCGATGAGGTAAAGAAGGACATAAATGATAAAAAGCTTGTTCTTTTCAGAAAGGATTTATATAAGGTCAACTACAATCTTAATCTTATAGACGATGTTATGTCTTCGGATTGTACTTTCTATACCTATAACTCGGATGTTGATCGGACCCTAGGTGATGAAAGGGTAATAGCCCCGGTAAAGCGTATTAATCGTCCAGGTAAGACTAAGGAAGCTGAGCTTATTAACTGGCTTGAGCTCAATGAAAACAATAAAGATATTGAGGGCGTTGCTCCTGTATATGCTGCCCTTGAAGCCTATTTTAAGGAAGTTAAAGCGGGCAATTGGCTAAAAGAATCTTATTACAAGGCATTTGAAGAAATGTCAAAAGCAGTAAGTAAATGGAATGCCAAGCAGAATAAGACCGAGAAAGAGGAAGAAGCATGTAAAAGTCTGACAAATCATTACCTTGCTATTTACGGCGCAAATTGTCTTGGGGATTCTACAACATCCTTGGAAGATGAAATTAAAAAATGTGAAGAGGAAGATGGTCTAGCTGCAGAATATCTAAGCATAAAGCTGAAAAAAGAGGAAGCTAAGGCCCTTAAGGCCCTAGATAATTATGAATATGAAGGTACTGCAGAAGAGCAAAAACAGAAAAAAAAGGATGATGAAGAACAAATAAAAAATAATTTTAGTACGTATCGGGAAAAGATGATTTTGGATAAGACTGATGTACCATTATTCCCTCATAATCCATGTATAGAAGATGTAATACTGGGCAATCTTATGGATGACCGTTTATTAGCACCTATTACGGCTATTGTAAAAAAAGGTAGTGGTCAAATTTCTTCGATGATGAAAGATTATGGAAAAGTAGTAAAGGTGACCTTTGATAAAAATCATACGGTATACGTTTCTAAAAAAATAGCAGGCTATTATAGTGCAAAGAACTCATTATGGGTTCAGATTATGGAAAAAGCTTATGCAAAAGCCTTCAAAACAAAAGACCAGAAAGTAGCCTATCCTACGACAGAAATTGATGAACTGATACCATATGTAAAGAATCAAAGAAAACCTAAAGCATTTTTGAAGGAAGCATATTTTAAAACTCCTTTATGGATTAGAGATGTCCAAAGCAAGGATGCCTTTAATAACTTGTTGGGTTATACGAAAACCGAGGAATTGTCCCAGTTTTATGCACTAAATGACTCAGCTTTTTTATCAGGAGACGTCTTTAAGAAATTTTGGAAATCAGCAGTTGATACTGAGAAAAATGATGATAGTATGAAGGTCTTTATCAGGGAATATATAGAGGATGCACTCTTTATAGAATTAAAATATCGGATGTTTGCTGAAGAGAGTAAGACTTATAGAGCGGTAACTGTTGAGGACATAAGAGATACTCTGATGGATATCAAAAACTGGAAGCATCAGGATAAAAGAGGCAATGTATATTATCAATTGCTGAAAGATCTAAAATATGCATTCCCAGGAATGAAGACAGATAACAATGTTATGCGCTGGATCAAAAAAATAGGTCAAGACCTAATGGAGGCAGGCTTAAAGCAGGACAAAGACGTTGATTATATTTTTGGATATCGGGCTAATTTATTGTCAGACAAAGTATACTATACCAAACAGGCAGAGGAGTGGTATAGATTAATGGAAAATGCTATTGGAAAATACTTGCCTGTAACTGTTCACTCTAAAATGTTTGGAAATGTATTTAGTAATGCTGGAGAGCTGGAAGAGTTAAACGCAGCAAAGAATGGTGTCCCTCAGGGGTTTGCTTTTACTGTTACAAGGGTTTATCAAGAAAATAATCATTGTTATGTTTCACTTCGTAATCCATTGGGAAGGGCTACTACAGAGTATCGCCTGAAGCGTAATTCAAAGAATGAAGAGGAAGTAACCATAGGAATGCTTTATGAAAAGGATGTTGATTCTACTACTGGAGGAGAATTTACTCTTGAATTGAATGATTTTATGAATTCCTGTGACAAGATAACTATGGTTAATGCTCTTGAAGTGCATGAAAGAACAATTCAAGAACTTAATAAACAGGCAGGACGTAAACATAGAAAAGTATAAAAATATATTAGGTATGTATGATGAAAAAAGCTAGGGAGAGTGGGTTAGATGAATAAATTAAAGTCTTTATTTTTATCTCAAGCCTATCAGGATTGTTGGGATGATTATAGTAGATCACTAAAAAATAAAAATTTTCCAGTGTGGGACTATGTATTTTTAACAGCCTCCAACCAAAAGCAGGCTGAGGGCTTTTCAAAACAAATAGAAGATCGCCACTCATTTTTGCCTGAAAAAACAAAATTTGTTGCCATCCCAGATAGGGATGGCAAGCGAGTAGGCTCTGGCGGTGCCACCTTGGAGGTGCTAAAGTACCTCCGCAGTCAGGAGGAGTCCTTTGAAGGGCTCAGAGTCTTGGTCATCCACTCTGGTGGTGACTCCAAGCGTGTGCCTCAATATTCTGCCCATGGCAAGCTCTTTTCACCGGTGCCACACAGCCTGCCTGATGGCCGGTCTGCCACACTTTTTGACGAGTTTATGATCAGCATGAGCTCAGTGCCATCCCGTATACGTGAGGGCATGGTGCTGTTGTCTGGTGATGTACTCTTGCTCTTTAACCCACTGCAGATTGATTACAACAATGTGGGAGCCGCCGCTATTTCCTTCAAGGAAGATGTGGAGACAGGCAAGAACCACGGCGTATATCTAGGTGGGGCTGACGGTAAGGTACAGTGCTGCCTGCAAAAGAAATCCGTGGCAGAGCTTAGGTCAGCTGGCGCAGTTAACGAGGCTGACTGTGTGGATATAGATACAGGAGCTCTGATTTTCAGCACCCAGATGATGGAGTCTTTGTATTCTCTTATTGATACAGCTGAGGGTTACGATAAGTATGTCAATGAACGCACAAGATTGTCCTTATATGCAGATTTTCTCTATCCTTTGGCTGAGGATTCTACCCTTGAGGCCTTTTATAAGGAAAAGCCCGAAGGGGAGCTTTGTCCAGAGCTTATAGAAGCTCGCGAGAGGGTATGGCAGGTTATGCGTCCATATCGCATGAAGCTTCTTCGCCTGGCTCCTGCCAAGTTTATTCATTTTGGCACTACAGCCGAGATACTTGATCTTATGTGTGGCGGCGTAGATGAGTATGCCAGCCTAGGCTGGTCTTCAGTAGTGGGAAGCTCTATACCGGGGAATTTGCCTACAGCTGGTTTTAATTCAGTCCTTTCCTCAAAGGCTGCTGTAGGTGATGATTGCTACCTGGAGGTATCCTATGTCCATGACAATGCCACCCTGGGCAGTCATTGCCTTATTTCCTATGTGGAGCTGCAGGATGTGACAGTGCCGGATGGTGTGGTTTTACATGGTCTCAAGCAGAGTGATGGCAGCTTTGTGGTTCGTATTTTTGGCATAGATGATAATCCTAAGGAAAACAAGCTCTTTGGCCAGGATTTGGACCAGCTGGCGGCTGACTTGGCAACAGACCTGTGGCAGGAAGGGGAGCCTCACAGCCTCTGGACTGCCAATTTATACCCAGCCAAGGCCACTATAACAGAGGCTGTAGATGCAGCTCTTGCCCTATATGGTCTGGTGACAGGCTCGGACGAGGGGGGCAAGGATGCCTGGAAGCAAGGACAGCGTCAGTCTTTATGTACAGGCTTTAATGCGGCGGACCCTGATGCCATCATAGCCTGGAATAAGCGCATGATGGATCTGGTGGAGATGGATGAGATAGCCAAGGCTATTGGTTCTCACCAGCCTGCAGCCTCCTTGCCAAAGCGTGGTGCCCTAACTAAGATACAGCATGAGTGGCTTGAAAAGCGCCTGGCTAGTGCTGATTTTGGAGAAAAAATACGCCTCCATTATTATATAGGCACTATTATGGATGATGAAAATGAGATACAGGAGTGCTTTAAGACTATCCAGTCTGAGATACTAAAGGCTACACTAAATAATGTTACTTACAATGAGTCGGCCCATATAGTTAAGGACCGCCATGTGGTGCAGCTGCCTCTTAGAGTCAACTGGGGCGGTGGCTGGAGTGATACTCCCCCTTATTGCAATGAAAATGGAGGCACAGTATTAAATATTGCCATCCTTCTCAATGGACAGCGGCCGGTAGAGGTTACCTTGGAGCGCATACCAGACCACAGGATTATTTTTGACAGCCGAGATATGGATGTCCACGGAGAATTTGATTCCTTAGAGGATTTGCAGCGGACCGGAGATCCATTTGATCCTTTTGCCTTGCAAAAGGCCTGTCTCATAGCCTGTGGCATAATTCCAAAAGAGGGGGCAGATCTTACACTTGATGATATACTGACCCGCTTAGGGGGAGGCTTCATCATGCACTCTGAGGTGACAGGGGTGCCAAAGGGCAGTGGCCTTGGTACTTCCTCTATCCTATCAGCCGCCTGCGTCAAGTGCGTTTGCGACTTTATGGGAGTGGATTATACCGACGAAGACCTCTATGCATACGTGCTTGCCATGGAGCAAATTATGTCTACCGGCGGTGGCTGGCAGGACCAGGTAGGTGGCATCACACCGGGCCTTAAGTACATATCATCCATGCCAGGTATGTGCCAGCATATCAAGGTGGCCCATGTAGATGTGGCACCTGAGACACGCCAGGAGCTGCAAGACCGCTTTTGCCTTATATATACAGGCCAGCGAAGACTGGCTAGAAACCTGCTTAGAGATGTAGTTGGCCGCTATGTAGGTAATGAGCCTGACAGTATTTTTGCCTTGGAAGAAATACAAAAGACTGCCGTCCTTATGCGATTTGAGCTGGAGCGTGGCAATGTAGACAAGTTTGCCAAGCTTTTGGACTATCACTGGGACCTCAGCAAAAAAGTGGACGCCGGCAGCAGCAACACCCTCATTGAGCAGATTTTTGCCAGCATAGAGGACTATATCGACGGCCGTCTGGTATGTGGTGCCGGCGGTGGAGGCTTCCTCCAGGTTATCCTAAAAAAAGGTATTACAAAGCAGCAGGTATCAGACAGGCTACATGAGGTATTTATGGATAGCTTAGTAGATGTGGCAGACTGTGAGTTAGTGTGGGAAGACTAAAAAGTGATTTGCATTTGAAGCTTCTATTGAAATTCACTTTTTATGCAAATTAAGTGAATAAAGTTGACATTTTACCGCTTTAAAATTATAGTGGTTTAGAGCGATGAAGCTTAGTCCCTCATCGCTCTATTTTTTTATAAAAGTATTTAATTTATAAGAAGGAGACCAAGATATGAAGAAGAAATTATTATCATTGACTATGGCAGCCCTTATGACTGCCGCTATGTTTGCAGGTTGTGGCTCATCTACAGAGTCAAGTGATGCAGTAACAGAGACTACTGAGACTACAGAGGCTTCTGACGATACAGCTTCAGCAGCTGATTTTACTACAGTTTCTGATGGCGTTCTTACTATGGCTACCAATGCTTACTTCCCACCATACGAGTACTATGAGGGAGAGGAGATAGTTGGTATTGATGCTGAGATCGCTGCAGCAGTAGCCGAGAAGCTTGGCCTTACTCTCAAGATCGAGGACATGGAGTTTGATTCTATCATCACAGCTGTTTCAACAGGCAAGGCTGATGTAGGTATGGCTGGTATGACAGTTACTGAGGACCGTCTTAAGAATATTAATTTCTCATCTACCTATGCTACAGGTATTCAGTCTATTATAGTACCTGAGGACAGCGATATTACATCAGTAGATGACCTGGCTGACAAGATGGTTGGCGTACAGCTTGGTACAACAGGTGACATTTACGCATCAGCTGACTTAGGTTCAGACCATGTGGATCAGTACTCAAAGGGCAACGATGCTGTTATGGCTCTTACCCAGGGCAAGGTTGATGCGGTTATCATTGACAATGAGCCTGCAAAGTCATATGTTGCAGCTACAACAGGCCTCAAGATTCTTGATGCAGAGTATGCCTCAGAGGAATATGCAGCCTGCATCTCAAAGGACAACGATGCCCTTAAGGATGCCTTCAATGCAGCTCTCGACGAGCTTATTGCTGATGGTACTGTACAGTCTATTGTCGACAAGTACATTACAGCAGAATAGGATTTTATCATGACAGCTTTCTTTTCTGATTTAGCAACAAAATTTACCCAGGACTTTATAGTGCAGGACCGTTGGAAATTTATCACCAGCGGTCTCAAGGTCACTCTTATAGTGACCCTTTTGGCCTGCCTTTTAGGTATTGTCATTGGTATGGTTATAGCGGTTATTCGCTGTGCCCATGACCAGATGCCAAAGGGTGCTGAGCGTGGTGTCAGGGCTATTGCTTTAAATATTTTAAATGCAATATGTCGCCTCTATGTCACCATTATCCGAGGCACACCTACCCTGGTGCAGCTTCTCATTATGTACTTTATTATCATGGTGACCTGTGACAGCAAGGTAACAGTGGCGGTGCTGACTTTTTCCATTAATTCTGGTGCCTATGTGTCGGAAATATTCCGTGGCGGTATTATGGCAGTGGACAGAGGCCAGCTGGAGGCCGGCAGGTCTTTGGGCTTTAATTATGTCCAGACCATGCAGCTGATTATTATGCCTCAGGCTATCCGTACCTGCCTGCCATCCTTGGTTAATGAGCTTATTACTCTGTTAAAGGAGACCTCTATCTGCGGCTACATTGGTCTCAATGAGCTGACCCGTGGTGGTGATATTATCCGTGGCACTACCTTTGATGCCCTGCTGCCTCTTCTTGTAGTGGCAGCTATATATCTTGTTATGGTACTTGGAATAAGTACTGTTTTAGGCAGATTGGAAAGGAGGCTGAGAGTCAGTGATCACCGTTAATAATTTGACCAAATCCTTTGGGGACCACCTGGTTTTGGACCATATTTCACAGCATATAGCACAGGGAGAAAAGGTGGTTATCATAGGCCCTTCCGGTTCCGGTAAGTCTACATTTCTGCGCTGTCTCAACCTTTTGGAGCAGCCTGACTCAGGTACTATTACCTTTGATGGAGTGGAGGTCACATCACCCTTTGTCAATATCAACAAGGTCCGGGCAGAGATGGGCATGGTTTTCCAGCACTTTAATCTTTTTCCTCATATGACAGTGCTTAAAAATCTCACTGTAGCCCCTGTCAAGCTGGGACTTATGGGAAAAGATGAGGCTGAGGTTCAGGCTATGGAGCTTCTTAAGCGTGTAGGCCTGCAGGATAGGGCAAACTCTTATCCAGCCCAGCTTTCAGGAGGTCAAAAGCAGCGTATTGCTATCGTTCGTTCTCTGGCCATGAAGCCAAAGATGATGCTTTTTGATGAGCCTACATCTGCACTTGACCCAGAGATGGTAGGAGAGGTTCTTGGAGTTATGAAGGAACTGGCAGAGGATGGCATGACCATGGCTGTTGTTACCCACGAAATGGGCTTTGCAAGAGAAGTGGCCAATAGAGTTCTTTTCATGGACGGGGGACATATCCTTGAGGAGGGCACTCCAGAGCAGGTATTCGAGCATCCGGTCAATGCCAGGGCCCAGGACTTTTTGTCCAAGGTATTATAGTTTGATTTAGTTGGATAAGTACTTTTTAAAAAGCCTTAGTGTGGGAGAGACTAAGGATTTTAATTAATGTATTGGGAGCTTATATGGGTCTTAATGTACTCTCGGATTCTTTTAAAGATAGTTAGAATGATTGATTTTTAGATGAATTCTGGGAGTACATATTTTTTATAAGGAGGTTTTTATGGGACAAATTAATGTAAAAGACCTGAAACAGCGTATGAAGCTGGATGAGGCAGAGCAGCAGCTCTTGGAGAGCCTGCTAACAATTGCGGCGGACAATGGCATCACAGTGGATGACGTGGAGGAGCTGCAGGATGTGATTGATTATATCCAGGAAAATATGGGGGACTATCCGGATATCAACAAGATGCAGCTGTCCATGCTTGAAAAGAAGCTGAAGGATGTCAAAAAGGGCAAGCAAAAGACTGACACAGAAAAGGCTGTGGGAGATGCAGCCAAGGCTGTGGCAAAGACTACTGCCGGTACGGTTGGTCGTCAGATTGGCCGTGAGGCTGGCCAAAAGCTGGGCGGCTCCTTTGGCAAGACCTTGGGAGGCAACGTAGGTGCCGAGCTTGGCCGTAAGATAATAGACGTAATTAAGAAATAAAAGCAGGCCCCTGGGGAAACCCAGGGGCTTGTTTTTATTGCAATAAACATAGATATGACATAAAATGAAAAATGATTGTCTGATTTTTTTCATGGGAAAATATCAGTAAAACAAAAATCAGGAGGGGAATATGTACCAACCTAAAATATCTATTATTACAGCGACATTTAATGCGGGGGAGACCTTAGAGCAGACAATATCCAGTATTGCTAATCAGTCCTATAAAAATATTGAATATATTATTATTGATGGTGGTTCTACAGACAATACTGTAGATTTGATTCACAAATACGAGAAGAATATTGCTTACTGGGTATCAGAGCCAGATAAGGGTATCTATGATGCTTTTAATAAGGGTGTTGCTGCTGCCACTGGAGACTATATAGAGATTATTGGTTCTGATGACTGCTTGGCAGGCCCTGACACAATTGCAAAGGTGGTAGAAAATCTGTCTGAGGACACAGACATTTTGAGCTGCTATATGTGGATTGTTGACAGGATAGGCTACCAGCACATGTATACCAATGACGCAGCAAGAGACAAGGCTACCTACAAAGGCGGCATGATTCCTCATGCTGGCATGTTTGTCAAAAGGGAATTGATGCAGCAGCATCCTTTTGATACTTCATATCGCATAGCTGCAGACAATAAGTTCTTTTTGACCTGCTATACAGATGACAGTGTGAGATTCAAGTATATTGACCTGCCGGTAGCTTTCTTTTCTGGAAGCGGGGTAAGCTATATGCACAATGAGCAGGCAGATATAGAAAATGACAGGGTTTACAAAGAGCTGGGTCTGCCTTACCGGTCTGTTCCTAAAAAGGGCTTGAAGTGGGCTGTTAGGACCTTCATCAAAACCACTGTCTTATACAGGCCAGCCATGATTCTTGGCAGTAAGATAAATATATGTGAAAAGCATCACTGCGATAACAAAATTTGCAGATGGTGTGGAAGGTAGTGCAGGTATTATGGTAGAAAATCTGCTGAAAAATAAACGCTTTATAAAGGTCATGCTGGTATCTCTTATCTGGGGCCTCATAGCCCACGGCATGGCTATTTTCAATAAATTTGCCTTCCAGGATGAGTCTGAGGCAATGGACAGCCTGGGAGTGACCTTCGTCTTCGGCCGGTGGATGCTTGGCATCATAGACAAGCTGGAGACCTTTTTTCGTGGAGAAATATGGTCCACTTCTACCTTAAATGGCATGGCCACAGTCCTTGCCTTGGGGGCTATAGCCTATGTAGTTATTGAGGCCTTGCATATAAGGTCCAGGGCTTTAATGATTATTACTGCAGGCATTTTGGTGTCGTGGCCGGCTATCACATCCATGATGGGCTTTATGTTTACAGTGCCATATTACTATATAGGGCTTATGATAGCTTTTGCTGCACTTTTTATGTGGCTGAAGCAGCAAAGTCTTATGTGGGGGATTGTGGCTTCCTTTGCCATGGCCTGCTCTATGGGACTTTATCAGGTAAATATTGGCGCCTGCCTGGCCCTTATTTGCCTCTATTTTATACAGTATACCTATGAAAATGACCTTACTATAAAGGACTACTTTATCTTAGCCCTAAAGCAGCTGGCTGTTTTGGTGGCTACTTTGGTAGAGTATGTGCTTTTTAATAAGATATGCCTTAGGATTGAGGGGCTGTCCATGAGCAGCTATGGCGCCATGGATTTTGGCAGCATGGGAGCTACCAGCCTGTCAGGCTATTTGATGCGAATTGCCACAGTCTACAAGGAGTTTTTCAATCCAACCACAGGCGTGGAAGCCAGCATGTATTATTACAACAATACCTACTTTCTCTGGGCAGGTCTTGTTATCTGCGGCATTATGCTCTTTGCTTTGTTTGCCAGCTTGATTTATAAGAAAAATTATATCAAGTCCTTAGAGCTGCTTCTTCTTATAGTGGTATTTCCGCTGGCATCCCACTTCGTATATTTTATGGTAGATGCAGTATCTGTAAGGGCTCGTATGGCTTATGCAGAAAGCTTTGTCTATGTGTTTATGATAGTAGTTATTCACATGACAGTCAGTGAGTATGAAGGCTTTGACCTTAAGGCGGTAGAAAAAGGTCTTACTCTTTTGTGCAAGGCACTTATTTGTGCCATAGCCTTGGTGCTTCTTGGCAATCTTCGTCTTGATAATGCCTGCTACCTCAAGGCAACCATGATGCAGACTGCTGATATAGGCTACTTTAACCAGCTTATTGCCCAGATAAAAAGCTGTGAGGGATATAATGCTGACGCCCCTGTGTGCTATATTAACGCAGATACTATGGTAAGCATCCGGGGTACTGGAGACAGGCTGGATGAGATTATGATGGTGCCTTACGAGCGGCCTACCTGCGTAGCTGCCGGCAACTGGAAAAACTTTATGAGCATCTGGTGCGGCTTTCAGCCCGAAGAGATAGATCCATCATTTTTTGATGGCTATAGTGAGGTGGAGGAGATGCCAAGCTATCCGGCATACGGATCCATCAAAAAGCTTGAAGGAGTCATCGTGGTGAAGTTTTAGCCAGTAAGTGTTTTTTCACCATTTTAAGTAAGGATACGGGGAATATGAAAAAGATAAAAGAATTATTGTCAGATAAAAATACACGTCTGATTATATATAATGTTGTAGTAGCCATAGTAGTCTTGTTTTCTCTATTTACCTATGGCAGAGCACATATACAGGGGGATAATGCCCAAAGCTTGCGTTATGCCAACGCCATTCTTGCAGAGCACAGTCTTTTTCCAAAAGAATGGAGCTACATGAATGGCGAGTTCTATATTTTTAATAGCATGCCCTTTGCGGTGCTTTTTTGCATGTTTATTGGCGACAAGAGTATTGCTATTGTCTTAGGCACACTGGTGACAATAGGTATTGCCGTGGCAGGTATTATCCTTTTGTCTGAAAGGGTATTCAAAAGCAAGTGCTGGACCCTTATTATCCCACTTTTTTTGATCTGTATGAGCAGCTCAGAAGCCCGCTATATGATTATCTACATGGGTGCCTATGTCATGGAAATGGCAGCTGTCACCTTGGTTTTTTATTTGCTCTATAAGGGGATAAAAGAAGAGTCTCGTGGTCATCTTGCAGTCCACTCTATTTTGCTTTTTATTATGATTGCAGGAGGAAGCCGGTATTTGGCTGAGTACAGTCTGCCTGTACTTGTGGCATTTTTGTTTGCTGCATATCTTCAGCTTCGGGAAAAGAATACCTGCGATGCCAAGCTTGATTTTAAATACTTAGTCAGGGTAGTTCTTTTTGTATTGATTCCATCTCTTGTGGGATTTGTCTTCTACAAATATCTTGCAGCAACCCATTCTATGGTGGGCAACGGAGTTGAAAATCTGGTGCTAGAGGACTCAGTTGAGGCAGTATTTGCCAATATCCTTACTGTTATATGTGACTTTTTTAATATCTTTGGCTATAAATCAGATGCAGCTGTGGTAAGCATTTTAGGCCTGCAGAGCCTTGTAGGTATTGTTCTTTGCATTATTGTCTGTTTTGTCATTCCTATTTTACAGGCAGTCAAGATCAAGGCAGAGTCAAAAGAGGTACAGCTGTATTTTATTTTTGGCATAGTCCATAACCTGGTGCTTTTTATGGTGGCAGTTTTGTGCGGCAAGTGTACAGAGAGATACCTTCTCAGTTCAGCCTATGTATGGATCCTTATTTCGGCACGTTTTATATATGAGTATCTCCTTAAAAATAAAAGGTATAAAGCCCTTTTGTGGGAAATGCTTTTTGTGGTGGCTATTATTATTGAATGCTTTGCTCTATTAGCTAGCGATACTGACAGCAAGGCTGGCATGGCATCCTATGAAAAAATATGCCATGCTCTTTCAGAACACGGTCTGACTCATGGCTATGCCAGCTACTGGACCGGGTATCCTATAGAGGTATATTCCAATAATGCTATTCAAATGGGCGGTGTACAGCTGGCAGAGCGTACCATCAATAAATACTATTGCTTAAATGACAGCAATGTCTTTGAGAGCGATTGTGACAAGACCTTTGTTATGCTCACAAGGGAAGAGGATGCGGTATCCAATAGCGCTATCTATATACAGTTGGGAGACCCGGTGGAGGATTTCGTTATTGAGGATGTGTATCTGAGCACTGAGTTTGACGGCTCATATACTTCTACTGATTTGTATGTATATGTATTTGATCATGATGCGGCAGCTGATATGGGAGATGGTGTCCATGACGGTGTGCTGGATGTATCAGAGCTGTATTTTAACTGGCTGGGTACCCGGACAGAAAACGAGATTTATATGGATAAGGGCGGCATAGTTTATGGCCCATATTGCAGCATTGAGCCGGGAAACTATAGGGTTACCTACGAGGGCTACGGCTTTAATTTCTGCGATTTGGACATATATTCTGCAGAAAAACCTGAGGCTGTCAGCTATGAGATTCTCAGTCAGGACGAGACAACTGCTGTAGTAGACCTTACCATCACAGATTCAGTTAAGGATATCCAGTTTACTGCTACAAATAATACTGACGAGAGGGCTGCTCTTGTGAAAATAAGGGTTGAATAGGGGGAGAGCTTATATCCCTTGTGGCTTTGCTAGTGCTTATAATCTTTTATAAAAATCAATTTTGTTATGGAAAAAATGCTATTAAATGATAAAAGAAAAAAAATAATGGATTGCCTGGCTGCCTTTGACAAAAAGGTAATATGGGGCTTTTCTGTGGTTATATTGACAGGGATTTTTATGGCCAATCTTATATGGACTAGCCATAATGCTTATGATTTGTATGAGACTGTAACAATTGTCAGGTCCTATTTTAATTTGCCCTTGCTTTTTATTACCTTCATTTTTATCCTGTGGGCTGCAAGGAGCTGGCTTAAGAGTGAAAAAAGCACCTATGTCTTAGCAGCACTTACTGTTTTATATGTAGCAGCCCTAGGCTATATCATTATAAACTGTGACACCTTTATCAGGGCGGACTCCATGATATGCTGGGAGGCTGCAGGCTCCTTTTTAAAGGGGGATTTTGCCCAGCTTCAATATGATGGCTATTTCACCAGGTTCCCTTTTCAGTTGGGGCTTGTTCTTTATGATACTGCCTTGCACCTTATATGGGATAACAGTAAGATACTCTATATTTTTAATATTGGCTGGGTCTTGCTAATAAACTGGTGCGGCTGTCAGATTGCCAGTAGGCTTTTTGACAATCCTGTCATTACTAGGCTGACATATCTGGTGGAGCTTTTATTTTTGCCCCAGCTTTTCATGGTCATGTTTGGATATGGCACAATACCGGGCTTTGCCTGTAGTATGGTGGCATTTTATTTTTTTGTATGTATCTGCACATCTGATAAGCCATCAGCAAAACATCTTGTTCTGATGGTGCTTTTTGCCATACTGGCTGTAGTACTTAAGCAAAATTATAGTATTGCCATTATTGCCATAGCTATCATGCTTTGGGTCAGGCTTTTGCAGAAAAAGGGACATAGGCTTTATCTTTTACTGGCTATTATTCTTGTACTAGTATTGCCACTAAAGATGCCGGACTTGGTTACGGCCGGCTTTGAGGCCCTTTCAGGGATTGACATGGCAGAGCCTGAGCCTATGCTTGCCCATATAGCTATGGGCACAGACCTTGATAATACTGAGCGTGGCCCTGGTTGGTACGATGGCTCTACTCTTTGGGACTATGTAAACAATGACTACGATGCTGCAAAGCAATTAGAGTACGAAAAGGATAAGCTATCAGCTAATATACAGGCATCTCTGGATGATCCATCCAGGGCATTGGTCTTTTATTTGCACAAGGTGATATCTGAGTGGTGCGATCCCCTTTTTGAATCAGTATGGTGCGGACCTATTGTGGACCTGCAGGGCAATATGTATGTGGACAAGCCTCTTTTGGTGTCTCTTTATACTGGGGCATATGCGGAGAAGGCTGTTTCATCCTTTAGCAAGTGCCTGCTTATTATCATTTTAGGTGCAGCCTTGGGTTTTTTTATTCGCTACAGGAAAAAGGTGGAGACCACATTGGTTTTTCCCCTGTATTTGGTAGGCGGTTTTATCTTTCATTTGTTCTCTGAAGGCAAGAGCCAGTATACCTACATGTATGTATTTGTACTGATTCCCATGGCTTGTGTAAGCTTGTATGAACTGGCCCACAGCAGCATTGTTGATAAGCTTGCCGCATATATCAAGTGCTTGTGGAAAAGGTTCCTTCAGAAAAATAATGAAGCACTGATTCAGGAGACCTTGAATAATACAAAGTTCCAGGCCTATAAGAAACCGGTTTTCATTGGTCAGTTGGTAGTTTCAGGGCTGCTTCTTGTATTTGCCCTTTATAAAACCTATATACCTGTTGAAATAGATGCCTCATCTATGGACTTGCCAGTGGGCAGCTATAATATTTGCATAGATTACCAATGTGGCAACGACTCCAAGGTTAAGATAGCTGCGGACAATCAGGAGGCAATAAAAGCCAATGAAATCAACCTGTCCCATCAGCAAAATCAGGTTAAATACAATTTTTATGTAACGGAGAAGGTCGAGGGAGCCAGCCTTGTGATTACAGACTGTCTGCCTGGGGACTTAACTATAAATAAGCTGACTCTTACCACATCAGGCGCGGCTGTTAGGTTACTATTATTTGTATGGCTGACACTAATAATTTACATTGATTTTATTATCTTTGGACGGGTATCAAAAAAAACCAAGACAATAAATCTCTTGCTCTTGGTTACATCCATTGCAGTGTGTGCACCTCTTTTTGCTGCAGGCCTCCACTATGGCCATGATGCTATTTTTCATTTGCAGCGTATAGAGGGCATAGCCCAGGGTCTTGCCCAGGGCCAGTTTCCAGTGCGGATGAATACAGTCTTAAATGAAGGCTATGGCTATCCGGTAGATATTTTTTATGGCAACCTGTTTTTGTACCTTCCGGCTATTTTGCGACTTATAGGCTTTTCTGTTTTGTCAGCCTACAAGCTTTATATATGGTTTGTGACCTTACTGACTTTGGCTCTGACTTACCTCTGTGGCAAGACTGTTTTAAAGGACGAGAGGCTAGCCCTTATAGTTGCCCTAGCTTACACTACTGCCAGCTACAGGGGGGCAGATATATACAATAGGGCAGCAGTGGGAGAGTATTCTGCTATGGCATTTTTGCCTCTTGTTATGCTGGCCTTTTGGAATATATATACTGGGGATGTAACAAAAAAGAATTATAAGAAAAATGCTTATGTCCTGGCTCTTGGCATGTCCCTTCTTGTATATACCCATGTGCTGTCTACAGAGATGACTTGTATAGTTGCAGCAGTGGTAGCCATCATTTTTATAAAAAGGACAATAAGAAAAGAGACACTACTTGTTTTGATAGAAGCTGTAGCTTATACCATTGCCCTTTGTCTGGCTTATTTGGTGCCATTTTTAGATTATTATATTAGGACAGATATTAACCTAAAGCACTTGGAGAAAAGTGACAGCCTCATACAGTCCTTAGGGGGCTATATAGGTCAGTATTTCGCTTTCTTCAGAGATATATATGATACCTATGATGCTGCTAGTCGTATGCAAATCACACCAGGCCTTTGCCTTATGATAAGTCTTCTTGCAGCCTTAGTTCTCATTGTTTTACGAAAAGGTAACAAGCCAATCTACTTATTTACACTTATGTCCCTGCTTTTGCTTTGGCTTTCGTCAGATACATTCCCTTGGGATGCCCTATCATCTTTTAAGCTGGGTGCAGCCTTTGCCAATGTGCAATACCCATGGCGCTATCTGGCTTTTGCCAGCCTTTTTATGGCTATGCTTTTGGGATTTGTATTACAAAGGCTAATAGAGCTTCTTTCTGGACATAAAAAGATCCAGCTTGCCAGCCTGTCTCTTGCAGTGGCTCTGGCTGTGATTACAGCAGCAGCCTTTGACATAAGCTACATGACTGATGTAGACTCTACCCATATATACGATACAGCTGAGCTCAAGAATCATATTTCAGCTATTAGTCAGGACGAGTATGGCATTTATGGGACGGACTATGACAGCCTTGATATGGCAATAGGGGTAAATGAGGGAGCAGCTTTTCTTGTTAGCCAGTCAGGCCTTGATATGGTAATAAATGTGGAGGCACCTACTGCTACAGGCATAGAGATACCTCGGACCGCTTATCCTAATTACCGTGCATTAACATCCGATGGCACCAGATTAAATATAGTCACTGGCTACAACAAGAGGGTAAGAATAGAACTGTCACAGGCTTATAGTGGTACCATTACGGTAAGCTATGTGGTGCCTCTTTATTGGAGATTGGCGGAGATAATTTCATTGCTGGCTATTATTGGGGTGATTATTAAGTCAAGACAGCTTGCTAGTGCAGAAAAATAAGTCTGTCTTGACATCAAGATTTGCTTACGAGTCTTGCGCACCGAAGTACAGTTGGCCATTGTCAACTGGACTGTTAGTGCCTTCGTGGAGCCTTTAATTCAGTCAGACTTAAAGCTTAGACTGATTTAAAATAGTGATTGTAAAAATATAAATAGAGGATTTTATGATAAAGCTTAAAAGAGAAGACATAGTAAAGTATATATTTGTTGCCATTCTTATCGCGGAAATTGTATTTCTCATATGGGCCAATTTATGCCACATAGTAGATGCAGTAGACCAGGATTTTGCCAAGCTAATAAGGCATATGTATGAGATGGCAGAAAACCATACTCTTTTTCTTAAGAACTGGGAATATATTACAACTGCTGAGTTGGATTGTGCTGCCCTGCCGGCCATTCTTTTCTATTATATTACCCGCAATTCTTTCCTTGCCTATGCCTTAGCTAATATATTTGATATTTTACTTTGGCTTTTTGTGGCTGTATGTCTTATGAGAGCCCTACATTTAAAGGCTGAGTATCGTGTTTTATTTTATTGCCTTCTTTTTTTAACCTATGATTGGGGCATGCTGCAATACACTAATATGATGTTTTTTGCAGGTGGTCAATATGTATACAAGGCTTTGGTGCCAGTTTTGCTGGTGACCATTTTGCTGAAAGACAAGGGCAATAAGTATGTAGATGGTATCCTGTATGCTTTGTATGCCTTCTTGCTGCTTATGACCAGCATATCTTCCGGTATATTTGTATTTATTACAGGAATTTTCCCTCTTCTTCTTATCGTCTGGTTTATAGACCTGGCAAAAAATAGCAGCCTTAAATTAAATAAAGACCGCATTTTTTATGGCATTATTACCATAGTGTCACTTGTCATTACCGGCCTTGGTCTGTTTATTTGTAGTGCCAAGGGAGTGGATCCAAATAGTGCCTCTGTAGTTCTTAAGGATATTGATCATGACTTTATAGAAGCTATATTGACCTGCTTTAATTATTTGCTGGCACTTTTTCATCCTGCCTATGTGGATGTGGAGCTTAAGTCTTTAACAGGCCTGGCTATGTGCTTTAACTGGCTAATAGTTTTTCTTATAGTGCTAGGTCTTTTTTCTATTAGACGCTTTGGACAGCTTCATAGCTTAGTGACTGTCGATGAAGCAAAATGTCCAGATTATTTTCGGGCTAGGGCAGAAATAATTCTCATGTCCATTGCCCTATGGGATTTTGCTATTGTATTTTTGACAATCAGTCAGGAGCGATATTTGCTCATTGGGGCTATTCCACTTATGGCTTGTGGTGTCATGAATCTGGAGAGAATTCTTTGCCATTATAATAAGCTCATTGAAAATATTAGCTTGGCGGTGATAGCGGTCTCTATCATTGTGGTCCTTATATACAATATTAAAGTTGTTCCACTGACCTACTTTGAAGATGAGTGGAATTATGAGGGTATGACTCCTATAGCAGAGGATGTAGAGGCAGCCATAGAAGCTGAAAATGTAGACACCTGTATAATTCTTAACTGGTCCGAGCTGGTAGAGCGCATGCGGGCGAGAGACTTGGAAAATACTTTATATTGCTATCAGATAGAGCCAGCATCTATTTTAACTGTTGACTATTATATGGTAGACCAGGATGAGCTTCTGGTATCGAAGCATATTTTAATTGGTACAGCAGAGGAGTTTGCCCTCTTGCCTGAAGATATGCAGGACAACTATGACCTTACAGATATGACCATAGATTATGAGGACAGACTTGTCTGGGTAAGAAAATAAAAGCATTGTGAGAGGTGTCACCATGTTAATCAAACTGAAGAAGAATAAAACATTGCAATGTTTTTTACTTTGCGCCCTTCTTGGCCTTATATCCATAGGCTTTTATATAATTCAAGGGCATGGATTTTTTATAGTGCGAGAGGACTTTAATGAACAGCAGATTCCCTTTACGGTAGGCCTGCACCAGTGCCTTCTTGATGGGGGTATCAGCGGCTGGAACTGGAGCCAGGACTTAGGTACATCTACCTTGCAGGGTTACAGCTTTTACGAGCTGGGAAGCCCCTTCTTTTGGATTTCTATGCTTTTTCCAGCCAAGGCCTTTCCATACCTGGTGGGCTGGATATACATACTAAAATATGCCTTGGCAGGCACCTTTGCTTTTTTGTGGCTGAGACGTCACCTAAAGAAGGTCAATTATGCTATTTTTGCAGCAGTCCTTTATGCCTTTTCAGGCTTTCAGACCACCAACCTGATATACTATCATTTTCATGATGTGGTGGCACTTTTTCCACTGATACTTTTGGGACTAGACATCCTCTTGGAAAAAGGAGATATCAGGCTATTTGCTTTTGCCATAGCCATTAATTGCCTGCTTAATTATTTCTTCTTTATAGCAGAAGCAATCTTTGCCATCTTTTATTTTATCTTTGTCACCCTTTTGGCTGGCAAAAATGATGAGACCTTGCCTGGGCCAAAGGCTGATACACCACGTTTAAGCAGACATTATTTTGCTACCTGGATTAAAAGTGTAGGAAAATGCATAGGTGGTGGAATCCTTGGTGTGGGCATGGCATCTGTGCTTTTTATACCAAGCGTCATCTATATTATGAATAACAGCAGGGCTTCTGTTGGTAATAGCGGCTTTTCTTTGTTTCATGACTGGCGTTTCCTTTTATATGTCATCAAGGGCTTCTTGATGCCGGGAGAGTCCATGCCGGACTTAAGCTGTGTCTATCCATCCAAGTTTTATTCAGTCAATGCTTACCTGCCTATGGTGGGCTTTATCCTTGTTATAGCTTATATTATTAAAAAAAGAGACTGGCTGTCACGCTTTCTCATATTTCTGACAGTCTATGCCTTTATACCGGCTTTGGGCAATGTTTTTTATCTCTTTACTGATAACCAGATGCGTTGGCTTTATATGTTTGTCCTTATGATGGCCTTGGCTACAGCCAGGGTATTGGAGGAGATATGTGATTACAAGGCAGGCATTCTTAGGATTAGTTGCATTATTAGTTTTATTGCCTTGATTGTATTTACTATTTTGATTATCTTTGTCATCAAGGACGAGTCAGGCCAGTCCCTTTTGTATAGTACAAAGCGTTTTATCATATACATGGGCTTTAGCTTGGCAGGCTGCTTTGTCACCAGCTTTTTCATGTGGTTTAAAGATAAGTCTTTTGTAAAAAAGCATTTTTATAAGGGATTTCTTACGGCAACATGCATCTTTGCAGTGCTAACAACCATGGCTACCCTTCATGTTTATCGCAGCAACGGAAGGCCGGTAGACCCTTATGCAGCCCAGTATGAAATGGCTTGTGACTTGACCCTGCCGGATGGGCAGTACAGGCTCAATGATGCCAGCAATGTCAACACCATGGTAAGTCATGTAGCAGGCTTTTCTCTTTTTACCTCTACAGATGCTAGCAGCATAACGGAGTTTGAGGACTTATTTGACTATTATGGACCTACCTATGGCCTTAACAAAAATACTTACCCTGGTCTATCCCAGCTTATGGGCGGTAAATATGTATTGGGCTTTGAGCCTTATGCTCCAGTTGTAGCAAGCTATGAACACAGAGGCGTTACCTATTATCTCATGGAGCAGGAGGCTTGTCCTATAGGATATGGGGTGAGCCACTACATTAGAGAGTCAGAGCTTAGGTCCCTTGCTGTTGAAAACAGGGCCATTGCCCTCCTTCAGGCTGTATGCGTGGCAGATGATGTGGACGAAAGCCTTCTTACAGGCTTGAGCCAGCTGAAGGCCTCTGATATAGTACTCTCTGAGGATAGTTCATCTCTTGTAAGTCAGCTTGTGCAGGAAAACACAGCCTTAAAGGTAAATGATTTTACCAAGGACGGCCATGGCATGTATTGTACTACTTCTTATGACAATGATACCTGGATATATTTCAGCGTGCCTTACGATGAGGGCTGGAGGGCATATGTGGATGGCCAGGAGACAGAGATTGTCTATACCGGTGCCATGATGATGATAAAGGTACCTGTAGGAGATCATAGTGTGACATTTACCTATAAGACTCCTTACTATAGCCTGGGTCTTGCTGTGTCAGTAGTGAGCTTGTTTATCTTTGTAGGGGCCTGTTTTTGGTATTGGCGTCGGAAGGCAAATGGATGACAGTATTTGTGATATATATTATTTGTATTTGGAGCAGCTTTTATGCTTTTTAATTCTTACATATTCATTTTTTTATTTTTACCCCTGTGCCTGCTTGGCTATTATGGCTTAGCTGGCTTAGGGAAATATAGTCTTTCCAATGGGATGCTGCTTATTATGTCTCTTTGGTTTTATGGCTACAATAATCCCAGATATCTGCTTATTATTATAGGCAGCATGGCGGTTAACTTTGGAGCATACAGGCTTATGGGGCGATTTTCTTTACAGAAAAAGAAAATCATGATAGCAGCAGTAGTTATCAACCTGCTTATACTTATGTACTTTAAGTACATGGACTTTTTTATCTCTACCTGCAATTCAGTCTTTAAGAGCAATATGGCCCTTCTTGGCATAGCCTTGCCTCTGGGCATTTCCTTTTTTACCTTCCAGCAGATATCCTTTGTGGTAGATGCCTATAAGGGGCAGGTGGGGGATTATTCACTACTTGATTACGCTTGCTTTGTCACCTTTTTTCCTCAGCTTGTGGCAGGCCCTATCGTTACCCACGATGAGCTGGTGCCTCAGATCCAGGACAAGGGTAAAAAGACCTTTAACTGGGATAATTTCAGCTTAGGAACCATGCTCTTTACCCTAGGCCTTGGCAAAAAGGTCCTTTTGGCAGATATCTTTGGCAAGGCAGTAGATGCAGGCTATGGAGATATAGCTGCTCTTAATTCTGTTGATGCCATAATTGTTATCCTGGCCTACACACTGCAGATATATTTTGACTTCAGTGGATATTGCGATATGGCAATAGGCATTGGCCATCTTTTCAATATTGACCTTCCTACAAACTTTAACAGTCCCTATAAGGCTAAGTCCATCAAGGAGTTTTGGGATAGGTGGCACATGACCTTGACCCGTTTTTTCACCAGGTATGTGTATATACCACTAGGAGGCAGCAGGCAGGGCACAGCCACTACCTACCGCAATATTTTTATAGTCTTTTTCCTCAGTGGCTTTTGGCACGGGGCAGGATTTACCTTTATTTTATGGGGCATAGGCCATGGCATTGCATCTATTATCTATAGGGCTACCAAGGGCTTTTGGGACAGGCTGCCAGGCTTTATTAACTGGATTATTACCTTTATCCTTGTAAATGTGCTGTGGGTATTTTTTAGAGCTGAGTCCATCTCTCAGGCTATCAGCCTCCTTAAGCGGGTAGTTACAGGTGGATTAGCCCCTGTTAGCTCCTTAATAAGTGAGACCTTTAACCGTTGGGAGATAGACCTGGTGGTGACCAAGCTTCCGTTTATTAAGAGCATGGCATCCTTTGATCTGATTTTTATTACCCTTATTGGATTAGGGCTTCTCTTTGTGCCAAATAGCTTACAGCTGGCTAAAAAGACTAAATGGTCCTTTGTCTCAGTGCTAATAGTGGCCATTATTGCCATATGGAGCATATTGTCCTTTACTGGGGTTCACACCTTTTTGTATTTTAATTTTTAGTTTTAAGCTGTCTTAGCTTGTGACTATTATTGTCACAGCCTGCAGCAATAGTTTTTATTATGGAAAAATCAAGAAAAAAATGGGGACTTGCCTGTCTTGCCATAGTGCTTATTGTTTTAGTTCTTATAGGCACGGCAGTGGCAGTTATAGATCCTTACTTTCACTATCACGACAAATTGGATGGCCTCAGCTATCCTATCAATAATGAGCGTTATCAAAACAATGGCATGGCAAGGCACTTTACCTATGATGCTATTTTAGTAGGCTCATCCACAGCTTCAAATTACAAGTCATCGGATGTAGACCGCTGCTTTGGCACTAATTCTGCCAAACTAACCTATCTGGGCGGCACTGCCAAGGAGCTTCACGATACAGTAGAGACTGCAGAGGCCAGCAATAATGATTTAAAGCTTGTCATATGGTCCATGGACCACATGCGTATGCTTGATGCAGCAGATACCATGCGCTATGACGCGGATTCTTATCCTACATATCTCTATGATGACAATCCATTCAATGACGTCAACTATCTCTTTAGCATGTCCAGTCTTGAGGCTACCTATGATGTGCTGCGCCGGACAAGGGCAGGTTTTCCTACCACCAGCTTTGATGATTATTCCGACTGGTCAGGGAATTCAGGCTTTGGCAAGGATATTATAGATGGCACATATGTGGATGTCAGGGCTAAGAAGCAGGATGTAAAGGCTTTTACTGCCGAAGATGAGGCAACTGTAAAGGACAATCTTCAGAAGAATTTCCAGTCAGTTATAGAGGCCGCCCCTGATACAGAATTTTACTTTGTCATTCCTGTTACCAGCATATATTACTGGGATGATGTAATGCTGCAGGGCAACAGCGAGAGGCTTTTTGCTGCAGAGCAGCTTTTTATAGACACCCTTCTTTCCTATGACAATGTTCATGTCTTCTCATTTTTGCAGGACACAGATATGGCTCAAAATCTTGATCTTTTTAAGGATGTAACCCACTTTGTGCCAGAATACAATAGCTATATGATAGAGCAGATGGCCCAGGGCAATTATGAGGTCACCAGAGAAAATAAGGCTCAATATTATGAATTTATTCAGGATTTTTATGGGAGCTATGATTATGAGGCTTTATTTCAGTAGTTATTAGAAATCTGTAGATAAGCAAGAAAAGGAAGGCGTATGAGAAAAAGAGTAAATTCACTTGATTTCCTTAAATTTATATGTGCATTGGAGATTGTATTGTCCCACTGTGAGTCCAGGTATGGTAATCAGTTTTTATTGGTGGCCAAGAGCAGTCTTTTTAGCCGCGATGATGTTGTGGATTTATTTTTTATTATTTCTGGCATTATGTGCGCCTTGGGGATGAATAAAATAAAAACAGCCAGGGTCACAGATTATTTAGGGAAAAAGATAATTCGCTTGTATCCAATGGCCATGTTGACAGTATTACTTGAATATTTTGTTTTTTGCATAGTTAAGTTATTTAAGCGTGTGCTGATAGATAGTGTGGGCATTTGGAAGCTTATTCGCAGTCTTTTTATCTGCTATACCTGGGGGGTTACAGGAGAAATTAGAGGAAATATTATAAATGTTTATTTATGGTATATAGAAGTACTTTTGCTGTGCTATATTATTAGCTTTTTTTTGATTAAGCTTTCAGATAAGGGTATTGACATCATGATTTCAAGTGTAGCAATGATGCTCCTTGGAATTCATGTGATTTGTGCCGAAGTTGCATTGCCTTTACTTAATTATTATACTGGGCGGGGCTTTTTGGGCTTCTTTTTAGGTATGATGTTGTACTTTGGCTATACAAAATTGTTAAGAAGCAGGATTCCTACTAGATTGGCAGTTATGGCAGCCATGTTTTTGCTGGTGATTTTAGGTATGGATATTGCGGCACCTAATTATTTCTTTGATAATGTTTTTTTTATTGAAGAATTTGTCATATATCCTTGTATCCTATGTCTTTGTGTGTATTTTGATTTTCTTTTTAAGGGAGATATATGGCAAAAGCTAGGTGGAATATCTTTTGAGATATACATTTGGCAGTCTTTTGCTTTTTGTATTACAACGGTATTGGCATTATACGGATATTCGGTGGAGTTTAATGTGCAAAATTCCTTGATATTTGTCGGTGTATTGATAATATGGGCAGCCTTTGTTTATTTTACTTTGGAGAAATATATAATGGAGAAACTACATGTCTTTTTTGGAAAAAATGGTAAGAGCCATGAGGCATGAGACCCCAGGATTTAAAAAAGTCATATATGGGGTGGAGCTTATAGTGGGACTATCAATATCAGCTTTCATGAGCCTATATATTGGAGACTGGCGGAGGTTATATCACTTATAAGTCTGGCAGGAATAATCATATGCGTAAGAAGACGGGAGAAAAACTAGGGTGAAGAAATTTTTTTCAAATAAAAAAAATATAATACAGATTATTGCCTATCTTATAATAGGGTTGCCTATGTGTTATGCCATATGGTACTCGGTGCCGGCATCAGATGATTTTGCCTTTGGCGTAAGCAATATTTCCGACAATCCTTTTGCCAATGCCTGGGGCTATGTGGTATACAATTACTTTTATCACAGTGGCCGTTGGCTTACATTTTTTATTCAAAAGCTTATCAATCCCCTTAACCTGGGGGTTCACCTGGGCCATGGCTACGGAGCCTATATGATAGGATTTTTTATTATTACAAGTGCCATTTTGATTTATGCTCTTAGGGTTATATGGGATCATCTTGCAAGGAAGGATATAGCCTGGTTTGCTACCCTCCTTTCTGTGGCACTTTTTTATACCACCAATTATTACAGCGAGGTTTTCAACTGGTATGTAGGAGGCACCGCTTATGCCCTGCCACTTGCACTTGCATTTTTGTCTGTGGCCTTGACCTTGCGCTATACAGATACTCATGATAAGAGATATTATATAGGCCTTATTGCAGCAGGCATTATTCCTGCTACTAACGAGTTCTTGGACATCCCTCTTGGTATAGCCTATCTTTTTATAGCCTTCTACCTGGATAGAGCCTTTCTTACAGCCTCTGATAAAAAGGAAAAAACTAAGCTTTTTATCAGACAGGCTTTGCCACTTTTGATTTTTATACTATGCGGCATGTCAGTAGTTTTAGCCCCAGGCAATTTTGTGCGACAATCCACTTATGAGGCAAAGGGTTCCCTTGCTTCAGGCATTATCCAGACAATAATAGATATTTTGGTGCGATGCAAGGAGCTTATATTTACTCATTCCTGGAGTCTGATTATTCTTGCAGGCATTTTTCTTCTTGGTTTTTTTGCAAAAAAAGATAAGCCTCTTAGTTTGAAAAATGGCATACTTCTCATAATTACTATGGCTATTGCCACCTTTGGCTGCCTTTTCCCATATGTATATGGCAGAGCCTTTACCACTAGCTATGTGGATGTTCGTATGGAGTATGTGGTGGAGCTACTTATGGAGCTTACCCTGGCAATCTTAGTTTTTCTTATAGGTCAGCTCCTAGGTCAGCTTTTTGCTTCCCTTAAGGTGGCATACGTCCTGACTGCCCTGGTGGTCTTAGCAGCATTAGCACTTATGGCAAGAGCCCATTCTTTTACATCTATAGTGCAGATTGATATAATGCGTCATAGTGCTCTTTTACAGGAAAGCTACAGCCTTTGGGATGGAGTTATCACCGAAATAGAGGAGTCAACCGATGATGATGTGGTGATACATCGAGACAGTGAGCCGGACTGGAGCCCATACTTTTTATACATGGGACTTACCGATGGAGATACCTATGCTGTAGGCATGGATGAGATATATTCGGTTGAATCAATCATGCCAAATGTATATTATGGTAAAAGGTCTATAACCTTATACTTTGATAACAAATAGGCCTGGTGATAGCTAATAGACAGATGCAGCTTTGTTCCAGTTAGGCTGCCACCAATAACTTACCTCACAAGCGAGATATTATATGACTTTTTTAAAAAAAGAAAAAAATAAAAACCTACTAATCAGGATATTGTTATTACTTGGCAGTATTCTGATTTTTGCACCATACATTTATTCAGTCTTTTACTCTATGCCGGCAAATGACGACTTTGCCCTTGGTATCAACTGGTGGGGCGGTGGCATCCTCAGTGAGGCTCTTAACCGGGCAGGCTGGAACTACATGAACTGGTTTGGCCAGTCGGGGCTTTTGGCCACCTTTATTCAGGTGTTTTTTAATCCCCTGTATTGGTTTAAAAATGCAGGCCATTCCTTTGGCATCTGCATGATTATAGTTTTTGTGCTTGTATATGGTGGCATACTTTTGGCTGTAAGAAGGCTCCTCTCTCTTATGTGTCAGGATTTGTCACAGGTTTCACTGGATATATTTACCTTTGCCCTGATCGTAATGTTTTTTTGCACATATTATTATAATGATGTCTACAACTGGTGGTCCGGGGTGCCAGGCTATTCCCTCACCTTGCTTTTTATGCTTATATGCATGGGTTACATTGTTAAATACTCTGACAGTCATGCAGCCTTAGACTATGCCTTGATGATTGTTTTTGGCATAATCATCTGCTCAGGTCTTATGACCTGTGTGGCCTGTGGCAGCTTTTATCTGTGCTATCGCTTTATTTTTAAGGCAAAGGAGGGAGAGGGCTTCATAAAAAAGGCCCTGCCCCTGGTGCTTTTTGTAGCCTCTGGTTTGGTTACAGTCTTAGCTCCTGGCAATTCCAGCCGCATGAGCTTTCATGAGGGTCAGGCTGATACTGAACGCCACTACATCCAGTCCTTGTATGTGACACTTGCTCAGCTTAGGCACAGACTAGTGGATACCATCATGCAAAAGCCCTGGGTGCTTTTGATGCTTGTAGTAATACTTATCCTTGGCATGGCGACAGCAGGCAGTAAGAAAATAAAGCTGTGGCAGGTTATTATAGGATATGTAATTACAGCTTTTGCTGCCTTTGGGGCAGTATATCCATATGTGCTGGGTTCCAACTCAACTGCAGACGGGGAGCTGGCATACCGGGTATATTTTATGCAGGATTATATGCTTTATATAGGCTTTGCTATTTCTACATTTATGCTGGGCCAATGGCTTCTTATGTGCCTTAAAGATCGTTTTGACTGGGATAGGATAGAAGGCATATTTAAGCTTGTGTCGGGCCTGGCTCTAGCCTTATTTTTGGCCTGGTGCTTTGTCTGCCCCACAAAGACATATTTTGTTCCAAGGGAGATTATGGCAAATGCTGATAATATTAAGAACACATATGCCCTTTGGAATGGTATACTTGAAGAAATAAAGACTTCCCCTGATGAGGACGTGGTGGTTACAAGAAAAGATGTGGCCTGGTGCCGCTATGTATATCCATGTGGCATGTCTGCTGATGATGGCAATGACTGGCCAGTGGGGGAGGACGTGTACTATTGTGGCTGCAACCAGGGCGTTGCCCGCCTCTATGGTAAAAACACAGTGCATGTTATATTGGAATAATGGAAGAAGACTTGGGACTTATGCCTGGCTTCTACCAGCTATATAAAGGAGTATTTAATGGATAAAAAATTACTGTCGATTATAGTTCCATGCTATAACGAGGAAGAGTCCCTGCCTATTTTTTACAAGACAGTCCATGACATGGAGGGAGAAATCTCTTCTGTGGATCTGGAGTTTGTATTTGTAGATGATGGCTCTAGGGACAAGACCCTTGAGATAGCCCGAAAGCTTCATGATGAGGACCCTCGTGTCCACTATGTATCTTTTTCCCGCAACTTTGGCAAGGAGGCTGGTATCTATGCTGGCTTAGAGCACGCTAAGGGAGATTATGTGGTTATTATGGATGCTGACTTGCAGGATCCACCAGCTATGCTGCCTGAGATGCTATCCCATATAGAAAGTGGGGAATATGACCGTGTGGCTACCCGCCGTGTAGACCGCAAGGGAGAGCCACCTATCAGGTCTTGGTTTGCCCGCCGCTTTTATCATCTTATGAATAAAATATCTTCTGCTGACATAGTGGATGGAGCCAGAGATTATCAGATGATGACCCGTAAGGTGGTGGATGCCATTCTTGCCATGGGAGAGTATAACCGCTTCTCCAAGGGTATCTTTGGCTGGGTAGGATTCAAGTCCAAGTGGCTTGAGTTTGAAAATGTGGAGCGAGTTGCCGGCGAGACCAAGTGGTCCTTCTGGAAGCTTTTTATCTATGCAATTGATGGCATAGTTGCTTTCTCTACGGCCCCTCTTGTTATGGCTTCAGTATTTGGAGTTGTGATGTGCCTGGTGGCTTTTGTTTTTATCATAGTGATTATTATTCGCACCCTTGCCTTTGGTGACCCTACTGGAGGCTGGCCATCAATGGTGTGCATTATTCTTTTAGTATCAGGTATTCAGCTTTTATGCATGGGTATTTTGGGACAGTACCTGGCCAAGACTTATCTTGAAACAAAGAACAGGCCAAAGTATCTGGTTCAGGAAGAAAAATAAATTGCCATGATTCAGATTTGGATTCGATATTAATCTAAATTGAAGCCAGAATAGTTAGGATAAGTTATTAAGATAATTATGGTGGCTGACCTTATGGGCCAACTGCCATTTTTTATGGAGACTTACATTGATTAAAAAAGACATATGCAAGTTAATAGTAAAATGCCTTTTAGTGCTTGTTCCATTTTGGGGAATCCTTGCTTATACAGTATTTAATCCTTTGAGTTATCTTCCTAGCTCTACTATAGGAGCCTACTGGAATAAGCTTTATACCACTACAAGTCACGATGAGCCGGCGGATGTAGTTATTTTGGGAGATTCCCTTGCTGTCACAGGCTTTCTTCCGGAGCTTTTATCGGATGGTACCATAGACTTAGGCATAGCAGGATCTTCACCGGTGGAAGGCTATATTGCACTTAGAAATTATCTGGAAAATAACCAGGCACCTACAGATGTCTTCGTGACCTATATGGATTATCACCTGGCTCAGGACAGTATTGCATGGAAACAGGTATGTCAGGTCAATGCGCTTAGCTGGGATGATTATAAGGAGATAAAAGAACAGCTGGATATCACTGAAGGAGAGCTTGATACAGATATTCCTATAGATGATTACTGGAAGGATGCCTTGGGATATAAGCTTTATTTGCCAAGCAAGTATATCACATCTATTCTCAACTCCCTTACTGACGATAGAGCTTCTAATAATAGGGAATTGTTTGCTCGTTACGATACTCTTATGGGCCGAACTGGTTTAGTTACTACCGACTATAATGCTTATGTTGATACCATAGTTTATGACACCTTTAAGGTCAGCAGATTGTGCAGCCATTATTATAAAAAGATTTTTGATTTATGTCAGGAAAATGACATAAAGCTTCACATATTAAAGATGCCAATGACCAGTACTACTGGTTATACAAAGCAGTATATGGCCCAGATTAATGGTTATTATATGACCATGACAGAGGGCTATGATAATATAGATTTTGTCTTTTATCAGGAGCCCTATGCAATAGAGTATTTCCTCGATGAATACCACATGAACCAATACGGCGCCAAGGCCTTTGCCCTTCAGCTGAAGGAGGAATATCCTGACCTCTTTGGCGACTACTCAGCCACAGCTAGGCAAATGCAGGCCATCGATTTTGATCTATCAGTAGAAAAGTATCCAAGAGAGCTTTTTAAATGGATAGATCAAAAGGACTATACAGTATTTTTGTACGACAAGCTAAATGGCAGCATAGATATGCAGGATGCCTACAATGTATTTCTGTGTATAGGAGAGCAAAAGCTTTCTGCCACAGACTCTGAGGGTACATATTATGTCACAGGAGATGGAAAAGACCTTTCAGTGAACCTTCCCCAGGTGGAGGAAAAGACCTTTGACCAGCCAGGTATCCGTATAGTTATTGTCAATAACAAGTCAGGGGAGCTTGTCCTGGATAAATATACTTCCTACGACGTGGAAAATGATAAGCTGTCAGACTTGCAATAGCCAGGAGAAACTATGTTATTTAATTCAATAAACTTTATTATATTTTTTCCCATAGTTGTTTGCGCCTACTGGATACTGCCGGACAAAATAAAGCAATACTGGCTTCTTGCAGCCAGCTACTATTTTTACATGTGCTGGAATCCCAAGTATATACTGCTTCTTATGGCATCTACCCTTATTACCTTCTTGAGCGGTATTGCCATGGAGCATATCAAGAAAAGCCACAAGGCGGAGGCTAAAAAGAGCCGTGGTAAAAAGCTGGTTCTTCTTATTAGCTTAATCCTTAATCTGGGACTGCTATTTTACTTTAAGTATATTAATTTTGCCCTGGATTCTCTATCATCAATACTTGGAGCAGTGGGGATAAGTCTGTCAGTACCAGCCTTTGACATAGTGCTGCCTGTGGGTATTTCCTTTTATATATTCCAGGCCCTGGGTTATTCTATTGATGTTTATCGTGATGATATATATGCGGAGAAAAATATTTTCCGCTATGCCCTTTTTGTATCCTTCTTTCCACAGCTTGTGGCAGGTCCTATTGAGAGGTCAAAAAATCTTTTGCAACAGCTGGCAAAGCCCGGGAAGTTCTGCTATAAAGATGCGCGAGAAGGTCTTATTACCATGCTGTGGGGTTATTTCATCAAGATAGTAATTGCTGACAGGGTGGCTCTTTTGGTAGACACCATATACGGGGCTCCATCTGATTACAGTGGAATGGAGATTCTCCTTGCAGTGGCAGGCTTTTCAATCCAGATATATTGTGACTTTATGGGATATTCCATTATTGCAAAGGGTTCAGCCAAGGTGCTGGGCTATAATATTATGAGCAATTTTGAGATGCCATACCTGGCCACATCCATCAGGGATTTTTGGCGCAGATGGCATATTTCCCTCAGCACCTGGTTTAAGGATTATCTCTATATTCCCCTTGGGGGAAATAGAAAGGGCCCGGCCCGCAAGTGGCTCAATCTCATGATTACATTTCTCATTAGTGGCCTCTGGCATGGAGCTAATGTGACCTTTATTTTATGGGGCGGCTTGCATGGTCTATTCCAGGTTATAGAGGATGCCTTCAGGCTTGCCTTTGGCACCATAGCAGACAGGATTAAAAATCCTGTCGTATCCTATGGGTGGAAGGTCATCAATATACTAAAGACCATGGTCCTTTCTTCCATAGCCTGGGTTATTTTTAGGGCCTCGGACATGTCCCAGGTCACAAATATTTTCACTGGCCTGCAGGGCATGGATAATTGGCATAAAGTGCTTTTTGAAGGAGGCATATATTCTCTTGGTATAGATGAGACAGGCCTTATAATTATCATTATTTCTCTCATAATACTTTTAGTATCAAGCCTTATGAGAGAGCACGGCATTAATCTAATCACCTGGATATCAGGCCGTAATTTCGTTATTCGCTATGCCATATACTGGTCCCTTATGTTACTGATTATCTGCAGTTTGGATATTACAGGACAGGAATTTATATATTTTCAGTTTTAAATATAAGTTGGCTGGTAAATTTGATATTAAAAAACGCAAGAAGCTTTGTGCAAGACTTATTTGTCAATCTGCTCTTGTATCTATAAAAGGTCCCACTGGGCTATTCCCAGGGGGACCTTTTGTGATATAATACTTTATATTTTTGTGTGTATTTTTAGGAGGAAATTATGATTCCAGTTATGAATGTGCAAAGACAATACGCTTCTTTGCAGCAGGAGCTTGATGATGCAGCCCTTGAGGTGCTTCACTCAGGTGGATATATTTTAGGCCCTAAGGTGACAGATTTTGAAAAGGACTTTGCAGCCTATTGCAATACTAAGTATGCAGTGGGCGTAGGCAACGGCACAGATGCTCTTGTTATAGCCCTTCTTGCCTGCGGCGTAGGCCCGGGGGATGAGGTTATCACCACAGCCATGACCTTTGTTTCTACAGCTGAGGCTATTGCCCAGGTAGGGGCTACCCCAGTATTTGTGGACATTACTCCGGACACATTTACACTGGATCCAAGCCAGCTTGAGGCTGCCTTTACTAAAAATACCAAGGCGGTTATTCCGGTTCATATCTATGGTCAGTGCGCTGACATGGATGCTATCAATGAGATAGCCCACGCCCACAAGGCATATGTTATAGAGGACTGCGCCCAGGCAGCAGGTGCTAGGTACAAGGGGCAGAGAGCAGGTTCATTGGGAGACATAGCCTGCGTCAGCTTTTTCCCTACCAAAAATCTGGGGGCTTGTGGCGACGGTGGCTGTATTCTTACATCAGATGAGGCCCTTTACAGATGTGCTCTTGCCTATCGTGTACATGGCTCTGGCTTAAATGGTGCCTTTGCCCTTGCAAGAAAAGAGGGCAAGCCTTTGGATGAGGATGCTATTGATTTCCACGGCAATCTGCCAAAGTACTATAACTACGTCACAGGCTTTAACAGTCGTCTTGATGCTTTGCAGGCAGCCATGCTTTCTGTGAAGCTTCCACACTTAGACGACTGGAATGACAAGAGGCGTGACATAGCCACCATGTATGATGCTTGCATTGTAAACGAAGCCTTTGCCAAGCCATTTGTGTCAGAGGATAATGAGCATATTTTCTATGTATACCCACTTTTGGTAGAGTCTCGTGATGCCTTTAGGGTATACATGGAGGAAAAGGGCATAGCTACCGGAGTATACTTCCCAGTGCCTATGCATTTGCAAAATTGCTTTAAGGATTTGGGCTACAAGGAGGGGGACTTCCCAGTGGCAGAAAAGCTTGCCAAGTGCGGAGTTACCATCCCTATGTTCCCAGAGCTTACAGATGAGGAGATACAGACTGTTATTGCAGCTGTTAATGAGTATAAATAAAATTAGCCTTTATGGGCAAAGTCTTCAAGGCAGGATGTCTTAGAGCATTCTTTGGCACCAAGTCTTGAGACTTACTATATATTTGGAGAGAGTATGAATACAGAATTATTTAAAGACAAGACACTTATGATTACAGGAGGTACAGGCTCCTTTGGTTCCACTGTCCTCAAGCATTTCCTTGACTCAGACCTCAAGGAAATCCGCATTTTCTCCCGTGATGAGAAAAAGCAGGATGATATGAGACACCAGCTCCAGGCTGAGCATCCAGACCACGCAGGCAAGGTAAAGTTTTACATAGGTGATGTGCGCAATATGCGCTCAGTAGAGGACGCTATGCCGGGTGTTGACTTTATTTTCCATGCAGCAGCATTAAAGCAGGTGCCATCCTGTGAGTTTTTCCCTATGGAGGCAGTCCGCACCAACATAGAGGGTACTGACAATGTATTGCACGCTGCAGTGGCAGCCGGAGTAGAGCGTATTGTTTGCCTGTCTACTGACAAGGCGGCTTATCCTATCAATGCCATGGGTATTTCCAAGGCCATGATGGAAAAGGTTATCGGCGCCAATGCCCGTGTTGCAGCAGGTCGCACTACTATCTGTACCACCCGTTATGGCAATGTAATGTGCTCTCGTGGTTCAGTTATTCCTCTTTTTATTGACCAGATTAAGGCAGGCAATCCTATTACCATTACTGACCCTAACATGACTCGTTTCCTTATGAATCTTGACGAGGCGGTTGCTCTTGTTATGTTTGCCTTTGAGCACGGAGAACCAGGTGATCTTTTTGTACAAAAATCTGACGCCTCTACCATAGGAGACCTGGCCAAGGCTGTGCAGCAGCTATTTGGTGACACAGGCACTAATATCATAGGTACCCGCCACGGAGAGAAGCTTTACGAGACTCTCATGACTAATGAGGAGTGTATTCGCTCAGTAGACATGGGGGACTATTACCGAGTTCTCCCTGATGGCCGTGACCTCAACTATGACAAGTTCTTTGTCAATGGACAGGTCCAGACCCAGGCTAGTGAGGCCTATACATCCCATAACACCAAGCGCCTTGATGTAGCAGGTACTGTGGACAAGATTATGACCACAGATTACGTCAGGGATATGCTTCGTAACTGGGAAAAATAACAAAGGAAGATACATAGTGAAAATTTTAGTTACCGGAGCAGCCGGATTTGTTGGAAAAAATCTAGTAGAGACACTTAAGTGCGTGGCAGATGGCAGGGACAAGTATCACAGTCTTGATACAGATGAGCTTGTTATATATGAGTATGACAGGGCATCTAGCCTAGAGGAGCTTGACAGCTATTGCACTGACTGCGACTTTGTATTTAACCTGGCAGGAGTTAACCGGCCTAAGGACTCGTCGGAGTTTATGGAGGGCAACTTTGGCTTTGCCTCTACTCTTCTTGATATGCTTAAAAAGCATGACAATAAGTGCCCTCTTATGTTGTCTTCATCTATACAGGCTACTCTGCAGGGGCGTTACGCTGGCTCAGATTATGGCAAGAGCAAGCTGGCAGGGGAGGAACTTTTCTTCTCCTATGGAGCCCAGACTGGAGCCAAGGTCTTGGTTTATCGCTTCCCAAATCTTTTTGGCAAGTGGTGTCGGCCAAACTATAACTCTGCTGTGGCTACCTTTTGCAATAATAAGGCCTGTGGTCTTGATATCACAGTCAATGACAGGGCAACTCAGCTTGAGCTTGTGTATATAGACGACCTGGTGGATGAGATGATTGCAGCTATAAGAGGACAGGAGCACAGGTGTGATTTTGATGAAAAGGGACAGCTGCTGCCTGTGTCAGCAGAGGCTGTTGCTGAAAGTGTAATTGGTACCGGTGAAGATAAGCCCATGGGCCGTTATTGTTATGTTCCAGTATCTCATAAGGCAACACTTGGTCAGATAGTTGACCTTCTTGATTCTTTTGTAGAGCAGCCTGCTACCCTTATGATGCCAGCTATTCCTGCAGGCTCCTTTGCCAAGAAGCTTTATAGCACATATCTTAGCTATTTGCCTGCCGATAAGGCCATATTTGATTTGCATATGAATACAGATGCAAGGGGTTCCTTCACAGAGCTTTTAAAAACCAAGGATCATGGTCAGTTTTCTGTTAATATCAGCAAGCCAGGCATTACCAAGGGACAGCATTGGCACCACACCAAGTGGGAGTTCTTTATAGTTGTATCAGGACATGGCCTTATACAGCAGCGCAGGGTAGGTCTTGATGAAAATGGACAGCCTTACCCAGTACTTGAGTATGAGGTGTCTGGGGATCATATTCAGGCTATACATATGCTGCCAGGCTATACACACAATATTATCAATCTGTCAGACAGCCAGGATTTGGTAACTCTTATGTGGGCCAACGAGCTCTTAGAGCCAGGAAGGCCTGACACATATTTTGAAGTAGTTCAGTAATTGAGAAAACAGGAGAAAAAATGGGATTTAAAAATGACGGAAGATTAAAGCTGCTCATCATAGTTGGCACAAGACCAGAGATTATACGTCTGGCTGCAGTTATTACCAAGTGCCGCAAGTATTTTGATACAGTGCTGGCCCACACAGGGCAAAATTATGACTACAACCTTAACGGTGTATTTTTCAAAGACTTAAAGCTCGATGATCCAGATGTATACATGGAGGCAGTGGGAGACAACCTGGGCCAGACAGTGGGCAATATCATAGCCCGGTCCTATGAGCTTATGGTGGAGATTCAGCCAGATGCCCTGCTTATATTAGGTGATACCAATTCCTGCCTGTCAGCCATAGCAGCCAAGCGTCTTCATATACCTATTTTTCACATGGAGGCTGGTAACCGCTGCAAGGATGAGTGTCTTCCTGAGGAGACCAACCGTCGTATAGTGGATATCATCTCCGACGTTAATATGGCTTATTCGGAGCATGCCCGTCGTTACCTGGCAGAGTGCGGCCTGCCAAAGGAGCGTACCTATGTTACAGGTTCACCTATGGCAGAGGTATTGCACCAGAACTTAGCTGAGATAGAAGCCAGCAACATCCTTGATACTTTGGGATTGCAGCCTAAGAAATACATCCTCCTGTCAGCTCATCGCGAGGAAAATATAGACACAGAGAAGAATTTCACTTCCCTTTTTACAGCTATCAATGCCTTAGCTGCCAAGTATGACATGCCTATACTTTATTCATGTCATCCCCGCTCAAAGAAGCGCCTGGAGGCTACCGGCTTTAAGCTTGATCCTAGAGTGCAGATGCACGAGCCTCTAGGATTTCACGACTACAATCACCTGCAGATGAATGCCTTTGCAGTAGTATCTGATAGCGGCACATTGCCAGAGGAGTCCAGCTTCTTTACCAGTGTAGGACATCCTTTCCCAGCTGTTTGTATTCGTACATCTACAGAGCGCCCAGAGGCCTTGGATGAGGCATGCTTTATACTGGCTGGTATTGATGAGAAGAGCCTTTTGCAGGCTGTCACTACAGCCATTGATATGAACGAGGCAGGAGACTATGGTACACCTGTAGCCAACTACATGGAGGAAAATGTTTCCACCAAGGTTGTTAAGATTATCCAGTCTTACACAGGGGTGGTTAATAAAATGGTATGGCGTAAGGACCAATAGGTGAAATCAAGGAGAGTATATGAATTTCACAGCAGATATAGAAGCTTTTATTAAAAAAATAAGAACAAAAATAAACCCACAGCAAGTGGCTGCCTTTATGGCAGTCCTTGCTGTGGGCTTTGTAGCTCATGGCTTTGTATTTTTTAATCGCATATCCTACCATGACAATACTGCAGATCTTTTTGCCTTAGGTTCTACCTATGAGGTGGATCGTTGGGGCCTTGGTATTATTTCTGACCTGCAGTTAATCACTGTCAAGACATTTTCCTTGCCTTTGTTCAATGGCATTCTGTCCTTGCTTTTCATAGGTCTTGCAGCCATGAAGCTGGTAGATATTTTTAAGCTGCAGTCTAAAGTATCAGCAGCCATGACAGGTGCCATCATGGTTACATTTCCTGTGGTGGCTTCTATTTTTTCTTTTATGTTTACCTCCTGGCCATATTTTATGGGCTTGTTTTTTGCTGTAGAGGCTGCAGGTATTCTTATTAAAGAAAAAAATATCAAGAGCTTTTTACTGTCGGCCCTGTGTCTGGCTATTATGCTTGGGCTTTACCAGGCATTTTTGGCAGTGACCATAGCCATGTTTTTGGCAGAGCTTTTTCTTGGAGTAGTGAGTGGAGATTGCGATAAGGTCATCACATACATAAAGCATGGCTTTACATATCTGGCCAGCCTTGTTGTGGGCTTGTTTTTTAATACACTAATTGCCACATTTTTTAAAAAAGTACGCCATGCTACTGTATTTGAATATAAGGGTCGCGGCGATTCTTATGATATTGCAGCCTTTCCAGGCAGGCTTTTTGAGGCACTAAAAGAGTTTTTTGTCTGTGACTGGGTTGGTCTTAATGGGGTTCGTTTTTTGCGCACACTGGCCCTTTGTATTATCCTGGCAACCTTAGTGCAGCTAGCTTTTTTACTTGCAAAATCAGCTAAATCAGTAGGCCTTAAGCTTATAGCGGCCCTTGGAGTCCTGCTTTTGCCAATAGCCATGAATGTAGTCTATCTCTTGTCTACCAGCGATGAGTATTATGTAGATTCACTTATGGTCTATGGTCTGGTCTTTGTTTATATCATTCCACTTCTTCTTATTGAGGCTATGGAGCATATGGACATTTCCAAGAAGACCCTGGCTGCTAGCTTTACCAGAATTGTTACCTGGCTGCAGCTTATTGCTATATGTGTTATGACAATTTCCTATATATACACTTCCAATGCTGCTTATCTCAAGGGCTCCATTGCCCAGGAGCAGGCCACCAGCTATTTTAACCAGCTTATAGCCTGCATTAAGTCAACTGAGGGTTATAGCCAGGATATGGAGATTATCTTTGTTGGCATGGATAGCAATGAGGATGCTACCTTTGTAGATATCGACCCATTGGAGCAGCTTGACGCCATCAAAATAGAAAATTACCCAGAGTATTTTGACTTAGTGGGATATGGCTCAGCCTTGGCCTTTATGCGAGAGCATTGTGGCTTTGGCAATGATCTGGTATCGATAGATGATGGCACTTATGCTGCAAAGGCTGCAATAAAAGCCATGCCTACATATCCAAATGATGGAGGCATAGCCATTATTGACGGACAAGTTATTGTAAAAATGGGGGATTAGTTTTTTTAGAAACCATACTTGAGAGAAATAGAGTTGATGGATGCGTAGGTGGATACGGATCCACAGTTTGCTCCTACATTTTCCTCAAAGTGGGATGATGCACTTACGTGGAGATATAAGTTTTCATTAGAGTTGGTATATGAGGACAGGTTGACTGAGCTGCTGCCAGAGGCAATAGTCTGGCCTGATGAGTTAGTTACATATACATTGGTACTTCCAGTTCCCCACACAGTAAAGGACACACTTACTGATTTTAGTCCCTTTGGAAGAGGATTGGTGTAGTGGTAGCTTCCTTCACCCCAGGCAGAGCCGTAAAATCCTGTATACTTGTCAGCATCTTTTGTGGTAGCCCTGTATAAAAGGCCGCTATTATTTGCAGTGACAGAACCACCTGTGGCACTACCGCCGTAGGATGAGGTGTGGGCAGCAGATACACTTAAAGAAGATGGGAATAGTTCGTTAAATTTTTTTTGCACACTTGCTGGCACGGTCCCTTTGTAGTAAGGGACCTGCTTTAAAAAGGGTAGAAGGTACCGTTTACATAATATCCGTAGGCCCCGTTAGAATAGCCGAATTGAAAGTTTGTATATGCACTATTTCCTGTGTTGGCTTTTAGCTGTGACTGCAGAGATGATATGGCATTGGTGTTACTTCCAATCAAAGCAGAAAGCTCATTGTAGTTGGCTGAAATTGTACTGGATAGCTCCTGGTATCTGGCATCCATTTCTGTAGTCAGGGTATTAGATAATTCATACAAAGCCTTATCTACACCAGTGGATAGCTCTTCTATTGCGGCCTTTGTTTCAGCCGATAGGATATTGATTTTTTCGTCAGTATCAGCGGATAAGGTATTTATTCTTTCGTCAGTGTCAGCTGACAGTGTATTAATTTTCTCGTCAGTATCAGCGGAAAGAGTATTGATTCTTTCGTTAGTGTCAGTTGACAAGGCACCAATTTTCTCGTCAGTGTCAGCAGACAGAGTGTTTATTCTTTCGTCAGTATTAGCTGCCAAGCTACTGATTCTTTCATCAGTGCTATTTGATAAAACTGTGATTTTATTGTTTGTATCTGTAGTCAGAGCCAAGATAGATGTGTTTAGCTCTGTGGACATATTGGCTAGGGCTGTGGTGAGGGAGGCCTCCTTGAAGCTTTCCTTAAGAACAGTGGACAGAGTAGCCTCTGTTACAGTACAGTCCTTGATGCACTCATATAGCTTGCCATCTACTGTGACATATTCACCTACAGTGTAGCTCTTTGAAGTCAGTTTTTCTGCTATTCCAGAGGATATATTAGATACAGCAAGGGAGACCTTTGCTGTGATTTCATTGGAAAGCTTCTGGCTTTCTTTTTCTAAGTCCTCTGAAGAAGAGGTGCTAAGCTTTTCTATCTGGGTGCTGATTTCTTTTTCAATAGAGGAATAGTCGATTGCTTCGATTTGTTCTGAGATAATCTGGCGGATGATTGTTTCCTGAGCGGAAGTAAGAGTGTTTGTAGATTCCTTCAGCTGTGACAGGATAGAATTTTCTACCTGCTTGCTGATGGTAGATATGGTATCTTTAGTAAAAAATATGTCGCTGCCATTTTCTGTGACATAGCTGCTTATGTAGGTGGCTAGCTCAGTTTGTAGAGTGGAGTCGATGGCATTTTGTATGTTTTCATACAGGCTGTCGTAGTTTTCATTTACTGTAGCAGCTGGCTGGCTATCATCCTCAAAGGAAAGTGTTTTAACAGCATTTATAGAATTTACCTTGGCATCATGAGCAGTTTTGATATTTGCCATTGATATAATGAGAGCTGTAATGGAAAGACCCCACAGGGTTCCCTTCATTATCATGTCTTTATTGCTGGTAAATACATCAGCAAAATCAACATCCTTTAGAATGGACATTTTGTTCTTACATAAAGCGTTAAAGTTACGGATTTTTTGGGCAAAAGAAAATTTTGCCATAGCATTGAATTTCATATTTTTCTCCTTAATGTTAATAAATGGGGATTGTGAAAATGAGTTACTTGATTGCTGCATCATGAGATGCGAGCCATAAACCAATAGATATTTTTCTAGAAAATTGGTATTTGATATGTCCAAGCTCTAAGACTTGGCTTGGAACAGGCGTTAGAATATCACGGCATTAAAATGCCTGTCAAGAATTTTTTTATTTTTTTTAAGAAATTTTTTAGAACTACGCTGTTTGATAGAAGGGAAAATAAGAGACCACAGTCTAAAATGATCCCTGAAAATGAGGTAAAGCCCATGCTTTTTAATTCATATATTTTTATATTTTTATTCTTACCAATCTGTCTGCTAGGCTATTTTTTAATTAACAGGACAGGCCATTTTAAGATAGGACATCTTTTCTTACTTGCCATGTCCCTATGGTTCTATGGCTATTTCAATCCCAGATATCTGCTTGTAATTATTGCTTCTGTACTGATTAATTATCTGCTTTATCTATGGATAAAGGCTTGGCCTGGCAGGAAAAATCCCATGATTACTGGAGTAGTCATCAATTTAGGATTGCTCTTTTATTTCAAGTATATGGACTTTTTTATTGATAATGTCAATCGTATTTTTAAGACCGACTTGGCCTTTTTTAATATCGCCTTGCCTCTTGGTATCAGCTTTTTCACCTTTCAGCAGATATCCTTTATAGTGGACAGTTACAGGGGCGAGGTAGATTCCTATGACTTTCTTACCTATGCCTCTTATGTTACCTTTTTTCCCCAGCTTATAGCAGGTCCTATCGTCACTCATGATGAGTTGATTCCCCAGCTGCAGGATGAGAGTAAAAAGCATTTTTCCTGGGATAATATGGCTGTGGGTCTTTTCGTTTTTGCCATGGGCCTTGGCAAGAAGGTGCTTCTTGCAGATGTATTTGCATCAGCAGTAGATTATGGCTTTGGCAACGTGCCGTCGCTAGGAATCGTAAATGCCTTACTGGTTATTATAGGCTACAGCTTTCAGTTGTATTTTGACTTTTCCGGTTATTCAGACATGGCCATAGGTATAGGTCGTATGCTAAATATTGACCTGCCGGCTAACTTTGATTCTCCATACAAGTCATTTACCATCAATGAATTTTGGAAGAGATGGCATATGACCATGACCAGGTTTTTCACCCGTTATGTATATATACCCTTAGGTGGCAGTCGCAAGGGAGCTTTGCTTACTTATTTTAATCTTTTTATAGTCTTTTTCCTTAGTGGCCTGTGGCACGGAGCGGCATGGACTTATGTGGTCTGGGGAGTCTTAAATGGCATTTTTTGCATATTTTGCAGGTTCTTCAAAGGCTTTTTTACCAGATTGCCAAAGGCTCTTGGCGTGGTCATCACCTATGGATATTTCATGTTTACATTAGTCTTTTTTAGAGCCGCCACCTGTGGTCAGGCATTGGATTTTCTCAGGCAGATATGGCACAGAAATTATGTAGCAATACCGGACACCATATTTGAGGCCTTTGAGACCCCATATCTTACCTGGCTTTTAAGTGGAGGCGCCTTGCAAAATGTTATGCCTTATATTTGTCTGTGCTTTTACTATGCCCTGTCTTTTTATATTGTCTTTGCAAGCAAAAACTCGATGGAAAAAATGGCTGCATTTTCTGGCAAGAAAAGTCAGCTGATTTTTACAGTTTGCATAATAGCCTTGTCCATAGTAAGCTTTTCAGGGGTCAGTGCCTTTTTGTATTTTAATTTTTAAGATAGGGGGCTCTTTCTAGAAAATTTAGCCAAAACATGGGATGGGTCAGGGCGAGATTATGATCTTGTTTGACAAATTTTAGGAGATTCACATGACATATAGATATAAAAAATGGGTCATAAAATTCATAATAGCCTTGCTGCTGCTTTTGGCACTGCTGGCTGGCACAGTAATTGTGGTGGATCCTTATTTTCACTATCACAAGCCACTTGCTGGTCTTTACTATACTCTCGATAATGAGCGCAGTATCAATGATGGAATTATCAAGCATTTTGATTATGATGCTATTATCACAGGTACGTCCATGGCAGAAAATTTTAAGACCAGTCAGGCGGATGAGATATTTGATGTTGATTCCATTAAGGTTACCTTTGCCGGTGGCACTTATAATGAGATTAATACTAATCTTGAGACAGCCTTTAAATATAATGACAGGATAAAGCTGGTTATAAGGCCTTTAGATTACACCTATATTATGGATGAGGCAGATAGACAGCGTGACGATCTGGGCACCTATCCCACATATCTTTACGATAATAATCCCTTCAATGATGTCAATTATATTTTTAATAAAGATGTAATCTTTGGCATGTGCCTGCCTATGATAGGGGATGCCCTCGTGGGAAAGGCAGGTGGCGTCACAAGCTTTGATGATTATGCCAGCTGGATGAATGATGAGGGAACATCCTTTGGACCTGCTACAGTTTTAGCAGACAGGACAGAAAAGTATCATGCGCCTATGGTAAAGGAGCCCCTCTTGGATGAGACAAAAGCCATCATAAAAGAAAATATTGAGAAAAATGTTATTGCCTTGGCAAAATGTCATCCGGATACAGATTTTTATTATTATATTACTCCATATTCTGTAGCCTGGTGGGGCAGAGCCATGGAAGATGGCACTCTCTA
>CAVJHG010000016.1:58140-59905 GCA_963649335.1 bacterium
TCATAATTCTTGCCTTTGCTTTCAGGTACAGCATCATGAACCTCTTCATGAGTCCAGAGCAGCGTATGGCATTTGCCTTTCTTAATACAGCAAAAGAGCAAATAAACAAGTATGATGACCTTTATGAGGGCTATATTTCAGTCTTAAATGATGCGGGCGAAATGAATGCAACTTATAATCTGGATTTTACCATGGGCCAGGGAGCCAGCCAGCTTTTAAGCCAGGCGGATGTAGATGCTTCCAGCTTTGCCTAGATAAAAAAGGCTTCATACCAGGGCACTCTAGCCTCTGATGAGTCAGGACAGCAATCCACAGGAACCCTGTCTATAAATGATGAGACTATTGCATCCCTTGCAGCTATTGTGGACAGGACCAATAGTAAATTTTACCTTCAGGTTCCCACTATATCTGAAAAGTATTTAAGCTATGATTTGGCCTCGACAAAGACAGACAACTATGTAACTATCTATGAAAAATATCTGGATTACGCCGCATCAGCTGGGGAAAATGCCCTCAGTCCCGATGAGATAAAGGCTTTGGCTGAAAAATATATAGACCTTTACATGGTGGGCTGGTCATCAGTAGAAGAAAAAAAGGGGGACCTTGCAGCAGGAGGTGTAACAGCAGCATATACCACTATTGATGCAGTCATTACTAATGCTGAGATCTGCAAGGGGAAGGTGGCGGTTTTCACAGAAGCCCTGCAGGATGAAAAATTAAAGCAATTTATAGAGAGCATGATGGCATTTGCCTATAGCCAGGGAGGCTATACAGTAGATGATCTGGCTTCTTTTGACAATATTTATGCTGATATATTGGAAAATTGGCAACAAGAGCTTGACCTTGCAACTGAGGAGCTTGATTCCTACAAGGAGACTCCAAATACTGTCAAAAGTGTATACAATATTACTATCTATGTGACAAACAGCAATATAATTAAGGGCATATGCTTTGAAAACACTGCAGATGAAAAATCAATCTATCTGTATGCGCCAGAAGATGGTAAAAATATGGGCCTAACAGCAGGCTTATCTGAGGGGGATTCTATTACTGAGCTTACAGGAGCAGGTACTTGCAGTAAAGGCAAGCTTTCAGGCACTTATACTTTAAGTGATGATGATACAGTTCTTGCTGATATGGTTCTTACAGATTTTGACGAAAAGGCTCTTGAGGATGGAAGTCTTGTGGGCGAGGTGACGCTGACACCTTACAACAGGCAGGAAGACAAGGCCTTGGGGGACACTACTTATGATATATCATTTAATCTGACAGAGGATGAGTCCGTTCTGGATGTAACTTTATCCCAGTCAAACCTTGAACTGTGTCAGATAGCTTTTAATGCAAAAAGAGGCCAGGACAATGTTGTGACCTTCCCTGAAACAGACGAGGTAATTCAGATTAGTTCAGCTGATTCAGAGGCTTTTGTAAACTATTGCAAAACAACGGATTTTACAGCTGTTATCAATGCACTGCAGGCGGCAGGCATGTCCCAGGAGCTAGTTACATCTATAGACACAGTCACCGGCTACATAGAAAAAGGGGACCTGGCATCGCTGCTCCTTGGCCTCTTCTTTATGCAGAGGTAGTGAAATAGTAGTGGTTTGGCCCGCCACGGGTGCTTTATCTTGCATCCCAAGTTGCCCGCACAGCCCGCTATGTGCCAGGGCCGCACTACGGTCGCTGCACAACAAAAACGAGAAAACTACACTCTCCCGTACTATCGCATGCGCTATACTCAGCACGGGAGAGTAAGATTTCTCGTTTT
>CAVJHG010000017.1:0-55750 GCA_963649335.1 bacterium
TTAAAAATCATAGGTCCTCCTAATATAAAAGCACCCTCTCGTTATGAGAGAGTGCTGTGTGCTACTCTTCGCTGAAAAGGCTACCTGTACTCTTCTCCGCTTGTATTTCCTGCATCATTTCGTCCACCTCGTCGGAGCTGAAGCCCTCATACTCCATCAAGTATTTACGAGTACTGTACTTGCCAAGGTTCATGAGCTGGTAAGCTCTATTTCTGTCCTGCTCAAAAGTCGCCAGCAGGTCTTTGAAGTAAAATATGTCCTCATCTGCTACGGCATCATCTAGCGCATTTACATAGCCATCAGGGAGCATATATACCAAGTCGCAATACTTGTCCAGCGCATATATAAGGTCTTTGATTGCACTCTTTACAGCATTACGGATGTCGGTAATGGTCTCGATAGTCTCGTTGTCGTCACTCTCTATCTGTGTAGCTGTAAGGCGGCCGCTCTTTCTGTCCAGGACAAATTGTCCCTGTGAAAATCCAGCCTTGGTGGATATCATAGATAAGATGCTGTTTATATCTGTGATTCGCTGGTCTGTGAGCAGGGTAGCTACGTGCTCGTCTATAGTACTGTTAGAATCAACACCGCGGCGCATGCCCTTGACGAACCTAGGCATCTTAATCTTGCGGCCGTCCTTGCGGGTAAGCACATTATCATCCACAAAGGTGATGTGCTGTGAATCTTCAACCTCTGTCCCCTTCCTGCTCCAAGCAATATCGAGGTCGCGAAGCTCTTCTACGCAGTTGGCAAATATTGATACTCCCTCAGGGCTTCGGTAATCAATGGTGTTGTTAGTAGGCATCTTAAGGTATCCAAAAAGGGCCTGCTCCACATTATTCACGGTGACCTCAGGCTGTATCAATTGCCATTCAGCTACATACTCAAGCGGTATCTCCTGCCCAAGGGTTGTTTCTGCGTTGCTCTTAAAGGCCCTGTTCTCTATACGATAATAACGGCCTATAGAGCCGTCCTCTGATACACCGTCAATAAAGTGCTGGTACTCTAACCTTGTATAGTACGTGTCGCCCTTTGTGATACGGTCAAAGAAGATAATTCCAAGGATATCGCCGTTAGTAGTCTGCTCGGTAACGACGTAATTCCACGGCATGATGTAGTCGACAGCGCTGGATACATTTATGTTGCCGTTGGGCTTAAGCACAATGCCGCCCATACCGCAGGCATCCTCAACCTTATCCCTAAAGGTCTTGTCAAGCATTGCCTTTACTATTTGATTTATAAAGTCTGCACGGTCTGAGCCTTCAACGGATACCGCCAAGTCTAGGCAGGTTTTTTTAGCAGCATATTGGCAAATAAACTTGCCGAAGTTAATCGTCCTTGTGTCGGCCTTAGCCCAATACGGTGTGCCGTGAATAATGTTGTTCCACAAGTCTTGCGCCTGCTCCATCTCCGTGGAAGTGATCGTATCCACACCAAATACGTGCTCTGCGTCTGTTCTAAATAAGCTCATAACCAGCTCCTTTACTCTTTGAAGGATTCCCATTATTAATCGTCCTCCTCTATATATTCCTCATCGTCATAGAAATCGTAATTTAATCCATCATTTCTCCTGCTATCCATAATCACTCGGTTAAGCCCATATATAAGAGCCATTACGCAGTCCTCATCCAGCTTGGGATACTCTGAGCTGAATGAGCCGTCGGCTAATTGCTCGTGCTCCAGGATAGTTAACTCATGCAGCAGGTGCGGGGTCCTCTCAGGGTCTACCACTATATTCGTGGTCTGCTGCAACCATTCCCAGCAATAATCACGGCCCTTGCCCGAGCCCCAGCGCTTCTTGGCACCTATTACATTGAAGCCCCAATCCTGCATCTCGTGTATTGCATCGGGTCTTGCGCTGTCGGCTATTATCTCTACGTTCCTATATTTCTTTATTTTTCTAGCAAATGTGGAGTTCTTGCATTTCTTTGAGAACTGCTCCTCTACGCAGTACAGCGTGTCAATATCCTCGTTGTAATAGCTCTTCTCAAAGGTTTGCGGATGTTCAAATCCGAAGTCGAGGCCGTGGTAGAAGTAAGGCATATTATTAATTTCTTCGTCAGTTATAGTCCTGACGTCTATATTCTCGAATATGCCGCCGCCTGTACCTGTGACCTCGCCTAAGTAGTTGTTGGCGTAATACAAGGGCTTGTGCTCTTTGAACCATGCGGCTCTGTCAAAAAAGCGTTGTCCCAGCCATTTAACAGGCACATTGTAATAATAACTATGAAATACCTTGGTGCCTTCTTTGCTGAGGCAGGTCAGGGCATATTCATTCATGAAATTATTCTTACTTTTAGGCGGGTTAAATATCTTCACATCCAGCGCAGGTGTGTCCGATCGTAGGAAGGTGTCCTCTATATTATCCATCTGCTCAAGGCCGGCCATTTCGTCGCACTCCTCATGTATCAGGAGTTTCACGTAGCCGCTGGGTACATTGAATGATTTTAAGCTTATAGGCTTGTCAGCACCTACAAACATTACTGTCTGGCCTGTCTTTTTATACACGGCGCAAAGGGGGCTTTGCTTAAACTCCCAGTTATCAATATCATTGTAGCGGATAACCGTCTTCATGAATTGGTTGTATACTGAACCTCTAAGGTCTACCTTATAGCGCCTCGTGTATACGACGTGCGCCTGCTTATCCTGCCTGACAGTTTCGTAGGCCAGTGCCGCCCAGAAGTTCGATTTGATGGAACCGCGGCCGCCTTTGCATACTATTTCTCGCGTGCCGTCACCGTCATATGCATCGTGCACCGCCCTGTAAGGTTCCACGAAATCGCTGGTGATATCGGTAATAGGTATCGTCCACTTGTTTTCTTGGGCCTTGTCACCTTGACTCTTATTTTGGTACTCTTCCAGCAATATTGCTGCCTTAGTATTGCCGCCAATAGCCGCCTTGACCTGCCCTGCTAATATCAGGGCATTAACCGTCATGTCCTCATTGGGTATTGCATTGCCAGCTATCTTCTTGACAGCTGCCTGCTTGCTACTATCAAGCTGTGCATTTAGCATTGCGTCGGCAAGCTGGTACAGGCTCTTCTTGGCCCGCTTGGCCTCACCGCTCGCGATACCGCCCTTGCGTGCAATGCTCACCTGTTTTTCACCGGCTTTAAATTGGGTGGCTTTGCCTTTTAAAAGATTTTTTTCATTTGCCATAAGCCATACCACCTAGTAATATATTAAATTCGATTCGCTCAAAATTTGTGTGCACATTTACAATCTCTCCACGTATCTATCCAAATACGACTCAAAAAAGCGAGCCATAGCCCTTCTGCGGTAGCCGTAGAAATCGTTCTTGCAGATGGGGATATAATCTCGCTTAGACATTTCGTCGTAAGATATTCCTTTTTTTAGGGAGATATATAGTGCGTTCTCGATATTAGGATTAACCTCATTGCAGCAGGCTCGAAGCAACGCATCCTCTTCCGAGCCGTACTTGATATTGTCGCACAGCTCTTTAATACATTTTACTTCGTCAGTCGTTAGACCATAATCTGAATAACCCATATATCTTGAGCGCATTATCTCTCCTTATTCGTCAATTAGCTCCGCATTTTCTCCTGTATATTCCTCCCAGCGATTAATAATGACATCCACATATCTAGGATCGTATTCCATCAGGAATCCTCTTCTTCCATTTTGCTCGCATGCCATTATCGTTGTGCCGCTTCCGCCGAATAAATCAAGTACTATATCTCCGCCCTTGGTGTTGTTCTTGATTTGGTAATCGAACAGAGGAATAGGCTTCATCGTAGGGTGCAATTCACTTTTGGCTGGCTTTGGCATATCTATTACAGTGGTCTGCCTTCTATCGCTGGCCCATAAATGGCCTGCGCCTTCCTTCCAACCATATAGGCAAGGCTCATGCTTCCATTGATAGTCCTGTCGTCCCATTACCATGCAATTTTTATTCCAGATAATGCATTGACGTACATTCCAGCCAATATCTTTGCAAGCGCCTCTAAAATTGTACCCTTCTGAATCGGCATGCCATATATAGAAGACAGCACCTTCTTTCATAACATTGTCTGCAGAGAAGAACGCATCTCTTAAAAATTGACGGAAATTTGAATCTTCCATCTTGTCGTTTTCTATTTTTAATGCGTCTTTCGTTTTGCCTGTATAATCCACGTTGTATGGTGGGTCCGTCAGTAATAAGTCGGCTTTCTGCCCCCCCATAAGTTTCTCGACCTGTGCTGGGTCAGTAGAATCACCGCACATCAAGCGGTGTCTCCCCAGCTTATACACCTGTCCTGGCTTGGATTTAGGCTCTTCGGGTAACTCCGCCACGAAGTCATCCTCTTCTGCTCCTGTTGAGTCCTCTAAATCCTGTAGGACGTCCTCGAAGCCGAAATCTGACATATCGAGCTCGAGGATATCATTTAGTTCCTCGCTCAATAGATCAATGTCCCATTCGGCCTTCTCAGCCACCTTGTTATCTGCTAATCTAAATGCTTTAATCTGCTCCTCTGTCAAATCATCTGCTATGATGCAAGGAACTGTATCGAGCTGGAGCTTTTTAGCAGCCTTATATCTTGTGTGGCCGGCTATGATAACCCCGTCTTTATCTATTACAACAGGGACCTTAAATCCAAATTCCTTAATGCTTTTAGCAACATACTTTACAGCTTCATCGTTTTTACGAGGATTCTTCTCGTATGGCTTAATCTCATTTAAGTGCTTCTCAATAATATTCATCAGTTCTCCCTTTCCACCCCTCTACAGAAATTGCCGCAGGGATGGCAATTGGGTGGGCTGCCAACGTCTCGGGGGAGTAAGACTCCCTGCGGCTTGAGATTCCTCATGAAAGGACATTATTATATTTCCACAAAAATAAGGCTCTGTTACGAAGATATTCACCCAAAGGCAACATGCCGAAATATATCGGCAATAAAAAAGGCAGCCTACTTGGCTGCCTTAATGTACTCCTGCATCAGTTCCTGGAGCTTGCCAGCTTGCGAGACTCCATTGGCCTCGCAGGTGGCCTTAAATTTATCCACAAGCTCTTTATTGAGCTTGTATGACTTGCTTATTATGTTGTTCCGAGAGGCATAAGCCTCTTGGTACTTGTATTTATTCATTTAAAAATCCTCCTTCAGCTTTCCATCTTCATCGAACCACTCGATGCCATTTTCTTCATCTTCCTCAAGGCTTATCCATTCCATCTCGTTTTGATTCCAGCGATAGACTTTACATCGTTCAGTCTCGTCGATAATGAGCTGATAAATTTCCTCGTGTGTCAAATCAGGAAAATCTTTCATCATCTCATCGGTGATGCAAAGCTCATCCTCATATTTTTCTAAAAACTCATCATAATCAACACCTGCCTTTTCGCAGCGGGCTTTTTCATAAGGGTCGTAGTCAATCATGCTGATTAGCTCCAAGCTGCAGAGCTTATTGTACAACTCTACAATAGTGTAACCTTCTACCCTTTTGTACTTGCAACCATCGAAAACTTCGCATCTAATAATCATAATTTGAACTCCTTTCTGTTCGTTACCTTTAACTTGATATTATAATACCACATAGGTACACCTATGTAAAGAGGTAATTTTGATAAATACATAAAAATACAATAGGGCCTGCCTTTCGGCAAGCCCTACGCTACTATCTTTTCACCTAAAATTCTCGTCAATCAAATCTTCCAACTCCTGCATCCTCCACAGGTGCAGGCAATTATCTTTCAGATTTACATAATCAACCTTCCTGGGATGCATCTGTATGACCGTCTCTGTATCATTCCAAAAGATATCCTTTAGCTCACACATCGACTCCCATTTTGGCAGCTGACGAGAGTACGGTGCAAATGACACGTGCTCCCACTTGCCCTCCCAGCCAAATATTACCGAGCCCTTCTGGCCATTTACCGTCAGCTCTGTTGCGTATGTCTTTCCAGCTATATTGCGCACAAACGGCACTATTCTTTTGATTTCTTCCAATGTCTTCATCTATTTCTAAATTCCTTTCAAATAATCTTCAAATGTAGGACAACTCCAAAAGATTATTCTGATGTTCGCCCACCTTTGTAATTTCCTCAATGCATGTCCTTTGGGTATATTTTCTTTGTTATAGAGCATCACATAAGGGCTCATTCCTAAAGTCCTTATGAAATTAATCCTTTCTAAATTTTGTTCCATTGTAGTATCAAAGCCGCACAACACATATACTTGCACTTTTGACCTGCAAAAACTATACCCTACCCTATCTGCATACATCTTTAATCCAGAAGTAACAATGTCCCAATCTTGATAGCGATCAAATGCAAAATGTATCTGCTTTATTTTGACCTTAGAAAGCATTTCCGCCTTTTCCTCGGTCATCATTCGTATATCTACACCTTGATTGAAGTCTATCCAAGCCTTACTATCTGACAGCTGTTGAAGTATATCTTTCCAATCCTTGCAAGCCAAAGTGTTAGGATCGCATAGAGAAATATTCCTCTGCCCTTTCCAAAACTCTGATAAATCAGCTACCTTGTGACTACATCTGCCCTCATATGGTTTATCCTTGACGATGCAAAATTCGCACCCTCTCGGACAACCTCGCGAGCAGAAGCCGATCGCTAAGTCCTCAACGTTATATAATGAATAATCGGGGTACATGTGCTCAATCTCGTGCGGCAAAGCCTTATCTTTACTGCCGTCAAAATGTTCTCGGCCATCTTCGCCAACAGAAATGCAGTAACCGCTTCCGCCTTTTTGTACTTCGTCAGCATTAATGTAATATGGATAATCCTCCGTAAAGCTAAACACCTTGCTCATGTATACCTTATCATAATGTCCGCCGAGCATTGGCTGATACCATTCGACCTGATCGCCCTTGTCTTTGTGCCACGCGGATATCTTCATGAGGCACAAATTTGGAAAGCAATCATTAAGTCTTTCGTAATTGTCTACATCAATAAGCCCTATTTTCATATTGATTCGAGGGTTTGATTAATTTTTTATTCTTTTTAATCAATACCCTGCCTTCCTTCCTACTAAATTAACATAGCTATTAATCCATATCTGAACTGTCCTTGCGTCGTAATGGATATCAAGCCCGACTCCCTCATAAGTCTTTACTTGCCTAATCAAAATGTCATCTACAGCTTGCAGCCTTAACTCGCCGTTCGGAAGCTTCCGCGTTTCCTTCCTGGCTTCCTGCATTGCCCTTTTAATTAGCATTGCCTGTTTGCTGGTATCTCCTTGTAGCTCCTTGCTCATGATCATTTTCTTAACTATCGAGTACCAATAATGCGTCGGCTTACTCATTCACCCTCCTCTCACAGGTAGCTCCTGCCATACCTTTCCCTGAAATCCTCTCTTACTTGCTTGTCCATTGTCGTTGCATCTCCAAAATCAGTCAGCCACCACCTCTCCCAAGCGAGCTGGCCTAAAAGTTTCGAAAGCCTTGCAGCCGTCGGGTTGTAATGTATTATCTTGTGACATTCGCTGCATACAGGGGCGGTTATTCCATCCTTATCTGCTAGAGGCCTAAGCCCCCTGCCGAATATAAGGTGATGTACCTCTGTGGCAGGCTTGCCGCATATAATGCACAATTCTTTAAATTCAGTAATCATTAATTATAATCCTCCGTACTTAACTCACCTACGAATGCCTGATACAGCTCCATGAATGCGATTATCTCGTGCTCAGCGCCCTCCATATCCTTCTCTTCGTAGGCATTTACTATCTTTCTTAACGACTCGAAATAAAATTCACTGAGGTTTACCTCTATTATTTGTGGTATTTTCATTTTTTATCCTTTCTAAGCGAAATTTCTACTGCTCTTCCTCAAATTCTTGGCAATAGCTAGCCTCACCCGTCACCTGCTTGTGCGCCATACAGAACCCTTTGAACCCCCAACCCCGCGGCGGCTGGTCCTCTGATGGCGTCCAAGCTCTGCAATTTTGGCACCGCTTTTTTTTAAAAAAGAACGGCACCGCCTTAAACCTTTCGCAGAGGTACCTTGTGGGGCTCTCCTGCGGGCAATTCAACTTGTAATTTCGACAGTTCAAACAATTGTAGCCCTTTAAATCATCAAGGCTGATTTGGCCGTCACAAGCGTAATCTTTAGTTAACATTGTAGTCCTTTCTGAGGGGGTATTTCTTCTTCTCCAAAATTTCCCCTCTCTTTTGCACCTTTAACCCCAGAGGCAACGCCTGCCACTGGGCATATGTCATGCCAGCCTCTTTTGCCAGCATGGCTGCTGCACCCCTTTCTCCTGTGGCATTGTACCTCTCTATCCAAGCGGAGCATTCAGCCTTTATCTCAGCCAAATGCTCAGCCCTCTGCCTGACCGCCAGCTGGTTTGTTTTTCTCGCCTTTCGCGACGGCTGCGCCAGCTTCTTTAGCCTTTCCTCAGCCTGCTTTTTATGATAAAAACGCAGGCATGTTTGCCTCCTGGCCACCGTCGAGCACTCTTTGCAGCAGTATTTCTCATTTTTTGCCCTGGCTTGGAAAGGCTTGCCGCAGATGCCGCAATTTTTGTCATACATATGGCGCCCCCCTTAATCTACCTTTGCCCATTCGTTCAAAAAATCATTAAGCTCCGCGTCCTTAAATTCGCCATCAATATCCTTGTAAATCACATCCCACGGAAATACCCACCATTCAATTTGAGCCTCTGGGTACGGCAGATAAAATACCTTCTTCTCTTCTTCTTCTTGTACAAAGCACTCGCCCAAGAATTCCTTAACCTCATCTAAATTGTCGCCTGCCCAAATCACTGCCTCGACTTCCTTAAGCTCTCTTTCCTTTGGTATCTCTCTAAATTTCATCATTTCCCTTTCTCTCCTCTAGCGGAAGTATTCATCGCTGATGTCTGATGCAATATAGCACATATCAACGTAGTAGCTTCTGACCCCATATGCCCTCGCAGCATCTCTCTCGATCATACAGCCTGTATATTCATAGCCATTGTCTACACCAATAAATACGTCAGCCTGCGATAACCGCTCTAAAGATTTTCCGAGGCACCAGATACCCTGACTGCCATTTTGGGATAGGTTGCTCTCAATATAGCTATCAATAAGCTCCAACTTCTCGCCCTCAAATACTTCTGCAACAGCCTTCATCTTAGCTATTGACGCCTTAATGGCCTCTTCTGTCCTGCCTTTCATGGGCACGCTAACAAATAGTTTCTTCATCTTTTCGCTCCTTAAAAAATAAACATGGTTTTTCGCTGTGAATTTGGTACTTCGCTTTTTCGCAGTAAAATAACTGCTCACACCTGCAGCATTCGCGCAGTGGCTCCGTTTGTTTAGTCATTTTTAGCCTCCAAATAATTTTCTTTTGCCTGCTGCATCTTTAATTGCATGGCCGCCGGCATCTTTTGAATTTCCTTGGCCTGCTGCACCGCTGTGTTATAACGTTTATAAAAATTAGAACTCTCGACCCCCTCGTTGAAATTCTCATCCAGCGCCCAAGCGCGCAGCTGGTTGGGTGAGCCGACCGCTCTACGAATCTCGTCGTTAGGAAATGCGGCGAAATCCTCTTCTGAATGATATGATCCTCTACCGATGGCCCTTCTTACTAATTGCCATGCCTCTCCGTCGGCCATAAAGCCATAATCCCGCGGCTTATTAATCATGGCTATCAATTCACTTACCGAAGGCGGGAAGGCCGTGCCTTTTGCTTTTACGAAGCTCTCTAAGGCGAGTATTACTTCGCCCTTTGAGTAGTCTTTCAGCATCATGTCCCAAGCCTTTAATGTTATAGCGTCGTCAGTAATCTTAAAATTCGGAAATATCGCTGTTATTGTTGCCAATAGCTCCGCAGTTTCATTAATCTCCACCCTGCACCTCCTTTAAGGCCTGCGCCCATCTGTCAGCTATGCCTTGCTCTTTCTTCTTGGTTGGTTCCTTTAATTCAAACAAGCCCTTCCAGCTATTCATGATGCTCTGGTCAAGAATTGCAATGGCCTTATCATTATCACCGCCTGACAATTTATTTAATTTGGTTATTGCCAGCTCTACAGCTCTGGCGGTCATAGGTGCCTTAATCTGCCTTCGCATTTTGATGTATTCAGAAAAGGCCTCATTTAAAGATTCGTCTTGCGGGAAATACATCGCAGGAGTTTTAGCTCCCCTTTTAGTTGTATTATTCAATGTATTATTCAATGTATTATTCAATGTATTATTATCCTTGCTGATTTCCTCAATAGGGTATTGCTCTTTTTGTGGGGAGGGTATTGCTCTTTTTGTGGGGAGGGTACTGCTCTTTTTGTCAATACCCTCTTGACGAATTTGTAAATACCTATAGTCAATTTCCTTAGTACCCTCTTTGTACTTGATGCTGCTTGTTATGTATCCCTGTTCTTCAAGCTGGTTCACCCATCTAGAAATTGTAAATTTGGATACCCCATACAAATTAGAGAAATATGTATTTGTTGCCCAGCAATACCCCTTATCGTTGCACAGGGCTGTAATCTCTCCATAAAGGAGCTTTGCATTTGGGGTTATATTGTCGTCATATCTGACGGTTGCGGGAATTATTGCGTAATATCCATTGTGTCCTGAGTCTTCCAATACTTAACCCTCCATGTCGTTTAAAATTCTGTCGGCAGCACGTAGTATCATGCATACGGCCTTCGCCTTGCGGGAAAAGCTTCCCTTCGCTTTGAAGGCCTTCATAATTGTTTCGAAGGCCTTCACCTTCACTACATCCTGCATGGTTGCTGTGATTTCCAGCTTTTCATTGTTAACCTTCATTTTCTATCTCCTTGATCCTTACTTCGACCATTGGCGTTTCGCCGTACTCTTTAGATGCGCTTACCTTTACAACCTGCTTGTCATCCAAATAAGCAACTCCATTTAGCGCATCCAGCACAATCTTTATAATATTGTCTATGTCTGGCTTTACCGTTGCCTTTATGCCGCCATTTATCTTTGCGTCCCTCATCTTCCTGCTGTCTGATTTGTTCACAGGAAAGAAGATGGTCATGTCTATTTCAAGCGGCTTCTCAAGATGCGTGGGGCCGTATTTAAAGGCCCATGCTTGCATTACCTTGGCCTCATATCTAGTGGTTCGCGCGGGGGTATAGGCAATTCTTGTTTTGCCATTAAAGCGAGGTCGGCCCTTACCTTGAGGCTTGCCTAATACCGTTATACTGTAAATTTTCGCTCCAGCGCCCATTTTCTAATCTCCTTCCCATTTTCGTATAATTGTGTCGATTTCTTCTTGATCGTATGTGTCACATCCTAAGGCCTTCGCCTCATCTACTGTCCCCTGCAGGAGCCTTGACATTTCTGAGGTATCATAATGCCTTGAGCCTACCCAGCACCTTGCCTCAATCATGCCGTTCTCTTGGTTTAAAACCCTTACGATGTCAAAGTTGCTTTCCATCGCGTGCAACATATCCTCCGGAAACACTAGGTCGCCCCGCTGGCCATACCTATACAACATGAGGTCGTGTATCTCATCCTGTGTACTTCCAAGGCACTCCGCTATTGATTCGCATAGCGCATAGAACATATTATTAGCACTCAGGCTTCTGCGAGGGCGCTGGAGCTTACATTCCAGCACCACCCGCTTGCCTTGCATTTTAGAAAGCTTCTCCAATACATCATTGCATTCGTTTATCGAAAACATGATGCAAAGGTCTCCATCCAAAGTCCGCTGGGCTCCTAAATACTCTCCGAGCGTCCTCATTAGTTAAATGGAGGCTCGTCTATATCTGGGTCAATATCCATGAATCCGTCCCCAGAAGGCTGTAGGGCTGGCTCTGAATTAGCTCCGCTGCTCTTGCTCTCTGCGAACTCTACATTTTCGACTACCACATCCGTTGTGTATACTCGCTGACCTTCTTTGTTGTCATAGCTTCCCGTCTGAATGCGACCCTCAATTACAAACTTGGTCCCCTTCTTGCCGTATTTCCCAAGGAACTCGGCCGTTTTTCCAAAGGCAACACATCCTATAAAATCTGCCGTCTGCTCTGCTCCCTCTTTCTTAAATCTGCGGTCAACCGCAAGCGTCATGCGGGCCATGGCTGTATTATTTGCGCCGCCATATCTGGCCTCTACATCCTTGGTCGAGCGGCCTACTAAAATAACCTTATTCATTGATATTTCCTCCGTTCTTCTCTAATCTCTTGATAAAATCCTTGTATTGTAAGGCTGTAAGTTCCGATACATCTTTTACCTTGTAAAATTTAAGCCAAGTATTGATTTTGTCCTTGTCGAAATGCCTGTTCATATATCCCAGCACCTTTGTTTTAAGGTCTACATACTCCAGCTCCGCAGGTGGCGTTTCTGGGCTCTTTCCCCGCCCATCGTCTTCAGTGAGCGGCAAATCTTCGCCTGCGTAAATATAAAGTCCAAGGCCAAACATAGCGAGGTTCTTTACAAGGCACCTCATGATGGTTTTGTTAATGTCGAACATGGTCGCTGGGGCCACTTCTTTCTCGATAGATTGTCTTGTTTTCCAATCTTTTACCTTGTATGTATATGCCTGCGCTTTCATCGCCTTATTGGCTCCATCCATTACAGGCAGCCACATTTCGTGGGTCACATCCTCAATAGTTACCGAAGTGTATACCATATAACCTGTGCGAGGATCGTATACATAAGGCAATCCTTCGCCATCCTTCATTACCTTGTAGGATGCGGTCGGGAACGCCTTCTTAACCTCGGCCCATGCCCAAGGCCAACTTAAATATGTAAGCTCTGTGGAGCCTGTTTTTTTCTTCTCTGTATGGCCATTTACGTCAATGGCGCTCAATATATTAAATGCGGTAATATCTGCCATAATCCACCCCTAAAAATTCAATTCTTCAAATTCAACCCCAATGCTATTCATATACTTCTCGAGTGTTACCTTCTCGGAAGGTGTAAGCCTTATGGTATATGAATATTCATTAGCCTCGGCGTCGTCACATTCAGGAATAAATGAATCTAATAAATCCGCTTTGGCCTGTTCTATTTGCGCGGCCTGCTTCTGCTCGGCTTCCAACTCAGCTCTTGCCTGAGCTTTAATTGCCTCATCGTGTGCCCTTGCATCTTCTTCCTGCTTGCGCGCTAATATCTCTCGCTTCTGCTGCTCGTAGTTGTTTAAGAACACGATCGCGTCCGCGAGATTGTAGCTTATCATGTACTTTTCAATGGCATCCTGCTCCTTATCGGAGTTCATCGCCTTGATGGTTGCCAAGGCTTCTTTGGCGGCAACCTTGCGTTCCATGATTTCCTTGCGAATATCGCCTTCTTTGAAGGTTACATTGTCCCATTTTGGATTCTGAATTCTTGCATAAGGTATAATCTGCTGCAAATCTTCCTCAGGAACCAGCTCAGCGTATATGCTGCGGCAAAGCTCCTGCTTCTCTTGCTTGCGTCTTAATTCAAAAGCTTCGACCTGCTCGTTAATGTTAAATATAGGCGTATCATACAGCCCTAAAAGCTCGCTTACTTTTGCGTTGAATTCATTCCAAGGCTTTAAGTATTCAGCCTTAATGCCCTTTAAAGCTTCTTCGATTCCCTTTTTTTCTTTTCTTAATTCAGCCACCAGCTTCTTCGCGTCAGCCTTGGTGTCCTCGGTAAATACCACATTGTTATATGGCTCTGTTCTGGCGGTCAGCTCTTGCTTAGCCGCCTCAAAATCGCAGGTAGGTGTGCCTGCTTTTGTCAATTCAAATTTAACCATCTTTCTATCCTTTGCAATTTGTTAGTATTTTGATGTAATAATAATCGCCGCCGGCCTGCCATTCTTTGACTTCTTCTTTGCTTTCGCAAAAAATGTCAATGGACCAGCCCTTTTCAATGCTGCCGATTGCTCGGCCGTCTTTTATGCGACTTTGGCCTTCACTAGCATCTAGCTCTATGCCGTACCCCGTGTCCAGAGGCTCATAGTATCCGCAGAAATCGCCCAGGCTGCCGTCCTCATTTATTTCCCAAATTTGGAATAAATAGCCTTCTTGCATCCACTCGGGCGTGGTAGCAATAATGCCCTTCCGAGCTTTGCAGCCGGTGGCAGTGGTACCGGCATCTAAGTAACAAGTCGTTCTTATTTTTACCGGCTCGTTAAATGGGTCGCCCTGCGGTGCCTCAATTTGTGGCGCTGATGCAGCAGCATGCATTGTCGTTAATGCTAATGCAATCAACGCGAGTATTTTTCTTCTCAACTGTGTATTCCTCACTAATAATCGACAGGCCACGTTGGTCTGCCAGCTCGCTGTAAAGGCGGTGTAATATTTCACTTGCAGTCATTTTTGCACCCCGAAGCGAAGGCCAGTACAAAGCCGTATATTAAGGCCTTGCCGATGCTATCAGCCTGCTTATAGGTTTCAGTGATTTTTTTGATGTCATTTTGCTCACTTGCTGTTATTGCTTTCATGTAGGTCCGCTCTCCTCTCTTTAATATTCAGGTGGCCACCCGCGGAAAGGCACCTCTTAGATGCCCGGCCGTGGAAGGTCAGCTTATTCTTCCTCTAGCTCTTTAGCGTATTTGGCACCGTATGTCATTAGGTAAATGCCGGCACCCCCAAAGGCTGTTATCATCATTAAGTCGCCTGTCGCCCAGGTCGCCAAAATGCTTAGCAAAATCATTAAAAATCCGATTAATCTATACATTTTCGATTTCCTCCAACTCCCATTGCTCGAGATTTTTTATAGGAATCATTACCGGCCTTTGAAATACCGGATGCGGATTTCTTCGCACTGTATAAATGATGTGCTCGCCATCTGAGGCGAGGTAATTAACATCCTGGTCCAGCTTGTTGCCATTTTTGTAAATCACATGTAATCTCAGCATTTTCTTTCCTCCGTTATTTGGTTTCATTTTTATATCTATATTTTTTAGATACGGTACTCTTTTAGTATATAATAAATTTAGATATTTGCAATATCTTTTTCTAAAAAAATTAGATTTTCCGTTGATATTCAATTCCTAATGCCGTAATATTAAAAGGTAGAAAGGAGGTGTTATAGATGAATGAGAGGATTAGGGAACTGCGTAAGCAGCAAGGGTTGACCCAGCCTAAATTTGCAGAATTGCTTCATATCGCTCCCAATTATGTCTATTTGGTTGAATCAGGGAAGAGCCCTGTAACCGAAAAATTGATTTTTAATATCCTGAATGTATTCAATGTTAACGAAGAATGGCTTCGTTTTGGAATTGGCGAAATGTTCGCGCCTAAGTCGCGCGAAGAAGAAATTGCGGATTTCGCGCGAGAAATCCTAGAAGGAGATGAGTCTTATTTTAAATATCAACTCATTAAGCTTCTTCAGGGGATGTCGCCCGAAATGTTGGCATATTTGCGCGAATGGGTTGAGAATTATGCGGATGAATTAAATAACAAAAAGTAGGCGGCGCCATTTGGTCGCCGCCACAGTTGATTTGATACTATTTTTTGCCATTTTTCTTCAAAAAATGCCATAAGAATTGCAAGAATGAAGTATTCTCGCATTCCATAATTAAATCAATTATTTCGTCCTTTAGCTCTTGCATTTGTCTAACCTCCTATGGTTGAATAATGAATGTAACGATTTTAATTTATTAAATAGCTGCGTCATTTTTGTTAATGGAACATCTTATACAAGGCCTTGTATATGGCCTCCAGCGTATCTGTGTCGCACTGACTTAATAATTTTTTAATCCTTAAAATGTAATATTCGCGCATTTTTTGCCCTCCTGCTATAGTATGCAGGAATAACGCACACCGGTCATCTCCAATTATTAGCCGGCAGTGGGTTTATTTTTTTACGCTATTTTTCAGAAAGGTTGAGTATATGAATAAAATAGATTTGTCCAACCGGCTGGCCGGAATGCTGGCACGCTCCAGATTTGCCGGTGGTCGTTCTCAGGAATATATGGCGCGTGCCCTGGGCGTATCCCGAAAAACTGTTCAAAATTGGGAGGACGGCCTCTCGGCCCCTTCCTTACTTATAGCCATGGAATGGTTCGAGGCGCTCGGTGTGCCTATGTATCCATACATCATGGAAGTGCTATACCCTAATGAGATAGAAGGTATCAGTGCAGGCTCAGATATATCTGATTTGCGCCGGGCCCTCCAATGCTATGTGGACGAGCTGGACGACTTGCATGCTCGGGAGCTTCTTTTCCTTTTATACGGTTCACACGGATCATCGCCCACAGGCTCACTGGATGCGCTCACCGCCTATTTGCATTTGCCCTTATCTATGCGCTGCTTGATTACTGATTCCATAGTTACCCATTATGAAATGGCTGCTGACCTTGGTCTGCTGCAAAATACCGAGCATGTAGCGCCTTGCGTGGATACTCTTGAGCGATATTTAGATACAGCTCGAGCTGCCGTTCGAGGCGGTAAGCAGTCATATACTTTTGTAGGAGGGAAAAAATGAAGCGAGTTGCTTGTTATGTAAGAGTATCTTCTGCCGAACAAAAAAGACGAGGCTTGTCTGTCGATAACCAAATAAGTGCATTGCAGGAATATTGTTCGACAAATGGATATATTATGGCGGGGCTATATAATGATGCTGGTATCTCGGCACGCAAGTCATACAAAAAAAGGCCCGCCCTGCTGCAGCTGGTAGATGATTGTAAGGCTGGCAAAATAGATTTGATTATATTTACTAAATTAGACCGTTGGTTCAGGTCTGTCGGCGATTATTATGAAGTTCAAAAAGAGCTTGATTCTGCGAAGGTTCCTTGGCGCGCCATCTGGGAAGATTACGAAACTGAAACGTCTGCCGGTATTTTTAAGGTTAATATAATGCTATCCGTAGCGCAATCTGAAGCCGATCGTACATCCGAGCGCATTCGTGATATTATCGAATACAAGAGGGAGCGCGGCGACTATGTGGGCGGCATTCCTTATGGATATATGCGCAAGGATGGCAAGCTCTATAAAAATCCGGAGCAAGCGCCCCTAGTTGAGTTCATCTTCGAGTCGTTCATAGCTAATCACTCAGCGCGCTTGTCTTATCGTATGGCAGTTGATAAAGGTTATCCCTACACATTTAGGTGCTTTGAGAAAATCTTCGACACACCTGCATACTCCGGAGGCAATGGTCAATATAGTTGTGAGCCATATATCACCCAGGAACAGGCCGCCGCTGTCGCGCTGGCCCGTTCTCAAACTGAGCGACACCCAAAATTCAAAAAACATGATTATATTTTTTCAGGGCTTTGCCGTTGCGGTTTTTGCGGCACGCGGATGCATGGCCAATCCAATGTGGTAAGTGACCGACGCTATTATCGTTATAGATGTGGCTCCGTGTATGACTTCAACGGCCACAAGCCGCCATTTTATTACTCTGAAAAATTACTAGAAGAATATATGCTGGAAAAATTGGACGTTTTAATTCAAGAGCATAACGCCAAAGTGTCTGCTGGGGCTTCCGTCGACGAAGCCAACGCTGCGCGTTCGGCGCTCAAATCTTTAGAAGCTCAAAGAGAGCGCATTGGCGTCCGTTATGAAATGGGCGAAATTGATACAGATGAATACAAGAATAAAATTGCTCAAATAAAAAAAGAAATGAGCTCTATCGTTATCCCGCAGAACAATGCGCCGGTGGAGTTGCCGTCCGACTGGCGCGACGCCTATGCGGAGCTTGATAGAGCTCATAAAGCTAATTTTTGGCGTGGCATAATTGCTTACATAGAATTATATCCGCATAAAACTAATGAAATAGCAATGCCACCGAGGGTTTATTTTAAATAGGCCCTCCTTTTTTCAGGAATATTTTTTAGGCATTAGACGAACGATAATAAAGTATTTCAAACAATACTCTTTCCGCAAAAAAGCGCACCCTAATCATATGACAGGGTACGCCTTTGTACAATACTATAATTATTAAACAGAAGATGATTTTCTGATTGCATCCCTGACAGAAAGGATACGGGATGGTGATACTGAAAGCTCATCCACTCCCATCTTGATGAAGGTCTCGGTAAGGCTGGTGTCAGCACCAAGCTCACCGCAAATACCTACCCAGGCACCACCTGCGTGGCCATTTTTAATAGTATACTCAATGGCACGAAGGACAGCTGGATGATGTGGGTCACATGTGGACTCAAGATGAGGATTCTGTCTGTCACATGCCAGCATATACTGGGTCAGGTCGTTAGTACCAATAGAGAAGAAATCCACCTCATCTGCAAGCTCACGGCTCATCATAACAGCTGCAGGAGTCTCAATCATGATACCCTGCTCTACCTGACCGTAAGGGATACCTGCTGCATCAAGCTCTGCCTGAACCTCTGCCACTATCTCCTTAATGCGATGTACCTCATCTACAGATACAATCATAGGATACATAACAGAAATATTGCCATAGTAAGCTGCTCTGAAAAGTGCTCTCAGCTGTGTCTTAAACACATCTACTCTGTCAAGGCAGATACGGATAGCACGATAACCCATGGCTGGATTATCTTCCTTGTCAAGATTGAAGTAACCAACCTGCTTATCTGCACCTATATCAAGGGTACGGATAATAACCTTTTTACCTGCCATATTTTCTGCAACAGCCTTATATGCCTTAAGCTGGGCCTCCTCTGAAGGATAGTCCTCACTCTCAAGATATAAAAACTCTGAACGGAAAAGACCGATACCACCTGCATCATTGGCAAGTACAGAAGCCACATCACCTACACCACCTATGTTGGCGTAAAGATTGATTTTTTTGCCATCAAGAGTGACATTATCCTTGCCCTTAAGCTCCAAAAGAAGACGGGCAGCCTCGTCAAGCTCCTGCTTTTTAGCCTTATAATCTGCAAGAGTAGCCTCATCAGGCTCTACAATAAATACTCCATGAGCACCATCAACTATGGCCATCTTGCCATCCATATCAGGTGTAAAATCAATGCCTATAAGGGCTGGAATATTCATAGTGCGAGCCAGAATAGCTGTGTGTGAGTTGGTTGAACCTAAGCGTGTAACAAAGGACAAAACCTTGCTCTTGTCAAGCTGAACAGTCTCAGATGGAGTCAGATCCTCAGCCACCAAAATAACAGGTGAATCCAGAGAAGCCATATCTGTTACTCCCTGAAGCACCTTGATGACACGATTGGAAATATCCTTGACATCCACAGAACGGGCCTTCATATACTCGTCGTCCATGGCTGCAAACATCTCAGCAAAGTTGTCACCTGTAGTAGCTACGGCATACTCTGCATTGATGCCCTGAGTCTGAATCATATTGATGATGGACTCCTCGTAGTCCAAATCATCAAGCATCATCTGGTGTACCTCAAAAATAGCCGCATTAGCCTCACCAACTTCCTTTAGTGCCTTCTCATAGAGGGCAGCAAGCTGGTCCTTGGCTGCATCACGAGCTGTCTTAAAACGGTCAATCTCCGCAGCTGTATCTTCTATTTTGGCTCTTTTTACCAGGTTGTCCTTATTTTGATAAATGGATACAGGACCAATGGCAATACCTGAAAATACACTTTTTCCATGAAGAGTTAACATATTACAGATTCTCCTTAAAGAAAGTCTCAAGCTCGGCAATAGCAGTATCTTCGCCTTCGCCGTCACACTTTACAGTAACCTCCATTCCAGCCTTTACGCCAAGGCTCATAACTCCCATGATTCTCTTGGCATCTACTTCCTTTCCATCCTTGCCTATAAGAACCTGGCAAGCATAGCCTGCAGCCTGCTTTACAAGCACTCCGGCTGGACGAGCATGGATACCCTGTGGGTCTGTGATAACATACTTGAATTCTTTCATTGTGGATCCTCCTAAATCTATTCACTATATTGAGCCCCTGCAAAAAACATTTTCTGCTTTTTGAAGGGGCCTATTACCAAAAAATATTACTCTGCGTCTTTTCTAATGAAGCCTAACATAATGCAGGTAATAATAGAGCCTACTGCCCAGGCTAAAATATACATAAGTGGCTTACCTACTGTAGCAAATACGAAGACACCACCGTGTGGTGACATAAGTGTACAGCCAAAGGCTGCTGACATAAGTCCTGCCACTGCTGAACCTACCAATGTACAAGGAATAACATGAGCTGGATCTGATGCTGCAAAAGGAATAGCTCCCTCTGTAATGAATGAGCAGCCCATGATTATGTTAGTAATCTTGGTCTCTCTCTCAGCTGCTGTAAACTTCTTTGGGAAAAAGAAACATGCCAAGGCGATTCCCATAGGTGGAACCATACCACCTGCCATAACTGCTGCCATAGCTATATAGCAAGCCTGCACCTGTGGGTCTGTCTGGGCTGCACCAGCTGCAACATAGTCTGCTGCAGTGGCAAGCATACCTGTACCAAATACGTAAGCTGCCTTGTTGATAGGACCTCCCATATCGATGGCCATCATACCACCAACTATAAGGCCAAGTAACCACATCATGCCTGAATTAGAAAGTGATACAAGCATGGCTGAAAGTGCTGAGTTAATTACACCGATAACTGGATTGAGGATGAAGGTCATAAGGATGCCTACGATAAACATACCACCCAGTGGGTAAATAAGAATAGGCTTAATGCCCTCCAAAGACTCTGGCAGCTTAGCTGTTATCTTCTTAAGGAAAAGAATGGTATAACCTGCCAAGAAGCCTGCTGCAATACCTCCTAAAAAGCCTGATACTGTGTTACCACCATTATCCGCTACGAAGGCAAATTTTTCAACAAATTTTGAAAATCCACCCAAATTATTCCAATCATATGATGAAACAAGGGCATTTCCATTAGATGCTAAAAGACCACCCAAAAATCCTACTGCAAGACCAGGTCTGTCGGCAATTGAATAAGCTATGTAACCGGCAAGTACTGGGACCATAACGCCCATGCCAAGACCACCAAGGTACTTAAGAATAGCCGAAATTGGTGTAGCTGAACCAAATGCTGCGCCTATATTGCCATATCCCATTAAGGTATCTACCAAAAATGCCAAAGCAGTTAAGATACCGCCGCCAATGACGAATGGAAGCATATGGGATACACCGCTCATCAGGTGGGTATATATCTGGTGAGCAACTGAGCCTGAAGAAGTCTCCTGCTTTGTCTCCTTAGCGCCCTCTTCAGCCTTGTATACTGGTGCATCACCGGCATTAGCCTTCTTTACCAGCTCCTCAGCCTTATTTATACCATCTGCCACCTTTACCTCGATAAGCTTTTTACCGTCAAATCGCTCCATAGGTACCTTGGTGTCACAGGCAATAACAACGCCCTTTGCATTTTTGATTTCCTCATCAGTAAGGACATTCTTTGCTCCGCCTGAGCCTCTGGTCTCTACCTTTACCTTAATGCCAAGTGTCTGGCCTGCCTTTTCCAAAGCCTCTGCAGCCATGTAGGTATGGGCAATACCAGTAGGACAGGCTGTAACAGCAATAACATCATAGCCTGATACTGCTGGAGCCTCTTCCTTTGCTGTTTCCTCAGCCTCTTTTGCAGCTTCAGCTGCGTCTATTACAGCAAGAAATTCCTCTGGGCTTTTTGCTGCTCTAAGGTCTGCCTGGAACTGCTCGTCCATGAGAAGCATTGACAGACGACTCAAAACATCAAGGTGAACATTGTCCTCAGTATTTGGTGCTGCTATAAGGAAAAAGAGATTGGCTGGCTGTCCGTCAAGGGCATCAAACTCTACTCCATCAGCCACATACATAGCTGCAAGACCCGGTGCAGATACAGAATCTGACTTGCAGTGTGGAATGGCAATTCCCTCACCTATACCTGTAGATCCCTCTTCCTCTCTGGCAAAAACACCCTTTTCATATACCTCTTTATCAGAGATATTGCCTCTTTTTACCATCAATTCAACTAACTTTTTAATTGCTTCTTCTTTGTTTGCTGCCTGTCCATTTAGGTCAATGGATACAGGTGAAAGCAAATCTCTTACTCTCATAAATCATTTCCTCCTTTGTAAAAACCCTTAATTTACTTTTCTTTTGCCAGTGCTTCCCCCAGCACTATATTCTTCCCAATTGCTTAAGCAAATCCTCAACTCCTGCTTTTGTAGCAAGCTCCTCAGAAAAGGCTGAAGCTGAGCCAGTGCAAAGGCCCATATAAAAAGCGTCCTCGTAGCTGCCTGTCTTTGCATAGCCTGCTAAAAAGCCTGCCACCATGGAATCTCCAGCTCCTACGGAGTTAACCAGCTTGCCCTTTGGTGGCTTGCTGGAGAAGACCTGGCCATTTTCTGTAACAAGCAAGGCTCCCTCTCCTGCCATGGAAACTAAGACATTTCTTGCTCCCATATCCTGGAGTTTTTTTGCCAATTCCACCACATGGTCCTGAGACTGAATTTTTACACCAAAAATCTCTTCAAGCTCATGATTATTTGGCTTAATAACAAAAGGCTTGTACTTAAGCACATTGACAAGCAAATCTCTTGTGGCATCTACAGCTATATTGAGCTTTTTGCCTGAGAGATAATCCATTATGTCACTGTACATAGTCTCTGGCATAGATGCTGGTATGCTGCCAGCCAAGACTAAAGTGTCACCATCTGAAAGGGCGTCCAGCTTTTCGTAAAGCTTTTTAATATCCTGGTCGCTAATGTGGGGTCCCATACCATTAACCTCTGTCTCCTCATCGGAGCGAAGCTTCATATTGATACGGGAAATTCCCTCTGAACAACTGATAAAATCACTGGAGATTCCCATATCTTCGATACGAGCCTTTATCTCCTGGCCAGTAAAACCTGCCATGAAGCCTAAGGCAACAGAATCAATTCCCAGATTCTTTAAAACTATGGACACATTAATGCCCTTGCCGCCTGGAAAAATAATCTCCTTGTTGGTGCGGTTGGTCTGGCCACAGGTAAAATGCTCCACATCCACTATGTAGTCCAAAGATGGGTTGAAGGTAACTGTGTAAATCATTTCTTACTCCTGTTCTGCTTCAATTATGTTCTTTATGCCCTTGTAATCACCTGGACATGTATCAGTGATTATGCTGGCATCATCGGTAGAGGCAAAGGTTATAGCTGATATGTCACCAAATTTGCTGCTATCCAGAAGAATGTAGGAGTCCTTTGTAGAAGCAAGTGCTTTCTTTTTTATCATGGCTTCTTTAATCTCCGGAGTAGTGAAGCCTGTATTTTTAGAAAAGCCGTTGGCTCCAAAAAAGCCCTTGATAAAATTGTATTTTTCTACTGAAGCAATAGCTTCATCACCTACAATAGCCTCTGTAATGGACTTGAACTCACCGCCCAAAAGGTAGGTGGTATAGCCCTTTGCAGTCAGCTTTCTGGCATGGTTAATAGCGTTGGTAACAAAAGTAACCTGCTTACAATTGATATAGTCGATCATGAGCTCAGTGGTAGTACCGGCATCAATGTAAACGAAGTCATTTTCTGTGATAAGGCTAGCCGCGTATTTTGCTATCCTTCTTTTCTCAGCAATGTTGCGCTCCTGTCTCAAGCTCACATCGTCGTCTGTGGTAGTGTAGCTGTTACTCTCTTTGGCTACTGCTCCACCGTGTACCTTGGTCAATAGTCCCGCTTGGTCCATTGCGTTCAAGTCTCGTCGTACTGTGGACTCTGATGCATCCAGACGCTCCATAAGCTCTGCCGCTGTGGCTGAGCCATTTTCGTTTACAATCTGTAGTATAATTTTCTGTCTTTCTCTTGTAAGCATGTGCCCTCCCCAGTGAGGATTGACATTTTCGTTCAGAAAACGTCAAAATCCTTCACTCGTTGTTAATAATATATATTGATTTTATCTCATTTTCAATCAAAAACAGCCAAAAACATTCACATAATTTATGTGATGTTTTTGGCTAATTTGCTGAACTAAATATCTTCAAAATGAAACTGCTTTTTACCTGAAGCATATTCTCCTACTATACTGCCATCTCCATAAAGCTTGTATTTGTAAGTAGTGAGACCCTCCAAGCCTACCGGTCCTCTGGCATGGATTTTGCTGGTAGATATACCAACCTCTGCTCCAAAGCCATATCGGAAGCCATCGGCAAATCGGGTGGATGCATTGAGATAACAGCCGGCCGAATCCACCAGCGCCATAAAGCGCTCTGCAGTTTCATCATTTTCCGTCACAATACAGTCAGTATGATGAGAGCCATAGGTATTGATGTGGTCTATGGCTTCGTCTACTCCATCCACCAGCTTAATAGATATGGCCATATCCAGATATTCTGTAGCATAGGAAGCCTCTGGCATATCAGCTACTGTAAGCTGGGACAGCAGCTTACGTACCTGCTCATCTCCGTGGAGGCTTACCCCGGCATCCAAAAGGGCTGTGGCCAGCTGAGCCAGCTTATCTTTTCCCAATGCCTTGTCTACAAGAAGAGTCTCTGTGGCATTGCAGGCTGCAGTGTATTGTGTCTTTGCGTCTACTATTATGCGCAGGGCCTTGTCCATGTCTGCATCCTTGTCTATATAGGTGTGACATATTCCATCGGCATGGCCCATAACCGGAATCTTAGTATTGTTCATTATGTACTGTACAAAGCCATTGGAGCCGCGAGGAATTAAAAGATCCACATATTTGTTACTAGCTAATAACTCATCAATCTCGTTGTGGCCCTGGGCCTGGATAAGACAATTATCTGGGGCACCATTTTCCACTGCAGCTTTATATATAAGGTCAAAAAGCACCTTGTTGGTGTTGGCTGTCTCCTTGCCTCCCTTTAGCACGGCACAGTTGCCGCTTTTGATACAGAGGGAAGATATCTGCACCATGGCATCTGGTCTGGCCTCAAATATAATGCCGATAACTCCTATAGGACAGGACACTCTCTTTAAAACCAAGCCCTGGTCTAGCTGCCTGTTAAGCTGCAGCTTGCCTATAGGATCTGGCAAGGCTATGAGCTGCTCTATACCTGCGGTCACATCCTTCAGCTTTCCTTCATCAAACTTCAGTCTCTTTATTACAGAAGCAGCAATGCCAGAAGTCTTTGCATTTTCCAAATCCTTTGCATTTGCTTCAAAAATAGAGGCTGCATTTTGCAGCAGAGCCTCCTTTACTCCCTGCAAAATATCATTGCGGGCCTGGCAGGACAAGGCTGCCATCTTATAGGAGTCCGCTTTCATGGCCCTGGTGGCCTCCATCATGGTATTGTAAGTCATTATTACCCTCCCTTATGGTATTGTTTATTTTTCGAAAACTATATCCGACGCCTGTTTTTTCCAGTAGCCTGATAGTATCTGGCCTTGGCGTTATACATTTCTGTTTCAGCACGCTGAATTACAGCTGTGTATGGCTCATCAGGGCCAAGTGACCTGGCATAGCCTATTGACACTGAATAGCCAGCTGCAGTAACCCTTTGATTAACCTGAGATATGGCCTCTTTTATAGACCTCAAGTTAGCATCCGATGAAATAACTACAAACTCATCTCCGCCGATTCTATAGGTACAATCCTCTCCAAAAGCATCTTTTATAATACCAGCCACATCCCGAAGCATAATGTCTCCTGCAGTGTGGCCCTTAGTGTCATTAAGCTCATGCAAGCCATTGACGTCCATATATACTACTACTTTGCTATCTGGATGATCAGCCCAGTCGTCGCAGGCTGCCTCGTATGAATTACGATTTTTAATACCTGTCAAAAGGTCATATTGACTCATTATTCGAATGGTCTGGGTCTGGGCCTGCTCTCTGATACGCACCGGAACAACTATGAGCAATGTGACAATGGAAAATGCGCAAAAACTAGTGCCATTCCATATATCATTGCTAATCATAGCATCAACTTTATAAATAGAAACACAATAACAAAAAATAGCGGTAAATACTATCTGCATGACTATGGTATCTACCGGCCTTCTGGCAAAAAGAATAGGCATCATAAGAAGAGTGCATATAAAGGTAACAGAAGGCATGTCGGGATGCTGTACTGTAAGCAAAATAGCAATAAAATATATAGCTCCCGTATAAATATATACAAGAGCAGATTTAAAGACAGGCCAGTCTTTTTCTGTCCGAACCACCATCTGCTGTACTGTAAGTATGACCACATTGATCATCATGGTCATAAAGTAGACCTGGGTATTAGCTGCCTCCCAGGCAGCTGTCAGCATATTTGCCAAGCCCAAGGAAAAAAATCCCAGTGTAGTCACCAGCAGATAAAAGGTGAGATTTTTCATATCCTGGTCTAAAATATTCTGCTTGTATTTATTGTAGGTCTCCTCATCAAGGCCACCGTATAAAAGCAAATTAATAAAAGATGATGTCATAAATATCTAATCCTTTTATGATAAATAGTCTCACTTAAGTAGAGTTAGAATCATTCTATCACTCCCCTATTCTTTTGTAAGCACTTTTTTAAATCTATTCCTTTTATTAGACACCTGAGGTGATTTGACTTTTACAAAAAAGGAGCGATCACAAAGCCGCTCCCTACATTTTTATAAAATTATCTAATAGGCATTGCCCCATTATCCTTGGCAGCCTTAATTACAGCCTTTTCCTCAAGAGTCTTTGGTGAAAATGCAATCTTAACTGCACGCTTCAGCTCATAAGGAAGTATCGCCTTAAACTTGTCCTCGGCAGGAATCATATTTGTGCACTCTGGATGATCACGACGAAGGGTAATGGCATCAAACTCACACTTGGTGGTACATACGCCGCAGCCTATACACTTATTCTCATCTATTACAGTGGCACCACAGCCCAAGCAGCGTGAGGTCTCTATCTTGACCTGGTCCTCAGTAAGGGCTAAATGTGCATCCTTGAAGGTCTTGCTGTCAAGAGAGGTATCTATGCCCTCTGACTGACGGCTTGAGTTGTCATAGCTCTCCACAAGGATATCGCCCTTGTCAAGCTCTATAAACTCCCACTTGTTACGTCCTATGGTCATATGACCGCCCTGAACATATCTGTGGAGAGACTCTGAAGCCCAGTGTCCTGCTGCAATGGCGTCAATGGCAAACTTAGGACCAGTCATAACATCGCCACCGATGAAGAGGTCTGGTGCTCCGGCTACCTGATAGGTGAGACCATCTGCTACAAGAGCTGGTCCTCTAAACTCTACATTTTCCCCCTCAAGCAAATTGCCCCATACACTCTGCTGGCCTACAGCAAAAATAACTCTGTCACACTCTATGGTAATAGTTTCATTCTCGTCGTATTTTGGTGCAAACTTCTTGCGGCCAGCTACTGTCTCAAATACAGAAGTACACTTCTTAAAGACAATACCTGTTACCTTGCCGTCCTGGGTCAGAACCTCCTTTGGACCCCAGCCGCACTTAATGGTTACGCCGTCTTCTCCAGCCTCTCTTACTTCTTCATCAGATGCTGGCATCTCAGACTCAGACTCCAGACAGAGCTGGGTAACCTGAGAGGCACCATTTCTTGCGCTGACACGGGAAGCATCAATGGCAACATTACCACCACCTACAACTACTACCCTGCCGGTGTACTCTGCACCACCGCAGTTGGCTTCTGCCAGGTAGTCAATAGCTGTAAATGTACCTTCAGCATCATCCCCTGCTACTCCAGGACGACGACCTGCTGAACAGCCAATGGCAATGTAAAATGCCTTATAACCCTGGGCACGAAGCTCAGCAATGCTAATATCCTTGCCTACCTCTACTCCAGTCCTTATCTCTACGCCCATCTGACGCATTACATCTATTTCAGCCTCAATGACATCCTTCTCAAGCTTGTATGAAGGAATACCATAGCGAAGCATACCGCCTGCGTATTCATTTTTCTCAAATACAGTAGGCTTGTAGCCTCTCTCAGCCAGGTAAAATGCACATGACATACCAGCTGGGCCACCACCTATAATGGCTATCTTTTCATCCCAGCCTGACCTGTGAATGCTGGCAGGAACTACTACTGGTGGAATATAACGGGTATCAGCATGTAAATCCTGCTCTGCGATAAAACGCTTAACTGCATCGATTGCAATAGGCTCATCGATAGTGCCACGGGTACATGCGTCCTCACAGCGTCTGTTACAAATGCGGCCGCAGACAGCTGGGAATGGATTTTGCTTTTTAATAAGAGCCAAGGCCTCTGTGTACTTGCCCTGGGCAGCCTTTTTCAAATAACCCTGTACAGCAATATGGGCTGGGCATGCGGTCTTACAAGGAGCTGTTCCAGTCTTGTGGGAATTAATGCGGTTGTTGTCTCGATAATCTGGGTCATAAAAATGCTTGCCCCACTTTACCTTGTCTGGAAGCAGGGTCTTTGGATATGACACCTGGCTGCCATCTGCCTTGCACAGCTTCTGACCTAAACGAGTAGCACCTGCTGGGCAGTACTCTACGCAGCGGCCACAGGCAACGCACTTATCCTTGTCTACATGTGCCACATAGGCTGAACGAGACATATTTGGAGTATTGAAAAGCTGTGATGTACGAAGGGCATTACATATATTAACATTGCAGTTGCAGATACCAAAAATCTTATTTTCACCATCGATATTGGTAATCTGGTGTACAAAGCCATTGTCCTCAGCACGCTGTAAAATAGCCAGTGCCTCTTCCTTGGTGATATCGTGGCCCTTGCCAGTCTCACGGCAGTAGTCGGCAAAGTCACCTACACCAATACACCAGCCGTAATCGTCATCAGCCACGCCCTCGCCAATAGCCTTTCTTGAAGCACGGCAGGAGCAACGTCCTACACCAATCTTACCTTCATATTTTGATAACCAATAAGAAAGCTTCTCTATATCCATAGCTTCATTTTCCATGGAAATAGCCTTCTCTACCGGGATAACATGCATACCAACACCGGCGCCTCCTGGAGGTACCATCTGGGTAATGCCATCCAGTGGCAAATAAGTCATACGCTCAAAGAATGAAGCCACATCTGGATGTTCCTCAAGACGAGGGTTGTCCTTGGTATTGCCTGGAAGCTCTTCCATATTGAAAAGCTCTGCAGAGCCTGGAACAAACATAGGCAGGCAATAGCGGCGCTCAGACTGAGGAGCTGTACGGCCATTGTGATCATAGTGATTACCATAGTCATACTCCAAAAGACCTATGTAGCTCATTTCATCAAGGAGTTTCTGAAAGCCATCCTTGCCTTTTTCAGCCACCTTATCCTTGTTAAGCTGACAAAGCTGGTCAAAGGTATAGTGGGCTCTCTTTTTCATAGTGAGACCTACCTCAGCCATCTCCTCTGTGATAATCTCAGCCAGACCCCAATACTCAGGATCCCCCACTGTGACCTTTCCTATCATGTGTCCAGCAACATCAGTTATCTTTTTGCCCAAAGCGATAATTTTCTCACTTGGAGCCTGATCCCCCTTATGATTGGCTGGCCAATCATTATACTTATTCATGTCCATTAATTATTTTCTCTCCTTTGTATACAATAGTCTGTTATTATTTTAACACTCTCGCTTCAGCTTTCCCACGGGAAAACTTTATTTTCAATAAAAATGGGAATTTAGACAATTATTGATAATAATTTTCATTAAAAATTACAATAGGCTTTGTTGGCTATGCCCCACATCTTGATTTTTGTCCATTTGCATATCTGGTTTTATTGATAGTTGATAGCATCAAGTCTCGTTAATACATTTCTATAGAAATAGAAGATTTCTCCAGCTAGGTTCAAAGGTCCAAATATTTATTTTTGTAAAAATATAATTAAAAGCACTATGCCCCTTGCATTTTTAACATAATAGTGTACTATCAAATATAGTACAGATAATTTTTATCATTCTACTGTATTTCTGATTTGGAATAATCCAACAGACTCATTTTTGTACTCCCAGAATCTTCTAAAGGAAGCATTCTAAGAATACATTATTTCAATTAATGGAGGTTTATTATGAAAAAACAAATCGTAATGGCCATGCTTGCCATGACACTAGCTGCCACAAGCCTGACTGGATGTGGTGCATCTACCTCAGATGATGCTGCTGCAACTGAAACAACTACAAGTAGTGAGACAAGTGATGCTGATGATGCTACTGCAGAGGAAGATACCCAGATAGCAAATCCATGGACTGAGACAGACCAGACAGGACTTCTCAAGGCCACCGGCTATACCATGACACCACCTGAGGATGCCTCTGACCTTGCTTACTCTTATATGGCTGAAAGCGGCCTGGCCCAGATGACCTACACAACTGACAATGACACAGACTGGACCTACAGAATCCAGGCTGCAGATAAGCTGACCGATATATCTGGCATCTCTACCACATGGGACTATGAGGGCGAGGCCACAGTAGCCGGCCTAGATGGAAAAGATTATTCCTGCGGCGATATAAATGAAGATAATGTAGACCACTATCAGATGATTCAGTGGTATGACGCAGTAACAGGCACCACCTATTCCCTGGCAGCTCACTCCCTTCATGATTTAGGTGGTATGGACATACAGGCAGTTGCTGAAAGCATATATCAGCCACTGCAGCAGGATGTCACAGATGATGCCGCCGCTGACGCTGAAAGGGAGCTTACAGATTACTTCTTAGGAGACTTTACCAGCAGCTATGATGGCAGCACCCTGTCTATTTCAGATAATGGCAATGATACCTACACAGTAGAGGCAAGCCTTTCTGGCGCCATGGCATTCACTGATACATCTGCCACCTTCTCAAACCACAAAATCATCTGGTCAGATACAGAAAGTGGTGCCTCTGGTATGATTTACAGAGACAGCGATAACAGCCTTGTAGTTTCTGTAGAGACAAGTGGCGAGGCCTTCCCAGAGTTTACAAAATAAGTTCTCGCTTCATTAGAACAGACAAAATTAGAACAGGCAAAGATAGCAAAAGGTGCTTCGCAACATGCGAAGCACCTTTTTGTCTTATATCAAGTTTAACAAATATGTCTTATCTATTTATCAAAATTGTTAGTTTCCCCTTGACTTACCCTTAAGAAAAGGGAAATTGCCACCACTGTGATAGAGCTTAGGAAAATAGACTTTCTACTACTGAGGCTTATTTTACTGTGGTCCAAAATAAGTAAATGCCAACTGGGTTACATCATCATACTGGTCTGAACCGGCTACAAAAGCATCGATATCAGCTGTCATGGCCGTGACGATGGCCTTACAAGAATGACTGTCAGCCCTATTTAATGCCTCCACCATGCGTTCCATACCATAGAAGGCCTCATCAGCATCTGTAGCCTCTGGGACACCATCTGTGTATAGATAAAGGGTATCCCCTGGCTCAAACTGAATCTGATAATTGCTATAAGGAGAATCCTCCATACCAGCCAAAACAAAGCCATGCTGATCTTCTATCAGCTCAAAGAAGCCGTTTTTCTTTTTAAATACAGGAAACTCATGACCTGCATTAGAAGCTGTCATAAGACCTGTAGTAAGATCCAAAATTCCTAACCATACTGTGACAAACATCATCTCTTCATTGTTTTCACACAGCTGATTATTGACAAAAGCCAGGGACTCAGCCGGTGTCTCATTACTCAGCTGACATCTGTTTTTAAGGAGAGTCTTGGCTATAACCATAAAGAGTGCTGCCGGAACTCCCTTACCAGACACGTCAGCCATGACAATGGCAAGATGATTGTCATCTACAAAGAAGAAATCATAAAAATCTCCTCCCACTTCCTTAGCCGGATGAGTAGAAGCGAAGATATCAAAATCCTCCCGATCAGGAAAAGCCGGGAATATACTTGGCAGCATGGCTGTCTGTATCTTGGTAGCTACATCCAGCTCAGCCCCGATACGCTCCTTCTCTGCAGTTGCCTTGGCAAGCTGATGGATAAAGCTCTTAACCTCAGTATTCATGGTCTCAAAGGACCGGGCCAAATCCTCTATCTCGTCTGCCGTGTGAATATCTATTGCCACATCAAGATCATTTTCCAGGTTATCTACCATCTGCCGAGAAGCCTTATTAAGGATACGTATTGGCTTTACCATTTTTCTATTGACGTATAACAACAAAAAGATAGTAAAGAGTACGACAACTCCCACAATGGCAACTGATACCTTGAAGATAAAATCTATAATGGTTTCCTGGACACCATGCATAGATATATCAACACCTACAAGAGCTACTGGCTCACCGGCACTGTCATAAACAGGTGCAAGCACCGTGGCTATGTAGCCAAAATCCTCATTGCTAATAAGGGGTACAATCTCAGGATCCTTGGAAAAGGCTGCAAGAGCAGTCTCATGGCCACCCTCTACATATTCCTCAAGCTCCCCAATCGCTGTTGTAGAACCATCTACATTACCATCCCAGATATACATCAAGCCCTCATCTGTAGGGACAAAAACATAATAATATTCGATATCAGTGTTATTTAAAAAGGAATTTAAAAAGTGCTGAACCTCCTCATAGTAGTCATCCTTTTCTTGAGTAGCAAGATATGTAGCTATGGTGTCACCATCAATAAACTCAGCGGCAGCCTCAGCATAGGCTGTAACCTGGTCACTATAACGCTCTGTCATGTCTGCCTGATAGGCCTTTATCATAGCCAAGCAGGTGGATACAACAAGAAGTATGGCAAATACTACAAGTGCTATGGTGATTTTTCCACTAATACTTCGCCTTTTTTTCTCTTTCATATTTACTTGGTCCTCTTTAATTTGATATTTTTCAGCTTATTAACCCACAAATCTGCGAGAAATAGCGCAGCTAGCGTAACAGCTAGGGCCAAAAGACCTATTGCCCAGGCTGGCAAAAGGGTACTTCTTCTTATAGGAAAAATCACAAGATATATAATTATGGCTATTAAAACCCAGTGTATAAAATAAAATGCGGACATATCCACACCTATACGATTAATTAGCAAAACAAGCTTTTCAGGCAATCTTTTGCCAATAAAATAGTAAACCCCATGCAAGGCAAAGACTGTAACCAGGCATATAATTACATCAATAGTATGAATATGATAGAAGTCATATTCTCCATGGGCAAACATAACAGTCTCATTGGAAATACCATAATAATAGTAGGCTGCCATAATAAGCAGGCAAACCGGAGTGACTATTCTATAAAATAAGTCCTTATTTTTCATGTAGCGCAGCCTCTTGCCAAAGACATAGCCGCAGCTTGCCATAGGAAGCCAGTTACAAAAGACAAAAAAACTCATGACAGTGCTGGTAGAATCCACTGTACCTATAAAATATCCAAAGAAAATGTTGAGGGCATCGCTGCCAAAATCTACCCCATCCACAAGAGTACCAAAGATGCTGCTAGCAAAGGCTATAATAATTATGGCCGTGTCCTTAAGCCCAAGCTTGATAAAAATACCCAGTGTAAACATAACCATGCCTGCACACTGAAAAATGTCGTTATTGAAGGTATAAAAAATAATACGGTCAAAGTAGGTGGCAGAATCCCCTGTCATCAAATAGCTTATGGTAAATGGTATGGTATAACGACAGAGGTTGAGAACAAAGCCCATAACAAATAGTAAAATGCCTCTGTGGATAAAATAAGTCCCATCCTTGCGCTTGCCATATACCATACAGGCACCCATGATAAACATAAGATCTGGTGATGAAATAGGACCACCCATGATTGTATCTAGAAAATATGGGACGCCATAATCAATAGCCACATCTCCAACACACTCGATAGTCACATGAATAATGGCAACACATAATACAAAGACCAGCTTTGCCATATCAAACTCTATTTGGCGGCCACAGTTTACTTCCTCTGTAGAGAAAATTTCATTTTTTAATCTTGTAAGCATAAAATCTCTTCTTAAAATATAATTAATAATTACGATAAAATAAGGTTGCTCTCCCCTATTTTAAGGAGTTGCATAGCATTATTATATTCTACTTTTTCCCCCATTGCTATGTATATTAAGGTATTTTTCAATCAAGATTCTCTTGCCTTGTTGCTCTTTTAAAGCACAAAAAACCTCCGGCTAAATAAACCCAAGTTTCATTATAGCCGAAGGCTTGGTTTAATCAAGGCTACTAAAGTGTAAATGTATAATCACCTGGCAGCAGCTTAAATATCAACTTTCCATTCTCATAAGACACATGGGATGCCATTGGATTAAGTCGCAAGCTTTCTGCCAATTTATCTGCCTGCTTAGAATCTGCCAAAAGCTCAACCTCACTCTTATGTCCACCAGGAATGTGCATGCTATATTCCAAGCCAGTAGGCTTATACTCCCAGGCAATTTCATAATGACCACTGACAGTATCTATCTGAGTTTTTGCCCATGTCACATCCTTATCCACATCTGGCACCGGACATATTTTAAAAAGTCCTGGCCTTTTATCTCTTCTGATTCCACCTGCATAAGCTAACATCCATGTGCCTACCGAGCCAAAGGAATAGTGGTTAAATGAATTCATGCTGTTGTTGCCCCCAAAGCCATCTTCCTTAGTGTAGGAATTAAGTCTCTCCCATATAGTTGTAGCCCCATTTTGCACTGGATACAGCCAGGATGGATATGACTTTTCCTTAAGCATACGCCATGCTGTAGCATTATAACCACCCTCAGACAGGGCCTGTGATATCCATGCTGTTCCTATAAATCCTGTCATCAGGGTATAAGGCTCTCTTTTTTGCCCCAAATCATCTATTGTGGCTCTGCTGCAGGCTTCATTCAAATGACTTTCCAAGGCTGCCTTTTGCTCAGGCTTATATATGCCAAGGCCCAGGGCTACTGCATAAGATGTCTGGCTATCCATAAGGTACTTTCCTGATGAAAGCTTAGTTGGAACCTTATCCTTTTGTCCCTTTTTAAATGGATTATTAAGACTTAAAGCAGCTTCTTCACATGAAAATACGCTCCGCAAGGTATCAGCATCTCTATAAGCCTTTTCAAAATCCTCATATGCCTTATTATATTCCTGGCTAAAGTCATCCACGTCACTTTTTTTATCAAGTATATTTGCCACATTTTTCATAATGGCCAAATCATACAGATAGTAGCACTGCCACAGATATGCACTTTCATTCATGGAGTTTTCTGGTCCAAGCCAGTCTCCAAGAGGGCCATCCTGGACTATGCCCTGGGCATTTTTCGTAGACTTAAGAAATGCAATGTAGGCCTTCATATTGTCATACATATTGGCCAGCACGTCTTTATCCCCATATTGCAGATACATTTCCCAAGGTACAGTTATTCCCACACTGCCCCACAAGGTGCCTCCAAAGCCACCTCCCAGAGGAGCAATATCACAAAAACGGCCTTTTACCTGAGTATCCTGCAGTGCCATCATATGCTTACGCAAAAATGGATCACTCAAAGACATGTAGCTGGCTGTTCTTCCAAATACAGACAAATCACCGCTCCAGCCCATACGCTCATTTCTTTGGGGACAATCAGTAGGAATAGACAAAAAATTATCCCTCAAGGACCAGCATATATTTTGATATAAACGGTTAATCATAGAATCTGAGCATGTAAAATCCGCCGCCATATAATCTATGGAGCTCAAGGCTATTGCCTGGACATTTTCCAGAGGCAGTGGCTCATCAATGCCTGTTATCTCCACATATCTAAAGCCGTGGAAGGTAAATTCAGGCTGTAATAGCTGTTTACCATCTCTTAAGATAAAACGATCTGTGGCCAGTGCCCCTCTGATATTTTCCAGCATCAAGGTACCTGCCTTGTCAGAAAATTCTTCCCTGTCGGGATAAAGTACTTCTGCAAAACGAAGAAGGATTTCCTGGCCCTCTTTTCCATCAAGCAAAATACTTGGTATACCTGCTATATTTTGTCCAAAGTCGTATATATATACGCCATCAACTGGCTGGCTGAAGCCTTTTGCCACAAGCTTTTCTACTGCCTTTACTCCAGTATCAGGTGAAGCTGTAAGCTTCATGTCTGCATAATGCAAAGCTGGCTGAATAGTGCCCGGTATTGTAAGCTCATCCAGGTCAACCTTGGCTGTTGTTTGGTCACAGGCAAGTTTCTCAGCAGGCTTCCAGGTCTTATAATCATAATCAGGTCTAGTAAAGCTGGCCTGTAAATCCTCTTTTCTCAGGTCTGTCAGCTGACCCTGAAACAAGCTGGCATAGCGGACAGGACCATCAGTAGAGCAATACCACTCCCCTGGCTTAGTAACCACCCAGCTACTACTGCCATCGCTGTATTCTAAGTAAAGCTGTAAGAGCAGGGAATTTCTGTCGCCATAATAGTTCCAGTTGCTGCCAGTATAACTAATAGAGCCAGAAAACCAGCCCTCCGCCAGTATGGCTCCAAGAGCATTTTTACCCTGCTGCAATGAAGCTGTCACATCATAGGCCTGATAAAACTGATGCTTATCATACTGTGACATTCCTGGTGCCAGGTAATCCTCTCCCACCCTGCTGCCATTGACATAAAGCTGATAAATGCCTCTTGCCGTAGCATATATTCTGGCTCTTTTTACTTCCTTATGGCATACAAATGGCTTTGCCAGCATAATATTGCCCAGCCGGCTTGGATCAACCAACTCGTTGACAGGGGGCAAACCACTATATAAGAGATTAGAAGGCTGACGATAATTGCGCACTTCCAATTGTTCGAAACTAAGCTCTTGTCCCTCTTCCTGAAACAGTCCTATCTTGGCAAGAAGCGGAAAGACTGCATAATCTCCTCCTCTGCCGACAGGATTGACATTGAGTCTTCTAGTCATGTTTTTAGACAAATCTGCATCAGGCTGTGGCAATAGTCTGTGGGCATCATCCTCGCCATCTAGGAAAAACTCCAGCTGGCCATACTCACACTCCATGTAAATAGTATGGAAATCGTACATATTTGATTCATTTACAAGACTTTTATCTATGTCCACTGTAAAAAGAGCTTTGTCTGCCTGATCCTGGTCAGTATAGCCTTGTCTGTACACCAATATTTGGGCCAGACCTTGACTTAAGACCAAATTTCCAATATCAAGCACAACAGATAAAAAGCTTTCTTTAGGCTTCCTCTCTACTCCCATGTAATTTTGGCTGGCTGAAAAAAGTCTTGGGTCATCTCCTCCGAAAAGAAATCCCCCTCTAGTGCTGCCTTCATGGATAGTAAGGGAGCAATTCATTTTAAAGACAGACAGTGCGTTGGCATACAAAGGCAATTCATTGGAGCCAATCCACTGAGCCCCATTCCATGCCTCTATGCTTGAATCCAAAAGATCTGTCTCAAAGGTATCTGTGGCAGTGGAAGTATCGCCCTCCTGATCCCAGATTACAAGCTTCCAGTCATAAAGACTTACAGGTTGTAAGCTTTCACCCTCATATTCTATCTGAAAGCTTTGGTCTGACTCTACCCTGCCGGAATCCCAAACCACCTTTTCTCCTTGCCAAACTGTAATTTGATAAGCAGCCTGCAGCAAACCATTTTCATGAGAATCTATCCACCAACCAAACTTAGGCCTCTGGGTATCTATAGCCAGGGGATGCTCTAAATATTCTACTGTCAAATGAGAAATAACAAATTTCATAGTTTTCCCTCTTATTTTTCTTATTATTCTTAGAGCCAACTGCAATCCTTGCAGCTGGCTCTTTTTTTTCCTACTTATTCAAAAAATCGGCCATGCGATATAAGCGGCTGACATTTTGCTTTGCCTGTTTGCGAGACAGGCTTCCATCCTTAATTGCCGACAGAGTCCTTTCATAGTCCTCCATACATCCTGGCATGAATAAATCGCCTCCGGCTATAGCTACCTTGTCAGAATGAGTGCCGCGATATTTGTAATCAGGCGATGACATTATGGCAAGAACCCAATCTGTCATGACAATTCCCTTATAGCCATATTCACAACGTAAAATATCCTCTATAAGACCTCTGTGCTCAGCAGTATGAATGCCATTAAGCAAGTTATATGATGTCATCAAGGCATGTGGCTGTGCCTTTTTCACACAAATACCAAATCCCCTAAGATATATCTCTCGCATTGCACGCTCTGACACATGGCTATTATTGTTGTAGCGATTGGTCTCGGCGTTATTAGCCGCATAGTGCTTTATAGTTGTGGCGCAGCCTGGGTGAGCCTGAACTCCCTCGGTAATAGCTGCTGCCATAAGTCCTGCCACCACCGGATCCTCAGAATAATACTCAAAATTGCGTCCACAGAGAATGCTTCTGTGAATATTTAGAGCTGGTGCCAGCCAAAGCTGGATTCCAAACCGCTCCATTTCTGAGCCCACCATGTCACCATAGGCTTTTGCCAAGTTATAATCAAAGCTCTGAGCTATAGCAGTGCCGATAGGGATGGCTGTGGCATATTGATACTTTATTTCCACATCTTCAGGAATAGCTGGTGCATTTTTCTGTAATTTTTCTAATACCTCCGGCTCATAAAACTCCACCATGGATTCAATGGAAACACCTTTATTATAGGCATGTGCTCCATTTTCATCCTCATAATACTGCTTTGACAATCTAAGACCTGCAGGGCCATCTGCCATAACAAGACTCTTTAATCCCTTGTCCATAAGAAGCTTTGTAGTCTCACCTGCTGCACCTGCCACTGAAAATGAAGCATTTCCTATAACACTGACATCTTCAGCTCTAGTTGTAAAGGCTCCAGTAAGAGCCAAGGCCAAGTCCTCATCAGAAAAAGCATCTACAGCATCTTCAACTGGGTAGTCCACATCATAGACTATTTCCTTACAGCTAAAGTCTCCCTTACTAAGGTCAAAAACTGGAAGCTTTTCAGGCAGCTTTTCTGAAAGAGCCTGTGGCTTGTAGTCCTCAAAGCCTGCCTCCCCAAGACAATTTCTGCATTGCAACAGGGGTACTGTATCAGATAGTCTAATTATTGCTACAGGCTCTGCCTTGTCTGAAGAATTGCCAACTCTGACTACATAATCACCATCTTCAAGAATATAGCTTGCAGTGCTTTCATCATAAGAAGCCACATCGCTTAAACTAAAGGAAGCCCTAATAACATCAGACTCTCCAGCCTCCACAGCCCCAGATTTTGCAAATGCCACCAGCTGCTTGTATGGTTTGTCCAGCCTGCCTGCAGGGGCAGATACATAGACCTGCATCACTTCCTTGCCCCTTGTTGGGGATATATTTTTTACCTGGGCCTCTACAGATATAAGCTCTCCGTCTGCCTCGAGGCTGATATTGTCCATATCAAACTGGGAATAAGACAAACCAAAGCCAAATGGAAAGAGGGCTTTCTTGCCTGTAACATCAAAATAACGATAGCCTACATATATTCCTTCTTTATAATAGTTATCATCAAAGTCGCCAAAATTGCCTATGTCGGAATAATCAGAGGCAGAAGTCCAGGTAGTTGTCAGCTTGCCCGATGGATTAGCTTTGCCAAGAAGTATGTCTGCTAAGACTGTACCAGTTACAACTCCAAGCTGGGATAAAAGCAGGATATTTCCCACATCCATAACAGGAGTCAAATCTACGGGACCACCTACATTCAATACCAGCATGAATTTGTCAAACTGAGAATTTAAGGCTAATATATCCCGGATTTCTGACTTTGTAAGCAATACATCTCCAGCCTCAACCTTGCGGTCATTGCCTTCGCCGGAGTTTCTGGAAAGGACATAAATAGCTGCATCCCCCTCAGCCTTCAACTCCAATTCATGCTCAAAAAGAGGCTCCACCTTGCCCATGGCAAAAACCAGAGGATCCTTGTTTTCAGCCTTGGCCTGGGCTTTGATTTCTTCCACAAAGGATTTGTGATTTTCCTTCATAAGGCCATCAAATGCATCCAGCCAAGCTGTACTTGTGATGTCAAAACCTACATTTTTAAGGCCCTCTTCTATATTTACATCAAAGCGACTGTTTACCTCTCCCGAACCAGTTCCGCCCTTAATTGTATGGCGAATACCGTTTCCAAAAGCCGCAATAGTACATGGCTCCTTAAGAGGGAAGTTGCCATCCTTTTTTAAAAATAAGGTACAGTCAGCTGCGGTAGACTGCACCAATGCCAAATGTTCTTTTTCGTAAGCTTGTAATTCCATAAAACCTCCTTATTCAAAGTTTTTAAATAAATCGCAAAAATAAACCGATGCCAGCCAGGCCGGACCTGATAGTCCAATAAGAAAATCTACTGAAATAAACCTCATGGACAAATGTAGCAGGGCTACTGGAATAAGTACTACCATAAGCATAAGTATGGCCTGCGGCAGGTGAGATACCACTATAATCGCAGCATTTTTAAGAGTATTAATCACTGTATTTTCAAATCGAGCTGTCAAAGCCAGGGCCTGCATAAGAATCATTGCAAGCAAAGCTGCCATGACAAGTAGCACTACTCTGTAAACCTGACCAAAGGTACCGGTAAGCTCTTGCAGCATTTTAATATCAAATGTCATAAATGCAATTAGCCCTGCCCCCACAAGCCAGATAATAGTCGCATTTTTAAAATTGTCTTTAAAGGCCAAAAAGAAGCCTCCCCAAAGGCTGGTCTCCTCTTTTCTCACGATTCTCATTGTCATGGTGTACAAGGCCGCAAAGGAAGCTCCCGCTGTAACTATAGGCAAGGCGCATACAAGTGAGAGTACATTGAGCACCATCAAATTGCCTAGGGTGTTAAGAAAAACTGTTAATTTACTATCTGTAGAAAAAATACTCACTTATCCTGTCTCCCTTTTCTTTTATTCTAAAGTGCCCAAAAGATACTGTATATAGCTTGCTGCTGCATGAACTCTTTGGGTATTGTATACAATACCTATTATTCCCTCTTGAGATTCATAGCATTCATATTCCATAAGCTGAGGTAATCCCTTGACATATATGCCTACTGCCCTGCCATCAGAGTCCCTGTACAAGTACTGAGCCAAGTCATCCAGTTCATCCTGTGAAAAAATGAGCCCCAAGTCCATCCATGTATCAGAGCTTGCATATTTTTCAAAATCCTCCTCCACCATGCCACAGACATCAAGCTTCTCACTGCCTATATCTGCCAGAAAACGGGCCAGGCTTGTAAATGCATAATTTTCTGACTGTGTAGAATCAATCATCAAAGAGGTCTGAATTGTCACTTCATATTTGCTTTTATCAAAATCCACATCAAAGGCCTCATAATCTGATACCATCTGCTCCTCAGCCACAGCACTGTGACAATCCATAAGCATGACGGACAAATATGTCTCTTTCTGACTGAAATGGCTATACAAAAAATAGACCAACAGGAAGAATACAATAAAAGCGGCAATAATAAACCATTTGTAGAAGCTCCACAAATCATATACCTTGTCCTTGATACCCATTCTTCCCATGGTCTACTCCTTTTATCCCTTTACAGCACCTGCTGCAATACCATTTACGAACTGCTTTTGCAGTGCCAAGAACATTATAATCAGTGGCAATGCACACAAGACACAGGCTGCAAAAAGAACATTCCACTGGGCAGGATTTTCTTTATCTCCTAAGAACTGCAGCATACCTACTGGCAGTGAATACTGTGCCTTCTTTGTGATAAATACCATTGGGTAGAAATAGTCATTCCATATCCAAAGGCCCTGAGTAATAACGCAGGATACAATAGCTGGCTGAAGCAGTGGAAATACAACACTGACAAATCTTCGTGGAAGGGATGCACCATCAATATAAGCACTTTCCTCTATTTCCACCGGCACACCCTTCATAAAGCCTGAGAAGAGAAATACTGAAAATGGCAACGAACAGGTGATAAACATCAGCATAGGTGTAAAACGATTATTTGGCACATTAAGTCTATTCAAGGTCTGTGCTATAGGCACAATTACCATCTGGGATGGAATAATAAGACCTGAAATAAAGAAGAAGTACAAAAAACGGGCCATTTTTGTCTTAATACGGCCAATTGGGTAAGCAGCCATAGTTGAAAAGATAACAACACAAAGGACTGATCCGGCTGTAGTTAAGACGCTGTTCAAAAACTCCATGGGATAGTTCATATTGGTAAAGGCCTGGGCATAGCTGGCCCCAGAGAACTCAATAAAAAGCCGCAGTGGCGATACCTGATTGCCAGGTGTACGCAAGGAGCTGGAGAATACAATTATAAGTGGTGCAATAACAAGAATGCAAAATGCTATTATAAATAAGTAAATGAGAAAGGTCTTAGGTGACATTTTCATATAATCTGCATGTGCACCATTTTTCTTTTTGAATGCCATTATAATTCCACCTCCCTCTTATTCATATATGCCAGCATAACAACTGTAATAACTATAATAAAGGCAAAGGCCAATACAGAAAAGGCGCTGGCACGTCCCATTTTTTGATCCATAAAGGCTGTTTCGTATACCTGATACATAAGGGTCTTGGTAGACTTACCAGGACCACCATTTGTCATAATGAATGAGTAGTCGAAGGCCTTAAGTCCACTGATGACTGACAAAATAACATTGATTGTTACTGTGGATGAAATAAGGGGCAACTTTATCTTGTGGAAAAGCTGCCACTCAGTGCATCCATCTATACGGCCTGCTTCAAGAAGGCTTTCATCTACTGTCTGAAGACCGGCAAGGTAGATAATCATTGTGGTACCAAAGCCCTTCCAAACCTCTACAAGACATATGGCAAACAGGGCCACATTGTAGTTGCCTAGCGGATTAAAGGCAGAACCGTCCCCACCTAACAAAGTAATAATACTTGCAATCATTCCTGATGAAGGCATATATACGTAAGACCAGATAAAACCTACTACTATAGCCGAAAACAGAGCTGGGAAATATGCACAGGTTCTAAAGAGGCCCTTAAAACGAATCTTGGTATTTAAAATCATGGCTATGCCAAGACCTAAAATATTGCTAAGGACTACAGAAACCACTGCATAAATCAGGGTGTTTTTCATAGAATTAGTAAGGGTACCATTATTAAGTACCTTTATATAATTCTTTAATCCTACAAAGTTGTAGTTGTAATTAACTCCATTGAAATCAGTAATGCTGTAATAAAAGAGCTGCAAAAGTGGATATATCCATAAAACCAGGAAGAATGCCAATGCTGGTATTAGGAAAAAGTACATCCTGTTATTAAATACCAGTGAGGTATTAGCTCCTTTTCTTTTGTTATTCTTTGCCATAAGAGCTTCCTTTCTTTTAAATAAAAGCTGCTTCAAGGAACATCACCTGAAGCAGCCTCATTCATCGATTATTATTCGTCCAAAAGATCTTCGAACTTATCCTGCATACCCTGAGTGATATCATCAACTGTAGTACCCTGTCCGCCAATCATCTCAGAGAAGAGAGCTTCCATCTCGTTCTCTGTTCCTGAAGGCCATGCCTGGTTGCACCAGTAGAATCCCTTGCCTTCATTGAGAAGATCAACAAATGGCTTAAAGAGATCATAGTTTGCTGAAGAATCAGCTCCATTTCCATATGTAGCGATTACCTTTCCTGTTGCAAGGTAAGCATCCCATACTTCAGACTGGCCATCTAACCAGTAATCAAGGATTTCCTTACACTGATCAACATACTCTGAATCCTTGTAGATTGAGTAACCTGCTGAAAGACATGTAGCTGTGTAAACACCATTTGTTCCTGGAATTGGGAAATATCCTGCATTTACACCATTAGCAAGAAGAGCTGCGGCATTAAATGAACCATCAAAGGTCATTGCTGCCTCTCCATCTGCAAAGCTCTGTATAGCCTGAGATGCGCCATAACCTAAAGACTGTGATGCATCGATGTACTTCTTGTCATAAAGAGTCTTGTACATCTCAAGAACTTTATCCCATGTGTCCTCGTCAGTAAAGCTTGCATCGCCTGTGCGAAGCTGGGTATCATAGTCTGCATTTACAGAATAAATCTCATCAGCAGCCAGCTGATACAGACCAAATTGCATTACATATTGATCCTTGTCACCCATTACTATAGGCTGGATGCCTGCATCCTGAAGCTTCTGGCAATCCTCAAGGAACTCATCCCATGTGGTTGGCTCACTCTCGATGCCTGCCTCAGCAAAAAGATCCTTGTTATAGTAGCAACCTAAAATTGAAACGCCTGCGCTAGCCGTTACAACATCTCCATTGTAAGTAACTGAAGAAAGTGCATTCATTCTGTCCTTGATGCAGTCCATATCATTAAGTGGTGCAAGATAACCTGCCTCTGCCAAAGCATAGCAGCTATTCTGGCCTGCATACATAGGCTGAGTCAGAATCATGTCTGGGCACTCGCCAGAAGCCAGCTTTGTCTTTAAAGATGTATAGTAGTTGTCATCTGGAAGCTTGGTAACCTCAAGTGTTACATTTGGCCATTTTGCATTGATAAGCTTTGGCAGCTGCTCTGTCTCAAAATCATTTTCTGATGCAGTTCCTGAAACCATCACGGTAATGGTTATGTCCCCAGAATTCTCAATAGCCTCATGGTCATAAAATTCTGTAGCCACTGTAGCTTCTACATCAGCGCTATCATCAACTGCGCTCTCAGCTGATGAGCTGTCTGAAGAACCACCACAGCCTACAAGTGTTCCGGCTGTCATTAAGGCAGCACATGAAAATGCCAATAATTTTTTCATCTTCATTTCTTTACCCTCCTAATTCAAGGAAACTTACTTTCCTTCCCTCTTGTTATTTACATTATAATTTATAGATGGTATATTTTTGTTTGGTGTTGGGGTGCACTTTTTTTAGGTTTTGGGGGTTATTATGAAATTAAGAACCAAGATTTTTCTCACATTCAGTGTCTTAAATATATGTCTTCTTCTCTTTTTTACATGCTTCGCCTATTCTAGGTACACAAAAACTATAGAGGAAAGAATAGACAATATCTGCGACAATCTCTTTGAAAATGCTGTAGCTACCAGCAACAACACTCTAAATCAGCTGCAGGAAACCTTTTCCATTTTTTATTTTTACTACAGTGACGGCACTACATTTCTTGATAATATCGAGGACTTTAGCAATCCTGATAATCCACCTAGCGTATACGATGCCATGATTGCCAACCAACAATTTAAAAAATCCTGCCAAAATACTATCTACATGAATGACTTTATCTATGGAATCTATGTCATCACTCCATGTGGCTATATTCTGTCTAATTCTACTGGCTTAAACGGTTCCCTTGTGGAGACTTTAGAATATAACAAACAGAGCTGGTACAAAGAATTAATTTCCTCAGATGGTGATACCTACACATCCATTGTCAATGACCACACTATTTTTTCCGGTGAAAAAAAATCTATCTTTTTTGCCAGAGAAATCAAGGATGTTTACAATCACACTTCCCTTGGAGTGCTTATAGTTGACTGTAACCCGGACATATTCTCCCTGTCTACCGCCAACACAATGCCTGAGACCACCCTACTTACTATCGAAAACACTTCAAATGATGACATACTTTACACAAACTATGAGGATATAGGAAAAACATTTTCACCTAAAAACAGAAAAATAAAGACTGCTGACCTTTCCTTAGCCCCTTTACGCCTGGTTGCTGTATTTGACTACGATTCTCTGTATCGAGAATACAGTGTTACTGGCTATGTAATGATTATTCTAGCCGGAGTATGTGTCTTAATCTCACTCATTCTTTCCTATCTCTTTGCCCGAAGTCTGGTGAGACCCATAGAGCATTTAAGCCGTAAAATGGCGGCTCACTCAGGACACAGCCTAAAGCTTTCCGGCCAATACCTTAATCGAAATGATGAAATCGGAACACTCTACAACGAATACAACGCAATGGTGGAGTCCCTAAATTCTGCCATAAAACAGGACTATCAAAATAAGCTGATTGCCCTAGATTCTCAAATGAAGTCCTTGGAAGCCAGAATCAATTCTCATTTTCTTTTCAACACCTTAGAATCTATCAACAGCATTGCAGAGCTTGAAGACAATGAACTAATTGCCACCATGTCCCTATGCCTTGGCAATATGTTCCGCTATACCCTAAAAACCCAAAGCGAGCTGGTCACTGTTGCAGATGAATTAAACCATGTCAATGACTATGTAACAATACAGCGCATTCGCTTTGACAATCGTTTTGACGTAGAAATACATATGGATGATGCTTTTAAAGATGAGCTTATATTGAAGCTTATTTTACAGCCATTAGTGGAAAATGCCCTCTATCACGGACTAAAATATTGCGCATGTGGCAGTAAAATCACCATTACAGGCCTTGAGGAAAATGGCTATCTCTTACTTCATGTCAGAGATGATGGCTGTGGCATGGATGCTGATGTGCTAAGCCAGCTGCAGCAAAATCTCAGCCAGGAAGCCTCCTTCACGGAGTTAGGACAGCGCAACAAGCAAAGTATAGGTCTTAAAAATATTCACTCCAGAATAGAGCTCTACTACGGAAAAGGCTACGGCCTTACAATAAAAAGCCAGGAAGGCTCTTTTACAGATGTGCAAATAAAAATGCCTAAGCTTAGCAAGGAGGAAAGCCATGTATAGCTATATCATAATAGATGACGAATCTCTCATTAGAAAAGGAACTATCAAAAAGCTTCAGCCTATGGCAGATACAGTAGAATGTATAGGGGAAGCCAGTGATGGATATGAAGGCCTTGCCTTAATAGAAAAAGAAAGGCCTGATTTTGTAATAATGGATATGCAAATGCCTTCAATGGATGGCATAACCCTTTTGCCTATTTTGTCAGAAAAATACCCTGACCTGCCCAAAATAGTTATCAGCGGTTTTAAGGATTTTGATTACATCAAGCAAGCCATTTCCTCCAACGCAATAGATTATCTGCTAAAGCCTTTTAGCAAAGAGGCCTTACAGGATTGTGTAAAAACTGCTATTCATAAAATTGAAAACAGCCAGAATACCTCTGCCCAGCTCATAGACTCCAGCATCCAGAAGGAAGCTGCCCGCTATGAGTATGACAAGCAATATCTAACGAACTTAATACTGGGATATCATACAGGAGACTCTGGTATTTCATCTCAAAAGCTTAACTTTATCAACGACACCCACCAGCTCATGCTAATGACACTATATTGCAGTGAGGAGTACTCTGGTATGGATATCCAGGAATGGATAGATGATGGTGGTTTTGGCGACCTGGCCTTATATCTTTCTAATACTTCTATTCCTGATATAAGCTTTCTTGTACTTTTTATGCCAAACAATAATATAATCAGCAACAACTCCCTCATTCATCAGGTGTCTGATGCCCTTTTAACCTTAGCTGAGTCCTGCCATACCAGCATGCTAATTGGCATAAGCCAATTACATAATAATTTGGAGGATTTACATGTAGCATTTGATGAAACCAGCATAGCCCTTAACCGCCATCTTATCTCACAGGATTCAAATCTTTGCTTTTTCTATGAGGAAGAAGCAATGCCCAAGCAGGTAGTTTGGGATAAAGAAGATGAATTCTTATTCCGTATAGAAACCGGCATGCTTGAAGAAATAGGAAAGCTGGCTGACGAGCTTTTTTCCTGGTTTTTGACCTTTAAGGACTTTACTCTGTCAGATGCAAAGTACTACTGCTACACCCTTTCCAACAAATGCCACCTGATCCTCAGCTATTACTTAAAGCAAAATGGGGCCACCACCTCAGGTAGTATGCAAAATATTGTAAAGCATATTTTTAAACTGAATGAATTGAAAAATTATTACAAGCAATTTTTTTGCAATATTGGAAGCCTGCTGCAGGAAAGCAATGTCTACGCCATCGATGATCCTATTGAAAGAATAAAAGTATACATACAGCATAATTATCAAAAGAATCTGACCCAGGATTTTATTGCATCCCTTTTTTACTTAAATCGCAGCTATCTTAGCACCCTTTTTAAGCAAAAAACTGGTATGAAATTTGTAGATTATCTAAATGAAGTTCGCATAGAAAAGGCAAAAGAACTGCTGCTATCAACAGACCTCAAGATGTATCAGATATCAAAATCCTGCGGCTATGATAACAGCAAATATTTCTTTAGGATTTTTAAGAAAATGGTAGGCTTGACTCCGGAAAAATATAGAGAAATTGGCCCTTCAAAATGAAGCCTCTACCAAGCGCTTTGTGTATTCAGACTTAGGCTTTTGAATCACCTCATCTGTACTGCCTTCTTCCACAATTTTGCCCTCATGCATCACAAGAATACGGTCACAAAAGGACTGTACTAAGGCAAGGTTGTGGGAGATAAACAAAAAGGACAGGTTGCTCTCTTCCTTTAACCCTTGCAATAATTCCATAATCTGCTTTTGCACGGTTACATCCAGGGCACTGGTCACTTCATCACAGATCAATAAGCCCGGCTTCATAGCAAGGGCTCTGGCTATGGCTGCTCTCTGGCACTGACCGCCGCTCAACTCATGGGGATATCTTTTGGCATAGTCTGAAGGAAGTCCACACTGGTCTAGAAGCTCTATTAGACGTCTTGCCTGCTCTTCCTTGGGTAGGCCATTATTTACCATGCTCTCACAAATGCCATTTCCAATAGTTTTTCTTGGATCAAAGGAAGCCAGGGGAGACTGAAATACCATTTGCATCTGCCTGTAAGCCTGCCGCAGTTCTTTTCCCCTTGCTCTTGTGATGTCCTTGCCCTTTAGATAGATTGTTCCATCACTAGCTTCCATCAACCTGGTTATGAGCTTAGCCAAGGTACTTTTGCCACAGCCTGACTGCCCTACAAGGCCTAGAGTTTCACCTGATTCAATCTGAAAGCTGACATGATCAAGGGCCCTAAAGCATGTATTATCCTCGGTCTTAAAGTCTTTTGTTAATCCCTCTATTTTCAACAATTCATTCATCCACTATGACCTCATTAGTTTAGGCACGGAAGCTAAAAGCTCACGAGTGTAGCCATTCTGCGGAGCCTGTAGGACCTGCTGGGTCTGTCCATATTCCATGATTTTGCCATCTTTTAATACAAGTATAGTATCTGCCATAGCTGACACAAGGCCAATATCATGGGTAACTATAATCATGGCAGTTTTCGACTCATTGCGCAGATGAAGCATTTCCTCTACCACCTGCTTTTGGGCTACCACATCCAAGGCACTGGTTGGTTCATCAGCCAGCAATACTTGGGGTTCTAATAGCATAGCCATAAGGATGCCTACCCGCTGGTTCATTCCCCCTGACAGCTCAAAGGGATAGCTATCCAAGATACGCTGCCCATTTTTTAACTGAAGCTTTTCAAAAAGAGCCAAGGCCTCTTCCCTTGCCCTTTCTTTTGTGATGTCCATGTGAGCCCACATGCTCTCGTAAATCTGATCTCCTATGGTACGAATAGGACAAAGTGAGGCTGCAGAATCCTGAAATATCATACCTATCTGCCTTCCAGAGATTTCCCTCATCTGACCTTCCCTTAAATCAGGCAGATTTTGCCCATTGAAAAAAATATCCCCTCTGGTTACAAGGCCACTTTTTCCTAAAAGCCCCATTGTGGCTTTTAAAAGAGTGGTCTTGCCGCTGCCGGATTCCCCTACTATTCCAAGGATTTCACCCTCATGAAGGGTAAAGCTCACATCATGGATTACTGCCTGTCCATTAAAGCTGACTTCCACCGATTGATAGATCAATAATGGCTCCATGGCCTCCCCTCCTTTTTTTAAGTAAATATGACCTACCTTAGTGGGGTAACATTAGGCTTCCATCCCCCACCTTTTCAAGTAATACCCTCTAAAGTTTTCTGCGTGATTCGGCCAGTTATTTATGAAACGATACACTAGAGAGTAACTAAATTTTATTTAAGTGGCAGGCTTCAAATCTACCGTAATCTCATAAAAATCGCAGGGATGGGCCACCAGGCCTTCTACCTTGGACCTAGAAATCATACACATCTGCAAATGTGAGCAGAAGACAAAGGCATCATCATCCAAAAGAATCTGCTGCATTTCTACTGCCAATTCAGCCCTGCGGTCATTATCAAAGCTGCTTTCTAATTCGGCAGCCAGACTTTCAAGCTGGTCGCTGTGATAATGGCCATTATTTACCGACGAGCTGTCAAGGCAATGGGTAGTGAAAAAATAAGCCGGATCACCGGTTGGGGCCGTAACCATGGCGCTGGCATATAGGTCCCAGGCGGTAGAATCTGTTCGGATACTGTTATGATCTGCCGTACTATTTATGATAAGCTCAAAGCCTATGTCGCCTAGAGTAGCCTGGGCAGCCTCAGCCAGCAGGGGCAACTCCTGACGGCTAGGATAAGTAAGCCAGCGAATCGTCAATTTCTGACCATCCTTTTCTCGGATTCCATCTCCATCACTATCAACCCAGCCAGCCGCCTCTAAGATGGATGATGCAGTCTTTGGATCATATTCCTTTGCCCTTACAGCAGCTCCTCCAAAGGAAAAATTATCCGGAAATGGTCCAATGGCCTCATATCCATTTCCATCTAGAAGCTCATTGACAAATCTTTCCTTATCAATACCCAAGGCAATAGCCTCTCGCACTGCCTCATCCTGAATAATGGAGCTCTCAAAATTCATGTGGACAAAAAAAGCACGGCTTGTGGCAGTTTTAGAAAAGGTGTAATCATCATTTTCAAAAAGTGGATAGCTGGCGTAAGGCAGACCATATGCCCCATCGATTTCCCCAGACTGAAGAGCCATGGTAAGGGTGTCACCATCTGAGATTGTTAGCACCCTTATATTATCGAAGCCTGGCTCTCCATCCCAGTAATTATCATTTTTCGTAAGATTAAGCTCCTCACCACTAGTCAGGGAAGTGGCAATATATGGACCGGTACCAACTACCATGCCATCATCGCTAATGCCTGCTTCTATATCAATAATACATCCATAAGGATCACTGAGATAGTTAAGTAGTGTAGGCCGTGGAAGCTTTGTTGTAATGGTAAGGACCTGTCCCTCTGCTGTTATGGTATCTATCATCAGATCCCCGCAGGCTCTGTCATGGACCTCAACCAGGTGGTCTAAACATTCCTTCACAGCCTCACCGTCAAGCTTTCGTCCACTGGAAAAGGTGACACCGTCACGCAATGTAATCTTCCAGGTCAATTCGTCCACCAATTCATAGTCAGTGGCTAGCCAAGGTTCTATTTCCATAGTATCTGAATACTTAAATAGTGTCTCACCTATGCCATAGCGTATGCATGCCCAGCCGGAATAGCTATTATGAGGATTAATATCCGGCTCTTCATTTTCTGCATTGAAGGTGGTATCCCCAAATACAAAGCTTGTTTCAGCCTTAGCTGTATCGATGGAAGTATCCTGTGTCGAACAGCCCAAAAGCAGCCCCACTATTAGAGGAAGCCCCATCACCAGGGACAAAATTTTTTTAGTCTTTTTCATCTATTTTTCACTTTTCTTATATATTATCTTGTATTTTTCTAAATGAAATATTACAAGCAAGGATCTATATATGCACTATCTTTGGCTATTGCGAGGATCCAGATAATCTCTGAGCGTATCTCCTAAAAGATTAAAAATAACTACAGCCACAAAAATAGCAATGCCTGGTCCTATAATGACCCAAGGATAGGTCTGCAGCATGCTTCGTCCGTCACTCATCATACTTCCCAGCTCTGCACTAGGGGGCATTGCCCCAAGGCCAAGGAAGCTTAAGCCCGCCAGCTCCATCATCATGGTGCCTATATCAAGCATGGCAGTGACAAGAATAGTTCCTGCAATATTTGGCAGGATATGCCGCCAAATGATTTGTAAAGAGGTATCCCCTGACAGCCGGGCTGCCCCTATATAGTCTGTATTTTTTATGGACAGGGTCTGGCTTCTTGCAATACGGGCATATTTGGGCCAGCTGATTACCGCTAAGGCTATAATGGCATTTTGCAGTCCTCCATTTAGCAGCGCGGCAATACCCAGAGCAAAAACCAGCCCTGGGAAAGCTAAGCAAACATCTGACACTCGCATCATAAGAGAATCAAAAAATCCTCCCAGATAAGCACTTAAAACTCCTATAAAGGACCCAACCACTGTGATAATTGCCACCAAAACCAGGGTAGATAAGACACTGGTTTGCAGGCCCATCAAAATGCGTGAGACCATATCCCGTCCTAGACGATCTGTGCCAGCAGGATGAGATATACTAGGTGATTGTAATGTAGGAAAAATCTGGGCATTGGGATCATAAGGGCAGATATACTCAGCGAAAATCACAAGTACCATTAAAAGTGCGGCTAATAGCACAAAAAAGCCCAATTTTCTTTTGCTATAATCCTTAGGAATTTTCTGTTGGCGAACAGTAACTGAATGGGTCATTTACTCTCACCTCCCAGTCGAATCCGGGGATCAAGGATCTGATAAGAAATGTCTGTAAGTAAATTGACACAGACATAAATAATGGCCATCCACATGACATAGGCTTGGATCATGGGATAATCCCGCATATTGATGGCATCTACTGCCAGCTTTCCCACACCATCCCACATGAAAATAGATTCTACAATTGCAGTCCCCCCTAAAAGACTGCCGATTGATAAAGTCAGTAGGGTAATAATTGTAACCAAAGAGGCTCTTAGGACACTTTTTATCAAAGTCACTGAAAAAGGAATGCCCCTTGCCTTTGCCCCTGCTACATAATCTTTGCTTAACTCCTCTAGTACGGCAGCACGAACCTGTCTCAGATATTTGGCTGACATGGCTATAGCAAGAGTCAAAGAAGGCAGAATGACATTTTGCAAAGTAACTTCTCTAGATATGACAGGCAGCCATCCCAAGCGAATTGCAAAAAGATACATCAAAAGTAATCCAACAAAAAAGTTGGGCAAGCTGTTTCCCAGGAAGCTGACTGTCCTAATCAGATAGTCCACCCAGCCATTTTGCTTTAGGGCAGAAAGTATTCCCAGGGGAATAGAAATGACAATAGTTATGGCAATGGAAACTAGTGCTAATAGCAAGGTAGCTGGCAATTTTGAGATAAAGGCAGGAAAGACTTCCTTGCCGGAAATGTAGCTTTTTCCCATATCTCCCTGCAATAGGTTTTTAAGCCAAACAAAATATTGTGTTAGAAATGGTTTGTCCAGCCCCAGCTGAGCCCGTGCAGCATCAATGGTATCCTGTGATACTGCCATGCCGGTATTTTCCATTTTTTGCAAAACTGCATCACTTCCTGCCAGTCGCATCATGCCAAAGGACAAAAATGTTATAACAAAGAGAATAGGAATCAGTTGTAAAAACCGGCCAATGACAAATTTTCTCACACTAGCCTCCTTCTTTACACTGCCCTTGATGCAGTCACTAAAAACATAGGTGTAGAAGCATTGTTAATCCACTCATCCCGGGTCCACACCTGTTTTCCTACCTCTGTATCTGCACTTGCCTCCATGCCAAGCTCCTTTAAAATATCTAAATCCCACTGGGGACGAAAGCACTTTGAAAGAGGCGCCTGCTTGGCAATAGCTTCCATAGCATCAACGTCAGTTCCTTCAGTATCATCTGCCGCCCCGGCAGTCCGAACATTTTCCCTATCCAAAAGATGATTTTCCTTAGCCTGTGAATCATACAGATAGCGATACCAATTGGCATCGAAGTTTAAAAGCAGACCTTCTGGCCTTAGCACTCTGGTCCACTGGGCATAGGCTTTCCCCGGCGAAGGCAAATTCCAGGTAAGATTACGAGAGACAATGACATCAAAGCTATTATCTATAAAAGACAGCTCCTCCGCGTTCATCTGATGAAAGCTTATTCCTTTAGCTAATTTCCCGGCATTTTTCTTGGCCTGGTCTAGCATGGCTTTTGTATAATCTACTGCAGTAACCTGATATCCCAGCTCTGCCAGAATAATTGCAAAAAAGCCAGGACCTGTCCCTATATCCAAGACATGAATATCTTCCCTTTTTTTCTCTTTGAAATGGTTCTGAATCCTAGAGTCTAAAGCCTGGCTCCAGACCTTCCGCTGACTTGTATTTAGTTCTTCTTGATTAACATCAGAATAGCTGGGAGCTCTTTTGGTCCAGTAGTCTATATTATCTCCCATGTATTTGTGCAATTGATTCATCATTTTTCCTTCTTATCTTTATGCTGTTGCTGAAATGGCAAACCCTAGCGTGGGGTCATAAAATTCATCTATTTTTTCGTAGACCCTTTGCCATACCTCATTATCAACGGCAATATTTGAAAATCCTGCCTGCTGCAAGAGCTCTATATCCCACTGGGGGCGAGGCTGTTGGCTTGGACGAAGAACATTTTTCATGCGCTCATATTCCTGCATCAAATCAGCCTCCACATCCTGGTGGGCATGATGAGGCAAAGCTACTTGGTCAGATTTTTCACGACAATAGTCAGCATCAAAATTTATCAAAAGACCACCGGGCTTTAAAAGCTCATGCCAGGCCTCATATGCCTGTGGCAAATGTGGCAAAGTCCAGGTCAGCTTACGGGTCACAATAGCATCAAAGGATTTTGCTGGAAAATCCGGTTTTTCCGCATCCATTACAAAAAAATCAACAGATAGGCTCATCTTGTTTGCAATCCTCTTAGCCTCATCAATCATAGCCGGCGTCAAATCAATGCCTGTAACATGATGCCCCTTTTCCGCCAATAAAAATGCAAAAAAACCTGTGCCAGTCCCAATGTCTAAAATATTCAGCTTCTCGCCTTTTGGAAGATACCGGTCCAGCTCCGCAGCCCACTGTTCATGCTTCTCACAGGCAAATTCTTTCTGACGAAGGACAGAAAACTTCTCCACTCTATGGGACCAATATTGGGCCATATCTTCTTTTATAGTGTCCATATTTTCTCCATATTATATGTATATACTCAAAAATCTCCTTGAAAGGAATTATTTAGAAGATTCAGAGAATATATATGTTTGTTATAAATTATCAGTGGCCAATACTAAGTCACTAAAACCACAATAAATATAGTATGCTACCTCAAGGCTATTTGAGAAGCCCCTATGGGGGATTTAAAGCGTGAAAAATTTAACATTTATTTTTTAGGTATACAAAAAAAGCACCGACAGGGTATTTATAGTCCCTATCAGTGCCTTTGCTGCACATGGTTATTTTAAATTGATGGTCGATTTATAGTAATTCCCAAAATCTGCCAGTGCATCAATAATTGGCAGCAGCTTTTCTCCTAATTCTGTCAAGCCATAATCAACTCTGGGAGGCATTTCCTGATAATCATGGCGATAAACCAGACCATCATCCATCATCTGTCTTAGGCTGTCAGTCAATACCTTCTGGGATATGCCTTCTAAATCTCGCTGCAATTCATTGAATCTCCAGGGCCGCACTCTTAAGTTTCTTATAATGAGAAGCTTCCATTTACCACCTACAAGTGCTACTGCTGTTGCCACTGGGCATGCTGGTAGTTCGTCCTTTGTTTTCATGCGATTACACCTCCCAATAAATTTTGATTCTTTGCTCAGACTATAGCACATTCATTTTTGAATGTATAGTTACAAAAAGGTGCGTACTTATATTTGAATGTGTAGCTAGCTATTATATAACTGCAAGAAAAAAGATGTAAAAATGGAGGTAAACATCATGGCAAATTACGCAAAAACAAATATCGGAAATGAAGGCAGAGTGGAGCTTCATGAAGCTCTTAGCTTGACTGGAGCAGAGATAAGCATCAATAATCTTCCTGCAGGAGCCAACGTTCCTTTCGTCCACTCACATAAGACCAACGAGGAAGTTTACGGTATCCTTTCTGGCAAAGGAAAGGTCATTGTTGATGGAGAAGAAATAGCTATCACAGCCGGTGATTGGGTTAGGATTTCTCCTGCCGCAAAGCGCCAGTTCTTTGCAGCGGAAGATGAAGGAATTTCTTTTGTCTGCATTCAGACCAAAGAGAATTCTCTTGAAGGCTTTACAGCCGATGATGCTGTAGTATATTAATATACTCTCAATACACAAAAAGCTTCTCACCACTGTAACTTTAACCAATGGTGGGAAGCTTGTTTTTGTTTCTAAGCTTTTCGAATCGACGATTTTATATCTGTATTCATATTGCACCTCCGCCAATTCCAATTGAGATTTCACCTGTTTTAAGAAATTTAATAACTGTTATATTTTGTTATTAAATTTTCTGCAAACCATTGAAAACACTGGATTTATCGCAGGTGAGCTTTCCCTTATTGCTTCCCTTGTGTTATATCGTCCCACCAGTGTTTACGAACTCTGATAAGGGCAAATACAAGGGCACAAGATGTCCAGTGGACATCTGCTCTGTGCCGACCGAAGCGGCAGCGGAGACCAAAAAATCTGATAACACATTATAACACAAAATGAAAGTGACATGGTGAACTGATT
>CAVJHG010000018.1:0-55680 GCA_963649335.1 bacterium
AGGACAATCTTAGGAGATTTTCACCAGACCATTTTGACTGTATAGTGCTGGATGAAGCTCACCACAGCACGGCCGGTACCTACCAACAGGTGATGGAATACTTTAAGCCAAAGCTTTTCCTTGGTATGACAGCCACTCCTGACAAGAGAGAGACTGGCAGTGATAAAAATGTATACGAAGTCTTCAACTACCAGATTGCCTATGAGATACGCCTGCAGCAGGCTATGGAAGAAAATCTTTTGTGCCCATTCCATTATTTTGGAATAAGTGATATTGCCATGCTTTCTGATAAGGAGTTTAAGGCAAGGGAGCTAGCAGATGAGGATTTCAATAAGCTGACCAGTGACGAAAGAGTGCGTCATGTCATAGAGCAGGCCAATTACTATGGATATAGTGGAGACAGGGTAAAGGGGCTTATTTTTTGTAGCAGGATAAAAGAGTGCAGGGCATTATCTAGAAAGTTTAATGCCTTGGGCTTTCGTACTATAGCTCTCAGTGGTGATGATGATGAAAAAGTAAGACAGGAGGCTTTCGAACGTCTTGCCATGGATGAGGAGGATGCTACAGATGACCTGCAGCCCCTGGACTATATTTTTTCTGTGGATATTTTAAATGAAGGTGTGGATATAGTGGAGGTCAATCAGGTTATAATGCTGCGACCTACCCAGTCGCCGATTGTCTTTATTCAGCAGCTGGGACGAGGTCTGAGAAAGGCTGAGGACAAGGAATATGTTGTTATTTTGGACTTTATTGGTAACTATAATAATAACTTTATGATACCGGTAGCCCTGTCAGGAGACAGGACTTATAATGCTGACAACATCCGCAAGTATGTGATTTCTGGCAATAATGTTATTCCAGGGGCATCCACCATTCATTTTGACAGGATAGCCAAGGAAAAGATTTTTAGCTCCATTGATAAAATAAAGAGCATGAAGGCTATCATAAAGGAAAGCTACATTACCCTTAAAAATCGCCTGGGTAAGGTGCCGCTTTTATATGATTTTTATCAGCAGGGAGAGGTAGATCCGCTGGTTATTATTCGGGAGTACAAGACATACTGGCAATTTTTGCAGACCATGGAAAAGGACTCGGTTTGCAAGCTGTCTAGTCATGAAAAAAATATACTGGAGTATTTATCCAAGACCCTTATTAGTGGAGTGAGACCTGGAGAGCTTTTTGTATTAAAGGAGCTTTTTACAAAAGATCAGATAAGAGCTAAGGATATAAAAGAAAAGCTCATGCAGCAGTATGGCTATGTAATATCGGATTCTGACATAGTTGAGACAGCAAAAGTACTTAAGGGCAATTTTACCATCAATGAAAGTGAAAGGCAGAAATATCAGGATGTGGACCTGATTTCCCTTGATAAAAATATGACTATCAGCCGCCTTCAGTCTTATGGCTTGTGCTTGAACTCTACTGATTTTGTCACCCAGGTTAGGGATATTATTAATGTGGGCCTTGCCAGGTACAAGGACAAATATTTATCAGGACACAGTAAGGAGTCTCCATTTGTGCTGTATGAAAAATACTCCCGCAGAGATGTGAGCCTTCTTATGAATTGCGGCAAGGACTTATCATCAGTTATGTATGGCAAATATCGCAAGGATGACGACGTATTTATCTTTGTAACCTATCACAAGGCGGAGGCGGACAGCGATGATCAGCTGTATGCAAGTGGAAAGCCAGACTATGCCGATTCCTTTGTGGATAATGTGATTTTTAAATGGGATTCACAGATGGGCAAGGGCGTGGACTCGTCCTATATGCAGGATGTGACCCAGGCTAAAAGGAAGCATCTTCTTGTAAAAAAGAGCGATGCCGAGACAGGCTTTTATTATATGGGAACATTTGATGTGATAGCTGTGAAGGCTGATAAAAAGCAGGATAATAAGGGGCGAATGCAGGATATTGCAAAGGTAACCTTAAAGATGCACTATCCAGTTAGAGAAGACCTATTGACTTACCTGCAAAGTAAAGTTGTGGACTAGTAATGAGTAAGTCCGCAGGCACCAGACATAGGAGAAAAAAATTTGAAAACAATAAGAGTAGTAGCCGCAGTTATCTGCGATAATATGGAGCAACCTAGCAAGGTTTTTGCCACAGCCAGAGGCTATGGGGACTATAAAGGAGGCTGGGAGTTTCCCGGAGGAAAGATAGAGGCCGGGGAGACTCCTGAGGAGGCACTGGTTCGAGAGATAAGAGAAGAGCTAGAGACCACAATAGAAGTGGGGCAGCTTATTGACACTATAGAGTATGATTATCCTACATTTCATTTGTCTATGGACTGCTTTTGGGCAAAGATTGTGTCAGGAGAATTAAAGCTTTTGGAGGCTGAGGCGGCTCGTTGGCTTGACAAGGACACCATGGATGACGTGGCATGGCTGCCAGCAGATATCACCATAGTTGATGCCATCAAGGCTAAGCTGCAGTAGGGTGGTGTCATGTCAGCAATAGTTTTTTATTATTTACTTGCAATTAATATTATTAGCTTTTTTATATATGGGATAGATAAGTGGAAGGCCATCCATAACAGGTGGCGTATTAGTGAAGCTAGCTTGATAGGGCTGGCTGTGATAGGGGGTTCCATTGGAGCCCTAGTGGGTATGCTTATTTTTCATCACAAGGTGAGAAAGCCAAAGTTTTATGTGGGAGTGCCTGTTATTTTGGCGGTTCAGCTTGTGGTATGTTTATGTGTGATATTAATGTAATAGAGATTAAGAGGCTCATTTTTCTATGAAAATGAGCCTTTTTTAAAATTATGACAGCAAAAATGAGCTCAAAGCACAGGGCTGTTAGTACAGTTTTGTGCTTTTTCGTTGAAAAAAGCCCATTTTTCTGCAACAATAAAGAAGAATTGAAGTATATATATACCTCGAGTTAACTGAAGAAAGGAAAAACAATCTTTACTTAAGAAGATTGATATAAGCGCATTATGAGTATATTAAACGTAGAGCATTTGTCCCATGGCTTTGGAGACAGGGCTATTTTTGAGGATGTTTCATTTCGCCTTTTAAAGGGTGAGCATATAGGCCTGGTAGGAGCCAACGGCGAGGGCAAGTCCACCTTTATGAATATTATTACAGGCACCCTTCAGCCGGATGATGGCAAGGTGGAGTGGTCTAAAAATGTGAGGGTAGGATATCTTGACCAGCACACAGCCTTAAAAAAGGGAATGACTATAGGACAGGTCCTGCAGTCTGCCTTTGATTTTTTATATGAAATGGAAGCTCAGATGAATGGCATATATGAAAGCCTGGGGGAAGTGTCTGATCCCGATGAGATGAACAAGCTCATGGAGGAGGCTGGTACTATATCTGACCTTTTGACCATGCATGATTTTTATATGATTGATGCCAAGGTGGAGGAAGTAGCAAGAGCCTTAGGCGTGCTTGATTTGGGACTCGATAGGGACGTGACAGAGCTGTCTGGTGGCCAGCGTACCAAGGTCCTTATGGCAAAGCTGCTTTTGGAAAAGCCAGACATACTCCTTCTGGATGAGCCTACCAATTACCTGGATGTGGAGCACATTGAGTGGCTCAAGCGCTATCTCAATGACTATGAAAATGCCTTTATTCTTATATCCCATGATGTGCCATTTCTAAACAGCGTGGTCAATCTCATATATCACATGGACAATCGCCAGCTTAACCGCTATGTTGGCGATTACGATAAGTTTATGGAAGTATATGAGATGAAAAAGAGCCAGCTGGAGGCGGCTTACAATAAGCAGCAGAAGGAGATTGCTGAGCTCAAGGATTTTGTGGCAAGAAATAAGGCCAATGTAGCCACCAGAAATATGGCAATGTCCCGCCAGAAGAAGCTAGATAAGATGGATATGATAGAGCTTGCTTCAGAAAAGCCAAAGCCAGAGTTTTACTTTAAGGAAGCAAGAACACCAAGCCGGGTTGTTTTTTCTACAAAGGATTTAGTTATCGGTTATGACAAAAATGATCCATTGTCAAAGCCTCTTAACTTGGAAATGCAACGCAAGGAAAAAATAGTGTTGACAGGAGCCAATGGTATAGGAAAGACTACACTTTTAAAGTCAATTCTTGGTCTTATCCCACCACTTTCCGGTACGGTATATCAAGGTGAGTTTCTTGAAATAGGCTACTTTGAGCAGGAGATGGACCAGCATATTTCTACTACCTGCATAGAGGAAATATGGAATGAGTTTCCTTCTTATAACCAAAATGAAGTCCGGTCAGCCCTGGCCAAGTGTGGTCTTACTACTAAGCATATAGAGAGCTTATGTCGTGTACTTTCCGGAGGTGAGCAGGCTAAGGTGCGCCTTTGCAAGCTGCTTAATAGAGAAACCAATATATTGCTTTTGGACGAGCCTACTAACCATTTGGATGTAGATGCCAAGGATGAGTTAAAAAGAGCTCTTAAAGCATACAATGGCTCAGTGCTGATGGTGTGTCATGAGCCTGACTTTTATGAGGGGCTGGCTACAGACGTGTGGGATTGCAGCCAGTGGACTACTAAAATTTAACAAATCTTTAGCAACAGTTATTACTAATAATGCTAGAATAGTACTAATGGGGGATGAATCCCCTACAGATAAATAAGAAAGGGTTAGAACCATGCAAATAAAAAATCTGACTGGCAAGGAACTTAGACAGGCAAGGGTCTTAGCACCCGATGAGATTTTAGGGGAAGGCACTCTGGTGCTGGGAGCTATCACTAAGGAGTCCTTGGCTGGAGTAGCCGTATTAATGAAGCGTGACCTGGACTGGGTTATAACCTGGCTTTTTGTGGACCCTGACTATCGAAAGCAAGGATACGGCAGTGCCCTTATTCAGGAGGCTGTGAGTGAAGCAAGAAATGCAGGAGCAGCACTGTTATCCATGGATTTGGAAGGGGATAGTGAAGCGGGAAGAGTGATGGCTTTTATGTTGACTAAGCATTTCTTTTGTCTTCATTTTGAGCAGATGGCCAGTATTCAGATAACAAGAGAGCAGCTAGAAAAATCTGTGATTTTTACAGATCCACGTTATGCCATAGATGATAAAAAACGATCCTTTAAGGTGGCTTCTCTGAAAGATGTAAAATCTACAGAGCTTTTTGCTTTTCAGGAGGGCTGTGAAAGACACGGTAATTATCTGGTGAGCCGGGCTGATTACCGCGGTGCAGATGGAAAAGTAAGTAAGGCTCTAGTAGTTGGAGAAAAGATTGCAGGTGTGGTGCTTTTTGAGCGCACCGGAGTCAAGGACTATGAGCTTCAGCTAAGCTACGTGGAGAAGAAACATCAGACGGAATTTATCAGCTTAATTAGGGCAGCTGCTGTGAGTCTTCTGGAAGTAGATGGATGGGAAAAACTGGACTTTGTTTGTATGAATTCGTCGGTTTTACAGCTGGCAGAACATATTTTCCCGGAAAAAGAAATTGTTTGGAATTGCATAATCACAGGAGAACGTTGGTTATAGAAGAGTGATATAGGAGAGTAGTATATGGGATTATTTAGTAGCAAAAAGAAAACACAAGCTCAACTGGTTTCAGAGCGTTTAGAGGCCATGAAAGCTAGCGGAGATAAGAAACTGTCAGATTTTTATATGTCAGAGATGGAACGTGAGAAAGAAATTCAAAGTAAGATTAATACGCCACCAAAGTACATCTGGAAGAAAAATCGCTATAAGAATAGAAAAAATGCAGAATTGCAAGAACTACGGAAGGCACATGATAAGCTTTTTTCACGAGATGACATGAAAAAAGCAGAGCTGACAAGTGCTGAAGTGACAGAAAAAGTGAATCAAAAAAAGGGGAATAATGAGGAGGTATCCATATTAAATATTGAGGAAGTTTTTAAAGAGGAGCCGACTTATGATGCTGAAAATTTAGTGACTGAAGGAAAAGGTTTGTCTGTTACAGATAGCTTTAAAAAATATATAGAAGAACTAAAAAGCTGCGATTTAAATTACCAACGAAAGCCCGATTGGAAGGATTTTGATGCTAAGACAAAAAATACTATATCTGCTTCGCTTTTGCCTATTCTAGGAATTGATGTAGATTTTAAAAATGCAATAGAATTTATCAATGATAAGCACTCTGGGCTTCAGAGGCTCTTATATTATCGGGCTCTTTTAGAGCGCATAGAACAGGAAGTAGAAACTATGCTTCGTCAACCAGGAGCAAATCTGGAGGGCCTTAAGAAGGATGAGTATGCCAAGCTTTATGGGGCAAGGCTGGCTGCAGATGCTCTGTGGGCTCAGGTTATACTTAAGCAGGGCAGCCTAAAAAATGAGTATCAGCAGTATCAGAAGGACAAAAAGGCTGATATGAAGAGTATTATAAGAAATGATGATGATGACGATTTTGAAATTATCGATAATACGGGAGAAGAACATATAAAGGAACGAAAGGGAGAACATATAGAGGAACTAAACAAAGAACATATAGAGGAACTAAACAAAGAACATATAGAGGAACTAAACAAAGAACAAGAAGAATACATGGAGGAAGAAAACGAAGAACTAGAAGAAAAGTCTACTTATCAGACACTTAACCACAAAATGCTAGATGTGAATTTTGATATGATGGATATACCAGAAGAATGTAAGAAAGCAAAAAGACTTCAGGGTATTTTTGATAAACTTAAACATTGTTTGATTGTTAGAAGTTATAATATGGTGAATATAGATTTGAAAACAGATTGGAAGGCGATTAAAGAAAAGATGTATGAAGAGGATCTTTTGGTGAAGATGGGACCGGTCTCAGATATCACAAGCTTTTCACTACCATTAATCGAAAAACCACAGTTTGGGGCTGATTCTTTAATGGAGACAGATGAATTGTTATTTCTTGAATATGCCGTCAAGACAGTGGTGGAGGCTTTTGCTGATGCTATGGATAAGGAACAAAATAAACCTAAAGAGAATATACAACGCAAAGTAGCAGAAGTCAAAGCAACTGCTTCAAAGCTAATACAGGAGCTGAAACTAGATAAGGTAGACAAGGACCATAAGGCACGAATTGAAAAAGCAAAAGAGGTTTTTGAAGAAGCAAGAAAAAAAGGTATAGAGGAAAGCTGGGAGAAGTATCCGGAATGCTTTGCATATTATCAATTTATGAATGATGAGGTAGTAAAGACTAATGATTTTTTAGCTAAAAAACGTAACGAACCTGGTCTTTTTGATAAGAAAGACTTTTTTGTTTTTGATTCCAACGATCCACAGGTGCTTACAGAGTATTTGAAAACATATAAAAATAAGTATATGGGTGAAAAGAATCATAATCCTATGTATGATGAAATTTATGTGTATTTGGAGAAGCATGTAGACTATCGAATAAAAATGCTGAGCCGATTGAAGGAGATTGCTGAAAAAGGTCCCGATGCTAGCTATAAAAAGAATAAAAAATGGGGTATTGATGAGAAAAATGGAAAGTATCTTCTGAAAGAGTATGATATAACAAAGCAAGATACTCCTCAGGGCTGTTGGTCTGTTGCTATAGCAGAGATGCTGCAGTATCGAGGAATTAAGGTGGATCAGAAAGAAGTCCGCAGTCATCATTTTGAAATAGAAGAGAAGAAGATTAATTATGCGTATAGCTATCGCCAGAATATGAATGGTTCGATGGGTATTGATAATCATGCCAACCTCTTAGCGGAGATTGCACCGGATACTATGATGAAGCAATTTACCTATGCATATAAGCCACCACAAATGGTGTTAAAGAAAAATATTCAAGACCTGACAAAGAAAGCTATCGGAAAGAGTCATGGCCCGTTGGTAGTGCTTTACGGTGGACATTACAGGGTTATTTATGGCTGTGAAGGAGAAAATGTGTTAATTCATGATCCTTTGTACGAAAAGGTGGATACTTGGCAGTTGGATGATTTGATTGAAAAGATGTGGAAAGGTTGGCCTGTAAGCTTTTATTGGTTGGAAGATTTGCCGAAAGCCAATAAAGAAAAAGAGCGAGTGTTGGAAGTAGAAGTTGAAGGCGTTGACATTCGTTATAACAAGAAGGGGGTCTTGGAGTACAATGGGACGAGTGAGATTGACGATGCGGAAAATTTTATTGCCCACAAGGGGTATGGAAAGTTTTTCACAGGCGGAGACGGTATGCGAACGCTTGAATATACATTCTTGCCGGCGAAAGAAAAGCGGAATATAAGCAAGAAAGAATAAAGAGTCTGATGGAATAAGTTTTGTATAGAAAACATGACTTATGAAGCAATTGCAAACAGAACTTACTTTTCAGGCTGTCAGGCTTAAATCTGGTTGTTGTAAAAAGATAATTGCTATGATATAATCGGTTAGTCTGTGTAAGACTATTCTTTACATAGTATATTAATGACCCAAGGGTCATACCTGATATAAGATATGAGGAGGAATTATTTTAATGAACGTACAGGTAGAGAATCTTGAGAAGAACATGGCGAAGCTTACTGTTACAGTAGCAGCCGAGGAAGTAGCAAAGGCCATTACTAAGGCTTACAACAAGCAGAAGAAGAGTATTTCTGTTCCAGGCTTCCGTAAGGGTAAGGTGCCACAGAACATGATCGAGAAGATGTATGGTGCGGAGATTTTCTATGAGGATGCTGCCAATATCATGATGCAGGATACATATCCTGAGGCATATGAGCAGAGCGGTCTTGAGATAGTTTCTCAGCCTACAGTAGATATCATTCAGATTGAGAAGGGTAAGGACTTCATCTATACAGCTACAGTTGCTGTTAAGCCTGAGGTTAAGCTTGGCAAGTACAAGGGTGTTTCTGTTACAAAGATCGACACCAAGGTTAAGGTTGCCGATGTTAATGAGGCTATTAAGGCAGAGCTCGAGAGAGGTGCTCGTCTCGTAGAGAAGACTACTAAGGCTGCAAATGGCGATACAGCTACTATTGATTTCGAGGGCTTCGTTGACGGCGTTGCATTCGAAGGTGGCAAGGGTGAGAACTATGATCTTGAGCTTGGCTCAGGTACATTCATCCCTGGTTTCGAGGATCAGCTTGTGGGCCACAAGGCTGGCGAGGATGTTGACGTAGAGGTTACATTCCCAGAGAACTACCAGGCTGATGATTTAGCTGGCAAGGCTGCTACATTCAAGTGCCACATCCACACTGTAAAGGGCAAGGATGTTCCAAAGCTTGATGATGAGTGGGTTGCTAACTCTACAGAGTTTGAGACAGTAGATGAGTACAAGGCTTCTGTTAAGGAGCGTCTTGAGAAGCAGAAGGCTGACGAGGCTAAGAAGACTCAGCAGGATGAGGCTATTGCCAAGATCGTTGAGGATTCAGAGATGGATATTCCAGATGCTATGCTTGACTATCAGGTAGACAACATGATATCTGATTTCGCTAACAATATGGCTCAGCAGGGCCTTTCACTTCAGCAGTACATGCAGTTCACAGGCATGACTATGGATGCTTTCCGTGATCAGGTTCGTCCAGATGCTCTTGAGAGAACACAGTCTTCACTTGTTCTTGAGGCTATTGCAAAGGCTGAGAACATTCAGGCTACAGATGAGGATGTTGATGCAAAGGTTGCTGAGATGGCAGCTATGTATGGCATGGAGGCAGATCAGCTTAAGAACCTTGTTGGTGAGAACGAGAGAGAGTCTATGAAGAAGGATATTGCTATTGAGAAGGCTGTTGATTTCATTATGGACAACGTAAAGGCTACAGCAAAGAAGGCTGCTAAGAAGGACGAGGAAGCTGAGTCTGAGGATGCTGAGTAGTCTCTATTTATAAAATTTTTCTAAAAAACGAGACAGTTCAGTAAAAAAGAATTACAATGTTTACAGTTATGCTAGCCTGAGCATTACGCTCAGGCTAGATTTGTATCAACGTAGGACATATTTTGGGCCTTATTTTGTGATTGTTCTACATATGTTTGACTAGATTTGTTATTTAGGAGGTTATTTTATATGGCAACAATACCTTATGTCATTGAGCAAAGTTCTAGAGGCGAGCGCTCTTACGATATTTACTCTCGTCTTCTAAAGGATCGTATTATTTTCTTAGGTGAAGAGGTTAATGAGACTACCGCTTCTCTCACAGTAGCTCAGCTGCTCTTCCTTGAGTCAGAGGATCCAAGCAAGGATATTCACCTTTACATCAACAGCCCAGGTGGTGTTATTACAGCAGGCATGGCTATCTATGATACTATGCAGTATATTAAGTGTGATGTATCTACTATCTGTATTGGTATGGCAGCTTCTATGGGAGCTTTCCTTCTTGCAGGTGGCACTAAGGGCAAGCGTTTTGCTTTGCCTAACTCAGAGGTTATGATCCATCAGCCATCAGGTGGAGCTAAGGGTCAGGCTACTGAGATAGAGATAGCAGCAGAGAATATCATCAAGACCAAGAAGAAGATGAACACTATGCTTGCTGAGTTTACAGGACAGACCTATGAGAAGGTGGCAGCTGATACAGAGCGTGATCACTGGCTTTCAGCCCAGGAGGCTCTTGAGTATGGTCTTATTGATGAGATTATTACTAAGAAGCAGTAAAAGAAGTAATTGCGAGAAAATATATTAGACTAAGAGGTAGTTATGTTAAGGAACGAAGATAGACCACATTGTTCTTTTTGTGGTAAAACGGAGAGACAGGTACACAAGCTTATCGGAGGCCCTAATGATATATATATATGTGATGAGTGTATAGACATTTGTCATGAGATGATTTTTGAGGATTTGGACGACTTCGAGCCAGCTGAAGAAAATGCGGGTATTGAAATCAATCTTAAAACTCCTGAGGAGTTAAAGGCCTTTTTGGATGAATATGTTATAGGTCAGGATGAGGCTAAGAAGGTACTTTCTGTAGCTGTTTATAATCACTACAAGCGTATTATGGCTGACCCTGAGGATATAGATGTAGAGCTGCAAAAGTCCAATGTACTTTTGCTTGGACCTACTGGTTCTGGTAAGACACTATTGGCTCAGACCCTGGCTAAGGTCCTGGGAGTACCATTTGCTATTGCCGATGCTACTGCCCTTACAGAGGCTGGCTATGTAGGTGAGGATGTAGAAAATATTCTCCTCAAGCTTATTCAGGCAGCTGATTTTGATGTGAGTCGTGCAGAGATAGGCATTGTCTACATAGATGAGATAGATAAGATAACTAAGAAGTCTGAGAATGTTTCCATCACCCGTGATGTATCTGGCGAGGGTGTACAGCAGGCTTTGCTTAAGATTATAGAGGGTACTGTGGCCAATGTTCCACCTAAGGGAGGACGTAAGCATCCACAGCAGGAGACTATTCCTATCGACACCAAGAATATCCTCTTTATTTGTGGTGGTGCATTTGAAGGCCTTGAAAAGATTATCTCTCAGCGTACAGATTCTAGCTCTATGGGCTTTGGCGCTGACGTTAAGGATAAAAACAACCTCAATGTTGGTCAGCTATTTCAACAGGCTTTGCCACAGGATTTTATCAAGTATGGTCTTATACCAGAGTTTATAGGTCGTGTGCCTATCAATGTAGCCTTGGATCAGCTTACTGAGGATGATATGATTCGTATTCTCAGGGAGCCAAAGAATTCTCTTACCAAGCAGTATCAGGCGCTTTTCAAGCTTGATGGTGTTAAGCTTGAGTTTGAGGAGGAGGCTCTTCGTGAGATAGCTCGTAAGTCTATCGAAAGAAAGACTGGTGCAAGAGGACTTCGTGCTATAGTAGAGTCAGTTATGATGGACGATATGTACTATATTCCATCAGACAAATCTATTAAGAAAATTACTGTTACCAAAGAAAAGGTGGATAACAACCTTCTTCTTATCGACAAGAAGAATGAGAACGTTATTGCCGTAGAAAAGAAAGAAAAGAGTGCATAATGGTCATCAGATCATGTAATCTTGAAACTGTATGTGGACCTACATCCACTTTACCTAAAAATGACCTGCCGGAGGTAGCTTTTGCCGGCAAGTCCAATGTAGGCAAGTCATCCCTCATCAATGCGGTTATGAATAGAAAGAGCCTTGCCAGGGTGTCGTCACAGCCAGGCAAGACTCAGACTATCAACTTCTACAATATCAATGATGAGATATATGTGGTGGACCTGCCAGGCTATGGCTTTGCCAAGGCTTCAGAGAAGGAAAGGGAGCGTTGGGGGCAGCTCATAGAGCGATACCTCAATACTTCCGATGCTCTTCGAGCTGTTTTTCTTCTTGTGGATATACGTCATCCAGTTTCTGCCAATGACAGGCAGATGTTTGAGTGGATGGAATATGTGGGCTATGACCCTATAGTTATAGCTACCAAGTCTGACAAGATAAAGCGCAGCCAGCTTGACAAGCAGCTAAAGATAGTTCGTGAGAGCTTAGGTGCTACTTCAGAGACTATTATTGTGCCTTTTTCATCTCAGACCAAGCAGGGCCTTGATACCATACAGGATTTTCTTGATCAGGTTATTGAAAATGAGGCGGCAGCCTCAGATGAGGATCTGGATTAGTGAAAAGAAATAAGTTTATATTTGTACTGCTATTGCTCATCTCCATTAGCGCGGTGGCATATGGCAGTACTTTTCTTTATTTAAAAGTAAATAATAAGAGCGCTACAGCTTATGATGATACCTTTGTTATTATGACATCCTGCAATCCTGTTTATATAGCCACCAGCAATGTGGTGGGGGATATAGATGGGGTGGTAGTAGAAAATCTTAGCCAGCCAACTACAGGCTGTCTGCATGACTATACCTTGACCACTCAGGATATGAAAAATCTGTCAAAGGCAGACGTTCTGGTTATTAATGGTGGCGGTATGGAAGGCTATCTGGATAATGTTATGACGGCTTACCCAGAGCTTACTATTATAGATGCTTCAGCTGATATAGCTTATATAGAGGGTGAGGAGCATGATCATGACCACGACGAGGCCGAAGAGTCAGGCCACAATCACGATGATATCGATATAGATGTGGATGAGGCCGGGTACGATCATGATGAGATTGAAGATGCCGAGCATACCCATGAAGCTGTTGAAGAGGCTAGTCATGACCATGAAGAAGGTGAAGACTCGGAACATGCGCATGAAGATGCAAAAGAATCTGAGCATAATCATGAGGAGAATGAATCTCATGACCATGCCGCAGGGGAGTCAGGTCACAATCACGAAAACAATTCCCATGTGTGGATGTCTCTTGATCTATATCAGCAGGAAGTGGAGGCTATTGCCGCAGGCCTATCACAGATTGACACAGAGCATGCCTCTGATTATAAGGGAGCTGCTTCTTCCTACATCGCATCCTTGCAGGAGGCTTTAGATCCACAGATTAAAGCTTTACAGGAAAAGCTGTCAGGACAGCCATTAGTAGTGCTTCACGAGGCCTATGATTATATTGCGCAAGATGTAGGAGCCCAAGTGGTTGGCACCCTTGATCTTGATGAAGAACGCCAGGTTTCTGCAGGAGAAGTGGCGGATATAATTGGCATTATTGATGACAAGCAGGTGGGCTTAGTGTTGGCTGAGGAGGATTATGGCTCCGATATGGGAGGCATGATTATGGCAGAGACCAGAGCTGAGGTTGTTTATCTGAACACCCTGATACATGGCACTTATGAAGCCAATGATTATGCAAAGGTGATGGCTGATAACTATAAGCTAATTTTACAAGCGTTGGAGTAACTATGAAAAAAATACGTCCCTGTGGATTTCATTGTATAAAGTTAATAGATTTAGGGGTTAGCTTTGGAGACACGGTGGTGCTTGAGGGTGTCAATCTTCATGTACACTGCGGCAGCCTTACTGCAGTCATTGGCCGCAATGGTGCAGGCAAGTCTACCCTGGTGCGAGCTATACTTGGAGAAGTGCCTTATACAGGCACCATTCAGTTTAAGGATAAAAAGGACGGCTCTCTTAAAAACATGAAGATAGGCTATGTGCCTCAGTCCATCAATATAGATAGGACCACACCTCTTTCAGTATATGATCTTTTCCAGAGCTTTACAGGCAGTCGGCCTATACTTTTTACCAGCAAAAAGGACCATGCCCATGTAAAAGAAGCCTTGTCTGAGTTTGAGGTAGCAGACTTAATTGACCAGCCGGTGGGGACCCTTTCTGGAGGTCAGCTGCAGCGAGTACTTCTTGCCATGGCAGTACATGATACACCGGACTTATTGCTTTTGGATGAGCCGGTATCAGGTATAGACAAAAATGGTATGGATATGTTTTATGAAAAAATGAAATATCTGACGGCCACCCATGACCTGGCTATTATTGTGGTGTCGCATGACCTGGATTATGTATATCATTATGCAGACAATGTAGCCCTGATAGACAAGAATGTTACAGCCTATGGCAGTCCAAAGCAGGTTTTTGCTACAGAGGCTTTTAAGGATGTGTTTGGCAATGTATCCTATGATGGTAAGCTGACAGGAGAGACTATAGAAGTCCCACACAAAAGCATAGTTACAAAGGCAGTCCAGGTGCAGCATTATAATCCGCTTTTCAAAGAAAAAAAGGAGGATAGCCATGTCTAGCATTTTTACCTATGAGTTTATGCAGCGAGCCATGGTGGCCATCATTCTCATATCACCACTTTTTGGCTGCGTAGGAACCATGATTGTTCAAAAAAAGATGGCCTACTTTAGTGATGCCTTGGGACACTCAGCCTTAACAGGCATTGCTGTGGGAGTTATATTTGGCATAGGAAATACTACAGTTTCTATGATTATATTTGCAGTGTGCTTTGCTCTGCTTTTGAATTATATCAGCAGGAAAAACTTAAGCTCTACTGACACTCTTATATCTGTATTTGCCAGCTGTGCCACTGCAGTTGGTCTTGCCATACTTTCCCGAGGTGGCAGCTTTAGCAATTATTCAGCCTTGTTGGTAGGTGATATCCTGTCCATTACCTGGACTGAGGTGGTGGAGCTTGCTGTACTTTTTGGCGTGATAGCAGTATTCTGGTGTCTTTTTATCAATAAGCTTACAGCTATAAGCATACATGCTACCTTGGCCAAGAGCCGCAGCATATCTGTCAGGGTTATGGAGGATGCCTTTGCTGTCCTTATAGCACTGCTTGTTATGCTGTCCATCAAGTGGGTAGGCATACTTCTCATCAATGCCCTTATTATTTTGCCTGCTGCAGCAAGTCGCAATATATCAGAAAATTTTCGAGAGTATACTTATCTTGCCATGATATTTAGCTTATTTTCTGGAGTGGTTGGGCTTCTTGTATCATATTATACAGATATGGCGACGGGGCCTATGATTGTAATTGTGGCAAGTGTGATTTATTTTGCAACCTATATATATGGTAAAGACAGATGAGGCAGGTAAAAATATGTGGCCTTCGGTCAGTGGAGGAGGCAGAGTATCTAAATAAATATGGGGCAGATTATGCTGGCATGGTGCTATTTTTTCCAAAAAGCAAGCGCAATATAGACCTAGGTCAAGCCAGGGAGATAATAGGTGCATTAAAGCCTGATATAAAAAAAGTAGCGGTGGTGGTATCGCCGACATCAAAGCAAGCTAATGATATATGCCTTGCGGGGTTTGATATTATACAGGTACATGGCAAGCTGGAGCCTACAGTATATGACCTGATTTCTATAGACATATGGAAGGCATTTAACATTAAGGACATGGACCAATATGAGAGCTATGCTTCCATGGATAAGATAAAAGGCTTTGTCTTTGACTCGGCTCAGCCTGGCAGTGGCATGCCTTATGATAGGAGCATTTTGGCAGGTTTGCCAAAATATGCCGACAAGCTTTTTATTTTGGCAGGAGGGCTTAACCAGACAAATGTAGCTTGGGCTATTGCAGACACTGCACCTGATGTGGTGGATGTGTCCAGCGGTGTGGAGTATGGGGATGCTTCTGGCAAGGACCCGGACAAGGTGGCGGCTTTTATCAGAGCGGTTAGGGAAGTAAAATAGAAAACTGCCAAGGGGCGGTAATTTTTGTGACTCCAGCACCTATAGGCGGTAAGGAAAGTTAAAATAAAAAACTGCCAAGGGGCGGTATCAAGCTTGGCTGGATAGTATTTGCTTATATAAGTGGAATAGAGGGCAGGTTTTTTTCTACTTGAAAAAGCATGCCTTAGAGCATATAATATTGAAGTAAAAAGGTAATTTTGCCTTGCTGATTAAAGTAGTTGTGTCAACAGTAGTTTACAGCTATCGTCTCAAGGCGATTATCAATAATGTGTCAGGCCATAGGCTTGAGAAGGAGTATATATGAAAACAGTTAAGGATTATATTAGAACAATTCCTGATTTTCCAGAGCCAGGTATTATGTTCAGGGATATTACAAGCATACTTCAGGATGCTGAGGGCTTTAAGCTTGCTATAGATGAGATGATTAAGCTGCTTGACGGGGTAGATTTTGATGTTATTGCAGGTGCTGAGTCTCGCGGTTTTGTATTTGGCGCTCCTATCGCTTATGCTTTAGGTAAGCCATTGGTACTTATTCGCAAGAAGGGCAAGCTTCCTTGCGAGACAATAGAGCAGGAATATGATCTTGAGTATGGCAAGGCTACTATCGAGATACACAAGGATGCCATTCAGCCAGGCCAGAAGGTAGTTATCGTAGATGACCTTATTGCTACAGGTGGCACTATCGAGGCTGCCTGCAAGCTTGTTGAGAAGCTTGGTGGAGATGTAGTTAAGGTGATCTTCCTTCTTGAGCTTGCAGGTCTCAATGGTCGTGATAAGCTTGCTAAGTATGATGTTGCTTCAGTAGTTAGCTACGAAGGCAAGTAATTTATGTGTCATTAGGATATAGCCAACTGTATTAGTTACAGTTGGCTATATTTTTTCACCTTAAGTAAAAAGTATATATCGCAATAACTATGATAAGATTTTCGAGAGTATTTTTTATTTACATAAAGCGGTAAAAATAGAGCAGTTGAAACAATCTAAAGAGGAATAATGGAACTAAATCAAATTGCAGTGATACACACTGACTTCAAACAAAAATTTGGCATACCCAGACAGGCGGGGCTTGTGGAAAGCACTACGGGGCTTATTACTTTTGAGCCAGAATATCGCAATCCTAATTACATAGCCGGCCTTGAGGATTTTGATTACATATGGCTCCTTTTTGGATTTTCGGCAAATAAGTCTAGCAAGGGAGCAACAGTGCGTCCTCCTCGTTTGGGAGGAAAAAAACACATGGGGGTATTTGCCACCAGGGCACCTTACAGGCCAAATAATATAGGCCTATCTTCTGTAAAAATAGAAGAGATAACTTTTGACAAGGTAAAGGGACCGGTTATTAAAGTCAGCGGAGTTGATCTTTTGGATGCTACGCCTATATATGATATTAAGCCTTATCTTGCCTTTACGGATTCCCATCCTGATGCCAGGGGTGGCTTTTCTGAGCAGGTGGCAAAGAAAGATAATATAGAGGTGGTATTTCCAGAGGAGCTTCTATTTAAGATTCCAGAAAATCTTAGAGAATCTGCAATTCAAGTCCTAAAACAGGATCCAAGACCCGCATATGATGTGGACAAAAACCGTGAGTTTAGGCTTTCTTATGGAGAAAATGATATTTGTTTTGTTGCAAATGAGGACAAATTAATTGTAACTAGCGTTATGTAAAAATAGGGTTTTAGTGTTATTATTAGTTTAGGTAAACAAAAGACAATATTTTATAATAGACAAAAGGAGGTACAGATATGAATAATATTTTCGGTGTAAAGGTTGTAGAAGAGTACATTCAGATGTGTGCAGATGGCGTTAGACAGGGTTGGCATGAGCGCAATGGCGGTAACCTGACTTATCGCATGAAGCCAGAGGAAGTAGATGAGTGCCGTCCATATTTCAAGGAGACTCCAGGTGAGTGGGTTGAGATGGGAGTCCAGGCAGACAACCTCAAGGGTGAGTATTTTATCTCTACAGGTTCTGGTAAGTTTTTGCAGAATGTTAGCCATGAGCCACAGAACAATATCTGTATTGTTGAGATTAATGAGGCTGGTGACAGCTATCGTATAGTATGGGGCCTTGAGGCAGGCGGTCGTCCTACATCCGAGTTCCCTACTCACTTTATGAATCACTCAGTAAGAAAGAGAGTGACAGATGGAGCTAACCGTGTTATTTATCATGCCCACACTCCTTATGTTATTGCACTTACATTTGTTCTTCCTCTCAAGGCTGAGGTTTTTACCCGTATGCTTTGGAAGAGCGCTACAGAGTGCTGTGTTGTATTTCCAAACGGTGTTGGCGTAGTGCCTTGGATGGTTCCAGGTGGATCAGAGATTGCAAAGGCTACCTGCAAGGAAATGGAAAAGTATGATGCAGCTATTTGGGCCTTCCATGGTCTTTTTGTATCAGGTCCTGACTTTGATACAGCCTTTGGTCTTATGCACACTATAGAGAAGGCTGCCCAGATTGCCTCAATTGCCATGTCAGCCAACGGCGGACGCAAGCTTATGCAGGTTATCGAGGACGACAATCTCCGTGATATAGGTAAGGCCTTTGGAGTAACCCTCAATGAGGATGTTCTCAACTACAAGTCAGATGATGAGATGTATCAGTAAGATATGAGTAAAAAATGCCAGCTCTAAGGAGCTGGCATTTTTGGTATTCTTATAGTCACGTCACAGCCCTGGCCCAGGGTACTTTCATAGCTTAATCCGTAATCGGGTCCATATAAAAGCTGTAATCTGTTGTGTATGTTATATACGGCTACATTGGTGCCGCTGCCGGCATGAGGTCGGTCGGCCGATAGTATTTGAGGCAATACATCAGGGGCAATACCGGCACCATCATCTGATACCAATATACATATATCATGGTCCTCTTCCCATCCGGTAATGACTATGGTGCCAGACTTTTCTTCCTTTTCCATAATGCCATGGAGGATGGCATTTTCTATTATAGGCTGTAGGGTCAGCTTTGGTATTTGACAGTTACAAAGCTCGTCTGGCATGTCAATTACCAGGTCAAATTTGCCGCCAAAACGCATATTTTGCAGGTCTATATATACATTGGCGTGCTCTAATTCTGTCTTTATTTTTCCAATATTTTTCTTTTGACTGAGGGTCAGCTTGTAAAAGCGGGCAAGCTGCTGCAGGGTCTTGCTGGCTTCAGCAGGCTTGTCGGAAAGGACCATCCAGTTTATCACATCCATCATATTGTATAAAAAATGAGGATTGATCTGGGCTGCTAGAGCATTGAACTCAGACATCTTTAATTCTTCTGCAGTTTGCTTTTGCTTTTCTACTAAGGTATCCATCTCCTGGGTCATGTAGTTGTAGGTGGAAATAAGCTGACCTACTTCATCGTGTATGGCTGGCTCAGGCAGGGCTACAGGGTAGGTTGTTCGCACCTTGGACATCTGTTGGGTAAGTGTTGAGAGGCGGCTTGTAATAGACCGGGTCTGTATCATGGCAATGGTTATGGCAACAAGAATAGCCACAATGAAAATCAGCACAAAGGTAAGGCCTGTGCGCTGGGCCATTGTTATGAGGGGTGCCTGGGGCGTCACCGTAACTATAAACCACTTGGCTGTAGGTAAATAGTGGATTGCCAGGTAGACATTTTTTCCGGCAATTTCCTTTTCAACAAAGCTGTTGGAGGACATAAGGTTGTCCTGCAGGTCGTTATAATACTGGTAGTACATTCCTGACAGCTTTTCATTGGTGCTGGCAATGATGGCATTGCGCTCATTGATAATGTAGGATACGGAATCCTTTACTGTGATGGAATCGGCCATAATATCTGAGAAAAGCTGAGAAGAATAATATAGGGCAACATAGGTAGTGTAGCTGACTCCAAAGGAGGTAGTGGAGGTGCGGTAGATGTAGGCGCAGTCTCCATAGTTGCTTATCTCATAAGGGCTTAAGTAGAGGCTGGGGCAGTGTATGCTGTAAGGATGACTGGAAGAAAAAATGCCATGCCAATAAGTGCCCTTGGATGCAGACTCCGGCAAAAATAAGTCCTTGGAGTTGTTGACCTGAAAAAAATCCACCTGACCTGAGGGTAGGTCTACATATATTTTGACAGCAGTAAGAGGGGTAGTGGCAATTATATTATCTATTTTCTCCTTAAAAGCGGCGGCCTGGTCGGACCGGGCTATACTGGAGTAGCGGCTAGCTACAGTAGAGTAGAAGAGGGACTGATAGTAAGGATCATCTGACAGGGTGCCTCCTATAGCCTCAATGCTACTTAAAGCATCACTTATGTAAGGAGCCATGGCAGCGGCTTCTGATTGCTGGGACCTGATGGTGTCTGATATAACCATGTCATATAACTTGCTGGAAAAGGAAAGACCCATGGTGGCAGCAGGAATGGCAGCAGCTACAATGACGCAAATGGTCAGCTTTAGCTGTATGCTTAGGTTGCGATATTTGTTGATTAATTTTTTAAAAATCATGACTTGATTACCTGGTCTCTGTACTCTGATGGCGATACCCCTGTGTGTTTGCGGAAGGACTTGGCAAAATAATTGCCATCGTTGTAGCCCACTGCAAAGGATATATCACTTATTTTGTTTCTAGGGTCTGCTAAAAGCTGCTTTGCCTTTTTCATGCGGTATTCCAATATGTATTGGTTTAAGGTAGCTCCAGTCTCATTTTTGAAAAAGGTACAGGTGTAGGAAGCGGACATATTGGCATAGTCGCTTATGTTTTTTACGGACAAATCTGACTCGGCAAAGTGGGCCGCTATATAGTCTTTTATCAGAACTATAATAGAATTTTCATCGTAGGCGCCCTTACTGTCCTGCATATAGCTGGATGTTTGCTTGGTCAGTTTTTCATGAAGGTCTGCAAAGGTAAAGCAGGAATCCATGATATCTATTATATTTTCGCCTGAATCAGATGAGGCAGGGCCTGTCTGCTGTTTTTTCTTCAGCTTGTGCAGGGTAGAAAACATGTCGTAGTATATGCCCTTTAATTGGTTGGTTAATATACCGGTAGAATCTGACAAATGAGTCTTTAGGGCTAAAAGGGCATCTGATACATCCTGATTGATGCCGGATGAGAGGGCGGTGTTGTACTTTGCGGCAGTGCTTTCTACAAAAAGAGTGTCTGCAGGATGTAAGGAGGCGGCAGTATCTGGATATAAAAGGGTGCCGGCAGGGGTAAAAAAGCTGTTTTGCAGGGCGATAACCGCAGAGGTGTAGGAGTTGTAAATATTTTCTATATTTTCTACAACCGGGCCTACTGCTATATAGTGGCGGCATATAGGACCAAGGAGGCCTGACAGCTTTTCTGCAATCATAGCAATAGAGCTGCGGTTAGGCTCCAGGCTGCCGTAAATATGTATGACAGAGTGGTGTAAGCGCTTTTCACTGACTATAAGAGATAAGTGCATGGACTTGATGTAGGTCGACAGGGCGGCATAGACAGACCGCAGGTCGTTGGCTTCGTTGCCGGCTGCTTCCATGCGGATAATTATGGTAAAGGCATATTGAAAATCCTTGGCTGCAATGCCAAGAGAGGTGTCGGAAAGCAGGGCAAGGACAGAATCCTCTGCGGTCTTGTAGGGCACAGTGAGGCAGTAGGCAAACTGGTCTAAAAGCCTTTCATTGTTCATGAGGGCGGCTGAATCGGAAGAAGAGATGCGGCCCTGACAGGCCTGCTCTAGGGCTTCACATATTTCTACCGGGTCAATAGGCTTTTCTATGTAGGATATTGCCTTAAGCTTAATGGCAGCCTTGAGGTATTCCTTGTCGGAAAAACCACTCATAAAAATGGCAGAGATATTGGGCAGGAAGCTTTCTATTTCCTCTAGCATATGAATGCCATCCATGCGAGGCATGCGGACATCACAGAGGATGATGTCGGGCTTGTGTTTTTTTGCCATCTCTATGCCTTTTATGCCGTCATCTGCCTGCAGCACCTGACTAATGCCAAAACGCTGCCAGTCAATAGAGGAGGTGAGACCTGCTCTTGTTAATTCTTCATCATCAACAATCAGTATTTTCATTGTAAATCCAGCACTTTCCTTAATTTTTTATCTAAGAAGGGTAAAATTTTGTGCTATATGTCAAAAATAAATTACCCCTTTTCAAAAAATTTTACCATTTTATGACAAAAGTGTGAATGGTATTCTTTAGATAGAAAAAGGGAGGAGGTATTATCGTGTCCGAGTATATTTTGGAATTAAAAGGCATCACGAAAATATTCCCTGGTGTTAAGGCTCTTAATAATGTTCAGTTCCAGCTTAAGCCTGGCGAGATACATGCACTGATGGGTGAAAACGGTGCAGGTAAGTCTACATTCATTAAGGTTATTACCGGGGTACATAAAGCCGAAGAGGGCGAGATGTTCTTAAATGGGGAAAAGGTAGACTTTAAGGGACCAAAGGATGCCCAGGCTGCCGGCATTGCAGCAGTTTATCAGCATCCTACATCATATCCTGATTTGACTGTTACTGAAAACATTTTCATGAATCACGAGATTAAGAAAAATGGAGTGATTCAGTGGAAGGAAATGAACAAGCAGGCTCAGGAGTATTTGGATCAGCTTGAGGCAGATTTTAAGTCTACAGCTGAGATGGGTACACTTTCAGTAGCCCAGCAGCAGATGGTAGAGATAGCCAAGGCTGTATCAACCCATGCAAGAATAGTTATTCTTGATGAGCCAACAGCTGCTCTTACAGCCAGTGAGTCTGAGAAGCTCTACAAGATAGTAGAGAAGCTGAGAGATGACGGGGTTTCAATTATCTTTATTTCTCACAGATTTGAAGATATGTATCGCTTGGCTTCAAGAGTTACAGTATTCAGAGACTCTCAGTATATAGGCACCTTTGATGTAAATGGCATCACCAATGCAGATCTTATTAAGCACATGGTAGGCCGTGAGATATCAGATATGTATCCAAAGCCAGAGGTTACTCCAGGCAAGGAGGTTTTCAGAATAGAAAACTTCTCCAGAACAGGCTTCTTCAAGGATGTATCCTTAAATGTTAGGGCAGGTGAGATTGTCGGTCTTACAGGCTTGGTTGGTGCAGGCCGTACAGAGGTTATGGAAGCTGTGTGTGGCATCACCAAAAAGGATGCCGGCAAGGTTTATCTGGATGGCAAGGAGATCAACATTAAAAATCCTACAGATGCCAGAGACGCAGGTGTTATCCTTCTTCCAGAGGACAGACAGCACACTGGTCTTATCCTAAGCTGGGGCTTGGGCCGCAATGTTACACTTCCTATTTTGAAAAAGTTTGTTAAGCATGGTGTTATCGATGAGAAGGCCGAAAGAGAGCTGGCAAAGAACTTGCTTGAAGAGGTAGACACCAAGGCTATTTCAGTTTTTGACAAGGCAAGCTCACTTTCAGGTGGTAACCAGCAGAAGGTAGTAGTTGCCAAGGCTTTGGCCCAGGACAACATGAAGGTGGTTATCATGGATGAGCCAACCAAGGGTGTTGACGTAGGTGCCAAGGCAGAGATATATGCAATCATGGGCGAGCTGGCTCAGAAGGGCTATGCTATTATCATGATTTCATCAGAGATGCCTGAGATTATCGGCATGAGCGACAGGGTATACATCATGTGCAATGGCCGAGTAACTGGAGAGCTTGCAAGAGCAGAGCTTTCACAGGAGCTTATCTTAGAGCATGCTATGGAAAAAAGCGACAAGGGAGGCCAGAAATAATGGAAAAGAAATCTATCTTAAAAAGGATTACTGATTCCAGAGAGGCCAGCCTTATAATAGTTTTGGTTCTCCTGTGTGTAGTAGTCACCATTAAGAATCCTTCATTTATGACAGGGTCAAATATTGCTGAGATTCTTAAAAATAACACAGTAACACTTATTCTTTCGCTTGGTATGCTGTGTGTGCTTCTTGTAGGTGGTATTGATATTTCAATTGCATCTACCCTGGCACTTTCAGGTATGTCAGTAGGACTTATGTTTAAGTACGGAGTGCTGACAAGTACATTGCTTGCTTTCATTATTGCCCTGGCAATTGGAGCAGCCTGTGGTTTCCTTATTGGAGTAATCATAGGTTATGGCAATGTAACACCTATTATTGCCACCATGGGCTTCATGTATATATACAGAGGCCTGGCTTATGTAATAGGTAACAGCCAGTGGGCTGGTGCAGATGCCCTTGGCAGCTTCAAGGACTTTGCTCTTGGAAGCATACTTGGCATTAACAATTGCGTTATCGTTACAATTATTTGCTACATTTTATTCTTTGTAGTTATGAAGTGGACCAAGTTTGGCCGCAATATGTATGCAGTTGGTTCCAATGAGGAGGCAGCAGCCATCTCAGGTATCAATGTTTCAAAGGTTAAGATGTTTGCTTATGCAATCATGGGAACCTTATCTGGTCTCTGTGGTGCTCTTGCAACAACAATCTATGCATCAGCTCAGCCAAATATGCAGACTGGTAAGGAAATGGATGTTATCGCTGCCTGCGTTATCGGTGGTGTATCAATGAGCGGTGGAAAGGGTACCGTACCTGGAGCACTTCTCGGAGCACTTATTTTGGCAGTAATTGCAAAAGCTCTTCCTCTTGTAGGAATAGATGCCATTGCCCAGAATACAATCAAGGGTGTACTTATCGTAGTAGTTATCATCCTCAATGTACTTACTCAAAGAGCAATGGATAGAAGCAACTTAGAGAGGAGGGAGATGTAATCATGGCTGGAAAATCAGGCAGAACCATAAGCGCCACTCCTGAAAGCAGTATAAAGAAAAATATCTTTAGCTGGGAGGGCATACTGGTACTTATATTTATTGTAGATCTTATCCTCTGCAAGAGCTTATCTCCAAACTACACATTTGCCAATGTGCTTCGTGAGATGCCAAAGCATTTAAGTGAGATACTTTTATTTTTCCCAATGGCATATATCCTTCTCATAGGAGAGATTGATATATCAGTAGGCTCTATAGTGTGCCTGGCAGGTACCATGGGATGTATAGTGGCAAACAGTGGAGCTCCATTTATAGTAGTTGTTCTTACTATACTTATTACAGGAACTGTATGTGGCATTATCAATGGTGTCATTCTCACCCAGTTCCCAGAGCTGCCATCAATGATTATTACCCTTGGAACCCAGATTATTTATCGAGGCATTGCCGAGATAGTTCTTGGTGAGGGTGGTTCAATATCCCTTTCAAATACCGAAGGCTTTAAGGCTATCGGAGGAAAGATTGGCATTGTTCCTTATATCTTTTTCCTTGTAGTTATCCTGGCTCTTATTTTTGCCTTTGTATCAGTAAAGACTACATACGGCAGAAGCCTATATGCTATAGGAAGCTGCAGAAAGACAGCTCTTTATTCTGGAATCAGAGTTAACAGAATCATCATTAGCACCTACGTCCTTATGGGATTTTTCTCAGGACTGGCAGCGATGTTCCTTATTTCCTGCTCATATGGTGTTAACACTACCACAGGCAAGAACTTCGAGATGGATGCCATCGCAATGGCAGTATTCGGAGGTATTGCTACAACAGGTGGCAAGGGCCGTCTGGTAGGTGGTATTATCTCAGCCTTCATTATTGTTTGTCTTAGAATCGGTCTTGGACAGATCAATATGAATTCACAGCTGATACTTGTTATTATCGGTATTCTTCTTATCTGTGCCGTACTTTTACCAAATATCGTGGCAAGAGTTAAGGCTAATAAGAAAAAGCCGGCATAAGTTACTTTGGTATCAATAGTGCCAGGAGAAGACACTATGGGTATATAAAAATTATATTTTTCATAATGGAGGAAAGGTTTTATGAAGAAAAAAGTTTTAAGCATGATGCTGACAATGGCTATGGCTGCTTCAATGTTCGCAGGCTGCGGCAGCTCATCAGACACAGCAGCAGACACATCAACAGACGCTAGTGCAACAGAGGAGTCAGGTGACGCAAGCACAGATACAGCTGCTTCAGGCGGCGGTACATATGCTCTTGTAACAAAGTCTTCTGGTAACCCTTACAATGAGAAGATGGCAGAGGGCTTCGAGGAGGTTGTAGCAGCTCTTGGTGGAACAGCTATCGTTAAGCATCCAGAGGCAGCAACAGCTGATGCTCAGATTACAGAGATTAACTCACTTATCTCTCAGGGTGTTGATTCTATCGCAGTAGCAGCTAACGATGCTAACGCACTTCAGGCTGTACTTGAGGAAGCTATGGCAGCAGGTATCAAGGTTTCTTGCCTTGACTCAGCAGTTAATGCTGACAGCCGTCAGGTATTCTGTAACCAGGCTGGTATCCAGGAGGTAGGACAGGCACTTATGGATGCTGTATATGATATCTCTGGTGGTTCAGGCCAGTGGGCTATCGTATCAGCTTCATCACAGGCTACCAACCAGAATGCTTGGATCGATGCAATGAAGGAAATCGCAGCTGGCGATGACAAGTATGCTGACCTTGAGCTTGTTACTATCGAGTATGGTGATGACGAGCCAGAAAAGTCTACAACAGTTACCCAGTCTATCCTTACAAACTACCCAGATGTTAAGGTTATTTGCGCTCCTACAACAGTAGGTATCGCTTCTGCAGCAAAGGTTCTTCAGGACCAGGGTTCTTCTTGCAAGCTCACAGGTCTTGGTCTTCCTTCAGAGATGGCTGAGTACATTGGCGATGATGATGCACACTCATGCCCATATATGTTCCTTTGGAATCCAGTAGACCTTGGCAAGCTTTCAGCTTACACATCTGCAGCTCTTGTTGATGGAACAATCACAGGCGCAGCTGGCGATACATTTGAGGCTGATGGTCTTGAGGCTAGCCCATACACAGTAGTAGAGGCTTCTGACGGTGGTACAGAGATTATCCTTGGTGCTCCATTCAAGTTTGATCCAAGCAACATCGGCGAGTGGAAAGACGTATACTAAAATATGATAAAAGGATTTAAGATGAAGCTGTATCCTGGTCAGGAAGCTGAGTATGAGAAGCGTCATAACGAGCTTTGGCCTGAGATGCAGGACATGATTCACGAACACGGCGGAAAAAACTATACTATCTTTTTGGACAAGGAGACATTGACACTCTTTGGCTATATAGAGATAGAGGATGAGGAGCTTTGGAGCAAGGGTGCTGACACAGCTATTAACAGAAAATGGTGGGATTTCATGGCAGACATTATGGAAACCAACCCTGATAACAGCCCTGTATCAATTGACCTACAGACAGTTTTTCATTTAGATTAGTTAAAGGCTGATTAAAAAACAAAAGAAAACCACACTATCAATTATGGTAGTGTGGTTTTTTGTGGTTTTCAACAGGAGAAAACTTCAAAAAACCACAAAATTATCTTTACATTCCACAAAAAGCCAAGTATAATAGCATTATCTAATGTGAACAAAATGTGACTCGCCAATAATTTTGGCAGAGCTTATATGTATTGTAAAAGGGGTGAGATAGTGGCAAGGTTTAATACTTCCCATATTAAAAAAACAGATCGTATTACCAAGCTGGTGGAGGACTTATATGCCAAGATGCCAGAGATTGAGTCTGCCAGAGCAGTGCTCTATACCAAGGCTTTTTCGGCTAACGAGGACAAGCCGGTAGTGCTTCGCAAGGCAATTGCTTTTGCCTATGTTCTTGACAATATACCTATTACCATTCGCCCAGGTGAGCTTATAGTAGGTTCATCTACTATAGCACCTCGTGGATGCCAGACCTTCCCGGAGTTCTCTTATGAGTGGCTGGAGGCCGAGTTTGATACTGTAGCTAGCAGAGAGGCTGATCCTTTTTATATCTCTGACAAGACCAAGCAGGAGCTTAAGTCAGTTAATGGCTACTGGAAGGGCAAGACTACATCAGAGCTTGCTACAGCTTATATGGCACCTGAGACCTTACGTGCTATGGAGCATGCTATTTTTACCACTGGCAATTACTTTTACAATGGTGTAGGCCATGTCACTGTAAAATATGACGAGGTTTTGGCTATAGGCTTTGAAGGCATTATGGACAAGGTTAAGGCTGAGCTTGAGACTGTTAAGCCAGGGGATGCCGATTATGCTACCAAGAGCCGACTTCTTCAGGCTATGCTTATTGCCTGCTCAGGAGTTATCCGCTATGCCGCTCGCTATGCTGAGGAGGCTAGAAAAGAGGCTGGGGAGTGCCATGATGAGACGAGAAAAAAGGAGCTCCTTCAGATAGCAGCCAATTGTGATAATGTACCGGCTCATGGAGCTACAAGCTTTTATGAGGCTTGCCAGAGCTTTTGGTTTGTACAGCAGTTACTTCAGATGGAGTCCTCAGGACATTCCATTTCACCAGGTCGTTTTGATCAGTATATGTATCCTTACTATGCTAAGGATATTGAGGCGGGACTCATTACAAGAGACCAGGCCCAGGAGTATATGGATTGTATCTGGGTTAAGCTCAATGACTTAAACAAGTGCCGTGATGCAGAGTCGGCAAAGGGCTTTGCAGGCTACAGCTTATTCCAGAATCTCATAGTAGGCGGGCAAAATGCAGCAGGCATTGATGTGACCAATGATTTGTCCTTCATGTGTATAGAAGCTTCCATGCATGTATTTTTACCAATGCCATCCCTTTCTATCAGAGTATGGAATGGTTCTCCAAGAGAGCTGCTTCTTAGGGCTGCAGAGCTTACACGTTCCGGCATAGGTCTTCCGGCCTACTACAATGATGAGGTTATTATACCTTCCCTTATGAGCAGAGGGGTTAGCCTGGAGGATGCCAGAGGCTACAGCATTATAGGCTGTGTAGAGCCACAGGCACCGGGCAAGACCTGGGGCTGGCATGATGCAGCATTCTTCAACATGTGCCGTCCATTGGAGCTTGTATTTACAAATGGTGTAGACAAGGGGGAGCAGATAGGCCCTCGCACAGGCGATGTGGAAAGCTTCACTACTTATGAGGAGTTTGAGCAGGCTTATGTGACCCAGCAAAACTACTTCATATCTCTCTTAGTTAACTCAGACAATGCAATAGATCAGGCCCATCAGGAGAGAGCACCACTTGCCTTTCTTTCATCAATGCTTGATGACTGTATACACTCAGGAAAGACTCCTGAGCAGGGTGGATGTATTTATAACTTTACCGGTCCTCAGGGCTTTGGTATTGCCAATGTGGCTGATTCTCTTTACGCTATCAAGACACTTGTCTATGACGAAAAGAAGGTCACCATGGCAGAGCTGAAAAAGTGCTTAACCTTCAACTATGGTAAGGAGGTTAATTCCCTGGTGGTATCTCACATAGCAGGAGATGTTACAAGAGAGCTGGCCAAGGCGGGCATTGAGGCTTCATCTGATACAGTAGCAAAGGCTACTCAGGAGGTTATAGCTTCAGTTACACCGGCAGAGCTTGAACGCTTCAAGGAAATCCATGACATGATCGAGGATGTACCAAAGTTTGGCAATGACAATGAGCTGGTAGATGCCTTTGCACGACATGCAGCCTACACATATACCAAGCCATTGCTTCAATATAAGAACCCTCGCGGAGGACAGTTCCAGGCAGGTCTTTATCCTGTATCTGCCAATGTTCCTCTTGGAGCTCAGACAGAGGCTTCAGCCGATGGCCGTTATGCAGGTATGCCTGTTGCCGATGGTGTTTCACCAACAGCAGGATACGATACCAAGGGTCCTACAGCTACAGCCAATTCAGTATCAAAGCTTGATCATGGCATAGCAAGTAATGGCACACTTTTCAACCAAAAGTTCCATCCATCAGCCTTAGCTGGAGATGAATCCTTAGAGAAGTTTGTTGATTATATATGCACCTATTTCGACAGAAAAGGTATGCATATGCAGTTCAATGTTGTATCAAGAGAGACTCTCCTTGATGCACAGAAAAATCCAGACAAGTACAAGCATCTGGTTGTACGAGTTGCTGGATACAGCGCACTTTTTACTACACTTTCAAAGAGCCTGCAGGACGATATCATAAGACGTACAGAGCAGGGCTTCTAGGAGGCGCATATGGAAGAGTGGCTTAATACAAAGGGACGTATTTTTGATATACAAAGATACTCCATCCATGATGGCCCAGGCATTCGCACCATAGTTTTTTTAAAGGGCTGTGTGCTGAGATGCCGCTGGTGCTGCAATCCAGAGTCTCAGAGCTTTGACATAGAGACCATGATGGTGCAGGGCAGGCCAAAGGCATCTGGTTGGGATACTACGGTGGCTGAGGTTATGGAAGAGGTAGAGCGGGACAGTCAATACTACCGCAGGTCTGGAGGAGGTCTTACTCTTTCGGGAGGCGAGAGTCTTTGTCAGCCGGATTTTGCCAGAGCACTTTTGGCAGAGGCCAAGCACAGAGGCATGACTACAGCAATGGAAAGCATGGGCTGTGCACCTTACGAGGTGATAGATTCCATACTTCCATACCTGGACACCTACCTGATGGATATCAAACATACTAATCCTAAAAAACATAAAGAATTTACCGGAAGGTCCAATGAGCTGATGCTGGAAAATGCCAGAAAAATAGCTGAGTCTAAAAAGACCAGATTGGTAATCAGAGTACCAGTTATTCCGACCTTCAATGATACTCCTGATGAAATATCTGCCATTGCACAGTTTGCAGATAAGCTTCCTGGAGTAGAAAGAATACATCTGTTGCCTTACCACAGGCTGGGCACAGACAAATACGACGGTCTTGGCAGGGTATATACCCTGAGTGAGATACTTCCACCTGACAAGGAGCACATGGAGATGCTGAAAAAGGTGGTAGAGAGCGTATCCAGACTTGACTGCTGGATAGGTGGTTAAAGAAGGAGATATTATGGCAGCAAATTTTTACGACAATGTACCTGACAAGGCCAGGATAATCCAGGAAATAGTTCCTGGTAAACAAATCACCCTGGCACACATTATTGCCAGTCCAGATCCTATACTGTACCAGAAGCTGGGACTTGACCCAAAGCTTGATTATGCCAAGGCAGCTATAGGTATCACAACAGTAACTCCATCAGAGACAGCCATTATTATGGCGGATATAGCAATAAAGTCCAGCGGAGTTGAGCTTGGCTTTGTAGACCGCTTTAGTGGTTCGCTTATAGTTACAGGTACAGTCAGCGAGGTAGAGGCATCCATGAATGCTATCGCTGATTATGTTACAACAAAGCTTGGTTATCAGGTCTGCGAAGTTACAAAGACTTGAAAAAAATGGTTCTCATGGGTCGAAGCGAGGCTGGCAAGACCACCCTTACCCAGGCCCTCAGAGGAGAAGAGATACACTACGACAAGACCCAATATGTCAAGCATGGGGAGATGGTTATTGACACTCCGGGAGAGTATTCCCAGAGTCATCGATTGGCCAAGGCCCTTGCACTTTACACATATGAGGCAGATATAGTCGGGCTCCTCTGTTCAGCAATAGAGCCATACAGCCTTTTCCCACCGGGATGTGCCGCTCAGGCCAACCGGGAGGTTATTGGGATTGTTACTAAGATTGACAAGCCGGATGCCAACATAGAATTAGCAGACCGTTGGCTACATTTGGCAGGCGTCAGCCGAATCTTTCATGTCAATTCCAAGGCTGGAGTAGGTGTTAAAGACATTCTGGATTATTTATCACAGGATGATTAATTAAATCAAACCATATACACATAAAATAAGGAGGATTGTTATTATGGTAAATGAAATGGAAATCAAGAAGCAGATTTGCGACATAGGAAAGCGAATCTATGACAGAAACATGGTTGCAGCCAATGATGGTAATATCTCTGTAAAGCTCAACGACCATGAGTTCCTTTGCACACCAACAGGTGTTTCAAAAGGCTTCATGACACCAGAATTTATCTGTAAGGTTGATGAGAATGGTAATGTTCTTCAGGCTAACAAGGGCTTCAAGCCATCTTCAGAGATCAAGATGCACATGAGAGTATATCAGCAGAGACCTGATGTTGGATCAGTAGTTCACGCTCATCCAATGTATGGTACAGCTTTTGCTATCGCAGGTATTCCTCTTACTCAGCCAATCATGCCTGAGGCAGTTATCGCCCTTGGTTGCGTACCTATCGCTGAGTACGGCACACCTTCTACAAACGAGATTCCTGACAATCTTGAGAAGTACCTTCCATATTTTGATGCAGTTCTCCTTGAGAATCACGGAGCTCTTACATGGAGCACAGACCTCAACGCTGCATACATGAAGATGGAGTCTCTTGAGTTCTACGCAGAGCTTCTTTACAAGTCAAAGATGCTTGGCGGTCCTAAGGAATTCGACGAGAAGAATATCGAGAAGCTTTACAACATCCGTCGTAAGTTCGGCATGCCAGGAAAGCACCCAGCAAACCTTTGCCTCAACAAGGAAGGCAAGAACTGCCACAATTGCGGTGGTCACTGTGGTTCAAGCGAAGAGTACAGACAGTTCCCAGGATATCAGTATGATTTCGTAGGAAAGGCTCCTGCAGCAGAGTCAGGCAGTGTTAACGAGCAGGCTATCGCTGAGATCGTTAAGAAAGTTATTGCTGAGATGAAATAGTAGTCACCATTACACAGAAAAGGAAGTGATACTTTGGAAATAACAGAAAGCCAGATCGCTGGTATTGTTGGTCAGGTAATGGCACAGATGCAGCTGACTTCTGATGTAAGTGGTATGCACGGTGTCTTCAAGGACATGAATACAGCAATCGCAAAAGCTAAAGAGGCTCAGAAAATAGTAAGAGTCATGAGCATGGATCAGAGAGAAAAAATTATCTCAAATATCCGTGTTAAAATTAAAGAAAATGCCGAGACCTTCGCCCGCATGGGTGTTGAGGAAACAGGCATGGGCAATGTTGGAGACAAGATTTTAAAGCATCTTCTTGTAGCAGAGAAGACACCAGGTACAGAGGATATCAAGACTGAGGCCTGGTCAGGAGACAGAGGTCTTACCCTTGTTGAGATGGGCCCATTTGGTGTTATCGGAGCTATTACTCCATGTACCAACCCATCAGAGACAGTTCTTTGCAATACCATGGGAATGCTTGCAGGTGGTAACACAGTAGTCTTCAATCCACATCCACAGGCTATCAAGACATCCATTTATGCAGTTAATCTCTTAAATGAAGCTTCTATCGAAGCAGGAGGTCCTGATAACATCTGCTGTACAGTAGAAAAGCCTACCCTTGATACTTCAGCAATTATGATGAAGCATCCTGATATTCCACTTCTTGTTGCAACAGGAGGTCCTGGTGTTGTTACAGCAGTTCTTTCAAGTGGCAAGCGTGGTATCGGTGCAGGTGCCGGTAATCCGCCAGCTCTTGTAGATGAGACAGCTGATATCAGAAAGGCAGCAGAGGACATCGTCAATGGATGTACCTTCGATAACAACCTTCCATGTATAGCAGAAAAGGAAGTTGTTGCAGTTGATTCTATCTGTGATGAGCTTATGAAGTACATGGTTGAGGAGCAGGGCTGCTACCTTGCATCACCAGAGGTACAGGACAAGCTTGTACACACAGTTATGGATGAAAAGGGACGCCTCAATCGTAAGTGCGTAGGACGTTCGGCAAAGGCCCTTCTTGCAATGGCAGGCATCGATGTGCCAGACAATATCCGTTGCATTACCTTTGAGGGACCAAAGGAGCATCCGCTTATTACAACAGAGCTTATGATGCCTATTCTTGGTGTTGTCAGAGCAAAGAACTTTGATGACGCTGTAGAGCAGGCAGTATGGCTTGAGCATGGCAACCGCCATTCAGCTCATATTCACTCAAAGAATGTTGACAGAATTACAGCTTATGCAAGAGCACTTGATACAGCAATTCTCGTAAAGAATGGTCCTAGCTACGCAGCCTTAGGCTTCGGTGGCGAAGGCTTCCCAACATTCACCATTGCTTCACGTACAGGTGAGGGACTTACCAGTGCAGCAACATTTACTAAGCGCAGACGTTGCACAATGTCTGACAGCTTATGTATCAGATAGGAGGAGTATTTCAATGGAAATGAATTCAGCTCAGGTTGAAGCCGTTGTACGCCAGGTACTTAATAGCATTTCTGGTACAAGCGTATCTACTTCATCTGCTTCAACAGGTTCTATCCCAAGCAAGGTCAGAGTAGGAATGCTGACAGAGCTTGGCAAGATGGAAATAAAGGAATTCCCAATGCCAGAGGTAGGAGATGATGATCTCCTTGTTAAGGTAGAGGGCTGTGGAATCTGTGGTACAGATTCTCACGAGTATAAGAGAGATCCATTTTCTCTCATTCCTGTAGCTCTTGGTCATGAGGGTACAGGCGAAATCGTAAAGATTGGTAAAAATGTCAAGGTTGACTCAGCTGGCAAGCCAGTAAAGCTTGGTGACAAGATTGTTACCTGTATGATTTTCAAGGATGACCCTGAAATCACCATGTACGACCTTAACAAGAAAAATGTAGGCGGCGCTGATGTATATGGTCTTCTTCCAGATGATGATGTACATGCCAATGGATGGTTTGCTGATTATATTCTTATCAGAGGTGGTCTTGGTTCAACATTCTTTAATGTATCAGACCTTGACCTTGACTCAAGAATCCTCATTGAGCCATGTGCAGTACTTGTACATGCAGTAGAGAGAGCAAAGTCAACAGGCATCCTCAAGTTCAACAGCCGCGTAGTAGTACAGGGCTGTGGACCTATCGGTCTTATCTGCGTAGCAGTTTTAAAGACTATGGGTGTACAGAATATCGTTACAGTAGATGGCAACGAGCAGAGACTTGAGTTCTCTCATCGTCTTGGAGCTTCAGCTCATGTTAACTTCAAGAACCACGATGGCATTGAGAATCTTGCTGGTGCTGTTAAGGAAGCCTTTGGCGGACACCTTGCAGACTTCGCATTCCAGTGTACAGGTTCTCCTGCAGGACACTCAAACATCTACAAGTTCATCCGTAACGGCGGTGGACTTTGCGAGCTTGGCTTCTTCATCAATGGTGGAGATGCTACAATCAATCCTCACTTTGACATTTGCTCAAAGGAGATTACAACAGTTGGAAGCTGGGTATACAACTTAAGAGATTATGCTACAACATTTGATTTCTTAAAGAGTGCCAATGCAATTGGTCTTCCAATGAAGGAGCTTATTACAGATAAGTATCCATTGAGCCAGATTGATGATGCTTTCAAGAAGGCAGCTTCAATGACAGGTCTCAAGATCGCTGTAATGGCTGACTAAGAAAGGTAATTAGATGGACGAGAGATCAGTTGGAATTTTAGAGGTGTTTGGTCTGGTATGTGCCTTTATGGCAGCAGACGCCGGATGCAAGGCAGCCAATGTGACATTGGAGCCATTTGATAAAAATAAGCCTGCCAATGCAGATGCACTTCCAGTTCCTCTGCTTGTCACTATCAAGTTTAGAGGAAGTGTGGAGGATGTTACAGCCGCTGTGGAAGCAGGAAAGGCTATGGCAGAATCCCTTACTGGAGTAGTACAGAGTCACATAATTCCAAGACCTACCCAGGACACTTTAAAAATGTTGGGCATATGTGCCTTTGATGTTGATTAAAAGTAGATTATAATGATTGTAAAAGACTTCCCAAGGGAAGCGGAAAGAGAGGACAAAAATGTCACAGGAAGCATTAGGAATGGTTGAAACAAGAGGCCTTACAGCAGCTATCGAGGCAGCTGATGCTATGACAAAGGCAGCTGAGGTTACACTTGTAGGTACAGAGAAGATTGGATCAGGTCTCGTAACTGTTATGGTTAGAGGTGATGTAGGAGCTGTTAAGGCTGCAGTTGAGACAGGCGCTGCTTCAGCAAGCCGTCTTGGTGAGCTTGTTGCTCAGCACGTTATCCCAAGACCACATGCAGATGTTGAGAAGATTTTACCTGGTATTCCAGCAGCAAAGTAGCATATGAATACTTCATATGGATTAATTGAGGTTTCAGGAGTGGTAGCAGCTATCGATTCCTTAGACGCCATGTGCAAGGCAGCAGCCGTTACACTGGTTACCTGGGAACGTAAGCTGGGTGGCCGTCTGGTTACCATAATAGTGGAAGGCAGTGTATCAGATACTACAGCAGCTGTTGAGGCTGCCAAGGCTGTTTGCAAGGCCAACAACCACATTATGGCATCCTCAGGAGTTATAGCAGCACCATGTGAGGAAACCCGCAAATTGGTGGCACTTAGTGCAAAACGCATTCAGAAAAATAAATAACCATAATATTTTAGATTTTTAAGGAGGTAAAAATTATGGCACAGGAAGCATTAGGAATGGTTGAGACAAGAGGTCTTACAGCAGCAATCGAGGCAGCTGATACAATGTGCAAGGCTGCAAATGTTACACTTGTTGGAACAGAGAAGATCGGTTCAGGTCTTGTAACTGTTATGGTTAGAGGTGATGTAGGAGCTGTTAACTCAGCAGTTGAGGCTGGTGCTACAAATGCACAGCGTCTTGGCGAGCTTGTTGCTTCTCACGTAATCCCACGTCCACACACAGATGTTGAGGGTATCTTACCTAAGATTAAATAATTTTTACACTGATTTTAACCAGGGGTCTTTAGGCCCCTGGGATTATTTCAAAAGCAGGTGAAACAAGTGGAAAAACACGAAATAGAAGCTTTAACCAAAATGATAGTTTCCTGCATTAATAATAATCAGGAAAAGGGCAATGGATTTTCTGTTCCTGTTGGTGTAAGCAACCGTCACATACATTTGTCTCAGGCAGATGTAGAGACGCTTTTTGGCCCAGGCCATCAGCTTACCAAGAAAAAGGAACTTATGGGTGGTCAGTTTGCCTGTGAAGAGTGCTGTACTATCGTAGGTCTCAAGCTGAGAGCTATTGAAAATGTACGTGTACTTGGACCTGCCCGCAAGGCTACCCAGGTAGAAATAAGCGCTACAGATGCCAGAAAGCTGGGCATCAATGTACCTGTTCGTGAATCAGGCGATACAGCAGGTTCTGCTCCAATTGCCATTGTAGGACCTAAGGGCGCTTTATATTGTAAAGAGGGCTGTATTGTAGCAGCTAGACATATTCATATGTCACCAGCTGATGCTGCGGCAGCCGGAGTTGTTGATGGTGAGTATGTAAGCGTTACTGTTGACAACGAGCGTGGAACTACCTTTGACAAGGTTAAGATTCGCGTTGACGATAGCTTTACTCTTGAAATGCACATTGACAATGACGAAGCTAATGCCAGTGAGATCAAGCAGGGAGACAGGGTAAAAATCGTAAAAAAATAGAAATGAGGGATAGAAATGATTATTGGAAAAGTAACTGGTAGTGTCGTTTCAACCCGAAAGCAGGAGAATCTGATCGGAAATAAGTTTATGATCATAGAGCCTCTTGAGTCAATGAGAGGGGATCAGAAAACTATAGTTGCAATTGATAATATAGGAGCCGGTATTGGAGAGTACGTGCTGGTAGCAACAGGCTCTGCAGCCCGCATTGGTTGTGGATTGGCAGAGGCACCTATTGATGCTGCTATCGTAGGAATTATTGATGATATCGGAAAGCTGGTGTAACACATGGAAATTGCAGAGCTCAGTAAGATTTTAAGAGAGAATGGTATCGTTGGAGCAGGCGGAGCAGGCTTCCCTACCTATGGCAAGCTTAACGACGCTGCTGATACCATTCTGCTTAACTGCGCAGAATGTGAGCCTCTTTTAAAGCTTCACAGACAGGTTTTAAAGGAACATGCGCAGGAAATAATGAAGGCCTTTCATTTAGTTGCCGAGACCTTGGGGGCACAGGCCATCATTGGAATTAAAAGTGAATATAAGAGCACAATCGATGCTTTAAATGTATATATAGATGAATACCCTGAGATGTCTATCCACAAGCTGCCTGGGGCATACCCTATGGGAGATGAGGTGGTACTCATATATGAGGCTACCGGCCGTCAGGTTCGCCCAGGTGGACTTCCTATAGAGCAGGGTGTGGCAGTATTCAATGTAGAGACTATGTACAATATCTACCGTGCTGTTTTTGAAGGACATCCAGTAGATGACAAATATGTCAGTGTTGTTGGTGAGGTAGAGCATCCTGTTACTGTCAGAGTACCTATAGGTACCCAGATTAGTCAGGTGGTTGCCATGGCAGGAGCCATTACCACCACAGATCCAGTATATTTGCTGGGAGGCCCTATGATGGGAGGCTTTGGCAATGAGTACCAGCCGGTAACCAAGACTACCAATGCTGTTATAGTGCTTCCAGCCGACCATTCTTTGGTTCACAAGAAGCAGCCTAACATCAAAAATGCCTTGGCCCGTGCTGCATCATCATGCTGTCAGTGCCGTACCTGCACAGACCTTTGTCCAAGACATGCCTTAGGACATCCTATTCAGCCTCATCTTTTTATGAGAGCGGCTGCTAATAGAGACACTCAGGACTTAGAGCCATTTATTAATACCATGTTTTGCTCTTCCTGTGGCTTGTGTGAGCTCTATTCCTGCCCACAGGGCTTGTCACCAAGAAGTATTATGGCTCAATATAAGGCAGGTCTTCGCAAAGAGGGCATCCGTCCACCAAAGGTGGAGGCAGCTTCTGTTAATGAGTCAAGAGAGTACAGACGGGCTCCTGAGGAGCGTTTGGTTGCCCGCCTTGGTCTTATCAATTATGACAAGGAAGCACCTCTCAATGACAGTCTTCAGTCGGTAGCTAAGGTTCGCATCAATGTATCACAGCATATCGGTGCACCAGCTCAAGCTGCAGTTAAAAAGGGAGACAGGGTTGAGGCAGGACAGGTTATTGCTTCAGCAGCAGATGGTCTTTCAGTTAATATTCATGCATCTATTACCGGACAGGTATCAGATGTTACAGACAAATATATCGAGATTAAAGCCGTATAGGCTTGGGTGAGGAAATAAAATGCAAAAAGCTATTGGAATGATTGAATTTAAGACAGTGGCAAGTGGTATTACTGCTGCAGATCAGATGGTAAAGACCTCTGATGTGGAGCTTTTGGAGGCACAGGTTGTGTGTCCAGGTAAGTATATAGCACTGATTGCAGGAGATTTGAGTGCGGTAAAGGCAGCTGTTGAGTCTGCTGAAAAGTCCAACCCAGAGAATCTCATTGGCAAGTTTGTTTTGGGCAATCCAGATGAGTCGATTTTCCCTGCTATATATGGCACATCAAGCATAGAGGGAGTTGGGGCTCTTGGTATTCTTGAGACCTATGATGCATCCTCTATTATAGTGGCAGCAGATATTGCAGCTAAGACAGCAATAGTTAAGCTGATAGAGCTTCGTATAGCTAAGGGTATGTGCGGCAAGTCCTACATGCTTATTACTGGTGAGGTGGCAGCAGTTACTGCAGCCATAGAAAAGGCTAAAAATTCCATTAAGGAAAATGGCATGTTTTTGGACTCTTCAGTTATCGCAAGTCCGGATCCAAAGCTTCGTAATGTTATAGTATAAATTCGGAGGTTTTTCATGCTGGCAGCAGAACGTAAGAATCTTATTCTTGAAAAGCTGCAGGAGGAAAAAAAGGTTGTAGTAGCTGAGCTTTCACAGCTTTTTGAGGTATCTGAGGAGACCATCCGCAGAGATCTTGATAAACTGGAAAAGGAAGGCTTATGTACCAAAAGCTATGGAGGAGCCACACTTCGAGAGAATGCAGGAAGTGATTTGCCTTTTGCAGTCAGAAAGAAGAAAAATATGCAGGGCAAGGTAGTTATTGCCCAGCTATTATCAGAGCTGATTAAGCCTGGTGAGCATATTTTTTTGGATGCTTCCACCACAGCTCTTTCTATATTAGAGCAGCTGAGAGACAGACCTCTCACTGTTATTACCAATTCAATAGAGGTATTGCTGGCATCAGCAGAGGATAATGACTGGAATGTCATCTCAACAGGTGGCACTCTTTATGAGCAATATATGACTTTAGTGGGACCTATTGCCATGGCAGGGGTTCAGTCTATCAATGCTGACAAGGTTATTCTTTCCTGCAAGGGACTGGATATACAGCGCGGTCTTACAGACGCCAATGAGCTAATATCCCAGGTCAAGCAGACCATGATAGGCCAGGCATCCCAGGTTATACTGGCGGTAGATTATACCAAGTTTGATAATGTGGCATTTTCCAATATTTGTGGTATAACAGATATAGATTTAGTTGTTACAGACAAAAAGCCAAGCCAGGCCTGGTTGACTTTTTTCGAAGAAAATGGAGTAGAATGCTTATATGGCCAGTAAGACGACAGTAATAGCTTTTGCAAATAATAAGGGAGGCAGTGGAAAGACCACTACCTGTGCCAATGTAGCATATTCTCTTTCTACAATAGGCAAAAAGGTATTGATGGTAGATGGAGACATGCAGCTCAATCTTTCCCTATCATTTTTTGATGAGGACAGGGTCCTTGACATGGCCAGGGGAGAGAAGAATCTCTACCATGCTATCAAGGGACAGCTGCCCTTGGATGACTACATAGTCCACACTCCTTACGATAACTTGGATTTGATACCATCCTCTACCCTTATGTCAGGTATAGAGTTTGACCTTTTTACCATGTGGCAGAGAGAGCTTATTTTAAAAAATTCTTTGGAAAATATTATCGAAGCTGGTGACTACGACTATATTTTGATAGATGCCCCACCTACATTAGGTGGCTGGGTTATGAATATACTATGCGCAGCTGATTATGTGATAATGCCTGTAGAGGCCAGCCCTTGGGGGCTCTTTGGTGTGGCTAACATGTTTGAGTTTTTAGAGTCAGTTAAAAAGCTCAACAAAAATTTGCAGCTACTTGGTATTGCTGTTACCAAGGTGGATATGCGAAAAAATTATTTCAAGCAGACCATAGAGGCCTTGCATGATTCTGGTGACATCCATGTTTTCGATAACGTGATTCGTGTAGACTCAGAGGTAGAGTGGGCTCAGGACAACAGCAAGCCTATTATGATTCATAAGAAAAGCGCAAGGAGCGCTCAAGAATATTTAGAATTAGCCAAGGAGGTAGATAAGGCATGCCAATAGGATCAGGAAGTATAAAAAGAGCATCTCAGTCAGCCAAGGAAGTAGATACAGTTAAGCCAGAGCTTGCGGCTGAGTCCAAGGCAGCTGAGGCTAAAGCAGGTGAGACCAAGGCAGCTAAGGCAGCGACAGAGAGCAAGGCTACTACAGAAGCTAAGGCTTCTACAGAGACTAAGGCTGATGGGGCTAAGACAGCTGCAAAGACAGCTGCAAAACCAGCAGCTAAAAAGAGAACAAGCAAGGCAGCAGCTGCTCCAAAAACAGCTGCGGCAAAGCCTGTATCAGATTCAGAGCCAGCGGTTAAGGCTGCAGTTCTCACAGGTGCCAATCCAGATATAAAGTTCTATCATATCTCGGATGATTTGCCTGACTATTTATTATAAGAAAGCATTGACATAAGGTATTTTTAAGCCTAAAATCGTCTTTGAATGCGAGGAGCGATATAATCGTCCTAAGTATTTTATTACAATACTTAGGACGTTCTTTTTTCCTATAAAACAAGTGCTCCCCATAGAGAAAGGAATAATCATGAAGTTACAGAATTTAGTGGGATTAAGGTTCAAGGAAAAGCCAGCTGACTGTGTTATTGACAGCCATACCTTTTCCATGAGAGGTGGCTACATCAAGTATGTTGCCAGCGGCATTTACTCTCTGTACACTCCTATGAAGCGTGTTACAGAAAAAATCGAGGCAATCTTACGTCAGGAGATGGACAGGATTGATTGCCAGGAGGTTATGTTCCCCGTAGCACTTCCCGGTTCTCTTTGGGAGGAGTCAGGTCGTTACCAGTCAGTAGGCGAGGAGCTTCTTCGCTTTAAGGACCGTAATGACACACCAATGGTACTTGGTATGACCCATGAGGAGGCTGCTGTACAGCTTGTTAGAGAGTATGGCAATTCTTACAACAAGTATCCATTTTCTGTTTATCAGATACAGACTAAGTTCCGTGATGAGGCTCGTCCTCGTGCCGGCCTTATCCGTGTTCGTGAGTTTACCATGAAGGATGCATATTCCTTCCATACATCCCAGGAGGATTTGGAAAACTACTATGACCGCATGGCTCAGGCTTATGATCGTATTTTTGCCAGAGCAGGCATTCCAGAGGTAGTATCTGTTAAGTCTGACTCAGGTATGATTGGTGGCTCAGTATCTCACGAGTATATGCTGCTTTGCGATGCAGGTGAGGATTCTATAGTTTTATGTAAGGACTGTGGATACTCTGCCAACATGGAGGCAGCTGACAATATCGTTGACAATTCTGATTCATCAGCTATCCGTCCACTTGAAAAGGTACACACACCTAATTGCAAGACCATCGATGACGTATGCGCTTTCCTTGACAGCAAGGAAGAGGAGTCATGTAAGGCAGTTATCTACCAGAAGAATATGACAGACGAGTTCGTAGTTGTATTCCTTCGTGGCGACTATGAGGTTAATGAGACCAAGCTCACCAATTATCTTGGTGAAAAGGTACATCCAGGTGAGGTTACATTGGAGAGCGGTCTTGTAGCAGGCTTCTGTGGACCATATGACCAGCATGCTAATTGCACTATTATCTATGACAAGTCTCTTGAGGGCATTGAGAATCTTTGCGCTGGTGCCAACGAGGTGGATTATCATTACATCGGTCTCAATATCAAGCGTGATATAGGTGATGTAGAGTATGTAGATGTTGCCAAGATTAAAGAGCATGGTATTTGCCCATGCTGCGGCAAGAAGACCATTACCATTTCCCGTGGTATTGAGGTAGGTAATATCTTCCAGCTTGGCACAAAGTACTCTAAGTCAATGAACATGACATATACCGACAAGGATGGCTCGGAGAAGACTCCAGTTATGGGCTGCTACGGTATAGGTGTAGGTCGTCTGGCTGCCTCTGTTATGGAGGTTAAGCATGATGAGTATGGTCCTATATGGCCTATCTCTATTGCTCCATGGCAGGTACATCTGTGCTGTATGCGTGTAGATGACGCCCAGTGCAAGGCAGCAGCTGATACTCTTTATAATGAGCTTACTTCTGCTGGCCTTGAGGTTATCTATGACGACAGAGATGTTCGTGCTGGCGAGATGTTTGCTGATGCTGACTTGCTCGGTGTACCAGTTCGCATAGTTGTAGGTCCTAAGGCTCTTAAGGAAGGCAATGTAGAGCTTAAGACCCGCGACAAGAGTGTCAACACCCAGGTTCCAGTAGATGGGGCTGTAGAAGAGGCTAAGGCCCTTGTAGCCAAGCTTTTTGATGAGATTAATGCTCACGTCAACTAATCTTATATAGTATTTATTCCCCTCTTTAATGCTTTGTGCATTTTTGAGGGGTTTTTTGTAAAATAAAGAGAAGCTTTAGCTTTGAGAGTAAATTAGTTAAGATTAGGTTAAAAGCTTTTGCCAACCCTCTAACCATATGCAGAGGGCATGGCTTGGAAGATGTGCATGTCGGTAAAAGCAGACTTGAATTTATCGAGCAAGACTTGTAAAAAAGGCAAGATATAAAAAAGGAGAGATACTATGGATGAAAGATTAAAAAAGCAACTTGATTTTGCCCTGGAAATAGACAAGGAGAAAAATATACTTCGTCAGACTCACCTGTCAGGCCATGGCAGGAGGGAAAATGATGCTGAGCATGCCTGGCATATGGCTATTATGGCATATGTACTCAAGGAATATTCTAATGAGAATATAGACATAGCAAAGGTTATGCTGATGTGCCTCATACACGACATTGTGGAGATAGACGCCGGGGATACCTATGCCTATGATGAGGAGGGGAAGAAGACCCAGGCGGCAAGAGAACAGGCTGCAAAGCTGCGTATTTTTGGCATGCTGCCTACAGATCAGGCTACAGAGCTTATGGCTCTTTTTGAGGAATTCGAAGCCTATGAGACAGCAGAGGCCAAGTTTGCCAGAGCCATGGACAATGTACAGCCCCTTATGCTCAATGACTCAAATGACGGCAGTGACTGGCAGGAGCATCATACCACAAAGACCCAGGTCTATGGTCGTCAGGGGGCTACTGCCCTTGGCTCTGAGAAGCTTTTTAAAGAATTTGTAGACCCTGTTATTAAGAAAAATATAGCTGACGGCATGGTGGTAGATGAGTAAGCAGGGAATATTTGTCCAGGAGATGCAGTAAGGGAAGTAGTAATACAAAGATGGAATATTACATAGGTGGAATATTACATAGTAGGAATATTTCATATACGCGATATTACTCAAATTAAAGTTTTTGTGAAAAAATCATGTATTTTTTTGGATTTGGCTCTTTTTATAACTAAAGTGTTTTATTATGTATTTGTTGACTTGTTTTTAGAGGAGTATTTAAACTCAGTGGTGGAAATTATTGGTCCTCTAAGACTTGGCAAAGGTGGGGATTACAATTTTGACTCAGTTGGGGCTCAAGTGAATCTTGGGTTAAAGACTTTGTTGGGTTAACACCCCTTACATTATTAAATCACGGAGGAGAGAGTATTGAAAAAGAAATTTATATCCTTGCTTGCTGCAGCCTTTACAGTGGCTAGCTTGCTATGTTCGGGTATTGATGTAAAGGCGGCAGCTGCCAGAGAGTCTACAGTGTCAGAGGCCATGGCTACCCCAGGCTTTTGGGTGACTAATGCAGGGGCTACAGCAGGCAATCTGCTTATGTCATCTGCCCAGATAGACAGCTTTAACACCAGGGCCTTGCAATCAGCTGGAGCTCATATGTATGATTTGGCAAATTATGCTAGCTATAATGATGCTTCTGCTCTTGCAGCATCTTTGGCCAACAAGGCTATTACAGAAGCACCAGCCAAGGCCACACTTTTCATAGGCGGCAGCCCTGTGGACAAGGCTGCTTTTGCCCAAAGCTACGCCAATGTCATTGCTACAACAGGCTTTACTGGGGCAATAGGGCCTATATATGCAGTGGCAACTCGTCCTGTTACCATGCGGACATATCCTATAAGTGCTGCTATGGGTTATTCGGCAAGTGACAAGGCAGATGAGTCGGCTATTACTTCCTTGCATGTAAATGAGCCTGTGGTTATATTACAGCAGTGCATCGTGGGGACTCAGGCCTATTATTATGTTATGAGTAATACGGTAAAGGGCTGGGCAGATGCTAGCTGCTTTGCTATTTTTTCAGATAGAAATACATGGCTTTTGAGCTGGCAAAATGCTACTGCTGGAAAGGACTTTGTGGTAGTTACAACCAGCAAGACCCTTCTAGATGTATCTGGCTTTGATCCTGCAACAAAGACCATGGCCCTTACTATGGGAACTACACTTAAGCTTGCCGGAGCACAAAATGCAGCAGGCAAGATAGCAGTAGTGGTGCCTGCAAGAGATGCCAATGGCGTATATAGTCCACAGATTGGCTATATTACAAATGCTGCCCAGGTATCAATAGGATACCTTCCTATGACAACGGCAAATATTATCAATATTGCTTTTACCTGTCAGGGAGACAAGTACGACTGGGGCGGAGCCAATGATGGCATGGATTGCTCGCTTTTTACAAAAAATGTATATGCCTGCTTTGGCCTTAAGATGCCTAGAAATACCAGCTGGCAGCAGCAGGTGTCAGGCACAGCAATAAATTTAGCTGGCATGGACCCCACTACAAAATTGGCTTATATAGCTGGACTTACACCAGGTACCTGCCTCTACTTAAATGGCCACACCATGATATATCTTGGCACAGTAAATGGCATGAATTATGTAATAAGTGCCGCAGGCGGCATTGTCGATTCTTCAGGAAAGACTGTTAAAGCTATTCAGCATCAGACAGTGGTTACGCCATTGACTATTCAGACAAGCAGTCATAATACCTGGCTTAATTTGCTAGTAAGCGCAGTAGTGCCTTGGAATTAGGAGAAAAGGTATGGGAATAGAAGATGTTTATTTCTATTCGTGATGGCTCTTGTAGTATTGTAAAATATCTTCTTTTTTAACATCCTTGTCCAAAAGTCGTGAGAGGATGGCAGCAGCATATTGGTTGCGCTTTCCTTTGGCTAGGGATGATATGCCTATGCCTACAACAATCCATTGCAGGTCTCCGGTTTCAAAATCAAAGGCTGACTCGGTGAGAATGCCGCAAACCTTTCTTTCATTCTGGAAAATGTCAGTTATAAGGCGGATGGAGCAGCTTTTTTCAGTAAGCTCTTCAATGACTGAGGCTACACAGCAGGCACCATAAGCTGATATATGGGCAGCTTCTTTGACAGGGATTTTGCCAGGGTCCAATATGACACTCATATATAAGCCCCCGGCGGGAGATGGATAGGCCTGACCTGAGTGAGCCCGGCCCTGGGATTGGGCATCTGCAATGATGGTTTGGCCGTGGATTACCTGGCTTATTGCTGTTTCCTTGGCGGTACGGTTGGTGGATTCCAGCTCCTTATATATATTTATGGGTAGGTCAGACAATTCCTTTGGCAATAGTGCTTTAATTGCCTGACTTGAAAGGATATCCTGGTCGTTAATGAGCAGGTATCCTTTATTTTTTACTCCTTCTATATTGTAGCCATCATCCTTGAGGGCACTTACTGCCTTCCATATGGCATTGCGGGAAATGCCAAGGCTTGAGGCTAAATATTCTCCAGATGTGTAATCTGTCTGATTGTTTATTAGAATTTCTAAGATTTTGTCCTTTGTTTTCATATATCAAATGTACTATTTTGTATTGAATTTTTCAAACACTATTATCGGCTTGAATTTATCACTTTATTGTACTAAACTGTTAACTATTCGAAGCTATTTACCCGTGAAAGTTTTTGTAATGGCTTTTTGATAATTATATATTATTCAGTTGAGGGTTATATAATCCTCTGGGAAGGAATTAAGATGGAATTTAATGTTGGAGTAATTAAAGGTGATGGCATAGGCCCTGAGATAGTTACCGAGGCTATAAAGGTTCTTGATGCGGTAGGGGCAAAATACGGCCACAGGTTTAACTACACAGATATTCTTATGGGAGGCTGTTCTATTGATGCTACAGGCTCTCCTCTTACAGATGAGGCTATAGAGGCTGCTCTTGCATCAGATGCAGTTCTTATGGGTTCTATAGGTGGCAATACATCTACAAGCCCATGGTACAAGCTGCCAGCAGACAAGCGTCCTGAGGCAGGACTCCTTAAGCTTCGCAAGAGCCTCAATCTTTTTGCAAATTTACGCCCAGCTTATCTTTATGATGAGTTAAAGGCTGCCTGTCCACTTCGTGATGACATTATAGGGGACGGCTTTGATATGATGATTATGCGTGAGCTTACAGGCGGTTTATATTTTGGTGCCCGTTCTACCACAGAGGAGGATGGACAGCTGGTAGCCAGAGATTCCCTCACATATTCTGAGAGCGAGATACGTCGCATTGCCAAGCGGGGCTTTGACATAGCAATGAAGCGCAAAAAAAAGGTTACTTCAGTAGATAAGGCCAATGTCCTTGATTCTTCAAGGCTTTGGAGAAAAATAGTAGAGGAAGTGGCAGCTGATTATCCAGAGGTTTCTTATGAGCATATGTTGGTTGACAACTGTGCTATGCAGCTGGTAAAAAATCCTCGCCAGTTTGATGTCATTCTTACTGAGAATATGTTTGGTGACATTTTATCAGATGAGGCATCACAGGTGACCGGTTCTATCGGCATGCTGTCATCAGCCTCCCTCAATGACACCAAGTTTGGTCTTTATGAGCCATCAGGCGGTTCTGCACCAGATATAGCAGGCCAGGGCATTGCCAATCCTATAGCAACTATTCTTTCTGCAGCCATGATGCTGCGCTACAGCTTTGATTTGGATGCTGAGGCAGATGCCATTGAGGCAGCAGTTAAAAAGGTCTTGTCTGAGGGTTATCGTACCATCGACATTATGCCACAGGCAGGAGAGAGCTTAGATGGCATAGAGCAGGTTGGCACTGTGAAGATGGGCGATTTAATTGCAGCAAGAGTATAGTGATACAATAAAAGACTAGTTACTCTTTAGATGATTTTTAAGCAGGTTAAATAAGATAAATGGGCAAAGCCCCAAAGATAAAAGGAGTTATAAAAATGAGAAGTGATAATGCAAGAGCTGGCATGCAGCAGGCACCAGCCAGATCCCTCTTTAATGCATTGGGATTTACAAAGGAAGAAATGAAAAAGCCTATGATAGGTATCGTATCCTCATACAATGAGGTAGTACCAGGCCATATGAATATTGATAAAATCGTAGATGCTGTCAAGCTTGGTGTAGCAGAGGCAGGTGGTGTGCCTGTAGTTTTCCCTGCTATAGCAGTGTGTGATGGTATTGCCATGGGTCATGTTGGTATGAAGTATTCTCTCGTTACCCGCGACCTTATAGCTGATTCTACAGAGTGTATGGCCTTAGCTCACCAGTTTGATGCCCTTGTTATGGTACCTAACTGTGATAAAAATGTGCCAGGTCTTCTTATGGCAGCAGCTCGTCTTGATTTGCCTACAGTTTTTGTATCAGGCGGTCCTATGCTTGCAGGTCATATTGATGGCAAGAAGAGATCTCTTTCATCTATGTTTGAGGCAGTTGGCTCATATGCAGCAGGCACCATGACAGAGGATGACGTAGAAAATTATGTAGAAAATGTATGCCCTACCTGTGGATCATGCTCAGGTATGTACACAGCCAATTCCATGAATTGCCTTACTGAGGCTCTTGGCATGGGACTTCGTGGCAACGGTACTATTCCTGCAGTTTACTCAGCTCGTATCCGTCTTGCAAAGCAGGCAGGCTATGCTGTAATGGATATGTTCAACAAGGGTATCACAGCTCGTCAGATTATGACAAAGGAGGCTGTATTAAATGCCCTTACTGTTGATATGGCATTAGGCTGCTCTACCAACTCTATGCTTCATTTGCCAGCTATAGCTCATGAGATTGGCTTTGATTTTGATATATCCTTTGCCAATCCTATTTCTGAAAAAACACCTAACCTCTGTCATCTTGCACCTGCAGGCCCTACATACATGGAGGACCTCAACGAAGCAGGCGGCGTGTGGGCTGTTATGAAGGAGCTGGCTGACATAGGCCTTCTTAATACAGACTGCATGACTGTTACAGGTAAGACAGTTGGAGAAAATATTAAGGATGCCCTTAATCTCAATCCAGAGGTTATTCGCCCAGTTGACAATCCATACTCTAAGACAGGTGGTCTTGCAGTATTAAAGGGCAACCTGGCCCCAGATGGCTCTGTTGTAAAGCGTTCAGCAGTAGTAGCTGAGATGCTTGTTCACACAGGTCCAGCCCGAGTATTTGACTGTGAAGAGGATGCCATTGCAGCCATCAAGGGCGGCAAGATTGTAGAGGGTGATGTGGTAGTTATCCGCTACGAGGGACCAAAGGGTGGTCCTGGCATGCGTGAGATGCTCAATCCTACATCTGCTATTGCAGGTATGGGTCTTGGCTCATCAGTTGCCCTTATTACAGATGGTCGTTTCTCAGGTGCTTCTCGTGGTGCTTCAATCGGCCACGTATCTCCAGAGGCAGCAGTAGGTGGTCCTATAGCCCTTGTGGAGGAGGGAGATATTATCGATATCGATATCCCAGGTCTGTCTTTGAATATCCGCGTCAGCGATGAGGAGATGGCAGAGCGCAAGGCAAAGTGGCAGCCAAGAGAGCCAAAGGTTACAACAGGCTATTTGCGCAGATATGCTGCTCAGGTTACATCAGGCAACATGGGAGCTGTTTTAAAGACTCCTGAGATGTAATAGCGAAAGTTCTTTTTGCATTTTTTTATTTTACCAATAAGGCCCTGCCATGCTGGCAGTGCATAGAATAGAGGTTTTTTATGTTACTTAGTGGTTCACAGATTATAATCGAGTGCTTGAAGGAGCAGGGGGTAGATACTGTCTTTGGTTATCCAGGAGGGGCTATTCTCAATCTCTACGATGAGCTCTATAAGCATTCAGATGAGATACATCATGTTTTGACTTCTCATGAGCAGGGTGCCAGCCATGCGGCAGATGGCTACGCCCGCTCTACAGGCAAGGTAGGTGTTTGTCTGGCTACTTCAGGCCCAGGCGCTACCAACCTGGTTACTGGTATTGCTACAGCCCACATGGATTCTATACCCCTTGTGGCTATTACCTGCAATGTTACAGTGCCTCTCCTTGGCAAGGATTCCTTCCAGGAGATAGATATCACAGGCGTGACTATGCCTATTACTAAGCACAACTTCATCGTAAAGGACATCAAGGATTTGGCCTATACCATTCGTCGTGCCTTTCGTATAGCAACAACAGGTCGTCCAGGTCCTGTACTTATTGATATTCCAAAGGATATCACAGCGCCAAACAATAAATACGAGTACGAGTATTTTGAGCCGATTGAGTCTGGTCGTGTAAAAAAGGATATTACAGATGAGGCCCTTGCAAAGGCTGTAAAAATGATAGAAAAGGCTAAAAAGCCTTTTGTTTTCGTAGGCGGCGGTGCAGTTATAGCAGACGCCTCTGAGGAGCTGAAGCGCTTTGTTGACTTAGTTGATGCCCCTGTTTGTGACACCCTCATGGGCAAGGGCGCCTTCGATGGCACTTCTTCACGCTACACAGGCATGCTTGGCATGCATGGCACTAAGACATCTAATCTTGGCGTATCAGAGTGTGACCTGCTTATTGCTGTAGGCACTCGTTTTTCTGACAGAGTCCTAGGCAATCCAAAGAAGTTTGCCAGCAAGGCAAAAATACTTCAGTTTGATGTAGACCCAGCTGAAATAAATAAAAATATCCGTGTTGATCACGCAGTAATAGGTGATGTAAAGGAAATTCTATCAAGGCTTGATGTGGCCTTGAGTCAGAGCTCTCATCCAGACTGGATGGCTCATATAGCTGACCTTAATGCCAAGTATGCTCTCAAGGTACCAGATACAGGTCTTAATGGACCATTCCTTGTAGAAGAGGCATATAGACAGACTGAGGGTCAGGCAATTATTTCTACTGAGGTAGGCCAGCACCAGATGTGGGCCGCCCAGTATTACAAGTTTGCCAAGCCACATCAGCTTCTTACATCAGGTGGTCTTGGTACTATGGGATATGGTCTTGGAGCTGCTATTGGAGCCCAGCTTGGCAATCCAGATAAAAAGGTAATTAACTTTGCTGGTGACGGCTGCTTTAGAATGAACATGAATGAGCTTGCTACTGCAGCTCGTGAAAAGGCTCCTATAGTCGAGATTATTGTAAATAATCATGTACTTGGTATGGTGCGTCAGTGGCAGGATTTGTTCTATGAACAGCGCTATTCAGCTACAGTCCTTGATGACGGTGTAGACTATGTCAAGCTGGCTGAGGCCATGGGATGCAAAGCATACAGGGTAATGACAAGAGATGAGTACAGCTCGGCACTGTCGGAGGCTCTCCGATCCGAAGTGCCAGTGCTCATTGACTGTATCATTGATTCAGATGACAAGGTATGGCCAATGGTGGCACCTGGCGCCCCAATCAACGAATGTTTCGATGATACTGACAAATAATCAATAAAAAATTTTTAAGGAGAATATCATAATGAGTAGAGTATACAATTTTAGTGCAGGTCCTGCAGTTTTACCAGAAGAGGTACTTAAGGAAGCAGCAGATGAGATGCTGGATTACAAGGGCTCTGGCCAGTCAGTTATGGAGATGAGCCATCGCAGCAAGGTTTATGATGCTATCATCAAGGAGGCTGAGGCTGATATCCGTGAGATCATGGATATTCCTGACAACTACAAGGTATTATTCTTACAGGGTGGTGCTTCACAGTTTTTTGCAGAAGTACCTATGAATATGATGAAAAACAAGAAGGCTGGATATATTATCACAGGCCAGTGGGCAAAGAAGGCCTTTGCTGAGGCAAAGCTATATGGCGAGGCTGTAGAGCTTGCTTCATCAGCAGACAAGACCTTCAGCTATATCCCAGATTGCTCAGACTTACCTATCACAGATGACATGGATTATGTATATATCTGTGAGAATAACACCATCTATGGCACCAAGTATAAGACCCTTCCTAACACCAAGGGCAAGGACTTGGTAGCAGATGTATCTTCATGCTTCTTATCTGAGCCAATCGACGTAAGCAAGTATGCCGTAGTATATGGCGGAGTTCAGAAGAATGTAGGTCCAGCAGGTCTTGTTATCGCCATTATCCGCGAGGACCTTATTACAGATGATGTTCTCCCTGGCACACCAACCATGCTCAAGTGGAAGACCCAGGCTGACAATGATTCTCTTTACAATACACCTCCATGCTACAATATCTATATTTGTGGCAAGGTATTTAAGTGGATTAAGAAGATGGGCGGCCTTACAGCCATGAAGGAAGTCAATGAGAAAAAAGCAGCTGTTCTTTATGATTTCCTTGACCAGTCAAAGCTTTTCAAGGGCACTGTTGTAAAGGAAGACCGTTCTCTTATGAATGTACCATTCGTTACAGGCAATGAGGAGCTTGATGCCAAGTTCGTCAAGGAGGCTACTGAGGCAGGCTTTGTCAATCTCAAGGGCCACAGAACAGTAGGCGGTATGCGTGCTTCTATCTACAATGCAATGCCTATCGAGGGTGTTGAGAAGCTTGTTGAGTTTATGAAGAAGTTTGAGGAGGAGAATGCATAATGTTTACCTACAATTGCCTTAACCCTATTTCAAATAAGGGCCTTGATTTGTTTTCTACTGATTACAAGAGTGTAGAGGATATGGCTGATGCCGATGCAGTGCTGGTTCGTTCAGCAGCTATGCACGACTTAGACTTTTCAGACAAGCTTGCCTGCGTAGCAAGAGCAGGTGCCGGTGTCAACAATATTCCCCTTGATAAGTGCGCCCAGCAGGGTATAGTAGTTTTCAATACACCTGGTGCCAATGCCAACGGTGTTAAGGAGCTGGTTTTTGCCGGAATGCTCCTTGCCAGCCGTGATATTATCGGGGGCTACAAGTGGGTTTTAGATAACACATCCGATGAAAATATAGGAAAAAGTGCTGAGAAGGCAAAGAAGGCCTTTGCTGGCAACGAGATAGCTGGTAAAAAGCTTGGTGTTATCGGCCTTGGTGCCATTGGCGTTAAGGTGGCTAATGATGCTACCCACCTTGGCATGGAGGTTATGGGCTATGATCCATATATTTCAGTTAATGCAGCATGGAATCTTTCTCGCAATGTTCATCATGTGACCAATGTAGAGGACATCTATCGCGAGTGCGATTTTATTACAGTACATGTGCCACTTCTTGACTCTACCAAGGGTATGATCAATAAGGATGCCATCCAGCTTATGAAAAAGGGCGTTGTTATTTTAAACTTTGCCCGTGATTTGCTTGTAGATGAGCAGGCTGTAGTGGATGCCATAGAATCAGGCAAGGTAAAGCACTATGTTACTGATTTTGCCAACCCTACCACAGCAGGCAAGAAGGGAGTTATCTGTACTCCACATCTTGGTGCTTCTACTGAGGAGGCAGAGGACAACTGTGCTGTTATGGCAGTTCAGGAGGTTATGGATTACATGGAAAATGGCAATATCTGCCATTCTGTTAACTACCCAGATTGTGACATGGGAATATGTAAGGCTCCTAGCCGTCTTGCCATCCTTCATAAGAATGTGGCAGGTATGCTGGCTCAGTTTACAACTATCCTCGGTGATGCCGGCATCAATGTAAACGACATGACCAACAAGAGCCGTGGGGACTATGCATATACCCTGATGGATTTGGGCTCTCTTGTAGCTGAGGATGTTGTGGCAGCAATTTCTTCTATTGATGATGTTATCAAAGTAAGGGTGGTAAAATAATGGCAAAAATCAGGCCATTTAAGGCAATAAGACCAGGAGCAGGGTATGAAAAGACTATAGCAGCCTTGCCTTATGACGTATATTCCAGAGCAGAGGCCTATACACAGGTCCAAAGTAAGCCGGATTCATTCTTGGCCATAGACCGTCCAGAGACCCAGTTTGCACCAGATTGCGATATGTATTCTGATGAGGTTTATCAAAAGGCTCACGACATGCTAGTAGATTGGCTTGATGAGGGAAGATTTATCCAGGATGAGAAGCCATGCTTTTATGTATATGAGCTTACTATGGATGGCAGGTCCCAGACTGGTATTGTGGCATGTGCATCTATAGATGATTATGCCTCTGGTGTTATCAAAAAGCATGAGAATACCCGTAAGGAAAAGGAAGAGGACCGCATTCGTCACGTGGACACCTGCAATGCTCAGACAGGTCCTATTTTCTTAGCCTACAAGGCCAATCATTCCATCCAGGGCATCGTGGACAAGGCTAAGTCTAAAAAGCCCTTGTATGACTTTGTTGCAGAGGATGGCATAGGCCATAGATGCTTTGTTATAGATGACTTGCTTGATATGGCACTTATAGCTGATACCTTTGGGGCAATGGACTCTATCTATATTGCAGATGGACATCACAGGGCTGCTTCTGCTGTAAATGTGGGCTTTAAAAGAAGAGAAGAGGCCCTTGCATCAGGGGTAGAGCCTACAGGCAAGGAGGAGTATAACTATTTCCTTTCTGTGCTTTTTCCAGATGACCAGCTTAAGATATATGACTACAACCGTGTGCTTAAGGACTTAAATGGCATGAGTCCAGAGGAGCTTATGGAGGAGCTGGAAAACCTGGTGGACTTTATTGCCAGCTCAGATGAGGCCATAAGACCAGAGAAGAAGGGCCAGTGGTCTATGTATCTGCAGGGCACATGGCACCTGTGCCAGGTAAAGGAAGAGCTTCTTGTAGATGATCCTGTGGAGGGTCTTGATGTGTCCTTATTGCAAAATCTGGTCCTTGAACCGCTCTTTGGCATTGCAGATCCAAAGACAGATAATCGCATTGACTTTGTAGGTGGCATTAGAGGACTTGAGGAGCTTGAGCGCAGGTGCTCTCTTGATTGCAAGGTAGCCTTTGCTATGTACCCTACCAGCATAGAGGAGCTTTTTGCAGTGGCAGACGCCGGGCTTTTGATGCCTCCAAAGTCTACCTGGTTTGAGCCAAAGCTTAGGTCAGGACTTTTTATACATGCACTTTCATAATTGAGTTAGAAAAGAATCCAGGAGACTGGGTTCTTTTTTTGTGAAATTTATGTGAATTTAGTTTTAAAGGTTAAGTATCTAGGCTATAATCCGATAAAGAGTTTGTAAGACAAAAATACAGCCCTTTATCACAAATTGCTGTAGCGTCTGATTAAGGTAATAGGCGGCCGTGGCTCTGCCACACCCGGGAGGCCGCTTGTTATATAAAAAGCCTTAGGAAAAGGATTTCCAAGGGTTAAAACATAATAACCCACAAGCTGGGACAAGGAGGATTATATTATGGTAGTACAACACAACATGCAGGCAGCTAATGCCTCAAGAATGCTCAACATCACAGCAAATGCTCAGGCTAAGAGCACAGAGAAGCTTTCATCTGGTTACAGAATCAACCGTGCAGCAGATGATGCAGCAGGACTTTCTATTTCTGAGAAAATGAGAAAGCAGATCCGTGGTCTTGACCAGGCTTCTACCAATGCTGAGGATGGTGTATCAGCAGTACAGACAGCTGAAGGTGCTCTTACAGAGGTTCACTCTATGCTTCAGCGTATGAATGAGCTGGCAGTACAGGCTTCAAACGGCACCAACTCTGAGTCAGATAGAAGTGCTATCCAGTCAGAGATTGATCAGCTTACAACAGAGATTGACCGTGTAGCTGAGACAACAAAGTTCAATGAGACATATCTTCTTAAGGGTAATGGCTCAGACAAGACCATGACTCTCAATGCTCATGATGCAGGTCTTTCCGGTGTGACATTTGGAGAGGTTGATGAAAATGGAGCTGTATCAATCACTTTTGATGATACATGGAAAAAAGGAAAAACAAAAACAATTGGCGGAAAAGAGTATAAGATTGTTGACGGAAATGATGCAGATAGCAAGGACAAAAAAGCAGCAGCTGATATTGTAGGGTTATCAAATATTACAGAAGATCAGGCCAAAATCTTAGCTGGCTCAGAGATTGCATTTGCAAGCTCTGTAGGAGCAACAACTGATGCAGAACTCGATAAGAATGATGCCGCTCCAACAAAATTAACTCTCGGCAAGGTCACAACCAAAAACGCTTTAAACTTCAACCTCCACG
>CAVJHG010000019.1:0-32346 GCA_963649335.1 bacterium
TTATTTTCATTACCCGGATGATTTTGGCTATCCGATTTTTTGTTGCCATTTTGTTGCCAGATCAGTTTCTAAGTCTATCCAGTAATGCCTGATAGTGTCTCATGCCAATATGGCGACCAGCACGCTGTAAACCATCTACACACTCCCTGACTTCATCAGCTGTCAACTCCTGTTCTTCAAAAGCTGCCATGAGAATTCCAATTGTTCCCATGATTCTAAGTCCCATCTGCGTTGACACATTTCTTCCTTTTGCCTCATCCATCAAAAGAAGCTCCGCTTTCCATTCGTCTGTTAAAACAATCGCTTCGCTCTCGCCTTGATCAAGACCGGTTGCCCTCCGTAATAAACTTGCAGCTTCCGAATTCGTCACTGACTTTACAACAATGAATTCCTTCTGGCGTATCTGATCCGCTTCCAGCCGAAATCTCTCATCCACCGTCAATTCACTGAATACGGCATCCGGTATCAGTACTTTGCCAAATAGCTTTTCAAGCAAATCTATTCTGTTGATTTTAAGAAGAGATATCAGCGGTGTTGTATCAGATACAACAATCATACCACAGCCTCCTTCTTTTTCAGCTCTCTGTAGGTATCAAGTTCAGCATCCAAGTCATCCATCGTCATATCCAGGTAAGAATAGCCAAGTTTATCATACAGATCAATCAACTCAGACTTTCTAATCCCCAGGATTTCTGCCGCACGCCCATGAGATATGCTTTGATTCAATATATATGGATAGAGCAGCAACGCATTTCTTGTAAGCTCAGCTTCCGGATTCACAGTCACTAAATATTTCGACATTCCCGCCGGTATTTGAATTGTAATAGATTCTGTCGCTATCATAAAATCACTTCCTTCCTAAACATCTTCAATTCGTCTCAAACTTTTTCTCAATCTCAGCTTTGTATGCCATCAATTTGAAAAGATATTCCGGCATCTTGCGCTTGCCTGCTTCCCAGTCTGTCATCGTACGATACGGGATACTAAAATATTCGCAAAATTCCCTACGATTCATTCCCATAGAAATCCGAAGATCTCTTACTTCTTCTGAGATCATAATGCATCACCTCTTACTATGATAATATCAATATTGACGCGACGCGTCAATATTTCTCTATTGGCGGTGACTATAGAACATTTTTCGTCAATCATACGAATATTTTTTATTGTATTGTGCCTTGCATGTTTTTCATATAAGTACCTCATAATTGCATTCCACTTTCCCTATTTACAAAAAAGACGCAACAGATATCATCTATCTGTTGCGTCTTTTTGTTTGCCTATATGTAATTGAACCATCTTTTAGAACTCACTTGCCAGCCTTAGGCGCCGGATTTGAGTCTGCTTTGGCAAGCATATACATCATCATAAAACTATGCAAAGCCCCTATCTAGGCTCCTGCAAATTGACTACCCGGCCTATGGAAATATAGTTACCAAGGAGTGCTTCATAGTCACTGCCTGGCTCCGCATCAGTCTGCAGCTGACCATGCACCATAAAACGTCTAAGACCATCAGGCAATATCTCTTCACTATAGCTATCAGAGAAAACAACCTTCTTTGACATGGTGCGATCCTGCAATATGCCTGCAAACTCTGCCAGCTGACAGTCAGGAAAATTGACATTTAATACCTGGCCCTCTATATAAGGCTCATCAAGCAGCATATCCATAACCTGTTCAAGATAGGCATCTGTCACCTCATGATACTTAGTTCCTTCAGAAAAAGCTATGGCAGCTATTCCCTGAAATGAAGCCTCTAAGGCCGCCCCTACTGTGGCTGAATACTGTATATCAGAAGCACAGTTATATCCAAAGTTAATGCCGGATAAAACTATGTCAGGCTTGCCTGGCACAATATTAAGAGAGCCTACTCTGATGCAGTCTCCTGGAGTGCCGGAGCTGGCGAAGGCTTTAACTCCCTCTACAGGAAATTCATGCGCCCACATATCTATAGGGTTACGCAAGCTAATACTGTGGCTCATAGCTGACCGCTGACTTTCCGGCGCTACTACCCACACCTGACCGTATTTTTGTGCTGCGGCCGCAAGACGAATAATGCCATCGGCTGTAATGCCGTCGTCGTTAGTTATCAGGATTTTACGCTCTTTTGTCATTTTTTAGATTCCGTCTTTATCAAAACGATATGGCTCTGGATTGCCATAATCATAATCCTTGCCAGGCAAGATAGCATTGAGAAGAACACCAGCTATAGCTGCGATTGCAAGGCTTGTAAGAGTGATGTCAGTACCAGCTACTGTAAAGGTAAGGCCATCAGAAAAGCCAAGGCCACATACCAATATAACTGCTGCAATAATAAGGTTGCGGGAATTGGTAAAATCTACGTGGTTCTCTACTACGTTTCTAACACCGATAGCAGAAATCATACCATAAAGGATAAAGCTGATGCCGCCTACGATAGCGCTTGGCATAGTACCGATAATCTCTGACATCTTAGGAATGAAAGATAAAATAATAGCATAGTAAGCAGCCAGACGAACTACCTTTGGATCATGTACCTTGGAAAGCTCAAGGACACCAGTATTCTCGCCATAAGTAGTATTGGCAGGGCCACCAAACATAGCTGAAAGTGATGTAGCAATACCATCTCCTATGAGAGTTCTGTGAAGACCTGGATCTGAGATGAAATCCTCACCTGTTGTAGCAGAGATAGCTGAAATATCACCTATATGCTCCATCATTGAGGCAATAGCGATTGGTGCCATAACAAGGATGGCCTGGATGTTGAACTTTGCAATGAAAAAATCTGGAAGGCCAACCCAGGCAGCCTCAGATACTGTGGCAAAATTGAGAATTGATGAACCATCTGCATTGGTCATACCAAGAGCATTAAAAATAATAGCGCAGACATATGAGATAAGAACCGCCATAAGAATAGGCAATATCTTAAACATGCCCTTGCCCCATATATTAAAGATAACAACTACTGCCAAAGCAATAAAGGCAAGGAGCCAGTTGGTTGAAGCATTACTAATAGCAGATGGAGCCAGTGAAAGACCGATACACATAATGATAGGACCGGTAACTACAGGTGGCAAGTATTTCATAACCTTGTTGATGCCCACCAGCTTGATGATAAGGGCAAGAATAAGGTACAAAAGGCCTGCCACTACAATACCACCGCAAGCATATGGCAGCTTCTCTCCCATGGTCATTCCTGCAAAGATACCTGTATCCATCTGGGATATGGTATAAAAGCCTCCCAAGAAAGCAAAGGATGAACCAAGGAAAGCAGGAACCTTAAGCTTGGAACATAAGTGGAAAAACAGGGTGCCTACACCGGCAAAGAAAAGTGTAACCTGAATAGAAAGGCCTTCCCCTTCAAAGTAATTGTTGACCAGAATTGGTACTAGAATAGTGGCGCCAAACATGGCGAAAAGATGCTGGAAACCAAGGATAAACATCTTTGGCTTGCCTAGGACTGAAGCGTCCTTGATAGGTTGATTAGTATTCATGTTTCCTCCCTATGAAATTAAAACAATATTTGAGTTTTAGTATAAACAAAACTGCCTGTATTTGCCACTATTTATAGAATTTTCTTATCATAATATATTCCTTTTTCACCAACTATACATTACATGCAAAAGGGGCCAAACTGTTGTAAGTATTATAATACTAGCCATATAAATTCTTATAAAAAAGAAAAAGGCCTCTTTCGAGACCTTTTTCTTAAGTTGTGGACATTCTTCTAAAAAATGTTCCCTTGACCTTAGCAGCTAAGGTAATATATCGTAAAATTTGCAATATTTATTTTCCCCATTATTAACTCTAGTACATATAACTACCTGGGCTAAGCTTAATCTCTTCCATTCCCTGGAGTCTTAAAGTAGCCGAAGTGTTAGGTGGAATAGTAATTTTATACTGGTACTTTCCTTCAGATATCTTTTCCCACTTACAGCTTACTTTACCATACACACTGTTATAGGTCATGCCGGCATGAGAAAAATGTCCCCCTGGCTGTGGAGCAATAATAAAATGATTTTCTCCGTCGACCTGAATACCACACATGGTATCAAATACCCATTCACAGGCTGCTCCTTTGGAATAATGATTAAGTGAAGCTATGCCTCCACCCTTGCCATTATCAGAATTAGGGCCTGCCCAATCCTCCCAGATTGTGGTAGCACCTGCCTTTGGCATACAAAGCCAGCCAGGATTCTTTTCATTTTCCAAAAGCCTATATGCATATTCTATATCTATATCCTTTAGTACATAGAGAATAAATGGCGTAGATAAAAATCCTGTGCCTACTCGCCAGTCGTAATTATTCAGGGCTTTAACAAGACGTTTTTTTGCAAAAAATGTGTCCTCATCATTAAGCAAATCCATGTAAAGCGGCCGCACCAGTCGTGCCTGCCTGTCAGTATCCAAGCTATACTTTTTTGTATGCACCAGCTTTTGATATGTAACCTTAGCGCCATCCCTATACTCCTTGTACAGAGGGATGTCTTCTTTATGGCCCAAAGCCTCAGCTATCTCCACCATAATCCCCATAACATAAGAAAGATAGGCTGTAGCCTCCTCCGGACGAGAAGTCATAAAATCTTTATAACTCATAGTATGAACATCAGCTGGCTCTGCCCATTCGCCATAATGCTGTCCCATATTATACAAATACTTGCTGTCTTCCTTTGAAAGATCAGTTTTTTCAGACACCAAAAACTGCTTTTTGCCGGTTCGACCTATCATATAACCTGCATAGCGTTTCATATTATCATAGTATCGCTCTATGATGTGCTTATCTCCATATTTTTTCCACAAACGATATGGAATAAGTATTCCAGCATCTGACCAGCCCACCGAACCATTCATACCTCGCATATACGAATCAGTACCACCCTCTGGCGCAATCTGTGGGAAATTGCCATCAGCAGTCTGCCAATCACACAAATCATTTTGGTATTTCAGCGCAAAAGGAGCATAGTTGACCATATAAGAGGCTGTATTTACAAAAATCTGGGCATCTCCAGACCAGCCGTGACGCTCTCTTGTAGGACAGTCGGTAGGCAAATCAGCAGAATTATTCTTTAAAGACCACAGGGTGTTTTCCACAAACTTATTCAACAATTTATTGGATGAATCAAACTCATAGGTGGTCTCAAAATCTGAATATACTGCAATAGCTGTAAAAGCTGATGGGTCTATATCCATATCAGCCTCAAGCAAAGCATACTGATATCCAAATATAGCAAACCTAGTCTTGTATTGATTGAAGCCCTCCTTGCAAAAATATTCTATTTGCTGCAATGGAGTCGTGAGGTTCTTTCGTATACACTGGATGTTTTTCTGAGTAAATTCTCCATCCCTCATCAGCTCTCCAAAACGTAAGAATATCCTCTGCCCTGCATGGGCCTCAAGTTCAAAAGCAATAATACCTGCAATATTCTGACCAAAATCCAAGACTTTTTTTCCAGATGGCGTGACAATAAGCTTTGGATTTATCAACCGCTCCTGCTCTACCAAAGGGAAATTATTGGAGGCCATAAGGGGTGCACTATGAGAAGAAAGCTTAGATTTTTTCCATGCAAGATCAGAGATTTGCTCCTTTCTTGCATCATAAATTTCTCCATCCTTATTATCAGCAAAAGCTATAGGTCCCTGGTTAGTCCATAAAAAACTGTCATCTGTGGCAATAATGTCTACTGAGCCATCCTGATAGCTAAGCTCAATCTGGGCCAAGAGCCTGGTAGTGTTTCCATAATAATTTTTCATGGCCCATGCTCCTACGGAGCCGCGGTACCAACCATCTGCCAGCATAAAGAAAAGCTCGTTGTCCCCATCAAAAACCAAATCTGTAATATCTACAGTCTGGTATTGCATACGCTTTCTATAATCAGTAATACCTGGTGCCAGCATAAAAGTGCCCATTTTTTTACCATTGAGCTGACCTTCATATAAGCCACAAGCTGTCATATATGCTCTTGCCTTCACCAGCTTGCAGCCTGCTCTTGTGGTAAAGCTCTTTTTAAAGCAATCTACTGGATATCGCTCCTTCTTCTTTGGCGTATAGTCTCCAGTAATCCATTTAGCCTTCCAGTCTCCTTCTGTTAGAAGTCCCATCTCAAATCTTGCCTGAGAGCTTTCCTCTGGCTTATCCTCTTCATCCCATACCGTCACAGTCCAATTAACTATGGTACAGCTCTGCAATGGCTGGCCCTGCCACTTAATCAAGTGCATCTGGGAGGACTCTACTTTTCCTGTATCCCACAAAATATTTCCATAAAAATCAACAGCCTTTATCTGATAAGCCTTCTGCCTAAGGCCCTCGTCAAAGCTCCAACTAAATCGAGGCTCTACAACATCTATGCCTATGGGATTTGTCATATATTCAACTTTTAAATTAACAGCTTTCAATCCTCTTCCTCCATCTATCTTGCCAGCGAATTAGACATAGCAATTACTCGGCTGGCATTAATCTCTACCTGATTTCGGCTTATCTTTCCCGACTTCATAGCCTCCAAAAGTCTATCATAGTCTTTCTTGGTGCCTGGCATAAAAAGATCTCCTCCGGCAGCTGCCACCTCAGGTGATAAAGTATTACGATAGGCTGAATTTGGCATAGTCATTACTTCTACAATCCAATCTGTCATCACTATTCCATCGAATCCAAATTCGCTGCGCAAAATATCTTCTATCAGACCACGATTTTCTGCTGCATGAGTACCATTAATCAAATTGTAACTGGTCATTACAGCCCTTGGATGACCTAACCTCACGCAGATAGCAAAGCCTCGCAAATATATCTCTCGCATGGCTCGCTCGCTAACATGACTATTGTTACAATAACGGTTAGTCTCTGCATTATTTGCTGCATAATGCTTTATAGTCACTCCGCACCCCTTGTGAGCCTGTACTCCCTGACATATTGCAGCTGCAATAGTACCAGAGACAAGAGGGTCTTCTGAATAGTACTCAAAATTACGGCCACAAAGAATATTTCTATGAATATTAAGTGCTGGAGCCAGCCACAGATTTACACCAAAATTCTCCATCTCCTGACCTACAATATTGCCAAAATCCTTTGCCAGCTCCAGATTAAAGCTTTGTGCAATAGCAGTTCCTATAGGAATCTGTGTAGCCATGTGTTCTTTTATTACAGCATTCTTTGGTGGTTTTTTGGGTCCTGCAAATTTTAATGCCAGAAACTTCATGACAGGTCCAGTAAATTCCAACATACTTGCAGGAATAGCTCCGGTACCGCCTACCTCATGGGCGCCCTTCTCATCCTCATAGTATGTTCTTGCCAAACGAAGTCCTGCCGGTCCATCTGCCATAATAAGTGGTTTTATACCCTTATCCTTAAAAAACGAGCTAGTCTCTCCAGCAGCCCCCGCTACACTTGTAGCAGCATTACCAATAATTCCCAGCTTGGCATCAGGATCAAAGGCACCTATGGCAAGATATGCCAGCTCCTCATCCGATAATGTCTTTACCTTATCATTAATCTGGGCAGGCTTGTCATATTCTACAGTGCCAGTCTCTATTTCTTCTGCCTTTGCCTCAAGTATTTTAATTCCTTCAGGCAAAGCTTCTGCTGCCTTCTTTGGTGCCACAAGATCTTTAAAATCCGGCTGGCCCAGACAATTTTTAGCCTTAAGCACTGTCACGCTCTCATCCAATCTAATCACTGCTGCTGCGGTAGTTGCCGCAGATGAATTACCTATTCTTACAATATAGTCTCCTGCCTGCAATATATAAGAACTAGTATTTTCGTCGTAGGAAGTCAGTTCATTTAGTTTAAAGCTCAGTGTAAGCTGTTCTTGACTGCCAGGGGCTATAAGGCCCGTCTTTGCAAAGGCTGTCATGTCCTGATAAGCCACATCCAGACTGCCAACAGGCTTTGACACATACACCTGCACTACTTCTTTTCCAGCAAAGTCACCTGTATTAGTCACTGTTGCAGCTACTGTCACAGTGTCCTTTGCCAGACTTACTTCTGCTAGCTCTATATTAAAATCCGTATATGAAAGGCCATGACCAAATGGAAAAAGGGCCTGCTTTTTAAAAGTATCAAAATAACGATAACCTACATATATTCCTTCTTTATAGAGATTATCATTCATATCACCAAAGGTGCCCTCGTTGCTATACTGATCCCAGGCAGCCCATGTGGTAGTAAGCTTACCTGAAGGATTTTGTCTGCCTGTGAGAATATCAGCTAAAATCCTGCCGCAATCACTTCCCAACTGAGACAAGATTAATATATTTCCCACCTCCATAACAGGAGACAGATCAATAATGCCTCCAACATTCAGCACTAACATAAATCGTGGATACATTCTGTTTAAATCCAGGATATCTCTTATCTCAGTTTTACTAAGCTTTACATCACCCTCTACAGCTTGTCTGTCGCTGCCCTCACCTGAAATACGACTTACCACGTATATGGCACAGTCCCCTTCCTTACTAATGGAAAGGTTATGATCCGGCTCAGTCATACTTCTTCCCATACCATACATTATCACATTGGCCTTTGCTGCCTTTGCCTCTGCCTTTAAGTCTTTTATAAAATTCTTTTTTGCCCTAGCTCGCACTAGGTCATAGTCATCCAGCCATTTTTTTGAAGTAATTTCAAAGCCAGCTTTTTCCAAGCCCTGCTCTATAGTATAGGAAAACCTGGTATTGACCTCACCTGAACCTGTGCCTCCGGCAACAGTATACCTGATACCTGCTCCATAGGCCGCTAGCTTCCCTGGCTTATCCAGTGGAAATGCGCCGTTCTTTTTCAAAAGTACTGTACACTCTCCTGCATTTTTAAGGACATAATCCAAGTGTTCTTTTTCATAAGCCTGCATATTCATAACCCTCTTTTCTTCTTTATAAAAGAAGAGATGGTTTTTAACCACCCCTTCATCAATTAACTACTGCTCTTTTTTTGCTGCAATTTTCTCTCTCATTTCAGGAAGCTTAGCTTCTAAGTCAAAATACATAGAGATAACAAACATAACAATAAATAAAATCAATGGAATATAAATTCCAAAGCTGTATACAGCCTGTTTTACAGCACCTGTCACCTCTGTGGCCATTCCGTCATAGCTAGCAGCTGCCAAACACCATCCTACTACAGAAGCACCAATACCGCTTCCAACCTTACCGCCAAAACCACTGGCTGCCTGGCTGGTACCAACCATTCTCTTGCCATACTTATACTCATTGTAGTCAATTGACATAGCTGTCATAACGCCAAGAAGGCACATCATCGGTATAGTGGCGAAGGATGCCACACAGCCTAAAATAGTGTTATACCAAAAATCAGTTGGATTAATAATTCTCACAGCTGTAGATACCATTCCAAGGAAAAAGCTAACCCTCAGAGTCTTGGTTACCCCCAGCTTTTTAATCATAGGACCAACAAGAATAAATCCCAACAATGTAGGTATCATACCCACAGCGCCAAGAATGCCTACCAGATTGTCATTGCCATATATTAGCTTGCAATAATAAGAGCCTGATGCACCACTGATTCCATAAGAAACATTGGACATAACACCAAGTACTAATACCATAACCCAGTACTTGTTATGAAAAAGATTCTCTATAGCTGTCCAGAAAGGAACATTTTCTTCCTCTTCCTCTTTATTATCAGTAACTGTCTCTCCCCCTGCTTCTACAGCCTGCTCCTTTGACTTGGCATAACAAATGAGAAGTGCAAGTAAGGCTACAAGGCCAAAGCCTACGCCAAACTTAATCCAGGCAGCCTGATTACCACCTAACATGTTTGTAACAGGGATAATAGCTATAGCTATAATCATACCTGACACATAGCCTGCAGCTGCTCGCCAGATACCCATGTTACCTCTTTCCTCCTGACTGTTGGTTCGCACAACCTGAATTGAGGAATAAGGTATTGCTATAGCTGTATAGACAATAGCAGTCAATAAAATATTTGTTATAAACATATAGGCAATTTTACCCATATCAGAAAATCCAGTTGGCACAGAAAACAAGAGTACTATCATAATTGCCGCTGGCACGGCCATTTTTAAAATCCATGGTCTGTATTTTTCCTTGCCAGGCCCTGTATGATCTACAATATTTCCCATAATAACATCAGTAAAGGCATCGATTATCTTGCAGATAAAAAATACTGTAGCTACAGCTCCTGCAGCCATACCTGCCTTGTCTGTGTAAAAATAAGTCAGCTGGCCTACCAGTCCTGACATAGCATTGAGGGCAAACTGGCCTAACGAATCCGCAAAATAGTCGCTGCCTCGCATTACCTTTTGGACTCCAAATTTGTCCAACCCAAGTGGTTTTTTTGACATTTTTCTTCCTCCCAAATATAAAAATATACATTTATATTCCAAGCTTACTTTAAGACTCCTCCTTCTTTCCCAAAGAGATTTCTTTTAGTAAATAAATAAGTCCTTGGAACTGTCTTCATGTTGACATTGTAACACCTTAGCTTATAATCATTATGTAACTGCGTGAATTTTATTGTAACCAAGTGAATTATTGGAGTCAATTTATGAAATATACCAAAGAAAGCTTTTCAAAATATCTAAATCTGATATACAACTCTACCTATATGCCTATGCACTTTATCTGCGGGCAAAATATAGAGGCTGTCTATCCTTCCTGGGCCCTCTCTTTAGACTCACTTTTATCCTACAAGGATTCCATGACAAGCTTAGGTGAAAATTTTCATTATTTTATTACTGACGATTATCTTTATATAGGTATTGTCAGAAATCCCTCCACCGATGCCTGCGTCATTTTAGGTCCCGTTACTCTGGCTCCCATGTCAGATGAAAACAAAAACAGCATCATTTTAAAATATTCCAATGATAAATTTTCCCATTCCTACATTTCAGAATATTTTGAACGTACCCCCGTCTTTGCTCTTCACCGCTTTCTAAATATTATGGCAATGATAAATGTGGAATTAAATGATGAAATCATCGACGTTTGGGATAAATATCATGACACAAATAAAGATTTAGCCAGCCAAATAAATAGGACTCACTCTGCTGAGCTAATAGAAAGAAAAGAAAATGAAAACTACCATTCCACTTACTATTTTGAACAGGAATACTATAGCTATGTGGAAAAGGGAGATATAGAAGGTCTAAAAGAATTTATAAAGATTTTGCCAGACTTTACCCAAGGCCAGGTTGCCAGCTCGCAAATCAGACAGAGCAAAAATATATTTATTGCCTCAATCTCTATAGCCACCCGCCGAGCTATCGCTGGAGGGCTAGATATCGAGACTGCTTACCAGCTGTCTGATAACTATATACAGGAAATGGAAAAGCTTGATAATGACTCAGCCATAACCCTTCTCAATAGCAATGCTATTTTCGACTTTACTAAACGAGTAGCTGAAGCCAAAATTCCACAGGGTATGTCACCGGATATTTTCCACTGCATCCAATACATATCCAACCATGTCAATCAACCCTTGGCTGTGGAGGAAATAGCAAAGGTGCTGAATCTAGAGCGTAGCACCCTGTCCAAAAAATTCAAACGGGAACTAGGCTTCAATATCAGCACCTTTATTATGCGGCGTAAGCTGGAGGAGGCCAAGTCTCTCTTGACCTACTCTGATAAAACTATCAGTGAAATAAGCGAATACCTTTGCTTCTCCTCTCAGGCTTACTTTCAAAATGTATTTAAGAAAAAATATGGCATAACTCCACTAGAATACCGACAAAACTATGGCTGATATTCTGCTATTTCAAAGGATGCAGCCACACATTCTCTGGCCTGTGATAAGCTGTCGAAAACCTTTGCCTCTATCATCTGGGCCAAAATATTACCAATTGCTGTAGCCTCTCCTGGGCCAGCCAAGACCTTTTTACCGGTATACTTAGCTGTCAGCTCATTAAGGTATGCAGCATTTGATCCACCACCAATTATGTTGATGCAGTCGTAGGTCACCCCTGTAAGACGCTCAATCTCTGCCATCTTTTCTCCATAGCAGCGAGCAAGGCTGTTATATACCACAGATGCTATTTCTGGCAAAGTCTCTGGCACCTCTTGACCTGACTTGGCACAATAATCCTTTATGGCAGCAACCATGCTATCAGGTGATAAGAAAGAATCATCCTGACAGTCTACCATGGTAGTAATTGTCTCCTTGGAAGCCTGCTCACAGAGCTGACCATAGCCCATATCAGGGGCAAGCTCGTTTCTTACAGATTGTATCATCCACAGTCCCATTATATTTGCCAGATAGGTAATCTTGCCTCCATAGCCACCTTCATTGGTAAAGTTAGCCTCCATACTCTTCTTAGAGCAATCGGCGTCATCTCTTTCCACACCCATCAAAGACCAGGTACCTGAGCTAATATAGCAGGTATCTGCCTTATTAGAAGGCACTGCCATTACTGCAGAGGCTGTATCATGAGTAGGTGGAAGCACAACCTGACAGTCATAGCCTACTATCTCCTTTACTTCTTCTGTCAAAGAGCCAACCTTGCTTCCTGGCATATAGATCTTTTGGAATATTCTGGCTGGAAATCCCAGTCTGTCTATAAGTTCAAAATCCCAATCCCTGGTATCTGGATTTACCAGCTGAGCTGTTGTAGCCTCAGAGTACTCCTGCACCTTGTTGCCACAAAGCTTAAAATGAAAATAGTCTGGAATCATCAGCATAGACTCTGCTTTTTCAAGCCAATCAGGGTGCTTGCACTTTACTGCCATAAGCTGGTAAATGGTATTGTATATGGCCTTTTGGATACCTGTGCGGCTGTATAGCTCTTCCTCTGGAATCAGCTTGTATACCTCTGCATCCATGCCATCAGTACGGTGGTCTCTGTAGCCTATAGTCTGGCCTACGATATTGTCAGCCCCATCCAAAAGTACAAAGTCTACGCCCCAGGTATCTATACCAACGCTCTCAGGGATTTTGCCAATCTCCTTGCACTTTTTCATTCCGGCCAATATTTCATTAAAAAGTCTGTCTACATCCCAGCAGAGAGAGCCGTCCTTTTTGTCCATTCCATTCCAAAAACGGTATATCTCCTCCAGCTGGATTTTGCCATCCTCAAGGCTTCCCAATATATGTCTGCCTGAGGATGCACCTATATCTATAGCTAAAAAATACTTCCCCATATGTATCTCCTTAAGCTAGTTATTTTGTTAAAGGTTATACTAGTCTACAACTACGCCCTTCTGCAGCATTACATTGGCATAAAGAGCGGTCTCACCTGTAGCGATGATTGCATATACCTTCTTTGCCTCATCATAGAATGCAAAGCGCTCAATATTACCAACAACAGCATCTCCTCTGTCGTCATACTTTCTGATAATCTCCTTGTAGGTATCCCAAATAGGTGTCTCTACATTATCACCAGGCATAACCTCCATAAGATTTACTGGATGCTCAACATAGGTATCCAGTGGAAATACCTGTAAAATTGCATCTAATATCTCTGGTACACCATGTCCATCGCAGCGGATAACAATGGCATCCTTACCCATTGACTCTGCTGGGAAATTGCCATCTGAAATAACAAGTCTATCGCTGTGTCCCATCTCAGCAAGTACCTTTAAAAGCTCTGGTGATAAGATTTTTGGAATTCCTTTTAACATAAATTAATCCTCCTAAAATACATATAATACATACTATAAAAGGGACCGGGATTCATATCCCAGTCCCTTAGTCTTACTTTACTTTATTAATCTAATGTTTACTAACAATTAGTCATAAAGGTTTGGAGCGATGCTATCGTCATCCATGTTGTCTGCATTGTACCAGTAACCCTGTGTAGGAACATCTGATACTGTCTCGCCGTTAGCGATCTTAACAAGTGTCTCAACTGTTGTCTGGCCCATAGCAAGTGGAGACTGTGTTACAGCACCATACATCTTGCCATCTGTGATAGCCTGCTTAATAACTGAACCAGCATCGAAGCCAGCTGCAAGGATTGTCTCACCTGGAGTTGTGCCAAGCTTGTTGAGGTTGTCGTTAGCTGTAAGAACACCTTCAGCTGCAACCTGATTAGAACCATACATACCAATTGTATCTGCCTTGTTCATGATAGCAGCTGCCTCAGTTGCGCAAAGCTCAACTGTTGTCTGTGCTGGAACTGCTACTTCGATAACGATATCAGCTTCCTTCTCAGATACTGTCTCGCACTTAGCATCAGATACATACTTGTCATTTCCGATAACTGCTACTGTCTTGCCATCAGCTGCTGCAAGCTCTGCGAACTTGTCGATGAAACCAAGACCACGGTTGATGATTGACTCAGAAGTTGCCTCCTGGTTAACCTCACCTACACGTACCTGTGAAGATGCAGAAGCAATTACGTCCTTTAAGCCTGCGTAAAGGTTCTCAGCTGCTGTCTCACCTGCTGCGTAGTTATCTGTAGCTACTGTAGCGTATACAGATCCCTCTGGAGCACTAGGAATACCAGAGTCGAAGCAAACTACAGGGATGCCCTTGTCAAGAGCTGTCTGTAATGCGTCAAGGCAAGCGTCCTGATCGCAAGCTGCAAGACCGATACCATCTGGGTTCTTCTCGATTGCTGAATTAAGCATGTTAACCTGATCAGCGATATCTGACTCAGCGTTAGGACCTGTACAGTTAACTGTAACACCAAGCTCCTCTGCCTTCTGCTCAACGCCCTTTACAGCTGCCTGCCAGTAAGATGACTGGTAAGACTTAACGATGATCTCGAATGAGTAATCACCACCTGCAGAAGCTGAATCCCCAGAATCAGCTGTCTCTGTTGTTGTGTCTGTTGCTGCAGCATCATCTGTTGTAGTTGAAGATGATGAACCACATCCTGTGATCATGGTTGCTACCATTGCTGCGCAAAGCAGACCTGCTAAAGTTTTTCTTTTCATGTTGTTCCCTCCTGAATTTCTTCTCCTAATTGGAATTTTATATGTAACTGCTCTCCTGGCAGTTCATACCGAGTTTTTTACCTACACCATGTAGGTAGAATGAAACTACTGCTTCATTCTCTTTTTCTTGATGATATCTACCATTACAGCTCCGATAAGAACAAGACCTGTAATAATCTGCTGCCAGTTGGCCTGGAGACCAATATATGGAAGACCTGTCTTAAGTAAGCAGATAACGAATACACCAATGAGTGCGCCCTCGATGCTACCAGCACCACCTGATGCAGATACACCACCGATAATAGCACCACCGATAGCTTCAAGCTCGAAACCAGCACCTGTTGCAGGCTGTACAGTAGCAAATACTGCTGAGTAAGCTATAGCTGCAAGGCCTGAGAAAAAGCCTGAGATAACATATGCCATAATGTGATAGAACTTAACATTTACACCAGAAAGCTTTGTAGCTTCCTTGTTACTACCAATGGCGATGGTATAACGACCAATCTTGGTATGGTTAAGTACGAAAGCCATGACGGCTACTATAATTAACATCCAAAGGAAACCAATAGGCACCTTTGTGCCATCAGCCAGGGTCAGCTTAAAGATACTTCTGAACCAGCTTCCATCTGTACCAGCTGTTGGCCATGAAATACCAAAGTTGTTAGAACAGATAGATCCAAGGCCTCGAGTAATCATGCAGGTACAAAGTGTAGCAAGGAAAGGAGGAAGCTCCATAACTGCTACCAAAAAGCCATTAAGAAGACCAATTGCAATACCAAAAAGTACTGTTACAAGAAGACCTGCACCTACTGGCCAGCCCTTGTGTACTACCAGGTAACCACCTGCCAATGAGTAGCAGATAAGACCAGTACCAATTGAAAGATCTACGCCTCCGGTGATAAGTGGAAATGTAACACCGATTGACATAAGAATTATGTAATATGAATAGTCCAGAATACTCATGAATGTTGAGTACTGTCTGAAGTTTGGACTTGCTGCACTAAAGAAGATAATCAACGCGATTACGACTAAGAGCACAATGAACTTCTGACTTGTGAACTTTGATGCTAATGATTTTTTATTGTTCATCTTCTCCTCCCTCCTAATCTATATCACGTGTTGCCATACTCATGATAGCTTCCTGTGAAACCTCTTCAATGCCAAGCTCGCCAGTCTTTCTGCCTTCACACATAACCACGATACGGTCACTCATTCTAAGAATCTCTGTCATTTCTGATGAAATCATGATGATTGACTTGCCTTCTGCAGCCAGCTGGTTCATCAGCTTGTAAATCTCATTTTTAGCACCTACGTCAATGCCTCGAGTAGGCTCATCGAAAATAAGAATATCACAGTTCTTAGCCAGCCACTTTGCAATAACAACCTTTTGCTGGTTACCACCTGATAAGTTAACTACCAGCTGATCAACACTAGGTGTCTTTGTAGCAAGCTCTTCAACGTATTTCTCAGCTACCTTCTTTTCAGCCCTCTTGTCAATGAAGATGCCCTTCATGTAGTTTTCCAGACAAGCCATGGTAGTATTTTCAGCAACAGTCTTCTGAACCACGATACCGAAACGCTTTCTGTCCTCTGAAAGATAACCGATACCACACTTAACAGCATCCTGAGGTGACTTTATATCTACCTTGACACCATTGACATATATATCGCCTGAATCGATAGGATCTGCTCCAAATATCGCACGAGCTGTCTCGGTACGACCTGCGCCCATGAGACCTGAGAAACCAAGTATCTCGCCCTTGTGAAGCTCGAAGCTGACATCCTGTACCATACGACCAGCATTGAGATGATCAACCTTGAGAACTACTGGAGCTCCCTCTGGAACTGTAGATGCAGACTTTGGATCCTCGTAAATAACACGACCAACCATCATGTTGATAATGTCATCCTTGGTAGAGTCCTTAGTGATGAGAGTACCTACATAAGTACCATCTCTCATAACTGTAACTCTATCGGTAATAACCTTAATCTCATCCATTCTGTGTGAGATGTATACGATACCAAGATTCTGTTCTCTAAGATCACGGATAATCTTGAACAAGTCCTGAATCTCAGCATCTGTAAGAGCTGCTGAAGGCTCATCGAAGATGATAACCTTTGCCTCGTGTGAAATAGCCTTTGCAATCTCACACATCTGCTGCTTACCAACTGTAAGCTCACTCATTGTCTGAGTAGGATCAATATCGATGTTGAGTCTGTCAAAAAGCTTTCTGGCTTCTTCGTTCATCTTCTTATCATCGATCTTAATTCCCTTTTTGAACTCTCTTCCTATGAAGATGTTCTGTGCCACTGTAAGGTGGCCAAGCATGTTAAGCTCCTGGTGTACGATAACTACACCTGCGTCCTGAGCTTCTCTTGTATTATGAAACTCTGTTTCTTTTCCTTCGTATGTAATTGTACCGGAATCCTTAGTGTAGATACCGGTCAGCACCTTCATAAGTGTAGACTTACCAGCGCCGTTCTCTCCCATCAGTGCGTGAACCTCGCCGCGCTTCACTTCGAAGTCGACATGGTCAAGAGCATGTACGCCTGGGAAAGATTTATCAATGCCCTTCATTGTTAGGATTACATCACCCATTTTCTTACCCTCACCTTTCTGCTAATAGCTATTAGTTCTTTCTGCGTCTTGCCATAACGTCGGCGTAAACTGCCACGATAACGATAAGACCAGTGATGATAAGCTGATAATTTTTGTTGATGCCCAGTGCCAGGATGCCTTCCTGTAATAGAGCGATGATAAATACACCAATAACTGTACCAGAGATAGAAGCCAAACCACCTGCCATGGATGTACCACCCATAACGCAACCAGCGATTGCTTCGTTGTTGTACTGATCGCCATAACCAGGCTGAACAGTGGTGTAAGCTGATACGAAGAAGATTGCTGCAATACCTACGAGAACTCCGCAGATAATGTAAGAAATCATCTCCCACTTTTTAACATTGACACCTGAAAGTCTAACTGCTTCCTTGTTGGAACCAAGGCTAAGAATGTAACGACCCATCTTGGTGTTGTTAAGAAGTATTGCACAAACAACTGCTGCTACTAAAAAGATAATAAGACCAACTGGAATATTGCCAACCTTGTTGAGGTTACGATACCAGCCGCTTGGATCAGAGGCCTGTGGCCAGCTGACTGACTGAGTCTTTGTAAATACTGAAGCAGCGCCCTTGGCTATATTCATACTAGCCATGGAAACGATAAATGGTGGAACCTCCCAATAGGCTACCAGGTAGCCATTGAAGATACCAAAAAGTGTACCAACCAGAATGCTTATCAGAAGTGCAACTCCTGTAGATACGCCATGAGCTGTCAAGCTGTAACCAGCTATGAGAGCCGCACAGAACATTACTGGTCCTATGGAGAAATCAATACCTCCAGTTGCGATAACGAATGTAACTCCGAGTGATAAGAAGCCAAGGAAATATACATAGTTAAGTGCGTTCATGATACGTGCCAGGCCAAAGAAGCCAGGTGATGCAATACAGAAAAGTATGTACATCAATATAAGGACACAAATCAAAACGATTCTGTTAAATCCTATTTTCTTCACGATCGGATTCTCTTTGAATTTTTTCAAATCTAAGACCTCCCAATACATTATGTAAAAAGTAACCCCGAGCCTTTATGCTTTATTAGCTGAACCACATACATCAATCTTGCCTTTAACAAGCTTGGTAACGTGCTCCATACCAACTGCTCCATATTTCTTTGGATCAAAAGCATCTGGGTTTGCCTGCAGGAATTCTTTAACCCCATCGCTGTAGGCTATTCTCAATTCTGTTGCAAAGTTGACCTTGCTGATACCCCGTCGTATACACTCCCTGACAGCTTCGTCAGGAACTCCGGATGCCCCGTGAAGTACCAATGGAATGGATACCACCTTGCGTATCTCGCTAAGACGATCTACATCAAGCTTTGGCTCGCCTTTGTAGATGCCATGAGCAGTGCCTATTGCAACAGCTAAAGAGCTAATTCCTGTTGATTCCACGAACTTGACTGCATCATCTGGATCTGTGTATCCAGGATCATCACACTCCAAGTCGTCTTCCTTGCCGCCAACCTTGCCAAGCTCTGCCTCAACAGGTACCCCTGATGGCCTGCATGCATCTGCCACTCGCTTGGTGACCGCTATGTTGTCCTCGAAGCTCTCGTGAGAGCCATCGATCATAATTGATGTGTAGCCAACTCTAAGAGCCTGCATTGCCAGCTCGAAGCTGCTGCCGTGGTCTAAGTGAAGTGCTACAGGCACCGATGCTGCCTTGGCTGCTGCTGCCACATTGGCATGATAGAGAGCCAGGCCTGCATATTTAACAGTGGATGGTGTTGTCTGTAATATGACTGGAGAATGCATCTCCTCAGCAGCCTTGATAACCGCCATTACCATCTCCATATTTTCTACATTGAATGCTCCAACTGCGTAGCCGCCTTTGTCTGCGTCATGAAGCATCTGTTCTGTGGTCACAAATGACATTGTTGCCTCCCTCTTTAAAAAAAGAATAAGCGTGAGAGTGAAACGTTTCACTCTTGTTGTACTTATTATGCTATACCCTCACGCTTATGTCAATTTAATCCTATGAAAAAATCTTAGATAAAAATAGTACAAAAGTCACTTCGCTTCTATTTGACAATCACACCATCTTCATCCCATAAATCATGCCAATCATTGGCTCCTGGCCACAAAAATACCTGTCCCTTAACCAGTCTGTTGTTCTTCTCAAGTGTAGCAATTGTAGCCATTTCTTCATCTGTAAGAGGCTCAGTTAAGGTTGACTCCAGGTTACTGATATAATTTTTTTCATGAACAGAAAATGGGATAGGAATCTGTCCACGCTGAACAGCCCATTTAAGTGCAATAATAGCAGGATGTACACCATGAGCCTCTGCAATCGCCTTAAATTCAGGAACCTCCATATCTGCAATATCTTCAGCAACAATATCCCTCTCAGGACGCTTAGGAGAACCAATTGGCATATAGCCTATAGGCTGAATATCATGGGCAACAAGATAATCAAATATATCCTGCTGCTGGAAGCATGGGTGCATCTCAGATTCACATACAACAGGCTTGATGCGAAGCTTGTCGAGAACAGCATCCATCTTTGGAATAGTCATATTAGAAATACCGATATGCTTTACAAGCCCCTTGTCTACTAAAGCCTCAATCTGCTGATAGGTATCAACAAATTCTTCTACAGAAAATGGCTTTGAATCTGGATTTCTTGAATCTACTGTACAGTGTGGTGCATGGTAGTTAGGGAATGGCCAGTGAATAAACAATATATCAATATATTCACACTGAAGGTCTGCTATAGACTTAAGTGCAGACTCCTCCACTCTTCTGTGCATATCGTTCCACACCTTGGTCATAATAAAAAGATCTTTTCTCTCAACTATGCCCTCGTCCATGGCTGCCTTAAAGACCTGACCTATCTTGTCCTCATTACCATAGCAGGCAGCGCAGTCAAAAAGTCTGTAGCCTGCTCTGATACCACCTGCAACTGCTGCAGATACCTCATCAGCATCAAATCTGTCAGAGCCAAATGTTCCCATACCTATACATGGCATTGTGTCACCAGTACTTAAAGTAATCTGTGGCACCTTCTTTGGATCAACTCCCATTGTAAAATCCTCCTCTTTTTCATAAAAAATATACTTTATTATTCACAGGCCGCCCCACAAGGTAGCCAGCCTGTGTAGAAACTATTAAATTATGCCTCACTATCAATGAGAATCTTGCCCTTAACCTTGCCTGGTGTCTTATACATTTCAAAGGCTGTATCAATCTTTGAAAGAGGTATCTTTTCAAAGATAAATGACTCATCAAACTTAAGCTCACCTGTCTTAAAATAGTGGGCTGTAAGCTCCCACTCATCTCCTGGGAATGGAGCTGAATAGCTCATCCATGAACCGGTTAGGGTAAACTCTTTTCTATTAATATTTTCCCACTCCTTGACTGTAAAGCTAAGCTCTCTTGTAGGTGTGCCGATGAAGCAAACGCCTGCTTTGTTGGCAGCCAGCTCAAAGGCCATCTTCATGGTAATGGTATTGCCAGCTGTCTCGTATACATAGTCAAAGCCGGTACCGCCTGTTATCTCAGCCACCTGATCCATGTAGCCTTCCTTTGAAGAATTAACTACAAAATCTGCTCCCATGCGAGTTGCAAGCTCTAGTCTTTCGTCCAAAATATCAAATACTGTTACTGATTTTGCTCCGAAAATCTTAGCCCACTGAGCTGTGAGTATACCTATAGTACCGCAGCCAAGGATTGCTACATTTTTGCCTCCCTTGTAATCAAGACGGCGAAGTCCATGAAGGGCTACTGTAGCAGGCTCAAAGAAGGCGCCCTTCTCAAAGCTTACCTCATCGTCAAACTTAACTGCATTTTTCTCTGGAACGGTAACATATTCAGCAAAGCTTCCAAACTCTCTGGAGCCAATAAAGCTGTAGTGCTTGCAAAGAGAATAGTTGCCCTTCTGGCAATCCGGACACTTCATGCAAGGTACAAGAGGCACTCCTGCAACTCTGTCACCAGGCTTTAGCGAAGTAACGCCCTCCCCCACCTCTTCTACTGTACCGGAAAACTCGTGTCCCAATACATTAGGGAAAAAGTGACAGGCATCAGCATTTACTCGTGGCACGTCCGAGCCACATATACCTGTGTACTTTACCTTAATGAGAACCTTGCCAGGCTCTGCAGCCGGCTTGTCAATTTCCTCGTAACGAATGTCATTTTTTGCATGTACAACTCCTGCTTTCATTTTGTCCTCCTTCTTATAAAAGCCGCGAAAATGCGGTTACATGCTTCATAATATAGACCGGTTTTAATTATTCAGACAGTCCATAAATCCTTTAATTGTATTTCTTAAAGGTAGCCTTTAAGTCATCATAAAGCTCTAGATAAAGCTCCATATTTTTTTTGTATGCTTCATGTCTTTTTGCATCAGGCTGGTATGTCTTTTTGACTGCTATTGTTTTGTTTACTGCTTCCTCATAGCTTGTATAAAGGCCAGTGCCTACGCCAGCAAGTATGGCTGCACCTAAGGTTGATGCTGTGTCAGAGGCAGGTACCACAATAGTCTTTCCTGTAACATCTGCCTTAATCTGAGTCCAAAGAGCTGAGTTAGCTGCGCCGCCCATGGCATTAAGTGTATCAACCGACGCCCCTGCCTCGTAGGCTATGCGAAGATTGTGCTCCAGGGAATATGCTACACCTTCAAGTGTAGCTCTGATTATGTGGCCCTTGGTTTTATCAAAACCAAGACCATAGTAGACTCCCTTAGCATCAGGGTCCCAGATAGGAGACCTTTCTCCTGCCATGTATGGCAAGAATACCACTCCGTCACTGCCGGCTGGCACCCTTTCAGCCATAGCTGTCAAGTCATCAAAGGAAGCATCCCCGCCAAACTCCTGCTTAAACCACTTGAGGGTTCCGCCGCCTCCTACAGAGCCTCCCTGTAAAAGCCAAAGATTTGGCACTACATGGGTGCCTAAGATAAGGCGCTTATCTCCAAGAGGCTTATCAAGACAAATACTCATGCCGCCTGCCTGGCCCCCCTGCTCCTGGGTCTGGCCCGGCTTATATACGCCGGCTCCCAAGGTACCACAGGCTGCATCAAGACCACCTGCCACAACTGGAGTTCCCTCCATGAGGCCTGTCAAGGCAGCAGCCTGGCTTGTAACTTTTCCTACCACCTGGTCGCAGGCATATAGGTCTGGCACCAGGTCTACAGAAAGCCCCATATCCTTGGCCAAGGAAGCATCATAAGTAAGGCTTGTCATATCAAAGAAATGTATACCATAGCCCTGGGATAAGTCCTGGCTCATAACCCCAGTAAGCTTTAGGGCAATGTAAGAATTACTCTGTAAGAACTTATAGGTTTTTGCAAATATATCTGGATGATTTTCCTTAAACCAAATCATCTTTGGTGTCGTATAGGATGGCAAAAAATCATTGCCTGATACCTTAAATATTCTGTCTTCTCCTACGCTAGCCTTAACCCTGTCGCAAATATCACGACAACGGGTGTCCATCCAGATTGGAGTAGGATACAGAGCATTGCCTTCTTTGTCTACAGGTATGGCCGACCAGCTTTGACCATCGATACCTATACCTGCTATATTTTCTGCCGAAACCCCATCAACAGATAGGACAGTCTTGATAGCCGCCACAATAGCCTGCCACCACTCATCTGCCGACTGCTCTGCCCAGCCAGGCTTTGGATAATAAACCTGATATGGCTCATTAGCTGCAGCAAGCACCTGACCATCTTCATCGAATACAGCTACCTTGCAGGCTGATGTGCCTATATCGATTCCCAATAGTTGTTTTTTCATTTTCCCCCTTTCCAGAAAACCTGTCACTAAGGCAAATTCTCTGCTCATTTATATGCGCGAAACGTTTCGCTTTTCATTTAAAAAAATAAGCCAATTCTATTTTATCTTTTTTATAGAATTGCCTTGAAAAATCCTGGTGCTCATAACAATTTCTGCAGGTATATATTCCGCCTTGCTGTCAATTCTGTCAAGCAAAACATCCACTGCACTCTGTCCCATCTCCTCCATGGGCTGCACCACCATAGTCATCTTAGGCTGTACCACATGGGACATAATCAAATCATCAAAGCCAAGCAATGATATGTCATTTGGACATCTGATATCTGATTCATTAACTGCCATAACAGCTCCTAGAGTCACCTCGTAGTTTGTCATGAAAACTGCTGTAGGCCTGTCCTTAAGGGAAAGCATATGCTTCATGCCATTATAGCCCAGCTCTATGCTGTGACTGCCTCGGAATATATACTCATCAGGTATCCTTATCCCCGATGATTCAACCTGTTCCACGAAGCCCCTGTGTCTTTCCATTCCAGTATATTCCACATCCGAAGATATGATAGCTATTTTCTCATGGCCCGCATCAAGAAGCTCTATAGCCGCCCGCCTTGCCGCAGCTGTGTTATTTATCTTAACGCAATCAAACTCGTCAGTTTTCAGCTTTCTGTCCAAAAGAACCACTGGAATCTCAGCATCCTTTGCTGGCTTTAAGAAGTCTGATTTATTTGATATAGGGATAACAATAATGCCATCCACCTTTTTATTAACAAGAAACTTAATATTTTCTGCTTCTCTAGCCTCATCATCATTGGAGTCACATATAAGCATACCATAGCCAGCTTTTCTTAAGCTGTTGCCTATATGATGTAAGAGGGTGCCATTAAAGAGGCTCTCAATTGAGAAAACTACAACTCCAACTGTCTTTGTTTTATTGGTTACCAAGCCTCGGGCCAGTTCATTTACCTCGTAGTTGAGATCCTTAATAGCCGCCTCTATCTTGGCCTTGTTTTCTGGCAAAACATTGCCCCCATTTAGGTACTTTGAAATAGTGGCCAATGATAAGCCGGTTTGTTTTTTTATATCTCTTATCGTCGCCGCCATATGTCTCCTTTTCTTCAAAGTCGGCAAGCCGGACATCCCAGAAAGGATATCCGGCCCACCATATATGTAGGATTATGAAAAAGAAAAAGCCAAAATTTATCTTGTAGTCTTGTACATAGGTCCATATACATCACAAGCTCTGAAATCAGCGCCTTCCTTGTCCATACCAAATGCATTCCAAGCTGCTGGTCTAAAGATGTCCTTAGTAGCAACATTGTGCATGCAAACTGGAATACGAAGGATTGAAGCAAGTGTAATGAGGTCTGCTCCGATGTGTCCATAGCTGATAGCACCGTGGTTAGCGCCCCAGTTGTTCATAACTGAGTAAGCTGACTCAAATGGGCTTCCCTCTACGCCATCTGTTCTTGGTGTAAACCATGTACATGGCCATGTATAATCTGTACGCTTCCACAATGTATCAGATACCTGCTCTGGAAGCTCTACTGTCCAGCCCTCTACTATCTGAAGCACTGGGCCAAGGCCCTTAACAATATTGAGACGAATCATTGTAGCTGGCATCTCAGCTCTGGTCTCGAAACGAGAAGAGAATCCGCCGCCTCTGAAGTAGCCATTGTCAGCTGCGCACCACTCTGTAGCATCCATAATAGCCTTCTGGTCAGCCTCTGTAACCTTGTACCACTCCTTCATGATAGGCTTGCCGTCCTCATCCTTGCATACACCTGATGCATCAAGACAGCATGAGCCTGAGTTGATAAGATGGATAATACCATCTGCATCCTTAGCATGGCCCTCAAGATTATATCCTGTAACTCTCTCAACTGACTGTCCGTTCCAGCAGGTACGAACATCTGCAAACATCTGAGCTCTCTTTGTAAGAAGCTCCATGAAAAGCATTGAGATACCATTTAAAGTATCATTTTCTGTAGCAAGAACCATAGGCTCTCTTGCTCCGGTCCAGTCGAAAGAGGTATTCATAATAGCCTCTGTAAAATCTGCATTTGGCCAGTGGTCTGTCCACTGTCTCTGACCCTGGAAGCCACCTGCGATAGCGTTGTGTCCAACAGCCTCTTCCTCGCAGCCCTCTGGAAGGTTTTCATTGCCTTGATACAGATCTTTTACGATAACTGACATCTTGGCGATAAACTCCCAATCCTTTTCCTTCTTCTCATCAGAGCTCTTAACGAAATCTGGGTTCTTATCAAGACCTTCCTTGCAATTTTCCTTAATCCACTTGAGGCATGCCTGATAATCATCCTCATTGTAAATATGCTCATCAATTCTACGAAGGATTTCAACCTCGTCGATTGACTCAACACGAAGTCCTAAGTACTCCTCCATAAATGACTGATCGATAATAGATCCGCCGATACCCATGGTAACTGAACCAATCTGTAAGTATGACTTGCCTCTCATAGTAGCAGCCGCAACTGCTGCACGGCCAAAGCGAAGAAGCTTCTCAGCAACATCAGCTGGGATGTTCATATCATCAGCCTCTACTACATCGTGGCCATAAATGCCAAATGCTGGGAGACCCTTCTGAGCATGTGTAGCAAGTACAGATGCAAGATAAACTGCACCTGGACGCTCAGTAGCGTTCATTCCCCATACAGCCTTGATTGTATTTGGATCCATATCCATGGTCTCTGAACCGTAGCACCAGCAAGGAGTAACTGTAAGTGTAATAGCTACGCCTTCCTTCTTAAACTTCTCAGCGCATGCTGCAGACTCTGCAACACGACCGATTGTTGTATCAGCAATAACAACTCTTACTGGCTCACCATTAGAATATGTAAGATTCTCCTCGAATAACTTGGCAGCTGACTTTGCCATGTTCATTGTCTGCTCTTCAAGAGACTCTCTTACCTTAAGAGGTCCTCTTCTTCCATCGATAGTAGGTCTGATACCAATAGCTGGATACTCGCCGACAAATCTCTTTTTTGCCATAATACGCAATCCTCCCATTTTTTAAATATTGTTTATAGTTGCCGCTTCGCCCAAAGTCCCAGAGCGAACCGTTTTGTTTTACTGTCCTAAATTATAGCTTCTAGACACAAAACTAAAAAGTGATATAATGAAAAAAAATAAAAGGATATTCACTTCTTCTTAAAGTTTGGAGAAAAAACATGAAATACATAGAATATAAGGAACGTCTGGTTCACGGCACCTTTAATTTTCCTATTGCCTTTTATCACCAGACCCCCAAGAGTCCCCGCTATACCATGACTCATCATTGGCACCAGGAGTTTGAAATAATGCATATTATTTCTGGCAGCTTTCATCTGACTATCAACGATACCACCACCACCTACCATGCCGGAGATGTTATCTTCATCAACTCCGGCTTCATACACGGTGGTCAGCCAGAGAATGATTGCTTTTATGACTGTGTGGTTTTTGATATGCGTATCCTTATGAAGGAAAACCACGCCTGTAATAAGACCCTCAACGATATCAAGAGCCGCAAGATAACCGTAGATACTCTTTTATCTGAAAAATGCAATAAAATCGCCCCTGTTATCGACAAGCTTACCTCTGCCATGGCAGGCCGGGCCCTGGGTTACGAGTTTATGGTCCAGGCCGCCCTAAATGAAGTCTTTGGTTATATCCTGCAAGAGCACCTCTATGTAGAGTCAGATGAAGACTCCACCCAGTTAGAGAGACTGGATGCCATCAAGGAGGTCTTAGCATATATATCAGATAATTATTGCAACAATATCAGCCTGGATTCCCTGGCCAAGATAGCCGGCATGAATCCCAAGTACTTCTGCCGCTACTTCAGGTCCATGACCGAAAGAACCCCTATTGACTACCTCAATTATTATCGTATAGAATGTGCCTGCGAGATGCTTTCCACCCAGGATATTTCCATAAAGGAAGCAGCCATATCCTGTGGTTTTAATGACGAAAGTTACTTTATCAAGACCTTCCACAAGTACAAGGGAATCACCCCGAAACAGTTCATGAAGATGAAATTCTAAGCTTACTATTCACAGTCGAATCTGTATATATATCAGCCCCTGCAGGCTTGCCTCTTTTGCCCATGCAGCTGTAGGACCTGTAAATAGTAACCTACATAATATAAAGGAGATTTAAAATGAAACACAACAAAATACTTACACTCTCACTTACAATTATAACCACTATGAGCATTCTTTTTACAGGATGTGGCAAAAGCAGCCAGTATGTAGACTGTCCCCTCTCTGATGTAGCCTTGGGAAGCAGCGGCGAGGATGTTATAGCCGCTGAAGGGGACGACTACGAGACCTACGACTCCACCTATGGAGGCACTACCTACAAATACGATAAAAAATATGCCGGAGCAGATGGCACCATCAAGTATATGTGCGATGATGAGGGTGAACTGGTATGTATCGCCTGGGCTTATGATGGCACCGAAGATCCTGATAGTATGACAGCCCTCTATGACACTATTCGTGCTGAGGTGGTTGATAAATATGGCGAGAGCAAGTCATCTGCCAATGAAGACACCAATAACGGAGACCTATGGCGTGTAGATGGAGGCAGTGTCATGATATATTCCATGATTACAGACTCCAACAAGGCACTTCAATATTCCTATATCAGCAGCAAGGTTTCCGGAACTGATAATTAAGACTCTAGTGCATCGTTTACAAAATAACTAGCCTATTCACTTGCCTGCATTTAGCCTGGAAATAGTATTGCAAAATTCTAAACACCCCGCCTTATTTCCTAACAAAAAGAGCTACTCAATTGAGTAGCTCTTTTAAAATGCCGAAAATAGCAACCTGGGCAATACATAGATTAAACTATATCAAGCGGTCACCATGCATTAGCTCTGAATATTCCACTTCCTTTTCAGGGAATAAGCTGTCTGCAAAACGCTGTACGGAAGGCTCAAGACAGGTAAATTCTAATCTTTGCAAATTAACTACAGGATCATCTAAAGCCTCTGTAGCAGCTGTGGCAAGCATATTAACTGTTTCATTGAGATAATTTTTATCTGAATAAAAAAGTGGAATACTTAAAGTACCAAACTCCTCAGTATGCTCTACCAAGAGCAGGGCTCTTATCTTGTCTCCTGCTATTACTGCCATACTTCTTCTGGCATCGGCAGCTGTTAAGTCTGCATGGCTTGCCAAGTAATTTCCAACAGACTCGCTTTTTTGTATGAAGGCATTAAGCTGTCTGTTCTCCACATCATTGAGAGTGACAATCTTGGCATCATGGGAACTTAATCTTTGTTTGTTCTTCAAAAATGAAGCTTGCTGCAGCTGTTTGCGGCTAATTACAATCTTAGGCTGACACTCCAATTGCAGCAAGAATGCCTGACCAGCCAAAAATGCTGACAGCTCCACTTCATCAGGCAATAGCCTGTCGTAAACTATGGTAAGTATCCTGCCGCCCTTCTTTTGGGCATGTCCAATAGCGGCATCTAGAAGAGCCTTACCAGCCCCCTGACCTCGGTTAGCTTCCTTGACATAGAGCCAGGTAATGCTCCACTCCACATCCTTTTGAGTCATAGCAAGAAGGCCCACTGTTTCACCATCCTGTCGACAGGCAAAGATAAGCCCCCGGTCTCTGAGGATCTCCGGTGGAACTAGTCCACCGACCTTCTCCATATTTGAATTATCAATCAATATTATTTTCATTTAGTCTACCTCATTAACTAAGCACGGTTAGCCAACTTTGCATAGATTTGCTCTGCTGTGGCATTGTCAGTTTTTCCTATAGCCTCTGCACACTCAAGTATTGTAAGAGCTGCAACTGCCTTGGCCTTGTTTGGTGCATCCTCATTATACTTGCTGGCTGAAAAGAGCATAACTCTTATCATTTCAAGCATTACCTCTCTGGACATTTCATCTTCATTCTCAAAGCCCATCGTACGCTGTAATAAGTATCTAGGAGACTCCTTACTCAGACTTTCTTTATTTTTGAAAAAAGGATCATACTTAAGCAATTGCGTTATGTTAAAAAGCTTGGTGCGGCCATATCCATAGTTTGCTTTATCGTCAATCCTATAGTACTTATCTATTGTCTTGTGATCAGTATAGATCTGGTCAAGAAAATTAACAAAACCAAAGCCAGCGGAAACCACATCAGCATAATTCTCTAAGCCTGGGCATTTCTCACAAACCTTAGCAATTAAAGAATCCATACTAGCATACATAGCCCCTCTCTGGTCGCCTATAACTCGGGCCTTTGCAGCATCCAAGGCGGCATCAGCTCGGATTTGTCCAGCACCTACAAGTCCCTGCTGGTTCCATTTCTCCTCCTGATTATCCCCAACTGCGTTTAGTTCATGCTCTCCTTTAATGTTTTTGCTGTCGTCATAGATATTCTTAATTTCACTTACATTATTTGCAGCATCACATATTTTTGCAAAATTATCAAAGATGGCCTTGGCATCGATGAGATTCTGGCCATACTCGCCAACCACCTTACCAATAGAACCAACTGTCTTGGTAAAATTATCAAAACCATCAGATACAGAAATGTTAGTATGCAAATATGAATTTGCCTGTGCCACTGATGACTTAATAACATCATTTTCATTAATCTGCTGATAAGCTGTGGTTCCATAAGCACTAAATCCTAAGGCTGTGTCCACCTTGCTCTTTTCTTCCTCTTCCGGCTTTAAGATACCGGAAGCTGCAAGCTTATTAGCCAGATCCTTGTCATAGAACTTGTTTGTAGCAAGGATTAAGGCACTGCGAATAACTGAAAGACCTGAAACCTTTCCCTTCACCTCACGTAATGCATATTGGCCCAAAGCTCTAGTCCATCTGTTACCAGTTCTATGCAAGTTTTTACGCAAATATTGTGTATCTGCTTTGAACTCACCGTTCTTATGGGTCTGACTACCTGCATAATAGATAGCCTTATCCTCCTGCAGCATATGGCTCTCACTGGATGCTCTGTGCACAAATTGCAAAGCTCGGCCAAAGAGCTTCCAGTCAATTGCAGTCGTACGGCCAGTTTCAAAGCTCATCTTTCTAAAACTAAAACGAACATTTTCCCAAGAGTTAGCTTCAGACAGTTCAGTAACATCCAAAAAATTTGTATTATCACTAATCTGAGTAGATAAAAGGGATAAAATAGCCTGCTTATAATCCTTATTCTTAATTGGAAGCACTGCTTTAGTGCCATCACTGTGCTCAATATACTTATCAATAAGTGCATTTCTTGCAGCTGGGTTAACATAATCTCTCTCCCCATCGCCAAAGAAATTGCCTATCATATTTTTCTTAGACACATCCAATATATCACGATGAGTAAGAGCCAGGAAAAACAGATTCCTCTCCTGTGGAGTAAGTTCCATCAGGCTGGCAACAAAAAGTGCTATATCATTACCATTTGAGGCATTCGCCATATCAATCTCGGCCTGTTCAGCAATAATTTTAATTGCCTCATAGTAGCCGCCAAAATCCTTATTATCCTGGATTTCCTTATACACCTCCTTTGCCTTTTCGTTTGTACCATGCTTAATAATATCCGTAGCCCTCTGGGTTGCCTCTACAGTAAGGATCTCCTGCTCTATATTTTTAGTATCCTTAATTGCCTGCTTAAGCAAATTCCAATCCAATAAAGTAGTACGATCAAGAGCGCCCTTGGCAAAATCTTTTTTAACTAATTGCTTATTACGTAAATCTCTATGATCTTTGAGCTGGAAGCTAAGGAGGGTAAGCATAGCCTTGGTACAGCACTCAGTAGATTCAGACTGTGCAAGGAGTTTTAAATGGCCATCATTAGTTAAATCCTTCAGCTGATTAACCAAACGAGCCCTGCCCTCTATATTAACATGAGTCTGTGGGGTACCACCTATAATAGAACGAAGTGATGCGCCTGTAGTGTAATCAAGGACCGTCCTGTTCTGAAGCAATTGAATAAGAATCTTCCATTCAGAATTCTTCAGCTTGTTTAATTCAGCAAGTGTATCCGTTCCTTCCTTTTCAGCCTGCTTTATTAACCATTCTTTAAGCTCTTTAATACTTGCTATTTCTTTTTGTGATTCTTCTTCTCGGCTCTTAACCAGCTCTTTTTTGCTATCATCGCCCGCCAATACTCTAAGAGATGCATCTATTGAATGATAGGCCCCATCCAGGCGCTCCCAATCCTTTGGTATCATGGCCTGCTTCTCTATGGTACACAAATTCACAAAATTATAGGCATCATCAAAGGCTTTTTTATCAAAATAATAATCCTCTTTAATCAAGTGAGCCAGTGCAGCATGATAGTCAATTACAGGCTCAAACTTATCACCTACAAAGTAGCTGCTTATATACTGGGCATACTGATCTCCACTTGTGGTCTGATCTATAATGCCATCGTTATACCAAATAGCTGAAGGCAAGGTTGAATTGCCTTTCTCAAGAGGCATGGATAGCTTAAGAAAAAGTAATTTACGCTGATCCACATCCAACTTATTAAATTTTTTGATAAGCTCCTTATCGTGAGTTCTTTCAATAACCCGTTCTAATAGCCTCCTATCAAGGGCATTATTTTGTCTTTCTCCTGATCTAAGGTCTTTCCAATAAACAGCCCCCATAACTGATGCAGAATTGGCTATATAATCTCTTGAGGCTTTATTATTAAAATACTTATCCAGGTATCCGGAAATAGTATCCGACTCAGCATCAATCAGCTTCTTCTCCAGGTCATGGATAATTAGCTTTAAGCTTGCCAGCTCTCGCTTTGCTGCCGCATTCGCCAGCTTATCCTCTTTAGTGGATTCAATTGCCATCGTCTTTTCAGCCGCTCGTTGTTTTAAAGTTGCAATTTGCTTTGTTAATCCATCGCAAATATTTTCTTTTTGCTTTATCGCTTCAGCATCCAGTTTACCCTTTGTAAACTTTATATCCTTATCTATAAGCTTATGGTTAGCCTGCAGCATTTCTCGCATGCCCTGCTTCAGCTGATTTTTATACTCTTCAGCCGCGCCACTCAAGTCAGTTGATTTAGAAGCAATATACTCATCAATTCTTTTATTGAGGTAGTCCTGCTCTTCAAAATAAGCTACTCTTTTGTCGAACATGGTTTTAACTTCGCTCAGAGGAGTAGTCATAAGTGCCATCTGCAAGCACATTACTGTATCTCTAACCTCAAGCTGCAGACTTGGATGCATTTTACTCCA
>CAVJHG010000019.1:32621-34069 GCA_963649335.1 bacterium
CCTTCTTACTGTCAGCCAAGATAATTTCAACAAGACATTTTTTTACTGGATCCGCATATAGTCCATCCTTTAGTACCTTGACTACACGATCTTGTGCATCTGCAAGTTCTTCGTCCTTTATTTGCTTAATAACCCCTGATGCAGCCAAAATAGGAGATGCTGACTGCCATACCTGCATGCTATATGTATGAATGACTGCCTTATTCTTATTAATTTCAGCTCTTGATTCTTTCTTGCTTTCCTCTATTTCCTTACAGAACTCAGCCTTGGTCTTCATACGAGCCTTGGCCTCTTCAAGCTCTTTGGCCTTAAGCATCTCGCTCTCATCAAAGTGAGCCAGATAATCTAGCAATTTATCTTTAAATACCTTGTTGTCTTCCCAAATCAAATGATTAGCCAACTGAGTCCTAAAAAGCATGGCAGTTTCTTCATCTAATTCAACCGCTTTTGCAAATTCATCCAGAGCCTTTGAATTTTCTTCATAAATAGCCCGTTGCTTTTTAAAGAATTTCTTTAACGCATCATCATCCTTTAAATTCTCAAATCCATTTAAGCCTACAACAATGCTAGCCTCAACTGACACGTAGAACTCTTCATATCCTTTTTTCTTGAAATATTCCTGCTTTAACTCCTCCAGTCTCTTATTAATAGACTTACCATCTACTTTGACATTCATCATGTATTTTACATAATCATCAATTTTTCTTTTCCATTCTTCACTATTACCGATGCCATCTATTATTGCATCAGCATTTTTCGCTATAAAGTCCTTAACATAAGGCTCCGGATATTTTGCTAATGCTTCTAATGCAGTGATTTTATCCTTCTGGGTGTCAAGATAAGACTTAAATTGAGAATCACTGTCCATCATTATATGTTCCCAGGTTTCAGTTCGATCCAGAAGATATGGGAATATATTGCTAAATACTCCATCATTGTAGCTAATATATTCCTGCCTTCTTGCATTAAAATGCTCCATGGCTTCTTGGACTTCTTCATTTTTGAAAATGCCAATGCCAATAAATTTTCTGTAGTTGCCATCGCCTTTGGCTTTTTTATTATCCTTTTCCAACTGGTCTTTTGTATAGTTTTCATAGAATTGTAAAAATTCGCCTAGATTCTTACAGCCAAAATGAGCCTTATTGTATGCCTCGTTAGCATCATGATTTGTGTCACCTTCTCTGACAGCTAAAAAGCGTACAGCCATTGGAGACAATCGAGTTATATAATTTTCTTTAAGAAGATGCTTGACCTCTAGTCCACATTGACTCTCTAGCTTTCCGCTGCTAGCTATCACACGATTAATACGCTGAAGAGTGTCATAGTTAACTTGTGCCATTGTTAAGACATAATCTGGCTCTTTCTTATGATACAAGGCTTCAAAGCCCTCAGTTTTATTTTTAATAATCTGCGACTCATAGCCACCAGAAAGAAATTCAGTAATTATT
>CAVJHG010000019.1:34222-35406 GCA_963649335.1 bacterium
AAATCTTTATCATCTACAATTGTGGCCTTACGACTCTCTAAAAGCTCTTGCAATTTTTTATATGTTTTAATTGCTAAAGCTCCATCATTTGAATAATCTGTATCTGCTTTAGTATACTTCCATATTTTATCCCATACTACTTGAGCAGAGTTAAAACGGTTCAGTCTTTCCTTGACAATTGGTGCATCGTTCTTACCACTTGCTTCAGTGTACTGAAATTCAAGCTTTTTATTGTCTACTACATTGATATCGCTGATTAAAACCAGATTTTTAGCTCTGAATGCCTCCTCCTCTCTAGTCTTAGCATTGCGATAGCGCATCCTGATGCTCTCAATATTATCCGTTGTAAGCTTACCCTGTAAAAGATCTGTCAAAGTCTCTATCTTAATAGTCTTTGCCCCAAGGCAATTAATATCATTCCACAGCTTGAGATCTTTATTAATATTTTTTTTCAAAAGGTCAATAAATTTATTAAAGTCTATGTAAGATATATTTTCTAATTGAGCAAGGCTTTTTATTCCCTCGAGGGCTGGAATCTGTTCTTTGAAGGCCCCATTCTTAAGAAGCTCCTCTATTTTTACAAGCATAGCCTCCTTAATATATTCCTGCTCAAAGGCTCCTTCAAAGGCACCAAAAGAACACAAGCCCTCATTTAAGATAGCTTGCTTATAAATATTATTTTCAGGCACTTTAAGTAAAGGTGCATCAGGCTCTACATCAGCACTAATAAAGCTCTTCCAGTTCTTGACGCCTTCTGTGGCTGCATTTTTATCTAACTCTGAAAGCCTAGCACTAATTGCTTTTTTAAATTCGCTATCAACCAGAGATATACTCTTAGCCTGAAGCTGCTGTAGCTCCTTCCATTGAGAATCAGTGTATGTCTTATCCTTTACCAACTCGTCAAATATTTTCATATTAGACTTGGCATTAAAAGCAAAGCTTTCTAGTGCTGTCTCAACGGCCTTTTTACTTTCTACTGAAGCTCCCACATTTTTGATATAGGCCACTGCTTGCTCTCTAAAATAGTATGGCAGCTTAGTCCCTCTAAAGGCCTTATTAAAATTAGCCTCCAGCTTAGTAGCATTAACTGCATAAACAGCCTTATTTTCCAGCATAAATACTACTTCCACATTAATAGCTGCAGAAGCAGATAAAAGCATCTTTACTCCCAGTTTTTTTGTTAT
>CAVJHG010000019.1:35921-37207 GCA_963649335.1 bacterium
ACTTTGCAGCCTTTGCAGCCTCTACTGCCTTTTTAATCTCTGCATACTTTTCTGGTTTTTCTGCCGCTTCATATAAAAGCTCCATTATCTTACCGAAACTAAACTGAGCTAAAATAGGCAGCCCCAAGCCATAAGAGCTGATACCAGTTCTTAAGGTCTTAGTATCCCTTTCTATAACAACAGCAATCCTTTTAATTCGTCTGTCAATTGTATCCTTTGCAAAACGGAAGTGTGTATCAAACTCATTTTCACTATCAGACATGTGTTTGTTGGCTTTCAGATATTTCTTAAGCCAGTTCTCGTAGTAAGGTCGTATAGCCGGCAACATTTCAGCACTATGATCTTTGCAATATTGTTCTATAAAGGCTGTATTAGCTTTTCTGTTTTGCTTTCTTTGTTCCTTTCGTAATTGCCTATCCTCTTCTTGTCTCTTCTTATCTTGCTGCAATTTTTTCCATTCTACTTCTTTTCCCTTATTGTTCGCCTCAATCGATGCTTTCTCTTTCTTAATTTTCGTTTTAAGATCTACCATAAAGTCAGAGTTTTTCTTTATATTAGCAACCAGAACATTGGTGGCTAGTACCCTACTTCTAAGCCTTTCAAAGTTGATGGGAACAATCTTCGCTGCTGGTAAATTAACCACCTTAGTATAAAGAGCATTAACCAAAGCATTATACATAATAAAATCTGCATTGCCTGTAGCTTCTAAGACCTTCAGGACCGGATACTCAGTAAATTGTAACATCCTTGGTTCTTTAAAATTTATTCCAGTGAAATCTGTTGTCCATATATCGTATTTATACTTTTCCTCCATCATATCAATATCTTGATCTAACAGACGAAATGCAGATGCCGACTTATTGTTTTTGGCACAAGTACGCATTATTGCAAAAAAAGTATGGTTTTCACTTTTTCTATTAATAGTGGTTGAAATCTTATCCTGGAATGCCAAGTATGTATTTACCAGCTCCTGAAGCTGCTTATCTCCAGCTAAAACATCCTCAGACACTAATTTTTCGGCATCAAATTCTGTATTTGAAACCTTAACCTTAGAATAAAAAATCTCATTGGCTAATTGCAGATTAATTCCTTCAGGTAAGTTTTTGATCTGAGCATTCTTTTCTTTGTCAAGCTTATCCTTTTGTGCCTCCAGCTCTACACGCTTGGCTTGCCTTTCAGCAATTTTATTCTTCACTTTCTCGAAAGCAGCATATTCCTCTAACAGCTTGTTCTTACTTTTTTCATCAACATCCCCTGCCTCATTGTTTTTTATTTTTTGGACTGCC
>CAVJHG010000019.1:37435-42129 GCA_963649335.1 bacterium
TCAATTGAGTCAATACGATGATCCTTTTCCATTTTCAAAAATTGGACCCATTTCTTGTTGTACCAAGTCTCTTTTCTCACTACAGACCAGCTAGGTCCTTTTTTTATTTCAGTCAAAATGGCCAGTCTTTTGTTAATCTCATTGTAATCTGGATTATTATCAACTATATTACGCTGCTGCTCTAGTTCTGTTATCCTTTTAGCTGCCATTTTCTGTATTGCAGCAGTACTTATATTCTTATACTCGTTTTGTCCCATATGTTCCTCTCCTTTTCTTTATATGCTGTCAACCTAAAGACCAGATTTTGAGACTTATAATCTCTTACTTTATGAGTATACCATTTCAAAGCCTATATTACGTTAAAAATTCGTTAAAGATTGAATAACAATGTTCACAAAAAGCCCAAAATCCTGTATTTTTATACAAGATTTTGAGCTTTTATAAATTAATCCTACTTTATAAAAAATATATCTATTATTTTTGTCAGGGTAGATAGCTTATAAATCCTGATTTACTCAGCATCAAAATTATCAGCCCCACTGCCCTTTACACTTAAGGCAAAAGATTTCAACCACTGAGTTAAAACAGATTTTTTAGCTTCTCCCAAAAGGAAGTCTTCTCTGTTTCTGTCTCTATGACAGCCTCATCCTGACTTATTTCAATAGCAGCTGTCTTTATAACAAACTGGACCGATGAAACATTTGTATTTTTATCAGAGACAAATGAAATAACTTCCGTCTCCTCTCCAGATATTGAGGCAAGCATATCATCAATGCTGTCCTCCACCTGACTATCCATGTCAGAAGTCTTATTGTAAAATTCATCGGTACCATCATGCAATTCATTTGTGCCATCAGACAAGACATCGATACCATCCTTAAGACTTGCTGTGGCATCCTTCAGATTTCCTGTTCCCTCCAACAGCTCCTTGCTTCCTGATGCAAGGGAATTTGTACCATTTACCAGATTAGAATAACCGGCAACTATTGTAGCTACGCCACTTGTATATTCTGAAATTCCCGAATCCAAGCTTGAATAGTTTGTTACAAGGGTATCTATACCGCTCTTCAGTGTGGCCATGTTTGTTGCCATTTCAGAAAGTGAACCTGCAAGCTTTACAATCTCTGCATGAAATGTCTGGTAGTTTGTATTAAGTTCTGCCAGGCCGTTCACCAAGGAGTCTGCCCCAGCAGATACCTGGGTAAAATAGCCTTGGGTGCCATCTATGGCATAATTATTTGCTTGTAATAATTTGACAACCTGCTGCAGGCTTTCTTTTTGATTCTCATCAGCTGTACTGTCAATCTGCTTCTTTAGTGCTTCGATGGTAGCAGCGTTGTTTTTCTGAAGGTCATCTATGTTCAAACTATTCTGCTGCATAGCAGCCTTATAAGCCTGGTAAGACAGGCCTGCCTGTAATTCCACTGCTCCTCTATGCAAATTATCAATGCCTTCCTTTATTGCAGATGAGCTGCCTGTCAGCTTAGCAAGCTGGTCTGTAGACATAGACACACCTGCAAGGCCTGACTGAATTTTCAACAAGGCATCCTTAACCTGGGTGGATCCATTTTTCAAATCAGCGGACTTTGAGTTTAATGTATTAAGTCCTGACTGCAATGTGGTCACTCCCTTCTGTAATGAAGTGATTCCATCATCCAGGCTACCTGTTGCTGAATAAAGACTGTCGGCCCCCTCACTTAAGTCTCTTCCTCCATCGGAAAGCTTTAAGACCCCATCATTAACAGCCTTGCTTCCATCATTAATACGCTTTGAAGCATCCATGATTTCTGACACCTTGTCCATCAGCTCTGCATCATCAATATCCAAATTCAGGTCTAGCTTGATACCATTTATAGTTATGGCATCCATCTCAAAGTCAGTGACATCGGCACTGATGGTGGCATCCAGCCCTTTTCCCGGTAAAATGGTATAGCTGAGCTGCTTATCAGAGCCTACATTTGCCTGAGTTGCCCCCTCTGCTTTGATATTTTTACACAAATCAGTATCCAATGTTACTGCTGCCTGCAGGGCATAGCTGTCATAGTAGTCATTTTTACAGGCAGTATTTTCTGTGATTTTTATCCTTATCTCAAGGGCTCCAGACCTGCCTGCCAGGTCTTCAGGCGAAATTTTCTTTCCATCCAATGTATAGGAAATGTCAATATTCCATGGTATCTTGGCATCCTCTAGGGTTCCTTGATAATATATCCTGTCAGCCTCAGAGCTGAAGGTGATAGTATCCCCATCCTGGGAAATAGGCTCTGTGGATGTAAGCATTTTGACAGAGCTATAGTTACCGTAATCGGTAATATCTCCCTTGCCGAATATATTTACCACATTTACTGAATCGACCTGGCCACTGGCCTCAGTCATGATATAGACTACCTCTTCCTTCTCAGAGGCAGTCTTGGCATAAACACCGGTGCCAGGAATTATACTGCCCACTACTATGGTAAAGGCCATTGTGCCTGATATAATTTTCTTTTTATTCATAATAAATCACCTATAATCCAATTATCTCATATGATGCTTGGACTTTTTCCTTTCTCCCAGTAATCTGGGTATCTTACTTTGCCTTGTTTTCTTTTGACTGTTTGATAAAGGTTCTGTCAAATATATATAAGAGTCCTGGCAATACAAAAAGTACAATCGCCAGCGAGCACAGGGTGCCTTTTCCTAGGAAATATCCCAGCTGAGACAGGACGCCATGAGTGGATATGGCTCCCAGCAAAAAGCCTACTACAGTAAGCACACTTGATGATGTCAGAATAGATACAGAAACAGCTGATACAGTGCCTATGATTGCATCCCTTTTACCCATGCTTGCTCTGTAAGTCTTATATCTGTCTGTAAACAAAATTGCATAGTCTACAGTTGCTCCCAACTGTATTGAACTTATAATCAGATATGCAATATAAAAAATAGTTGAGTCAGTAAAATAAGGTATTGCCAGGTTGATCCAAACTGCAGTCTCTATGCAAAGCACCAAAATAATCGGAAGAGTAACTGACCCCATAGTTATAAGCAATACCACAAATACAGCTCCGATTGCCACCAGGTTGACCTTTACCATGTCAGCTGTGATGGTGTCCATCAAGTCATAGGTAGATACGCCTTCTCCTGCCAGATACCACTCTCCCGGGTAAAACTGCTCTGCTGTAAATCTGATATTTTCCACAAGGTCAAAGGTCTTTTGCCCCTCATATTCTGCGTCTACTGTAAGCACCATACGGGTGTAGTCATCAGAACAAAGCTTTGATAAGGTCGCCTCATCCAAATAGCTTTCTGGAATTTCCATACCCACGGTATCCACATAGGATATGATGCTGCTCACCTCAGGAATGTCATGAAGAGCCTCCGACAGGGCTTTTTGAGTGGCCTTATCCTCCTTCGGCACCATGACTACATAGGTATCGCTTTTTCCAAATATATCCTGGATGGCATTTGTATCTTCCCCCAGCTTGGTGTTGTCTCCAAAAATCTTTGAAGAGCCATAGTTAAAGCTGTTGGCATTGGAAGCCAGATAGGATGGAATCATTACCACAAAGAAAATAATTACCATTGGAAACATGACCTTCTGGATAAAGCCTCCAAATTTTACAAAGCTTGGAAGCAAGGGCCTGTGTTCAAACTTGTCAATCCATTTGACTGTAGAAAGTATCAGCACCGGCATAAATACAAATACCGTAACAAGGCTTATGGCTATACCCTTTGCAAGGGCCCGACCTAGGTCTGGTCCAATCTGAAAATGCATCAAACACAATGCCAAAAAACCTATAACCGTTGTCAGGCCACTGGACAAAATAGATGCGGTTGACAAAGTCAAAGCCTCTATCATGGCATCCTTATTATTTTCATTGTGCTGCCTGCACTCTGTAAATCTGTGCAAAAGAAATACTGAGTAGTCTAAGGATACGGCAAGCTGCAATATATTTCCTGCGGCATTTGTAACAAAGGATATCTGACCAAATATCAGGTTGGAGCCGGCATTTATAATGACAGCAATTCCAAGGCCTATCATAACAAGGATTGGTTCCATCCAGGATGGTGTAGTAATGGCAAGGACCAAAAATACAAAGAGTATGGCAAATGCTGCTATTTTTGCGATTTCCTTTATAGTGCTCTGGGTGGCTGTGGCTGTGGATACAGCGCTGCCAGTCATGGCATTGTCATCTCCAATCAGGTCTCTGATTTCATTAACTGCGCTAATTCGCTTATCCGCTTCAATGGTTACTGTAAAAAGGGCATTTCCATCCTTGTAATAATCCTCCACCACTGCCTGGTCCAGGGTCTCCAAGGGCACTTCTACAGACTGAGCATCGTCTAGCCAGGTGACGTCTGTGACACCATCTATCCCCAGGATTTTGCTCTTGTACTCCAAGGCCTCTGGAACAGTCACATTTTTTACCATTACTCTGGCATTTGGTATGCCAGAGGCAAATTCCTCATTCATTAAGTCAAGAGCAACCGTAGATGGACTGTCCTCTGGCAAATAGTCATTCATGTCATAGTCAACAGCTACCGCCTGCCTGCAAAAAAAGCATACTATAAAAACGACGGCAAATATTGAAATAATCAGCTTGGGGTGATTTACAACCCATGTATAAAACCTTTTCATTTTATCTATTTTCCTTCCTCTTCTTTAGTCAAAGTTCCGGTAAGTGAATAACAAGCCTGCCCGCTATTCAGTCGCA
>CAVJHG010000019.1:42429-44943 GCA_963649335.1 bacterium
TATTAAATTTGTGTAAATATGGACAAATGGTGGTCATTTGATGGTCAAAAATACCTGTGAAAAGCTTTAAAATTTGATGGTCAAATGTATAATAAATAATCAAGACACCCTTGAGGGTCTTGCCATATAAGGAGAAATACAAAATGACCCATGAAGAAACTGCACTTAGAACAAAGAAGGCTATTTGCGATGCCCTAAAAGACCTGCTGCAGGAAAAACCTTTTTCCAAAATAACAGTCAGTGAACTTATCAGAAAATGTAATATAAACCGCAAGACCTTTTATTATCACTTTGAGGACATATATGGTCTGCTCAGATGGATGTTAGAACAGGAAACCTTTGAGGTGGTAAAGAACTTTGACCTTTTAGTAGACTACCAGGATGCCTTTATTTACGTGATTGATTATGTGAAAGAAAATTCATATGTCTTAAACTGTATATATGATTCCGTGGGACGTGATGAGCTGAAGCGCTTTCTATACAAGGATTTTAACGGAATTATGAAGAAGCTGCTGCAGGATATTGCAGCACAGATGAAAGTAGAAATCCCCGCCAGCTTCATGGAATTTCTTAGTGACTTTTATACCGAAGCGGTAGCGGGGATGATGATTAATATATTTCAAAATACAAATCTGTATACAAGGGACCAGCTTATAGAATACTTTGGAACAATAGTGCACAGTTCCATACCAGCAAGTATTCAGGCTTATCCCCAAGGGTAAGGCCGTCCATGCATGGAATATATGCTTAATTAGTTGTATGCAATAAGACTTTGCACCTCATCCTTTAGATTATCTGCACCTGTCAGGCTATATGTAAAGCCATCCTTTTCCCACAGGGCATACTTTATACTGCTTATGCCATCAGAGTAGGTATAAAAGCTTACATTAATATCATTTATTGTCTTCTCCTCTGAGAATTCGCCCCCATATATTCCGCTGATGTCGCCTGTACCATATTCCATATTAAAGGTATTTCCATCGGCGTACTCAATACGACCAATAGTCGGATAGCTGTCCTCATTGACTATAACTATATAAGCTTCTACCTCCTTGTCTAATATCGGCACATCAAATCCTAAGTATTCAGCCATCTCTTCTGCTGAGGCAAGCTCAATAAGAGGGTTAGCCACCTGTACCTGTTCAGGTTGTGGTGCATTTCCCACAGTTCTATTATTTAACAAGGTGGCTCCCACAGCCACTAGGCATAAGCAGGCTGCTATTGCTACAAATGATTTATATCTCAATTTCTTTTTCTTGTTGATTTGATTTATTTTACCTGCTCCCATATATGTATCCATACTCTTTCTTGCCTCCTCTATATATTTATCATCTATGTCATTCATGATTTTGTATAATTTTTCCCCTGTCATACCTCATATCCCCTTTCTGTAAGATATTCCCGCAATTTCTTTCTTGTGCGACTAAGTATCATTGATACGGTGTTTTCTTTCATTCCACAAATTTGAGCTATATCAACCACACTTAGTGAATACCAGTATCTGTATATGAAAATGTTTCTCTTTTCTCTTGATAATTCCCTTAAAAAAGCATTAATTTCACCTACAATAGCTTTATACTCAATCATTTTTTCTACGTCATCATGTCCAGAGACACATTCGCTTAACTCATCAAGTATTATGGGTATCTCATAGCCTCCTCTCTTATCAGCATGCTTCATCTTATACTGGTTAAAGGATAGATTTCTTGTAATCTTCCCTAAAAAGGTAGACAGCATCTGAGGCCGGTGGGGCGGCAAAGAATTCCAGGTTTTCATATAGGTATCATTGACACATTCCTCGGCATCCTCATAATTTCCCAAAATATTTTTAGCAATTGAAGTGCAATAGTTACCATATTTGGACGCTGTCTCACTTATTGCCCGCTGGCTTCTTGCCCAGTACAGCTCTACTATTTTGGCATCCTCCATTATCTTTTCTCCTTTCATTTTTGTGCCTTTCACCTATATACACAACTTTTTTCTCTTAATCTGACACTTTATATAAAAAAAATCAACACAAAAAGACCCCTCGCGGGGCCTTTCTGTTGTACAACCTATTTTATTGTAAGAAAATTACTGTAAGAGTGAAAGTACTCCCTGAGTAGACTGGTTAGCCTGTGCAAGCATAGACTGACCTGCCTGAGTAAGGATGTTGTTCTTAGAGTACTTAACCATCTCATCAGCCATGTCTGTATCACGGATACGTGACTCAGCAGATGTAGTATTCTCTACTACGTTGTCTAAGTTGTCAATTGTGTGCTCAAGACGGTTCTGGATAGCACCAAGTGATGATCTCTGGTCAGAAACCTTCTGCAATGCATCGCTGATAGCATCAATAGCATAGGTAGCAGCCTTGCCTGAATCGTCAGAAACATTAAGATCCTTGATTCCAAGGTATGATGAATCCATGCGCTCGATATTGACATTGATCTTGTTTGTCATGTCAGCGTCAGAGCCTACGTGGAGGTTGAAGTTTAAAGCGTTTTTGGTTGTGACCTTGCCGAGAGTTAATTT